>JAVBVR010000075.1:0-138017 GCA_036677845.1 Anaerovoracaceae bacterium | reverse complement strand
CAGCCTATTGTATATAGGCTTTTGGTTTCGTAAAAGCAGGCAGGAAGGTTTTTACAGACTGACATTGGCAGTATTTTTTCCTGTTCTTGGGTACTTGCTTTTATTTCTGTTATGGATTTCCAGGAATTGCGAGAAATCAAGTTTAGATGTTACGCCACTTGATAAGGAACATTATGCTATGTCCAAGCCTGCCTCCAGAGCACTTGAGCCAGATAAAGAATTAAATATAATTCCATTAGAAGAAGCGCTGATACTGAATAATAACAGCATCAGAAGAAAAATGCTGCTGGACATACTCAAAGATAATAATAACCAATACCCAAGGCTGTTAAGCCTGGCCTTATGCAATGAAGATGCTGAGACTTCCCACTATGCAGCTGCTGCCTTGATTGATCTGAGAGCAAAAATGTCATTATCGCTTCAGGAAATGAATTGTCATTATGAATGCGGGGAGAGAAAGACAGAGCTGCTGATATCCTATGCAGATACGTTAAGAGAGTGTCTGAATAGTGGGCTTATGGATAAGGATCATACGAAAAAGCTGAAATTAACCTATAGAGAAATCTTAAAGGAGATACTGGAAATACACACGCTGGATGAAGTTTATTTTATAGATAGGATAATCCTTGATCTTGAGGCCAAGGATTATCGTTCGGCAGATTATTATTGTGAAATGTTTATGAAAATACATTGTGATAGTGAGCAGCCCTATATTATGTTTCTAAAATTATATTATTCTCTTCGAGACAGGAAGAAATTTAATGATTGTTTGGCAGGATTACAAAAGTCATCCAGTGTTCTTTCAAGCAGTACATGGAATATGATAAGCTTCTGGGCAGATACCCCGTAAGCATTGGCTTAAGCAGGAAGCATTCATACTGATTATTCGGATAAAATCTTTGATGAGGTGAGACCAATGAAAATCTGCATGATCGCCGAGGGCAGTTACCCATATGTGACCGGAGGGGTTTCCAGTTGGATACAAATGCTGATTTCATGGATGAGTGAGCACGAATTTGTTGTTTGCAGTATAGGGGCCCAGGAAAAGGAAAAAGGCCAATATAACTATAAAATACCGGAAAATGTTGTGGAGATTAGAGAAGTATTCTTGGACAGAAGTATAAAAAGGCCTGACAGATGGGGGATAAGACTCGGGATTAAGCCCAATGAACGCCAACTAATAATAGAACATCTTATGGGAGAGGAGGTAGACTGGAACGATTTGTTTTCAGTCTTTATTAGATATTCTTATGTGTCAGTGCATGAGTTTCTTATGAGCAGAGATTTCTACGATATTTCAGAAGAGGTATGTATAAAAAAGTACCCACTAGTGCCCTTTACCAGTTTTTACTGGAGTCTAAGATCTATGATAATCCCCATACTTTTTGTTATTCAGCAAGGAATTCCTCAAGCAGACCTATATCACAGTGCTTCCGGAGGCTATGCAGGTCTATTGGGAAGCCTGGGTAAATTTCTATATAAAAAACCATTTGTTTTAACGGAACACGGGATTTATACAAGAGAAAGAGAAGAGGAAATAATCAAGTCACAATGGATTAGAGGATATTTCAAGGAGGTTTGGATAGATTATTTTTACAGTCTTTCCAGATGTGCGTACAAGAATGCGGACAAGGTGATTTCATTATTTGAAAGAAATAAAGAAATTCAAGTTGAGTTGGGCTGCGACGAAAAAAAAATCCATATCATTCCAAATGGAATACAGGCGAATAATTTTATAAACCTTTGCCCGAAAGACAGCTCGGATGACTATATTAATGTGGGTGCCGTCGTAAGAGTTGTACCAATTAAAGACATAAAAACGATGATTCATTCCTTTGCAATCGCAAAGGAAAGCTATAAAAAAATCAGGTATTATATTATGGGTCCTTTTGATGAAGATATGGAGTATTACAAGGAGTGTAAGCAGTTAGTTGAGAATCTTGCTTTAAAAGAATTGATATTTACTGGGAGAGTAAATGTTGCAGAGTACTTGGGGAAAATGGATATCTTAGTGCTGAGCAGCATAAGTGAGGGCCAGCCGCTGGCGATTCTTGAGGGGATGGCAAGTCATAAACCCTTTGTGGTAACCGATGTGGGCAGCTGCAGAGAATTAATCTATGGTAATGGTGATGATTATGGCGAGGCAGGTATCGTAGTACCGGTAATGGATTATGAAAAAATGGGAAAGGCTATCGTAAAATTATGCAACGATAGGGATCTCAGAAACAAGATGGGAAAATGTGCGTTCAGGCGAGTAGTGAATCTGTATTCAAAGGAGCGGCTGATTAACGAATATAAGAGAATATACAACACTTTTGAGGTGCCCAATTATGGCCGGGATAGGATTTGAATTAAAGAAACTATATAGAAGAAAAGGACTGTTCTTTGGAATCAGAGCATGTGTTCTTTCTGTTTTTATAACGATCGGGCCAACAGTGCTATGTATTTTAATGCTTACAGTCTTACAAAAGCTGCTGCTTCATTGGGGAGTTCCCTCTAATGAGAGAGAGCTGTTCATGGGTTCTATACTCTACCCTTTTATTTTCTCTTTACTGTTGACCAGCGGCATTACGATGACTTTATCAAGGTTTATCTCAGACAAATTATATAAAAACGAGATTGAGGATATTTATCCTTCCTTGAACGGGGCGTTAAGCATACTGCTTCTATTGGGTGGTTTAATCGGTATTATCTTCTATTCCTTTTCACCATTACCATTACTCTTTAAGCTGACAGCGTACCTGCTGTTTCTGGAGTTGAACATTCTTTGGATTGAAACGGTTTATATATCAGCCTTGCGAGAATATAAAAAACTTATTAACGGCTTTTTAATGGGAGTAGTATCTATGGTTCTTCTTGCATGGGCAGCAGGAATGTTGGGATTCAAAACGGTTCTAGGAACACTAGCAGCTGTCAATATGGGCTATTTTATTATTATTGTTATTTTTGCAATCAATATTCAAAGCTATTTTAGAAGTAACAGCAGAAAAAACTTCGCCTTTCTGGAGTATTTAGATAAATATCCGTCTCTGGTTTGGATCGGTTTTCTTTATACATTAGGACTTTACATCCATAACTTTATTTTTTGGCTGGGGAAGGATCATGTTATTAGTTACAGCACTTATCGTTTTGCGCCGGCTTATGATGTACCGTCTTTTTGGGCATTTATGTCTGTAATGCCTGCCATAGTGATGTTTGTTGTATCCTATGAAACGTCCTTTTTTGAAAAATATAAAGCTTTTTACGATACAATCTGCAGTGATGGGACCAAAGCAGAAATCGATCAGTTGAAAATTGATATGCTGGATGTTCTAACAAGGCAATTGCGACATGTAATGGGTTTCCAATTTGTATTTTCATTTGTCTGTCTATTGTTGGGAAAAGTTTTTTTTTCAGTGTTAGGGTTAAATAGTAATAGTTTTAGCATTTTTAATAAATTGCTTATAGGAGATTATGCATTCATAATCATGTTTATTTGTATTACCCTTTTGTTATATTTTGATGATCGAAAAGGTGCCTTAATGATTGTTGCTGTGTTTACTGTTTCTAATACCGGATTTACAGTAATAACTGTTTATGCGGGAGAAGTATATTATGGGGCTGGATTTATGGGAGCATCTTTTTTATCACTATTTTTTGCTCTTTTTAGATTGCAATTTTTCCTAAAAAACATAGATTATTATATTTTCTGTGCACAGCCTATGGTTCCTCGCAGGTATGAAAAAATATTCAGTCGGTTGTCAAGAATAATATAATAAAGAAAAAAAGTAAAAACAAAGCTTCCCAAGGCATTTCAAGATTCCAATGACCTTCCTCAAACTTTCTTGTGAGATGAATAATTCGACAGAACGCACCTAAATTATACCATAAAAATATGGTATAATATATAAGAGCTGTTCCGTGAAAGAATGAAAAGAATGGATGAGGGTTGAGAGATGCTTTGCTTCAGAAATCACTCCGACACATTGTTTGTCGTGCTTCATGAAATTTATGGAATCAACAGGCATATTACAGAAGTCTGCAAGGTTCTGTGCGATACGGGTTACGACGTTGTCTGCCCCGATCTTTTGAGTGGCAGGCCGTCCTGCGACTATTCCCGTGAAGAGGAGGCTTACCGGTATTTCGCAAATTACGAGGGATTTGAATCTTCTGCAAAAAAAGTAATCTTTCTGCTCCGACAGGAAGAATTAGCATACCGGCAAATCTTTCTGATGGGATACAGCATCGGGGCAACGATTGCATGGCTTTGCTGCGGGGACTCGGCGGACAACAGGAAGGGCTTTTCATACGGCGGACAGATTAAAAGCTTAAAAGGGATGATCGGCTATTACGGATCGAGGATCCGAGATTATACAAGAGTAAATCCGAAATGTCCCGTGCTGCTCTTTTTTCCAGAGGAGGAAAAGTCTTTTGAACCGCTTGCTCTGGTGGATGAACTGAGGAAAAAAGAACATACGGAAGTACATATCCTGAAAGGGAAACACGGATTTGCCGACCCGTATTCCGGAAACTATAACGCGGTTTCAGCCAGTGAGGCGGACCGGATCCTGAAACGATTTTTAATCTTACGGGAGAACGAAAAAGGGAGGGTATAATAAAATGAAACGGTTGCTTCGGCTGCAAAGCTCATTGCTGAGGGAAATCGAAAAATATGAAAAACTGGTTCCGGAGCGGGACAAGCCTATGGATTGGGAGCGGGTGCACATGGCAAGCTGTGCAAGACTGGGGTATCTTCTGGCAGAGTCACGCGGAGCCGATCCTGAACTTGCGTCCTGCGCCTGCGCCGTTCATGACTACGGACGAATTATAACGGGAAAGCAGGCTGGCCATGCAGAGGCAGGATATCTTCCCGGAATCGAGTTTCTCTTATCGACGTGCCTTTTTACTGCGGATGAAGTCGAACTCATTGGGCAGGCTGTCAAGAACCATAGCAGAAAATCAGAAGTCGGAACAGCGATTGAGGAAATTGTGAAGGATGCGGATGTAATTGATTTTGTGCAGTATGGCTTCGGCTTTTCCCGAGAGGAGCAGAAGGCTCGCTATGAAGCACTGATCAATCATGAAAAGATTTTCATGGGCCGTGATTCAAAGCGATAACACAAGATTTTTTGGAATCTCCAATCCCCGTGCAAAACAAGGAGCAAGGGAGTATCTCAAGCATCATGGAACTGGTTTAGTATGCAGGAATTGGAAATTAATTCTTGCACTAACTGGAAATAGTCGATATAATAACAAATAGTTTACAGAGCCGATAATTCCAAAATCCTCTGTATACTGTATACGACTTGACGTGAAACAGAGAGGTGCTTTATGATCGTTGGATTAGTTTTAGCGTTGATTGCAATTTTAGTGTTACCGTTTATGATAAGAACTATTGAGCACAATCTGGAGATCTTCCTGTTCCTTATGGGATTAATAGTAGTCTGTATTTCAAAGGTTCTTTCTCTTCACCTGTTTTCACATATTTTTCATAATGAGATGCTCTATTTTATCACCGCGGCAGTATTGATCGCGGGGATTATCTTTAAATATTCTGTTGAAAAAATAAGAAAAGTAGTCGCTGTCGCCACCCAAAAATGGTCTTTGCCGATCTTTTTGTTTGCAATGATTACGGTTCTTGGACTGCTGTCCAGCGTCATCACTGCTATCATTGCTTCTCTTGTTCTTGTTGAAATCGTTCAGGCGCTTCCGATTGAAAGAAAATCCAAGATACAGTTATGTGTCATATCCTGCTTCTCAATCGGACTGGGTGCAGCTTTGACCCCGATCGGAGAACCCTTGGCAACGATTGTTGTGTCGCTGCTGGATCAAGATTTCTTCTTTTTGTTTAGAACGCTGGGAATTTTTATTATACCGGGAGTTCTTATTATGGCGCTGCTGGGCGCTCTCTCTGTAGGACGGAAGGCCAGACTCGTTCACAAAACGGAAATGCTGCAAGGGGCAGCGGGTAGATTGGGACAACCCGGAGAAGCTGTGGAATGCGGAATCGGTGCGGAGAACTTTCCCTCCATCATTGTCAGAGCCGCCAAAATTTTTCTCTTCATCATCGCTCTTGAGCTTTTGGGAGCCGGGTTTAAGCCTCTGATCAACGCCTACATTATACATCTGAACAGTATGTTGTTATACTGGATTAACATCCTGTCGGCAGTGCTGGATAATGCCACACTGGCCGCGGCGGAAATCAGCCCGCTGATGACGGCGGTACAGGTTAAAGCGATCCTTATGGGCCTGCTGGTCAGCGGAGGAATGCTGATACCAGGCAACATTCCCAACATCATATCCGCATGCAAACTCGGCATAGGAAGCAAGGACTGGGCAAAACTCGGCGTACCGCTCGGCTTTGCGGTACTGGCAATATACTTTGTCATTCTCTTCATCATGTAATCGAGAAATCCCAATTTTTTCATCATGTAATCGAAAAACCCCAATCTTCATCCGCATATTAACATGCTCCGATTGGGGTTTTATTATCAACCAATGCCGCCGCTACTCAAACTTTTTCGTAGCATTAAGGTATTTTCCCAGTATTCCAATGTTTGCATAATACATGGAAAACTTGTCGTCCTTCTTTACTTGTATCAGGTCTGCTTCCACAAGCTTTTTAATATGCTGTGAAATTGTTGCCTGGGAATAGTCGAAAGCCGCGACTACATCTTTATTGCATACCGATGTTCTGTTTCGGTTGCTCTGCATGATAAAACGATAAATCTTGATTCTGGCCGGATGTGCCAGAGCGTCGGATACCCTTGCGATCAGGAGGATTTCTTCTTCCTGCAAATCATCAGCTTCTTTTCTTAGTCTCATTGTCATTCTCCTTAATCTTTCAGTGTCAATCTCCTGAATCTTTCAATCAGCGATTACAACAACTATTTGATCGCCTATTCGCAATGCGCTTTTTAATTATAACTGTCCGGGCAGACTGAGTCAATGAAAAATGCAGCAAAGCATAGTATCCTCCGGACGGAACTGTTGGTGAAAACCAATCAGAGACACAGATCCAAAGTGCAAAAAAATTGGCATGTGCCAGAATATTTGCACCGGAGAAAAGGATATGTTATGCTGTAAACACAGCCATTGCAGACTTGGTTTCCTGCTCGGCGGATGCATACCGAGGGCTTATTAAGGAGGCGGTTTTCATGAAAGTAAAAGAATATGAGTACATCATGCAGAAGGTTCTTCAGGTTGTAGATGAAGGAGTCCATGTCATTGACAGTGAAGGGAATACCATCATCTACAACGATGCCATGGCCCGTCTTGAAAAGATGGAACGAAGGGGGGTTCTCCGGCGCCCGTTTAAGGAGGTCTTCCGGAACATGAGCGAAGAGGAAAGCACCATGCTGCAGGCGCTGCATCATAAAAAGGTAACACTGAACAAGCAGCAGACCTATCTGAATCGGGACGGCAAGGTGATCAACGCGATCAACAGCACCATTCCCGTTATTTATGACGGCAGAGTAATTGCTGCCATTGAGGTGTCAAAGGACGTCACCAACATCAGAAAGATGTCCAACACGATACTCGACTTGCACAAGGAAAAGCTGGAGCCGGAAAGAACAAAAGCGCACAGAATCAGAAAGTATAGCTTTAACAGCCTGATCGGCCAGAACAATAAATTTCTGAAAACCATTGAAACAGCCAGAAAGGCAGCGAAGAGCTCCGCATCTGTACTGCTCTACGGAGAAACCGGAACGGGAAAAGAACTGATCGCCCAGAGTATTCATTACGACAGCGACCGGAGAGAAAAGCCTTTTCTGGCACAAAATTGCGCAGCTTTACCGGAAAGCCTGCTGGAGGGAATTCTCTTTGGTACGGCGAAAGGCGGATTTACGGGAGCCATCGACAGAGAAGGGCTGTTTGAGCAGGCCGACGGGGGAACGCTTCTGCTGGATGAAATCAGCGCAATGCCTTATGATCTTCAGGGCAAACTGCTGAGAGTCCTGCAGGAGGATTATATCCGAAGGGTTGGAGGAATGGAAGATATCCCCATAGACGTCAGGATCATCGCAACCATCAATGAAAGGCCGGAACATCTGATTCAGACCGGAAAACTCAGAAAGGATCTCTATTACAGGCTTAACATCATCAGCATCGACCTTCCTCCTCTGAGAGAGAAAAAGGATGATATCCTGCTACTTGCCGACAAGTTTGTTGAAAAATACAGCAAGCGCTACGGAAAAAACGTACAGTCCATTTCCGAAGGTGCGAAGGAAAAGCTGCTGCATTATGATTATCCCGGAAATGTCAGAGAACTGGAAAATATCATTATGGCTGCAATTTCCATGACCGACGAAGAACAGCTTTTGACCGAAAAACATATCCTGATCAACAATGAAGACAAGGAGATAATAAAGGGAACCTATGACTTCAGCCAGGCAGGGATGGACTGGTATCTGGAAAACATGGAAAAAGAGATGATCATTCTGGCTCTTGCCAAGAATGCAGGAAATATTTCCAGAGCGGCTGAGTACCTGAGAATAAAGCGTCAGACACTGCAGCATAAAATCAGGAAATATCAGCTGTAACCGCAAAATAACTGGCGATTCAGTGCAAATATATTGGCACTACCGACAAAGTGTAATCAAAAAACAGGCAGACTTCTTCCGAAGTCTGTCTTTTTTTATGAAATAACGGTCTGAACTCAGAACAAATTAATGAAATTCCGGCAATAACCGAATCATTTTCCGGAAACAGCGTTTTGGCATGCGGATTGCTTAATAAATGAATTAAGTATAGCTTTGCCGGGCTGTTCAATACTATGAAGAACAAGGCATTATGAAATTTATTATTTATAATTTGAAAGAATCTGAGGAGGAAAAGAAATGGAAAATGTGAAAGTAATTATCTGGGGTCTCGGAGCCATGGGCGGAGGTATGGCCGACATGCTGCTCAAGAAGAGAGGCGTTGACATCGTCGGTGTTGCCGGAAGAGGCGCAAAAGTAGGCAGAAGCATGTATGATTTCATAGAAACCCCCAGAGGAGACAGGCCCGACGTTATCATCGGAGCACCGGAGGATGTGATTCGGGAGAAAGCAGCCGATGTCGTGCTGTGCTGTACGGACTCTTTTACAAAGACTGCGTTTGACAGACTGAAGTTCTGTCTGGAAAAGAAAATCAATGTAGTATCCAGTGCAGAAGAAATGGCTTATCCGCAGGCTCAGTCTCCGGAGCTTGCAGCTGAGCTGGACAGGATTGCAAAGGAAAACGGCGTTTCCATCATCGGTACCGGAATCAACCCGGGCCTGATTATGGACCTTCTGGTTATCGTAATGACCGGTTGCTGTGAATCGGTTGATCATATCATTTCGAGAAGAGTAAACAGCCTGTCACCCTTTGGACCAGCTGTAATGGAAGAACAGGGCATCGGCATAACGCCGGAAGATTTCAGGACCAAGCATCTTTCCGGACATGTGGGATTTGCCGAGTCGATCAGGATGATTACTGACGCTGTCGGCTGGAAGCTGGATAAAATGGATCAGTCCATGGATCCGATTCTTACGGATGTGGACAGAAAATCAAAATACGGATTTGCAAAAGCCGGCAATGTCGCAGGCGTGGATATGAAGGCAAAAGGCTGGGTTGACGGCGATGTAAAGATCGAAATGGAGCATCCGCAGCAGATCGAGCCCGAACAGGTCGGTGTACAGACAGGCGACTATGTCATCATCAAGGGAAATCCGAACATCAACATGGTCAACAGCCCGGAGGTTCCCGGCGGTATCGGAACCATCGCAATGTGCGTGAATACAATTCCGAACATCATTAACGCCAGACCGGGGCTGCACACCATGATCACGCTTCCGGTTCCGAGGGCTATCATGGGAGACATGAGGGACCTGATCAGCGAGGAAGCTAAGATTGTAAAATAGGAATTGAGCGCCTGCCGATACGATTCATGAAGCAGTTTGTATGAAAATTTTCTCATTTTGTGATACAATTGACACAATAGAAAGTGAACTTGTGAAACCGGCCGGCGCTTTTCGCTATACTCCAGGGCAAAAAAAGATTAGAAGGTGAGAAAAAATGGTTAAGAAAGATACTTGGGTGCGAATCCATAAAACGATATTAGAGCCTTCCGAGAGAGCGCCCCAGATCCCAGAGGACACCAAGGGGGTGCCTCTTGAAATGTGGGATAAAGGCTTTCTGGAAGCAGACGCGAAGATCGGCGACGAGGTGACCGTTGTAACAGTTACCGGAAGAAAAGAAACAGGAACTCTGATCGAGGAAAAACCATATTATGAGCATGATTTCGGGAAATTCGTGCCGGAGCTTCTGGCCATCGACAAGCAGGTAACGGAAATTGTATTCGGAGGTGAAGAGTCATGACAAAAGCCAAGGACTACAATTCCGTAATGGCGAGAAAACCCGAGATCATGATGAAGTCGGTCGGGATCGATTATTCAAAATTTGAAAGCGGCTCCATCGCGTTTGATTATGAAAAAATGATGCGGGAAACCGGCTACTCCCTGGAGGAAATGCAGAAGATTCAATACAGCGTCGGAGTCGGAAATACACCGGTTCTGGAGCTCAGAAACCTTACCGAAATGGCACGCAAATGCGCACCGGAAGGAAAGGGTGCCAGAATCTTCATGAAGGATGAAGCCTGCAACCCATCCGGAAGTTTTAAAGCAAGAAGGGCGGCCAATGCAGTTTACCATGCAAAGAAGCTGGGGTTCAAGGGAGTAATAGCGGCTACCAGCGGGAACTACGGAGCTGCCGTCGCATCTCAGGCAGCCATTGCAGGGCTGAAGTGCATCATTGTCCAGGAGTGCTATGATTCCAGGGGGATCGGCCAGCCTGAAATTGTTGAAAAGGCCAGGAAGTGCGAGGCGCTGGGAGCAGAAGTCGTGCAGCTGTCTGTTGGTCCGGAACTGTTCTATAAATTTTTGCTGCTCCTAGAGGAGACCGGATACTTTAATGCATCTCTCTACACTCCCTTCGGTATCGCAGGCGTTGAGACTCTCGGATATGAGATCTCCATGCAGTTTCGTGAGAAATACGGAAGGGATCCCGACGCAGTGGTCTGCACCAACGCAGGAGGAGGGAATCTGACAGGAACAGCCAGGGGGCTGGCAAAGGCGGGGGCAAATACCAGACTCATCGCTGCCAGTGTAAATCTGGCAGGGTTGCATATGGCTTCCGACGGACAGTTTAATAAAAAATCCTTTACAACAGGACATACTGGATTCGGTATGCCTTTTGCCTCATGGCCGGACCGGTCCGATGTTCCGAGATCGGCAGCCAGACCGTTGCGGTATATGGAACGGTATGTTACTATCTCACAGGGCGAGGTGTTCTATATCACCGAGGCTCTTGCAAGGCTTGAAGGGCTGGAAAAGGGTCCCGCCGGAAACACAGCCCTTGCTGCCGCATTCTATCTTGCGCAGGAGATGGATAAGGATGAAACAATCATCGTATCGGAAACCGAATATACCGGCGCCGGCAAACACATACAGCCGCAGCTTTCCTTTGCAAGGGATAACGGAATCGAGATCTTCTTCGGGGACCCCGCGGAAGAGGTGCCGGGCAGGAACATCATCCTGCCGTCCCATCCGTCTCTGATCAAAACGAGAGATGTTGACCTTGATCGCATGAGAAAATCCCTGATCAGAACAGCCGTCACTACGTACAAGGTTGAGCCGACACAACAGGATATCGCATTTCTGGCGGAAGAAACCAATTCAAGTGTGGAGTTCGTCAAGGAAGTTTTAAGATCATTGTAACGCGCCTGCCAGGTGTGTTCCCTTGGAAACCGCCGTTTTTATATGCTTTGCATAAAACCGGTAATAGGTTTTACGGTTTCTATGGGAACACATCTCGGCGCGGCGATTTGATATTAAAACTCAGTTAAAATTAGAAAGGAATATGAGAATGAAAAGAGCAGATGATTTTCAGGAAAGAAGAAAGCATATTGCCTGTCTGTCGGACGAGGAGCTCTACAAAAGGTTCTGGGATCTGACGGAGCAGGTGGCAGCCCCTCTTCTCGAGTTGGGAAAAAAGAATACAACACCTTCCGTTGAAAGATCTGTATTGCTTAGAATGGGAATTTCCTCCCTGGAGACGAAACCCATCGTGGAAGGGTGCATGGACCGGGGCCTCATGGGAAAAGGAGCAGGACACGTGGTATATAAGCTGGCGAAGGCCAAAAACATCACGGTACAGGAAGCGGGATCTCTTCTTGCCCGGGGCAAGCACTGGGATGAAGTAACCGAATTGTTCAAGGGAGGGAAATAAGATGAGGGATATGAGATTAAAAAATAACGAAAAGCTTGATATCGAAAACATCTTAAAAGACCTTGATCAATACAGGCCGAAGAGACGGGGCTGGACCTGGAGAACCCCGGAACCCAATCTGCAAATGGGGCCCTTTGAATATCACGATGCGACAAAACCTATGGGAAGCAGCATTGGATTGCCTTCCTCCAAATATTTCAACGGAATCGATCCTCAGCCTCAACCGGTTATTACAACTGAAATTGCTTCCGGACGTTTTGAGGATGATATACGCCGTATGAGAATGGCCGCATGGCATGGCGCGGATCACATCATGGTCATCAGAACGGCAGGACAGTCTCATATGGACGGCCTCATAGAAGGAACACCTCAGGGAATCGGAGGGGTGCCCATTACCAGAAAACAGGTCAGAGCGCAGAGAAAAGCCCTGGATCTGATCGAAGAGGAAGTCGGCAGGCCGATCAACTATCATTCCTATGTGTCGGGAGTCGCCGGACCTGAGGTGGCGGTTATGTTTGCGGAAGAAGGAATCAACGGAGCCCATCAGGACCCCCAGTACAATGTACTCTATAGAAATATCAACATGGTACGTTCTTTCGTCGACGCCTGCGAATCAAAAAAAGTTCTGGCATGGGCCGACATTGCACAGATCGACGGTGCACATAACGCCAATGCAACGGCAAGACAAGCGTGGAAGGTTATGCCGGAACTGATCGTTCAGCATGCCATCAATTCCCTGTTCTCTGAAAAGGTAGGGATCAAGGCGTCCAACATCTGTTTGTCAACCGTACCGCCCACTGCTCCTCCGGCCCCATGCGTAGCCATGGACCTGCCCTATGCGGTAGCACTGCGCGACATCTGCGACAGGTACAGAATGAGAGCGCAGATGAATACCAAATACATGGAAGCATCCGCAAGAGAGGCGACCGTCACCCATGTGCTGAACATGCTGATCTCTAAGCTGACCCGCGCAGATATTCAGTCAACCATCACACCGGATGAAGGAAGAAATGTTCCTTGGCACATTTATAATATTGAAGCCTGTGACACGGCAAAACAGACGTTAATCGGCCTGGACGGATTGATGGAGATGATCGGGTTGAAGAAGGAAGGGCCTCTCGGAGAGAAGGTCAGGGAGATCAAGGAAAGAGCCTGTCTGTTCATGGAAGAGATCGTGGAATCCGGCGGCTACTTCAAGGCTGTCGAAGAGGGCTTCTTTGTTGACTCGGGCATGTATCCGGAAAGAAACGGGGACGGAATCGCAAGAAAGTCCGACGGCGGAATCGGCTTCGGTTATGTTTATGAACGGGACGAGGATTACTTTGCTCCGGTTACCGCCCACTATGGATACAACAATGTGGAGCAGTATGGCGGAGACCTGCAGAATCCGGCGGCACTGATCGGCGGCTGCACCTTCGAAGATCCGGATAAGATCGTATTTATCGACGAACTGGATGAAGTGGACAATGTCAAGGTACGTATGGAGGAAACCGCGAAATACAGAAACACCAACCTGATCAAACCTGAAATGGAATGGATGGCAGACGGTACGGTTATGATGAACATGTTCATCCCGGCCAACAGAAGAGTTGCAGAAGTGGTGGCCGTTGAGATCGCAAAGAAGATGAATCTGGAAGATCCGGAAGTCATCAACAGGGAGGTCATGCAGGAGGCGGAGGGAACCAGAATCGAGCTGAAGGGCAGGGTGCCGTTCGATATCGATCTTGATAGCCTTGTGATTCCGCCGGAACCTCACCTTTTAAGTGATGACGAAATCAGATCGGATATCGAAAAAGCTCCCATGAAGATTGTCTGCGGTACCGTCGGGGAAGATGAACACTCCGTAGGCCTTCGCGAGATTATCGACATCAAGCACGGCGGTATTGAAAAATACGGAATCGAAGTGCACTATCTTGGAACCTCCGTACCTGTGGAGAAACTGGTTGACGCAGCTGTGGAGCTGAAGGCTGATGCAATTCTGGCGTCTACCATCATCAGCCACGATAATATCCACTACAAGAATATGAAAAGGATTCATGAGCTGGCAGTGGAAAAGGGAATCCGCGATCATGTAATCATCGTCGCCGGAGGAACTCAGGTCATTCCTGAAGAGGCTGTGAAAACCGGTGTTGACGCAGGTTTCGGAAGAAACAGCCACGGAGTGGATGTTGCGACGTTCCTTGTGGAAAGACGCAGAGAAATGCACAAATAGTAAACGGTACCGCGCCCTGATATTCTTACACGCCACCCTAATGACCACCGAAGCGCGGCGCTTTGAATATTTCCGCATTCGGACAGGTGCAGAGAATTCATATTTGGTAAATTCATTGTTATCGTTCTATTCCGGTTATTTAATCAAAGGAGATTCGTAATGAAAGTTGATGTCATGGTTGCTGAGATCGGCTCAACCACAACCGTAGTAAATGCATTTCATCAGATCGGAACGAAAGATCCGGTCTTTCTCGGACAGGGCCAGGCGCCGACCTCGGTACTGGACGGGGATGTGCGGATAGGCCTTCAGGGAGCTGTGGACGATCTGCGGCTCAATCTAGAAGTCAATACCCTTGATTATGGAGAAATGCTGGCTACTTCCAGCGCTGCGGGTGGTTTGAAGATGACCGTGCATGGACTGGTTTACGATATGACGGCGAGAGCCGCCAAAGAAGCTGCTTTAGGGGCGGGTGCCATCATCCATTATGTGACGGCAGGAAAATTGAGACGTACAGACCTCGCAAAAATTAAAGAAATTAAACCAAATCTCATTTTGCTTGCCGGTGGCGTAGACTTTGGTGAGCGGGATACCGCTATATACAATGCAGAGCTGCTTCGGAGCATGGATTTGAAAACGCCCGTGGTATACGCCGGGAACATTGAAAATCAGGAAGAAATAAAACTCATTTTCGATGAGGAAAGCGGCGTCAAACTATATATCGTCGATAACGTCTACCCGAAGATCGATGACCTGAATGTGGAGCCGGCCCGGAAGGTAATCCAGGGAGCTTTCGAAGAGCATATCATCCATGCGCCGGGCATGGAACATGTAAGGGATCTGGTAAACGGACCAATTATCCCCACCCCCGGTGCGGTTATGGAGGCGACAAAGCTGCTTTATGAATGCATCGGCGATCTGATCGTACTGGATGTAGGCGGAGCCACGACGGATCTGCACTCTGTAACGGAGGATTCCGATGAAGTTTCTCGCATTCTGGTGAGCCCGGAACCGAAAGCAAAGCGTACGGTGGAGGGAGATCTTGGCGTTTATGTCAATATGAATAACATTATTGAAGTCATCGGGGAAGAGAAGCTGGCGGAGGATCTGGAAGGGATGGATATCAAGCAGGTGATGGAGACCTACAGGGCCATACCCAATACTCCCGATGAGATCCGGTTTGTGGAGCGGCTTGCGAAAGAAGCCGTATTGAAAGCGGTGGAAAGGCATGCGGGGAAAATCAGATATGTATACGGACCGTCGGGCAGGATGACGCTGGCGGAAGGAAAGGATCTGACCCAGGTGAAGTATATTGTCGGAACGGGAGGAGCGCTGACCCGCCTGCCCCATAGGGTAGAAATCATGAAGGCGATCACGGAAAGCAATACCACCGGCATGAATCTGTACCCAGGGCAGCATGCGAAAATTCTGGTGGATAACGATTATATCATGGCGTCGCTGGGCGTTCTCTCAAAGAAATACAGGGATTCAGCAGTCAAACTTCTGGAAAAGAGCCTAAATACCAATTTTTAAATACCGGCGAATGAAAGAGCTTGCTTGAGACCGTTAAAGGTCTCAAGCAAGCTCTTTGTCACAGAGTGACTTTCGCTTCCTGTCCCGGCTTCAGCGGACAGTCCTGCGGGAGCAGAAGTTTGACTTTTACACTTTCCTTATTCTTGTTTGCGGCGGTTTGCATATCCTTAGGAGTATATTCGCTTTTCACATCGATATATTTTACAACAGCCTTGTATTCTTCGCTTCCGAATTTCACTGTGTAAGTCTGATCATAGGCGATGTATTGGATCTCATCAATCGGAAGATAAAACACAAAATACTTCCCGTCATCCGTCGCAATGTCGGCCAGATTGAACCCCGGCGAGACCACATCTCCCAAAACATAGCTTTTGCTCATGATCACGCCGTCACTCACCGCAAGGATTGAATATTTATCAAGAGTATTCTTCATATCGGCGAGCTGGCTTTCCGTCTGTTCAATGTCGAGCTGCGCGGAACCCGCAGAGGTTTTGCTTTTCGCAATATCCAGCTGGGCCTTTGCCGTTGCCAGAGCATTGGCGGCCGAATCGGCCTTAACCTTTGCAAGATCCAAAGCGTCCCTGGAAAGGGCTCCTTGATTGTAAAGGGACTGAGCGTTCTTATAATCCAGTGAGGCTTTCTGGCTTGAGGAAGCGGCGCTGCTGTAATTTGCCTGAGCGATGGAAATGCTGTTTTTGGCCTGACTGTCGCGTCCTGCTTCCACTTCCAGATCGGAAAGCGCAAGCTTTTTCTTTTCCAGGGTGAGCAGCAGCTGCTCATAAGCATATTTCTGGCTTGTGTCGTCAATTTTAGCAATAACATCCCCTTTCGTAACATGCTGGCCGAGCTCAACCGGCATTTCTATAATTTTACCGGAGACCTCAGAGGTATGGGACAGAATCGTGGCCTCTACCACACCGATGTAACTCCGGGCGCCTCTGACATTAAAAAATACAGCTAAAGCGATCACTGCGATCAGAAGCAGTACCGGTATAATTATTTTCTTCTTGTGATTTCCTATCTGACTCATGATTCATCCTCCTATCTTGCTTGCTAATTTTGCGAAAATGCCTTCCGTAAAACTACTTGCGCAATCCTTATTTGCTAGTTATGTTTAATGCTGTGTCGCTGACTCGTTATATTCTTCGGTAACGCTTTAGCAGCAATGTATTGGCGATCATGAAGATCAAAGTCAGGCCAAGCAGTACTCCGACGTCCAGAGCAATGGCATCCAGGCCTTCACCGCGCATCATGACCTTATCCAGCGCATCCGCCACATAATAAAGCGGCATAAATTTTCCAACAACAGCCCACTCCGGAGACAGGTCAAACAAACCGGTGAAAAATACCTGAGGCACTACTACGATTGGTATAAACTGAATCATTTGAAACTCGCTGGTTGCCGCTGTCGAAAGCAGAATTCCCAAAGAAAGCGCAGTCATGGCGGAGAGCAGGGTGATGAGCATGACCAGCCAGAGAGACCCGATCATCATAACATCCAGAATATAGATAACATAGAACGTGATGATCGCGGACTGTACTACCGTTACCACACCAAACCCCGCCACATATCCGGTGACGATTTCCCACCGCTTGATGGGGGTGGACAGCAGTTTTTCCAGCGTTCCCGTAGTCCGTTCCTGAAGAAAGGATATACCGGAAATGAGGAAGGTAAAGAAAAACACGAGAAATCCAATGAAAAGGGACCCAAAATTATCGAACATCTCCAAATCACCGGCACCGTAAACGTAGTTGACTTCGGTTTTCAAATCTTGCCGCTCTTTCATCAGAGAGGACATCCCCTTTTTAGCCTGCTCCATAGCCGCCAGGACCGCCGTAGCCTTGGTGGTGTTTCCTCCGTCAAGATCGATATAGACCTTTCCGCTGATCATTTTAACCGAGGCAATAATCTCCTCGTCCTTCATGAGCTTCATAGCTTCAGATTCGGTGCAGCGGATCGGGGTAATGTTGTTTTGATAGAGATTTTCAATATACTGCTGCGGAGCATTTACGATGCCCACCTTCATATCCGTGACCGTGGTATCCAGGATGAAGTAGATCAGGGTCAGCAGCAGCAACGGTGCGCACAAGATCAGTGCCAGCGTTCTTTTGTCGTTGCGCAGCTGATTCAGGATGCGCAGAGCCATCGCTTTAATCCTCATGACTGCCACCTCCATATCGTATAAAGGCTTCCTCAATGCTGCCGGCTCCGATTCTTTTCTGAAGCTCGGAAGGTGTTCCCTGGGCAATCAGCGCCCCCTTACGCATCATTGCCAGCTGATGGCATTTTTCCGCCTCATCCATAACGTGGGTTGTAACCAGAATCGTAACACCCTTTTCGGACATGTTGTACAGCTCTTTCCAGATATCCTGGCGAAGGAGAGGATCGATGCCTACCGTCGGCTCATCCAGAATCAGCACCTTCGGGTTGTGCAGAATGGCCATGGCAAGAGACAGCCTTCGCTTCATACCGCCGGAATAGGCTCCTACCGGTTTGTTCAGATCATCTGAAAGATTCACCAGCTCCATGACCTCCAGGATTCTTTTCTTATACTGATTCTTCTTCATCCCGTATATTGATGCAAAGAATTCCAGATTATCGGCAGCGGACAGCATCATATACAAAGCATCGGACTGCGCCATATAACCGATTTCGTTCATCAAAGACAGCTGGGGCATCTTTCTTCCCAGAACATAGGTATCGCCTGAGGTAGCCTCTGAGATGCCGGCCATGATTTTGACCGTCGTTGTCTTGCCGCACCCGGAAGGTCCCAGCATACCGTAGATACACCCGTAAGGAACGCTCAGCGAAACATCCTTCAGCACCTGTTTATCACCGAAGTATTTGTTTACTTTATTCAGAATAATGCAGTCAGTTCCGTTTTCCATGATTTCCTTCTTTCAATCCATACAGTATGTAAAATTCACGTCTGGAAAAAATAGTTGTACACAACAACGTGTTGTTTTATAATTACATTATACGGAAACATTTCAAAAAATAAATAAACAATATACGCCAGAATGTCGGTTTTGGCAAAATCAGGAGGGGTGAAAAATGAGTCAGGACTCGCAAAGAGTAACGGAAACAAAGGAAAAGATAAGAAACGCATTCTTTGAATTGTATGCAACAAAAAAGATCGATAAGATCAGCATTAAAGAGATTACAGAAAAAGCGCAACTGAACAGAGGAACTTTTTACGTATACTATAAAGACATCTACGACCTGCTGGACAGGACGGAAGATGAGCTGATGGCCGAACTGGTCATCAAACTGAGGGAGATTATCACAAGGATTATTCGGGATGAAAACATCGACCCGTTTCTTCCGCCGCTTGAATTTTATGAACGCTACAGTAAAATCCTGCGGGTTCTGCTCGGGGAAAACGGAGACCCGCAGTTTATTTTTAAACTGAAAAAGGTCATTAAAAAGACGTTGCGGGAGCTGCTGCAGAAAGAAAAGGTTCCGCATATCGACAATATGGAGTATGTCATGGAATATATCTCGTCGGCTCAGATCGGAATCATTTCCTTCTGGCTCCAGAAGGAAATGGCCCTGCCCGTCAACGAGCTGGGGAACATGATCAAGCAAATTACACTGCATGGGCCGGTCGGATTCTTAAAAATGCATTTGGATCCGGAATCAGAGCATTAAGCCGTATACTTTGCTGTCAATGGAACTAAAGACTCTTTCTTTCCAATTCAAGAAGAAATGCCTTTTTGTCCAAACCGCCTCCATATCCGATGAGATCTCCACCTGATCCGATGACCCGATGGCAGGGAATGAAGATGGAGATTGGATTTCGGTTGTTGGCCATACCCACAGCACGGCATGCTTTGCTGTTGCCCGCCATGCAGGCGATATCCTTATAGCTCCGCGTTTCCCCGTAAGGGATTTCCTGAAGCGCCGTCCAGACGCGAAGCATAAAATCCGTACCCTTAGGAGCCAGCGGAAGATTGAATTCCCTGCGCGTTCCTTCGAAATACTCCCTCAGCTGTCTCCCGGCTTCCGCAAGAACGGGGGTTTCCCTATTGCAGAAGTCTTTCTCGGAAAAGCTTTCTCCTCTAAAAAACAAATGTGTGATGTTCCCGTCCGCTTCCGCGATTCCAACGGGTCCGAGACTGGTTTCGTAGTAAAATACGTTTCCCACTCCGATCATCTCCTTTTCCATTCGGATTATCTTTTTGTTTATAAAACAGAATATCGTCTGTGGACATTTCTTTTTATTCAACCGGATATTTTCCGTTATAAACCACATCATAATAGCCGTCGGGGTCCGTGTCGCCCTCCGTGCTGATCAACAGTACCACAGAATCCTGGTCGAGGCCCTCCAACCTGCGGATCTCGGACAGATCCTCCCGTTCCATAAGCAGCGCCAGAAGCCCGAGGCCGACCGCGCCGGATTCTCCGGAAACGATTTTCGAATCACTGCCCAGAGGAACGGCCAGTGTTCTCATCCCCTTTGCGGTGACAAAATCGGGACAGGCGGCATAGAAGGAGGAAAAATCCCTCAGGATGCTCCATGTGGTCAGGCAGGGTTCACCGCAGTTCAGGCCGGCCATGATTGTTTGCTGAATCCCCGGAACCGGATGGGGTTTTCCGTCTCCCGCCAGTGCTGACTCAAAAATGCAGGCAACGTTGACAGGTTCCACAATGGTGGTGACCGGCGGCTGCCCGCCAAAGCGGTTGGCAAAGTAGCCCAGGATGCTGCCGGCATAGGAGCCGACTCCCGCCTGCAGGAACAAATGAGACGGCTTGCTGATTCCGTCCATTCTAAGCTGATCGAGTATTTCTGCGCCCATGGTCGTATAGCCTTGCGTGATCCACTCAGGAATTTCTTCGTAACCCTCCCAGGCCGTATCCTGTGTCAGCTTCCAGCCGTTCTCATCGGCAAGCTTTGCTGCCAGGCGCACGGTATCATCATAATTCATATCCGTAACAACTACTTCTTCCGCACCTGCTGCCTTGATCGCGTCCACCCGGCTCTGTGCGGTTCCCTTGGTCATGTAAATATGGGATTTGCAGCCGTACTGACTTGCTGCCCAGGCAACGCCGCGTCCGTGGTTGCCGTCTGTGGCGGTGATAAATACAGTATCTTTTATCCTATCCCTTATTTCAGGAGCCCTCAGATCATCGAAGGTGGCTTTCTTCATGTCAAAGCCCAGCTCCCGGCAAAGAACCCTCGTGACGGCATAAATACCGCCAAGACCTTTGAATGCGTTCAGGCCGAAGCGTTTTGACTCGTCCTTGACATAGATTCGTTTCACGCCGAGCCGATCTGCCAGGGCGTCCAGCCTAATCAGCGGAGTCGCCCGGTATCCCGGCACCGTTTCATGAAATCTCCGGATATGGCCGACCGCTTCTTCCCCAAGAAATTCAGGCGGATTGTCGTTGCAGTTGTTTTCATTCTTCAGGATCCTGATCCCCATTTTTGTTTCGATCATCGTCATTGCTTTTCTCCTTTATAGTCGGAAAGGTTTTTCGTTCAGACAGATAAAGACCGGCCAGTATGAGTACGACGCCTGCCGCTGCGACGACGGTGATTCTTTCATGAAGAATAATAGCAGACGTTACGATGGTGACAATGGGACTGATGTAGATATACACGCTCGTTCTAACCGCACCCAGAACACCCACTGCGAAGTTCCACGTAATAAAGCAGAGGGCGGAAGCGCCCAGTCCAAGAAAAAGAAAATGGAATACGTTGGGCAGGTGCGCAAACCGGGCCGGGCCCCAGCGAAAATCCAAGAATGGGAGCGCTGGTGTCAACAAAATTATACCATAGAAGAAGATCTTACGTGTGGAAAGAATTACATGATCGTTCAGCATACTGATTTTTTTCATCAGCACCGAATAAACAGCCCAGGCTGCGGCACTGGAGATGGCCAGAATATCTCCGAGCGGGTTTAACTTTAATATAAAATTTCCATTGAAACTGATCAAAGTGATGCCGATGATGGAAAACCCGAAACCGATAAAAAAGCGCTTGCTGAGGGGCTCGCTCTTTAAAAGGAACCAGGATAGAATTGCTGTAAAAAACGGGGCGACAGAAACCAGGACGCCAAAATTGGATGCGAGAGTATAAATGAGGCTCGTATTCTGCAGAGTAAAGTACAAGGTTACGCCGCAAAGCCCGGCTCCGGCAAAGAGCAGTTCTTCCTTTCTGCTTCTGTAAGGAATGCGGGCCGGCTTTATAAGGAAAAGGACTGCGTAGGCAAGGATAAAACGAAAATAAAGGATTTCAATTGGAGTGAAATCCTCAAGCAGTACCTTTGTGGAAACATAAGTTGTACTCCAGATAAAAATTGTAGTGAAAGCCAGAATATGAGCTTTCAGTCTGATATGACCGGTCTTTTGTAATTCTTCTTCCATGTGGTACTCCTGTCCGATTCCTACTGAATTTAAATGTTGTTCTCCACATAACTTTTATCAAAGTTGACTACGACGTAATATGTTCTGTTCAGAAGCTGAAGCCGCTCTTCCACATGGTTCCTGATATCATTTTCAGCCAGATTGCATTCCGGCGATACTACGATATCGAAAACGATATTGCTGTGTGTATACCCGGCCACGATCCGGAGATCGTGAAAGCCGACTACATTGTCAAATTCCGATAAAATTTTACTTATTTCATCTTTTAACTCATTTGTTAACGGATCCTTTGTGTCAAGGGGATCCATGTGTATAACCAGTTGTACGTTCAGGTCCCGGCGAATGGCCCGTTCGATGTTGTCGATCATGTCATGGCTTTCTATCAGGTCGCCGCGGGCGTCCACCTCAACGTGCACGGAAGCAAAAATGCGCCCGGGACCATAATCATGTACGACGAGATCGTGTATGCCCAGCACGCCTTTCTCCGAACAGATACGATCTTCAATCTCCTTGACCAGCTCCGGGTCCGGAGCCTTGCCCAGCAGAGGGCTGGAGGTTTCCTTAATGAGCATGATCCCGGAATAAATGATAAACAGCGCAACAAGACAGCCCATGTAGCCGTCCAGCTGCCAACCGGTGATTTTCCCGACCAGTATGCTGATCAGTACGGCGCTTGTGGAGATAACATCATTTCGGCTGTCCATTCCCGTAGCTTTCAGCGTAGCAGATTGAATTTCTTCACCTGTTCTTACGTTAAACATGGCCTGCCATACCTTGATCCCGATTGCAAGCACCAGGATCAGAACCGTAACCAAACTGAATTGGAGCGGATCCGGATGGAGAACCTTTTCAAAAGACGTAGAAAGAAGCTTAATGCCCAGAACAAGGATCAGCAGCGAAACAACCATGCCGGTAAGGTATTCAAAGCGGGCGTGGCCGTAAGGATGCTCCACATCCTCAGGCTTGGAAGACAGCTTAAAGCCGATAAGCGTTATGGCGGAGGATGCAGTATCCGTTAGATTGTTGACGCCATCCGCTATTACAGCAATACTGTTTATGAGCAGCCCGATCATAATCTTCGCAACGCATAAAATGAGATTGGTAATAATACCGACTGTGCCGGCCAGCTTTCCATACTGAGTCCGGACTCCCGGATCCTTTGTATTCTCAAAGTCCTTAATAAAGGCTCTTATTAGAAATTTTCTCATCTTTTTACTCCTGAAACCTGTTGCCGCGGCAAGCCGGAGCTGACACAGCATTTACATTTCTGCTATTATATGCTTTTTTACCAAGTTTGTAAAGAACCACAGAAGAACCACAGCTTGCATATTTTCCCCATTTTTTCATTTAAAAATGAGTTAAATATGGTACAATATAAAAAGAAAAGGAGAGTATAATGAACTACGATACGATACTTTTTGACCTGGACGGAACTTTACTGAATACTTTGGATGATCTCACCGACAGTGTAAATGAAGTTCTTCTGCAGGAGGGCTACCGTCAGAGAACAAAGGAGGAGATCAAAACCTTTATTGGAGACGGAGCCAAGATGCTGCTGGAACGTTCTTTACCGCCGGGAACATCCGAGAGCGAAATACTCCGCTGCCTGATCCTGTTCCGGGAATATTACCTCAAGAACATGCGGAACCGTACCGGCCCATATGAGGGAATGCCACAGTTGCTGAGGAGACTGAAACAAATGGGAATCAAGGTCGGCGTGGTGTCCAACAAACCGGATGAAGCGACAAAAGAAATGTGCAGATTTTATTTTGGAGCGGATGTGGACGCCGCAATCGGAGACAATACGGAAAGGAAGAAAAAACCCGAACCGGATAACGTTATAGAAGCGCTGAAGCAGTTGGGATCCCCCAAAGAGACCGCATTATATGTAGGAGATTCCGAAGTGGATGTTGCAACTGCAAAAAATGCAGGGATACTCTGTGTTGCAGTCACCTGGGGATACCGGTCCCGCGATACGCTGGCCGAAGCCGGCGCGTACGTCATCATTGACGAGCCGAAGCAGCTGATGGAACTGATCGGGTAAAATACTCCCCAAAAAGAAATACTAAGACGGTATCGGAAACAAAATCAAAAAACAGAACAAAAGAGGGGAAATGAAAAGATGAGTATGGACAAGCGATATGCGGTATTGATAGACGCAGACAACATTTCGGATAAATATATCAAGTTCATCCTGGATGAAATATCAAATGACGGGGTTGCCACCTACAAACGAATTTACGGAGACTGGACAAGGACAACCTCAGCCTCCTGGAAAAGTGTGCTGCTGGAGCATTCCATCACTCCTATTCAGCAGTACAGCTATACGTTCGGAAAAAATGCAACGGATTCCGCCATGATTATCGATGCTATGGATATTCTGTATTCCGGGAACGTGGAAGGCTTCTGCCTGGTCTCCAGCGACAGTGATTTTACGAGACTTGCTTCCAGGCTGAGAGAGTCGGGCATGGATGTCGTTGGCATGGGGGAAAGCAAGACGCCGAAAGCCTTTATTTCAGCCTGCAATAAATTCAAATATCTCGACTTGCTGGCAATGGCGGATCAGCAGGCCCAGGAGCAGCCGAAAACTGCCAAGGCCGTGGAAGAGGAAGAGGTAATGACGAACTTTGATACCATTAAAAAGGCGATCATCACCATTGTACAGGAGAATTCCGATGAAGATGAGTGGATTTTTATCGGGGATATTGGAAACAAGCTGCAGAAGCGATATCCTGACTTTGACGTCCGAAATTTCGGTTTCAATAAATTCACACCGTTTATCAAGTCCCTGGATCTATTCGAAATCAAGTCGGAGCGCATCAACGGCTCCAATAACAAGCTGATCTATGTCAGAGAGAAATAGGCTTTATACCCCTGCTTCGGCAAGGTTTCTCTTATTGAGCATCCAGAATGCTTCGTCCACCGCCTTGGCCAATTGGTCAGGGCAGGATGTACATCTGCCTTCGCATTGAATTCCCGACAGCCGTTTCTTGATTTCCTCTACGGTCATACCTTCGGCTAGCCGGGAGATCCCCTTGGAATTTCCATCGCAGCCGTTGATAAATTTTACTTTTTTTAAAATATTGCCTTCCAGCTCCAGTTGAATATGGGAGGAGCAGGTTCCGTGTGTCTTGAACGTATAAATAATCATTGCTCTTCGTTTTCAGCCTTTCGTAATAAAATGAATATTTGATATTATATCATATACCGATAAATTTAGAAAAGGGTAAAGTATGGATGACAATCGAAAAGAGGATAAGGTATTGCTTGCGGGCCTTGAGGATAAAATCCGGCAGTGCCTCGAGTATAATATTATGAGCCACTCGGCATTTCTGGATATGCGGCAGAGAACACTGACGGAAACCCTGTGCAGGAAAAGCAAAGGTCTGCGGTATTGTTTCTACGGAGGATATGAAGACGCCGAACGGACGGTGGCGGTATTTTTTCCGGAGTACGAGGACCTTCCTGACGATCGGCTCCTTAGACCCGGTGACAATAATCCGCTGACTCTGCTAAGAATTGCCCAGTGCGGTGGCAGAACACTTTCTCACCGTGATTATCTGGGTTCCCTGATGGGACTAGGCATCAAACGGGAAATGATCGGTGATATTCTGGTTCGTGAGGACGGCGCCGATATTGTAATCCTGAAGGAGATGGGAGACTTTTTAATCTACCATTACGAAAAAGCGGGTCGGGCTGCGTTGAAGCCAGAACTCGTTTCCATCGACCGGATTCTCGTTCCTGACGCCAGATTTGAAGAAAAACGGGATACGGTTGCTTCCCTGAGGCTGGATAACGTTATCGCTTCTGCATTTTCCCTTTCCAGGGGCAGAGCGGCAGAGGCCATTGAAGGCGGATTGGTTTTTGTCAACGGGCTGCAGAATTTGAAGGCAGACCGTGCAATAAAAGAAGGTGACAAGCTTGTGCTTCGAGGAAAGGGAAAGGTACTCCTCAAAGAAATCGGCAGCGTCACCAGAAAAGACAGAATCTCAATTGTACTCCGAAAATATATTTAGTGGTCCGAGTTGAGCTGAATCGCACTCAATACAACAGCCGCCGCACCGACACAAACTGTGACGATACTGAGAACAAAACTGGCTTTAACAATTCCTTTCATGATAACACCTCCTGAATATTATAGTATAAGTATACCACATTTTGGCCGGATGTGAAGCCGTTCGGACGGAAATAATGGCTGGATGTGAAGCGGGGAGCAAGTCAAATGTTGAATGATGAACAAAGAGAAAAGGAAAGAATATCCGACCATAAGGATCCTCGCGTTCAGAAAAACGGGAAGGGCAACCATTCGGGTCTTGAGGCGACTGTGATGGTTTCTCAGCTGGGCCTGGCCGTTGCAATTCCCATCGTTCTGGGTGCTTTGGCCGGCCGTTGGCTGGACGGAAAGTTTGGCACCGGAATGATCTTCTTTCTGATTCTTCTGTGTCTCGGTATTGCGGGAGGGTTAACCGGAGCTTATCACCAGATCACTGCTATAGTAAGAGGAAAAAAGTAAATCACAATCAGCCGGCGTAAAATCTCGTACGACGGCTGATTATAACCATATAGAGATTTTGCCCATAACAATCATAAAGCCATATGCTGAAAGATGCCATAGAGAAGCGGCAGAATAAACGGAACCAGAAAGGTCAGCAGGGTTCCTGTGACCAAGGTGACCAAGCCCAGCTCAATACCGACAAATTTTGTAATGGGAACCAGCATGGTATCCATGTTTCCGGCAGCGCCGCCGGCGATGGGACTTCCTTTACTGATTTTTATCAGCAGGGGCAGCAGGAGAACTGTAAAAAATTCCCGCATAACGTTTACAACGAAACCGTAGGTGCCTGCCTCAATGCCATAAACCTGTGTCATATACGCGCCGGTAATACTGTAATAACTCATCCCGCTTGCTGAAATCACAGAGATAGAAAGCGGCAGATCCAGCAGCAGTCCCGATACCAGCCCGCCGGCAACACTGCCGGCAAATATGGCGGCAGAAAGATAAATCACTTTAAAGCCAAGAAGCTTCAGGTATCGGAATACCTTTCGATTGGAACCGAGGCTGACGCCGACGCTGGTGTACAACACGACAAGGGAGGAGGCAAGCAGGTGACCGAGGAAGGGTATCAACAAGTCAGGCAGTAAAAAATATCCAGCCAACACGCCTGAGACAATGCTTCCGGGCATAATCCAAATGAGGGGTGAGGTCTTCTTCTTTTCTTCCTGCGCTATGGCGACTTCCTGATTGAAATTGATTTGTCCGGTAAAAAGTCGTTCTTTTAATTCGTCCAGAGGAAGAACCGTCTTCTCTGCGATCACCGTGAAAACAATGCTGAAAAAGATGGCGCTTAAAGATATGACTACACAATGAAAACCGATAAACGGAATGTTTGAAACAACGGCATTATTTGTTCCGATATGGAAACCGATGGTCAGCATCAATACCACAAGAGCGAAGTTAATGACTGAGTCGATCCCCTTCAGAATTCTTTGCGAAAGCTCCCGCAGACCGAAGAAAAGACCGATGGAAAGACAGACGAAAGGCATCCAGATCATAAACCGATCCTCCTTTTTTTATGGAAGATATCATATCATCCTTAGTTTCCTTACTGATCTTGAATTGATTTTTTCTGGCCATACTAAACCAGTTCCTCTCTAATTAATCTAAGAGGAAGTATACCATTTGAAATTATTGTTGAAAAGAATTCCTGCCTGATTTGACTGAAAAAAGTCTAATCAATAAAGAAACCGGGGCATAAACAAACTACCGGCTGAGCCGGTAGCTATAATTATACAAGACTGATGTTATTGATTTCCATATATTTTTTCAAGCCTTCCGTGAGAATCTTCATGGCCTTTGTCAGAGGTTCCTCCTCGAGCACGTAAGCGATGCGGAGTTCGTTCTTTCCGAGACCTTTTGTTTTATAAAACCCTTCCGCCGGCGCAGCCATAACCGTTTCACCCTCAATATCGTAATCGGTCAGGATCCAGGTCAGAAAATCATCAACGTCGTCAACGGGCAGCTTGGCAATCATATAAAATGCGCCTTCCGGTTTGCGGCATACGACACCCGGTACCTGTCTCAACAGCTCATAAACGATATTCCGTCGTTCCTGGTACTGATCCCTTGCATCGGTCACATAACGTTTATCCGCTTCATAAAGACCAACGGCGCCGTACTGCTCGATGGTTGACACAGAGAGCCTGCCCTGACAAAGTTTGGTTATAACGGGGAAGAGATCCGGATTCTTGGTGAGAAGGCAGCCGATTCTGGCTCCGCAGGCATTGAAACGCTTGGAAACGCTGTCGATGATGATGAGCCGGTCTTCAATTTCGGCTAAAAACCCGAAGCTTGCTATTTCTCTTCCGTCAAATACAAACTCCCTGTAAACTTCGTCGGCAATAATATATAGATCGTGCTTCTTCGCGATCCTTGCAATCATCTTAATCTCATCCATGCTTAAAACGGCGCCGGTTGGGTTGCCGGGGGTGGAAATGAGAATTGCCCTGGCCCTTTTTGTGATTTTAGAAGTCAGATCCTCCTCGGAGAAGTGAAAGCCGTTTTCTGCGTAGGCAGTCACCGGGATACAGACTGCTCCCGATATGGTAAAAAAAGTAGTATAGTTGGAATAGAATGGTTCCGGCAGCAGTATCTCATCTCCCTCGTTAGCGATGGCCAGAAAGGTAAAGAGCAGCGCTTCGGTGCCTCCGCTTGTAACGGCAATTTGCTCTTTCCCGTAATGGATCCCCAAATCTGCATAGTATGCCTGTATGCTGTCGATGAGCTCGGGAATTCCAAGAGAGGGCATGTATTCCGTTGCGGATTGCCGGAATTCTCTTATTTGCCGGAAATAAGGTTCCGGTGTTGCCAGATCGGGCTGGCCGATATTCAGGTGGTATACCTTCTTGCCATTCCTCTTGGCCTCGTCAGCATAAACAGATAATTTTCTGACGGAAGAAGCCTCCATTCCTTTAAACTTTTGTGAAATGTCCATTTTAATTCCTTTCTGTGATACGACAAAAATCTACAATCATATTTTTCCCGTTGAAAGGTTATGTATACTCCAATTATTATCCTGCTGCAAAAATTACCCGATTACAATCGGCAGAATGCTGCTCTCGTCGTCGTTCCCGGCTGCCCTGGAAATCAACTGCCGTTGTGCGACAATTGTGGCAAGCGTACTTCCGAGCTGTGAAAATACCAAAGCCAGGAGTCCCAACTCATCATTATCCGGTACATTTCTGGAAATAAGAACCGCAATGGCGGTGATTAAAGCCACTAATTCATTGGGATTCATTACAAACACCTCGATCTGTTTAGATATCTGTTATAGAATATTAAAATAGCAGCCTTTTCGTTCCTGAGACGAGCGCTTGTCAACGGATGACAATAATAGGCAAATTGAATCGAAAAAAACAAGTTAGTAACATAATGTCGGCAAAATAATTCGTATACAGTGCTCAGCCATTGTAGTAAACTTGAAGAGAAATCATTTTGAATTTAATAAAATTCAATGAAGGAAGGGGTAAAGCAATGAATAGAAATCTAAAAAAAATATTAACAGTGATACTGGTGGCGGCACTGGTTCTAACGGGTTCTCAGACTGCTTTCGCAGCCGATGCAGGCGGAATTCAGGTACAGTTAAACGGGGAAAAACTTATTCTCACAGACACTGTAAAAAATGTCGGAGGGAGAATCGTGGTTCCATTTCGCCAGATTTTCGAGATCCTGGGTGCAGATGTGTCCTTTGATCCCAAATCAAAAATGATAATGGCAAAGACTGAAGACAAAGAGATCTCTTTTGTCGCAGGCGGGACAGACATTATCATAACGGAGAACGGTGTGGAGACATCAAAGAAAATGGACGTGGCGTCTTTTATCGACAAAGAGCAGGGACTCACTTATGTGCCGGTACGCTTTATTGCTGAAAGCATGGGATACTTCGTCGGCTGGGATGCAGTACAGAAGACGGTTGTTATCATTGATTCTGAAGCCTTGTTTTCTAATGCTGACACGGATTTTTCCATCATCAGCAAGCTGATGAAATCCGATTTGGACCTTGAGAAGGCATATGAAACCCAAGGAAGTTTCAGCATGAACATGACAACCCAAGCGGAACCTGGCTCCATATTGCCCGGCATGGATTTCTCCGCAGCCGGAAGCATATCGGGTGTGCAGCAGAAATCCAACGCGGATATTACAATGAACCTGGAGCTTCAGTTCGATAAAATGCTGTCGCAGCTGGCAGAGGAAGAGAAAGCTCTGATGCAGCCGATGCTGGATATGTTCAAGGAAGCCACTATGAAAATCAAGATGGACGGTGAAACAGGTGACACTTATATGAATTCCAGCATGTTCTCTGCGATTGACCCGACAGCCGGAAAAAGCACCTGGTATAAGATGAATGTATATGATACCTATCAGCAAATGGGAATTGATTTAAAGTCGTTAGCCAATATGGGCAATTCCGACATCAAAATTTCAGAAATGCTGTCTGCTTCCCTGGCTTCCATGCCAAGTGCGGATGTTTCAACGTATCAGAATATAAAAACCACATATGCCTTTCTGAAACATCTCATCGGCGATGGGGCTTTTTCAAAAAAGACTGTTGGAAACTATGTTACCTATACACTGAACCTGAATCATAATTCAGTACTCGCGGCGATGGCAAAAACAGCATTGACAGAGGGAATCTCCAACGATGAGGTGAATATGGCAGATCTGGCCGCAAAGCTTAGCACAGGGAGTCTAAGCGCAGATATCCTGATCAAAGAAAAATCAGGTTCTTTGCAGGAATACAGCCTAAAGGGAAGCGCGGATTTGGAAGGGTTCAGCTGCTCTGTTGACATGAAGGGGGATCAAAAGAACGCAGAAGGTACGATTTCACTCGATCAGAAAGATATGTTCAAAATGACGGTCGACATCGTGTCTCACATCAAAGAAACCTCCGTCAAACCGGACCTGAGTCTGCCGGCGGATGCGGTAATCATTGATTATCCGGTCATGTATTAAATCTAATTACAAGGCGTAAAGCGCGTCAGAATTGAAAGAAAGCCTGCACTCATGCGCGTAAATGACACGATGAGGCAGGCCTTTTCTCATTTATTGCATCTGATCAGGAATTTGCTGCTGTGTGGATTGGAATATGGCGCGGGCCATATATCCGCCGATATCAGCGGCATTCAGCAGCATCCGTTCAAATATGCTGATCTCCAAATCGTGAGCACCGGTTAGTGCAGCCCTTACTTCTGCAATGCACATACTGATGTCCTGATACAGCAGGGTTTTCCAGATATCCAGATTCCAATGGGGAATCATTGAAAAAAGAGCAGCGATCTCATCGGCCCTTTTGTACAGCTCCTGGGCATAAAACCTCGCGTCATCTTCGTTGTTGCCGATCATGGCGCCCATCATATTTTGCTTGGTAACAGAATATGACCGGAATGAATTTAAAAACTGCTCCGCCAGCCTCTCGCCGTAAAAAACCCTCAATGTATTGTAAAAATCCATCGGAATCTGATAAACCCGGTTCTGTACTGCGGATAGATTCGGGGAGTTGTCGATCCAGGCCATAAAGAATGACCTTGTCCACATGACATACCGCTGCCATAAGGAGATTAAATTATTTAATATATTAAACTGCTCAAATGTAATGCATTGACGCGCATTATCCTGAAATTTACAAGCCATAAAACAACCTCTTTCCTGATTGAAATGGGGCTTATTTTCCGTTTGTCCGGAACCTCCCTGTTTATAATACCAATAATATGACGGACCCGATGAATTTGCGTTAAGGAACCGGAATATCCTTCATTCCTTTTTCGTTGTCAATTCTCCCGGATGCCAGTATAATAGTATCAGGCGGCCCGTACAGCTGACTCAGGCGGCCCGTACAGCCATTTCACAGAGATAAGGAGTTCCGCTGTGAGAAAAAAGAACTATATTGTCCTGGTAATGCTTATCATACTGCCGATTCTTATCATTACACTTATCATATATTATAACATCAACAATGCACTGCATTCCCTGGATAACAGCGCAGGCATCATCGCGCCCAATCCGGACCCCGAGTATCATTTTGCAATGATTTGCAAAAACATGGACGATCCATTTTGGCTTTCTATAAAAAAAGGTGTTGAGAGGGCATCCGAAGAGTTCAACGCGGCGGTGGAGTTCAACTGTCCGGGGGGATCCAGTGCTGCGGAGCAGTTCAAGTGTCTGGATATGGCTATTGTTTCCAATGTGGACGGTATTGTAACCTATGTCTGGAACGAGACGGAAACGGGGATGCTCATCGATAAGGGAGTTGAAAAATCAATCCCCATTGTTACGATTCGAACCGATGCAAAAAACAGCAGGAGAGCGGCTTTTGTAGGAGTTAATACCTACAGCTCCGGCACGGAAATGGGACGGATGCTCATCGCTGCAACGGGGGGAAGGGGCCATGCGGTGGTTCTGGTCAGCAATGACAAAGGGGGAGGCGCGATTGTCCAGAATCTAATGATTTCGGGGATTACCGATGCACTGAAGGGCACACCCGATCTGAAGCTGGAAACCGTGGAATATAATTACGACAATTTTCTCAGCCTGGAAGATACCCTCCAGGATTTAATCGTTAATAAACCGGAGCTGGACGCGATTATCACGACCAATGAAAAGGACACGACCCTTGTGGCGCAGCGTCTCATCGATTTGAACAAGGTGAACTACAGTATGATCGGTTATGGGGACACCCCGGAAATATTGCGCTACATCGATAACGAAGTGATCTTTGGAACTGTTTCGGCAGACCATGAGCAGATGGGCTATGATGCCATTAAAGCGCTTGTGGACTTGAACGAGGGGGGCAGGACTTCCGCGTATTTCACCGCGGATTCCCACCTGATCACAAAGAGCAACGTGAGTAAATATCTTGAGGCAAGCGAGGAGTCCGAAGATGAGTAAAATGCGCTTATGGAGCCGAAGCAGCCTGAAAAAACGACTGATCCTCTACTTCATGGTCGTCATTGTGATCATGAGCGCTCTGAATGTCTATCCTTACTACAGTATTTCAGTTCTTATGAACCGCATGAGCTCTACCTTTGAACTCAACGTGGAACTGAACCAGCTGAACAATACGCTGGAGCAGCTGCATTACGCTTATGAGAGCTATCTGGAAACCAAACACTCGAAAAACTTGGACGACTATTACCGCTATTCCCACGATCTCTGGGAACAGGCAAACGCAATCCAGATTGACAATTCAAGCATTGATAATATGCTGGTCATGAACGATATCAGAAATATGATCGCAAACTATCTCAGCGAAATGGACGCGGCGGTCTCGGCAAGAAGAGCCCGGATGGTGGACCCTTACCTGAAGCATTATGAGGAAAGTACAAAAATTCACCAGTATATTGTCGAATACATCAAGAAGCTCAACAATACCATGTTTTTTCAGAATACCGACCGATATACCTCGGTCAGAAAAAGCATCCAGCTTGTTCAGGCTCTCAACTTCGGAGTCATTCTTTCCATCTTTGCCCTGACCATCGTACTGATTTTCTGGTTTACCTACAGAATTACAAAACCGATTTTTGAGCTTTCCAAAGCCGCAGATGAAATTACTCACGGCAATTTCAGCGTACCGAGCGTACTGGTAACCTCCGACGACGAGATCGGCATCATGGCGGAGGCATTCAACAGGATGACGGAAAGCATACGGGAGCATATCAAGGAAATCAATGAAAAAGCAGTTCTTGAACGAAAGCTTCAGGAAAAGGAAATGGAAAACCTGATCATCAAGTCCAACCTGCGGGAAGCAGAGCTTCACGCACTTCAGTCTCAGATCAACCCCCATTTCCTGTTCAACACCCTGAATGCAGGCGCGCAGCTGGCCATGATGGAAGGTGCCGACCGGGCCTGCTCCTTTATTGAAAATGCAGCGGAGCTGTTCCGTTATAATATGAGAAATCTGGATAAGCCGGTTACAATCGGTGACGAGATCAGAAATGTTGAAAACTATATGCACCTGCTGAACGAAAGGTTTGCGGACAAAATCGAATTTATACTGGAAAAAGAGGAAAGCATACTGGACCTTAGAATTCCGTGCATGATTTTGCAGCCGCTCGTGGAAAATGCCTACATACACGGGATCAGTGACATGGAGGCGCAGGGAAGAATCAGACTGCGCGCTTTTGCCCGGGACGGCTATGCAGTCATCTCCATCAAGGATAACGGAAAAGGGATGAGTGAAAAGAAAATCCATGAAATCCTTAGCGGCAGCACGGTGGAGGAACCCGACACAGCGAGCCGGCATGGAGGACACACAAACGGCATTGGCATGAACAATATTATCAGCCGGTTGAAAATATTCTACTCACAGGAGCATATTCTCGAAATCAGCAGTGAACCCGGACAGGGGACCGAGGTTTTGCTGCATATCCCCATAGAGGACCGGCAGTGCGTTTGAAAACCCCTGCGGACCGGTACGGCGAGGAAGGAGATTGATCATGTATAAAATAATGATTGCCGATGATGAAAAGGTGGCCATTGATTCCCTTCAATTCATCATCCAAAAGAGCTTTGCCAATGCAGAGATCATATCCGCAGCCCGGTCCGGAAGGGAAGCAATAGAAAAGGTGGAGGAAAATGTTCCGGATATCCTGTTCATGGACATTCGCATGCCCGGAATCAACGGCATCGAAGCCATCAGGGAAATCCGAAGGCGCCACAGCCAGATGGCTATTATCATTCTGACTGCCTTTGATCAATTTGAATTTGCCAAGGAAGCGGTAAATCTAAATGTAATGGAATATCTTCTGAAACCGGTAAACCGAACCAAGGTGGTAGAAGTGGTCGGTAAAGCAATGGCTCAGATCCGGGCGGAAAGGGAAAAGCGCCAGAACGAGCTGGAAATGAAAGAGAAGCTGGAATACGCCGGTCCCATTTTAGAAAATGGCTTTGTTTACTCTTTGCTGTTATTCGATGACAACAGCAAGGAATTGTTTGACTATAAACGACTTTTTGATATCAAGGAAGACGGCGGATATATCATAACGGTAGAACTGGTCAACGAACGAACCGGCGGACCGGCCGGCAACAAGATCGGATACAGCATTCAAAGCCAGCAGTTTTACCCTTACTTTGCCGACACGATGAAGTCACTAAGCAAATGCATTATCGGACCTCTCATGTTGAACCGCATCGTTGTTGTGATACCCTCCAATCTGAAAACGGACGAGTTCGCAAGCCGGCTGGAAGCGGTTTCTCTTGCTGAGGATATGATGCAGAAGCTTTCAGAAAAGCTCCGCTGTGGCCTGCGGATCGGAATCGGGAAGATATACAGGAGATTTGATATGCTGGCCGCCTCCTACGAGGAGTCCCTCAAAGCCCTTCGCTATCTTCAGGGAAACGGCATCATGCATTTTATGGACATAGCGGCCCGCACTGCTGAAGTGGGTTCCGAGTATCCGGAATACAAGGAAAAACTTTTGCTGCAGAAGGTCTCCGCAGGGGACACAGCGGAAAGCATCAACGCGTTCCGATGCATCTTCGACTGGCTGGTTCAGGAATATGAAGACCAGCCGTTAAAAATTAAAAACAAGCTCCTTGAAATTGTATTTCTGGTCAATCACATGTCCTGGGAGTACGAGCCGGGTGGAGGCACAGCAGGCGACGATTTCCTTGAGGAAATGCTGTCTATCAATGATCTTGGAGAGCTGATGATCTGGTGCAAAAAGCGGGTCGAACACGTGATTGGCCAGATCAATTCCTACCGGGACTATAAGGTCGGCGGCCTTACAAAGCGCGCCAAGGAATATATAAAAACGAATTATGCAAGGTCTATCAATCTCGAGGATGTTGCAAGAGAAATCAATGTCAGCCCCCAGTATCTCAGCAGGCTGTTTAAAGAGGAAACCGGCGAGAATTTTATCGATTATCTTACCGGAATCCGGATACGGATTGCGAAAAAACTCCTGGAGGATGACGAGATGAGTGTAAAGGAGATCTGCTTCAGCATCGGATACAGCGATCCAAACTATTTCAGCAGGACGTTCAAGAAAATTGTCGGTTCGACGCCTACCGAGTACAAAGAGGAAATTCTGAACCGGACAGCCCAATGAATTTTGAGGAGGCAATGGAAATGTTCAGAAAAAGAAGGATAACCCAAATCTTTATGGCGCTGATTTTATCTGTCTCTATGCTGACGGGCTGCGGAGAAATTCCGGATGACGGAGGAAATCCCGGTCAGACACAAGAAGTCAAGGATAAGATTGTAATCGGGTTTGCCATGGATACGCTCGTGCATGAACGCTGGCTCCGGGACAGAGATATCTTTGTGGCTAAAGCAAAGGAGCTTGGTGCCGAGGTGATACTGCAAATCGCATACAGTGACGGCAGAGAGCAGGAAAAGCAGGTACAGTACCTTCTGGATCAGGGCATCGATGTGCTGGTTCTCGTTCCCCATGACGCGGTAACCGCCGCAAGCATGGTGAAAAAAGCAAAGGACCGGGGTGTGAAGGTCATTTCCTATGATCGTCTGGTAAAAAACGCCGATGTGGACCTCTACATTTCCTTTGACAACATCAAGGTTGGGGAATTGATGGGTGAGGCGGCCCTGAACCAGACTCCTGCCGGAAACTATCTGCTGCTCAACGGATCCGAATCGGACAACAATTCTGCCATGTTCCGGGAAGGATATTTGAATATGCTTAATCAGGGAATACAGGACGGGAATATCAGCATCGCAGGTGAGACCTGGGTGGTAGACTGGCTTTATGAAAACGCCCTGGCCTATATGCAGAGAGCCTTGGACTCCGATCAGAAAATAGACGCCATCATTGCGGGCAATGATACCCTGGCCAGCGCCGCTATCAACGTATTGACGGAAAAGCGCCTGGCGGGATCAGTAACCGTAGTGGGACACGATGCCGATCTGGATGGCTGCCAGCGTGTGGTGGAGGGTACGCAGTGCGCTACCATCTATAAACCGATCGATATCGAGGCAACAAAGGGCGCTGAATTTGCAGTGGCCCTGGCTAAAGGAAGACTGGTACAGGCAAACGATACCATCAACGACGGGAGATATAACGTGCCTTTCTATAAGATCGAACCGATCCTGGTCACGAAGGATAACATGATGGATACCGTCATCAAGGATCAGTTTCACCGGATGGAAGATGTATACATGAATATTCCGAAAGAGCAATGGCCTACGCAATAGTATATTTCAGGAACTGGAAACCTCTTTCCGTAGAATGCATATTATGAATAAAGAAACAAGGAGCTTAAAAGGCCTTGCCTTTCATTAATCTTCATGAGGGTTATTTATCCCGGTTACATAGTTTGTTAATCTGTATATCATGATTAGCTAGCTATTATATCATGAAATGTAAGGGATGAGTTATCGTGTCAAATCAATATAATACCTGCGGCAAGGAAAACATACTCAGTCAATTATTGAAAGTTCAGGCCCAGATCAAGGTTACGCCTCTTGTAAAGCATGGCAGGCCCAAAGTATATTGCATCAGTTCCGGGATTAAACCAAATTCACAGGATTGCGATTACAAATGTGATAGCTGTGATGATGACTATGAATCAGCGGGGACTTGCAAGTTTACTTTGACACAACTGATAAAGGTTGAAATCCCGATATCTTTTGATGCCGACGTTGATATTAAAAAGGGAGTCCTTTGCTGCGGCAAGCCAGAAATTGTACCTGAATTCATTAGAAAGCTCAATGAAATAGGGACTGGGAACGACATAGGGATAGGGAACCAAATTTACATTCTAATGAAAAGACAATTCTAAGGAATGATTATTATAACATGAAAGGCGTGACGAATCGATGTCAGTTTGTACTGATTGTAATAAATTAAAGAAAAATATAGAAATTCTTCAAAACGGGGAGACCTGTGATACAATTGTAAATGAAACGGTTTGCCTTCAGGGCACAGTAACGATCACACCGGAAATCGACACCACAGGAGAAAGCACATCGTTCTGTATTGGCAATCCAATCATAGGAAGCTGTGAAGGAATTTTGCGGCCGAATTGTGTTTTTACGGTAAGCCAGTTGATCTGTGTTCAGATTCCTCTGTCCTTCTCCGCTACCGCTACGGCAGCGGCAGACGGGATCGTCTGCGGCGAGCCGGGTATCGGTCCGTGTGATGAAGCTGGTGCCTGTGTATATTCCAGGGGATTCTTCCAGACCAATGATGAGCTTGTTGCCGCATTGCTCGCATTTGGTCCAATAACTCTAGGTATCGATGACGAAGGCTTTAGTTTTACTGTTACAACACTAGCTGATGCACAGGCCGTATTTACCAATGCGGTTCCGGGCTCACCAAATCCGCAATATAATCAGCTTTACGCACAGCTTTTGGCAGCAAATTTGAACGTCAGAAGATTACTGGATCAGGGCTTTGAAATTTGTCAATTTGCCCTTGATGCGATTGCTGCTGCGAACAACCTGCTTGCATCTGAAGTAGTGCAGCCTAACAATGTAGTCACCGGTATTCAGGAGGACCTGGCAGAGTTTAATGAGGGCAATGCTCCCGGATGTCCGCTTCCTTGCAGTGATCCAACTGTTTTTTTAAGAAAAAAGAGATAATTCTGCAGAATGCAATCAATATAAAAAGCCGCTTTGCGGCTTTTTATAAATCGAAAGGAATGTATATGAAAGAGAGACAAATGAATTTATTTTTCCCTCAATGGCAGGGAGCAGGAATGACGGACGAGCTTCTGAAGGGGGCGCTGGAACTCAAGGAGAAGTACATAAGCAGCCATGAATTCGTCGGGATCGAAGTAGGCAAGGGCGACAACACAGAAATTGAAAACGATATTCTGGGATATGCGGTCATCCTGCAGCAATTGGAAATGGCCAAATCTATCATCGCCAAAGAAGCGCCCGACCGGATTTTCACTGTCGGAGGCGGCTGTGATGTGGAGATTCTTCCCGTATCCTATTTGAACGGGAGGTTTTACGGAGATCTGACAGTTTTGTGGATCGATGCACACGGCGATCTCAATACGCCGGAATCCTCACCGAGCAAATGCTTTCACGGAATGCCGCTGAGGGTCTTGCTGGGAGAAGGAGACCCCCATATGGTCCGTACCGCATTCTCGAGCCTCCAGCCCGCTCAATTGATTTTGATCGGCCAGAGGGACCTGGATGATCCGGAACAGGCCTATATCCAGGCGAACGGGATCCCGGTTGTAACTGCGGAAGAGGTCAATGAAAGCGTAGATGATACGGTTGACTTGGTCCGGTCAAAAGGCTCGGACAATGTTTATGTCCATATTGATCTGGACGCTATAGATTACGACGAGTTTCCCTATGTGATGGTTCCGGCTCCGGGCGGGATTCAGGCGGAAAAACTGCTCGAACTCCTGGCGCGGCTTAAATCAGAATTTCATATCTGCGGTCTGAGCCTGCTGGAGTATACGGCATCGGGAGAGCAGGAAATAAAAATCCTGTCCGATATCATACGGACAGGAACCGCTCTGTAATATTCTGGATTAACCGATCAGCCCTGAAAATCCAGGCCTAACCGATCAGCTCTGAAAAGGCAGCGACCGCAAAATCGATGTCTTCCCGAGAAACGTCGTTTGAAGTGACAAACCGGAACTCTCCAAGCTCCATGCCGTTGATTTTGATCCCTTTCTCCAGCATCTTATCCGGCAGACTTTCGATCAGCGCCGCAGGACGATCCAGCTTGAAAAAAACCATATTGATTTGAACTGAATCAAGATCAACTTCAACGCCTTTCAGTCCGCTCAGTTTCTTTGCCATATATTTGGCATTGTCGTGGTCTTCCTTCAGTCTTTTTGTCATATCCGTCAAAGCGATGATTCCGGCTGCTGCCAGAATGCCGCACTGTCTCATGCCGCCTCCCAGCATCTTTCGGTATTTTCTGGCTTTGGCTATAATGCTTGCTTCGCCTGCCAGTACGGAACCCACCGGTGCGCATAAGCCCTTCGACAGACAGCAGGATACGGTATCACAGTTTTTTGTGATTTCCTTTGCGTCCACTTCGAGTGCTGCAGCAGCATTGAATAATCTGGCGCCGTCAAGATGCACGGCAATTCCTTGTCTTTTTGCCAGGGCATAAATCTCCTCCATGATTTCGACAGGAACCACAATCCCGTTAGCCAGAGCATTTTCCATGCAAATCAGCGTGGTTTTCGGCTCGTGGATGTCATCCGGCCTGATTGCATTTTCGATCAACTTCGGATCGAAAATACCTTTGTGAAAGTACAGTTGTCTTAAATTTACGCCTGATAGTACCGCTGCTGCTCCGACCTCATGCATCACGATGTGGCAGTTGGCGCTGACGATCACTTCGTCTCCCCGGCTGGTATGACACATCAAGCCGAGCTGGTTGCCCATGGTACCGGAGGGGACAAACAAAGCGGCTTCCTTTCCAAGCATTTTCGCCGCCAGAGCTTCCAGCTCGTTAACGGTGGGATCGTCTGAATAAACGTCATCTCCAACTTCAGCGGCGTACATTGCATCGCGCATTGCCCTGGTAGGCTTTGTCACGGTATCGCTTCTTAAATCGATATATTTCATAAGCATTTTCCTTCCTTTCTATCTGATCGCTCAGCTTAGATTATAAACATAAATCAAGATGAAATCAATCTCGGCATGCAGGTAAGGTATGGATTGTATTTTTTTCAATTATGGATTATAATCAAATGAAGGGCCAAACCAAAATTTGACTGTTTGTTGATTGGTATGAAGCGGAATTCATGTGAAAGCTGAAATCTGAGCCGGTTTGAGTGAGAAATACAATAAAGGATATTGATAGGTGGTGTAATCATGTCAGAAGAAAACAAAAAAGGCGGCAGTACCGAAAGTACCGCTTCCATCAAACTGACGCCCCGACAGGAGCGGAGCCTGAAAAAAACGTTGGCAGGGCAGGATTATCGTCTGATTAATGTTGTCGAAATCATTGCGCGTGAAAATGTTATTGCTATGATGGACAGGATAGAGATGTGCACTTGCTCCAAATGTATTTGTGATGTTCTGGCTCTGGCGCTCAATTCGCTTCCGACAAAATATGTCACATCGGATGCCGGCAAGCAGTATATCCAATTGGAGTCGTATAAAAAACAGTTCGAAACAGACGTTGAAATCGCCTTGATGAAGGCATGCCTGACCGTACAGGCTGCACCGAATCATGACTGCGGAGGAAAGCGGTAAATAATTGAAACCATGTATCGTTACTCGATGTACATGGATAATAAAAAAAGGTATGTTCCGCAGGCCGGATCATACCTTTGTTTTAATCTAGATGCTTCACACTATCTCGGCTGATTAAAGAAGTACCTATTTCGGTTTTCAAGAAGCCGTCATATTTTGATTCGATCTTATTAATTAGAGCAGATACTGCCAGGGCTCCGAAAACATCTTTCGGCACATCAATGGTTGTCAGCATCGGTTCTGTCATTAAGCAAGTTGGACGGTTGTCAAAACCTATGATGGAAATATCGTCGGGAATTCGTAAGCCTTTCTCTTTCAAAGCTTTCATCGCACCGTATGCGATGATATCATTATCGGCAAATAATGCTGTCGGCAGATCTTTTGTTGTATTTAGTATTTTAATAAAATCTGAACAGGTCTCGTCTTCCGGATAGCCCACCGAATAAACGTATTTTTCCATCCCTTTAATTCCGAATTTTTTCAAAGCAGCAAAGAAATACTGTTTTCTCTCCTGAAAGCTCGTCAAATAAATCTTACTGTGAAGATAGCCGATCTTCCGATGTCCCATTTCATATAAGTGGCGAACAGCTTCATAAGTGCCCTGCTCATTATTGATCGCTACTGAATCGACGGCTTCCTCTACAAAATAATTATCCGTGATAACAAACGGAATATTCAATGCCTTGATTTCGCTCAGGTCCTCGCTAAGCATTTCTGTGGCAAAGATAATGAGGCCTGCACAATTGCAACTCTTGATGTACTCGATTTGTGATTCAAGGAGGCTTGTTTTGTCGATATGTATGATCGTTATACTATAGCCGTGTTTTCGAGCATGATTATCTATACTTTCTATTAATAAGGAGAAGAAAGGAGATTGCCCGATAATCCGGCCGTGCCGTTTATAAATTACAAAGCCGATAGTCTTTCCGTTGGGGGTAATCCGCTTCAGTAGGTATTCACAACCCAACTCCTTAATTTTATCCAATACGGTATGCCGCACTTCTTCACTGACGCCAGGCTTATTATTTAAGACAAGGGAGACGGCGGCGGGAGACAAGTTTAACATTGCTGCTATATCTTTTGCTCTATACATTTGAGACACCTCATTTCAGCAAGTATTTCAATTCTATAACTTGGTATAAACTTAATTTAAATTAAATTTAGTAATTCGTCAATAAATTTTAAAAATATTTAATAAATTTATTAAGTTTGTGTAATTAATATCAAAGTATAATCGTACTTAAACATTAGAACTCAAACGATGCTTCTCAATTAAGATATTTAGATCGTCTTTAATTGAAAGAATCCGAAGTCATCTAAGGTTAAATTATTAACAATTTAGCGTATTGACAAATTTGATTATAAATAATAAACTAAAGTCAACTTAATATTATCAAATTAATTAATTTATAATTTAGTATAAATTAAGTTATTTGATAACTGTAAAACAAATTAAAGGAGAGAGAAAAATGATGAAGAGAGTAATGTCCCTGATCCTTGTCTTGCTGCTTGCTTTCGGTCTCGTTGCTTGCGGTTCTGCGAATGAAGCGGCAGATACAGCGGCTCCTGCGGCAGCCGGTTCCGACTTGGTCATGAAAGCCGATGGAACTCCAATTGAAATCGCATGGATCGGCAAAACCCTGAACAATCCATGGTGGATATCGGTTGCAGATTTCGCGGAAAAAGAAGCGAAAAGTTTAGGCGTTAGTCTGACCATCGCATTGCCACAGGAAGAAGTGGATCTGGAAAAACAGGTTTCCATGGTGGAAGCTGCCATCGAGCGCGGTGTTGATGCGATCATCATCTCTGCCGCCAGTTCCGATGGGATCATTCCTGCAATTAAAAAAGCTCGTACTGCCGGAATCAAAATCGTAAACTTTGATACGCGAATCAGTGATCCTTCCATGTATGATGCTTTTGTTGGCGGCGATGATGTGGAAGGCGCATACAAAGCCGGCAAATACATCTGTGAACAGCTGGGCGGCCAGGGCGAAGTCGGCCTGATCACGGGACTTCTGGCACAGTCGACAGGTGTTGATCGTAAAGAGGGATTTATGAAAGCAGTTTCCGAATATCCCGGAATCAATGTTGTAGCAGAAGCCAGTGCAGAATGGAGAAGCGACCTTGCGGCCAACGTAACCGAAAACATGCTGACGGCCAATCCGAACATCAAAGCAATCTTTGCCTGCAATGACCAGATGGCTGTCGGTATGGCAAATACTGCAAAAACCATGGGAAAACAACCTGGTGATCTGATTTTGGTTGGCTATGACGGAATCCTTGATGCTGTAAACATGGTAATGAATCAAGACCTTGACGCATTTGTTGCTTTGCCGAACCTTGACGAAGGTGCAACTGCCGTCAGAATCGCGACTGCGTTGGTGTTGAATCCGGATTATCAGTATGACCGTGAAATGATTTTTGATACACCGCTTGTTACATATGACTATATTCCGGAAATGACAGACTGGACAATCTTTGAATTCTCCGCACTCACATTCCCGCTCAGAGGAATTACACAAAAAGGATATTAATATCTACTCTAAAACGGCGGAGGTTATCGCTATGGTAACCTCCGCTATTTCTAGAACAAGCGATTCGGAGGTAATGTCATGACAAGAACGCCATTGCTGGAACTTAAACATATCAACAAAGCATTTCCCGGTGTAAAAGCACTGGATGATGTTTCCCTGACGGTATACGGCGGAGAAGTGGTTGCTCTTCTGGGTGAAAACGGCGCAGGCAAGTCGACTTTGATGAAAATCTTGAGTGGCGCCTATCACAAAGACAGCGGAGAGACTTTTATCAAATCTCAGCTTATCACGAAAAATTATTCCCCGCAAGAATCTAAAAATATGGGAATTGCAATCATTTATCAGGAATTGAGCCTGATGTCCGAATTGAGTGTGGCGGAAAACATTTATATTACTCGTGAACCGAAATTAGTAAAAGGCTTATCTATAATAGACTATGGAAAAATGCATCAAATGGCCTCGGAGCAGTTGGAAAAGCTTAACGCAAGCTATATCGACGTAAAAGCGAAAGTCGGATCGCTGCCATTGCCGGAACGACAGATGGTTGAGATCGCAAAAGCCCTTGCCATCGATTGCAGCGTAATCATCATGGATGAACCGACAACCTCATTGACTTGGGAAGAAACAAAGCGTTTGTTTGATGTTATAAATTCATTGAAAGCTCAGGGTGTGGCTGTAATTTATATTTCGCATCGGCTGGAGGAAATTTTTGAAATATGTGACCGCGCAACCATTATGCGGGACGGAAAAGTGGTAGGAGACCTGGTTATATCAGAAACAGAGAAGCATGAACTGATTACAATGATGACGGGCCGAGAATTGCTGCATAAAGAGAAAACGGAGGTATCCGAAACCCGGGAAGACAGTCCGGTTCTGCTTGAAGTCAAGGGAATCACAGACCGGCGCCTGCTGAAAAATCTTTGCTTTCAAGTCCGAAAAGGTGAAGTTTTGGGGTTCGGGGGCCTGATTGGTGCTCAAAGAACAGAACTGATGAGACTGATCGCCGGAGTTGATAAGTGCAGATCCGGTCAGGTTCTCATAGAGAATAAGGTGATTGATAACTCTTCGCCGGTGAAAACGGCAAAGGGTCTGATTGGATATCTCAGCGAAAACAGAAAAGAAGAAGGTCTTAATCTGGGCCTTACAATAAGTGAAAACATCGTCCTCACCAATTTCAATGGGGTAAGTAAAAGAGGTTTTGTCAACAAAAAGAATGTGGAGAAGCTGGGGGAGAAATATATTAATTCTTTGAGAATTAAGGGTCGGGCAAACCAATTGGTGGGTACTCTGTCCGGCGGAAATCAACAGAAGGTCGCCATTTCCAAATGGCTGTTTGCGGGTTGCAGGATTTTGATTTTTGACGAGCCAACCCGAGGAATCGATGTTGCGGCTAAAGCTGAGATTTATGAGATGGTCAGAGAATTTGCAAGGCAGGGCAACGCGGCAATCGTAGTATCCTCAGAAGTCAATGAGCTGGTTGATGTGTGCGACAGAATCCTCGTCATGTCGCGCGGTGATATCGTATGTGAACTAAAGGGACGGGAAATCACGAATAACGCGGTGCTGAACGCGGTAACAAGTAGCGGAGGAAAGAAGAATGCATGATAAAAATATAAGTTTAAACAGTACTCCTAAATACATACAGCAACTATTGCTCGGTAAATTCGGAATTCTGCTGGGACTCATTGTTCTTACCGTTGTATTTGCAACACAGTCTGATGTCTTTTTAAGCTCGGGAAATGTGAAGAATATTTTAATCCAGTCGGCGGTAAACGCAGTTATTGCTGCCGGTATGACTTTTGTTATTATTTGTGGTGAAATCGACCTGTCGGTTGGCGCCTCTTTGGCACTTTCCTCGGTTATCGGGGCAAGAATCATGGTTGATACGGGGAACGTGGCGCTCGGTGTCGTTGTGGCTCTGGCGGTGGGCACGTTATTCGGAGCCTTAAACGGTGTTATTGTTGCGTGGCTGGGGTTTCCGGCTTTTATCGTGACGCTTTCGACCATGTGGCTATTCCGCGGCTCGGCGTATGTTTTTACGTCCGGCCAAGCGATTGTGAATCTGCCTTCCGGGCTGATGAATCTTGCGCTGGGAAGCTTTCTGGGCATTCCGCTGATTATCTGGCTTATGGCCTTAGTATATCTGATCTGCCATATAGTCCTCACCAAGCTCACCATTGGCAGAAAAGTATTTGCAGTCGGAGACAATAGAGAGGCAGCCCGTTTGTCCGGGATCAACGTAAAGGTGATTAAACTGTTTGTCTTTTCGGTCTCCGGATTCTTGGCGGCATTGAGCGGAATTATTCTGATGGCAAGGCTAAATTCCGGGCAGCCAATTGCAGGCAGCAGCTTTGAAATGTATGCCATCGCCGCGGCGGTGATTGGAGGAAGCAGCCTGACAAAAGGCGGAATCGGGGGTGTGCTGGGTACGCTGATCGGAGCAGTATTTATTGCAACTTTGCAGAATGGGCTTGTGATCCTCAACGTGTCCTCGTTCTGGCAGCAGGTTATGATGGGAATTGTTGTACTGCTTGCAGTCGGCATCGACAAATTAAGAAAAAAGCTGACGGATTAATCCTTTGGCAAAAAGGTTTACGCCTGAATAAATTTTGATAAAGAAAGAATTCGTATAGATGGAGGTTCAATTATGGAAAAAATTACAGGTATTCCTGAAAAAATGAAAGCAGTAATCTGTCATGGACCAAAGGATTACCGCCTGGAAGAAATCGACACTCCCGTAATCGATGAAGATGAGGTTCTGGTAAAAATCGGCGCCTGCGGAATTTGCGCAGGTGATATTAAATCTTATAACGGAGCGGCGATGTTCTGGGGCGGAGGAGTTCTGCCGCCATGGAACGATGCGCCGGTCGTGCCGGGGCATGAATTTATAGGAGAAGTGGTCGCAATTGGTGATCGGGCCAAGGAGAAATTTCAGCTTCGGCTTGGAGATATGGCTATTGCAGAGCAAATCGTTCCCTGCGGAGAATGCATCTATTGCAAAACGGGGAAACGATGGATGTGTGAAAAACAAAATATTTATGGTCATCAAAAAAATATAGCAGAAGGAGGAATGGCCGAATATATGAAGTACGGCCAAAGATCGATCATCTACAAAGTTCCGAAATCGATCCCTCCTCACCTTGCGGCCATGCTCGAGCCTCTCAGCTGTTCGGTACATACGATAGGGCGTGCAAATATTCAGTTCAACGACATCGTAGTTGTTGCGGGTATGGGTCCCATCGGACTGTGCAAGCTGCAGCTGGCAAAATTAAAAAATCCGAAACTTCTCATAGCTATCGATATGAAACAGAAACGTCTTGAGCTGGCAAAAAAACTTGGAGCGGATGTGACGATCAACCCTGCTGAAACAGATCCGGTGGAAGCCGTCAAGAAGCTAACCGGCGGATATGGCTGCGACGTATACATCCACAATTCCGGTCACCCTTCCGGCGTGATCCAGGGTCTGAAAATGATTCGGAAACTGGGAACCTTTGTTGAATTCAGCGTATTTTCGGCAGAGACTTCCGTGGACTGGAGCATCATTGGAGACAGAAAGGAATTGAACATTGTTGGTGCTCATATCAGCGGAAATGAAGGATACGCAGTGGCTATCGACTTTCTTGACCGAGGTGTGATCCGGGTAGAGGATATCGTTACGCATCAGTTTAAACTGGATGAATTCAAAGATGCTTTTAAACTGGCTGAAAAGGGAGAGGATTCCATTAAAGTTGTTCTAGTGCCTTAATACTCTGATCAGGAAAGGCCCGCTGTCGGGCCTTTCCTTGCAAGAACAGGAGATGATGAACTTGAATTTTAAAAAAAGTAAAGATTGTGAGTTGGTCTTAAAGGCGGCACAAATCAGAAAAAGACTGCTTCGGATGATTTATGAAAGCAAGACGGGGCATACGGGAGGGTCCCTGTCCAGTGTTGATATTCTGATCGTGCTGTTTTACAGAATTCTGCGACTCGATCCCCAAAATCCCGGATGGGAGGAGCGAGATCGATTTATCTTGAGTAAAGGACATAGTGTGGAAGGGTATTACACCATTCTTGCAGACAAAGGTTTTTTCCCGCAAGATGAGCTTGCTACATTCAGCCGGTATGGGTCACGGCTGATCGGACATCCCTCCGTAAAAGTGCCTGGCGTAGAGATGAATACCGGAGCCTTGGGTCACGGACTTTCCTGTGCGGTGGGCATGGCACTGGGGGCAAGGATGAACGGCAGCAAGATACAGGTATATTGTTTGATGGGAGACGGCGAGCAGGCGGAAGGCTCCATTTGGGAAGCGGCCATGGCGGCGGCGAACTATGGACTGGATAACCTGACAGGAATTATAGACCGCAATCGCCTGCAGATCAGCGGAAACACCGAATCGGTAATGAGGCTGGAAAACCTTGCCGAAAAATGGGCGGCATTCGGGTGGGATGTAACCATCGTAGACGGACATGATTATTCCGCATTGACAGAAGTGTTTCGGCGCAGCCCGGTCCAGAACAAACCGAAGATGGTGATCGCAGAGACGGTAAAAGGCAAAGGTGTGTCTTTTATGGAAAACGTGGCAAAATGGCATCACGGCGTTCCGTCGGAAGAACAATTGGCCGCCTGTGAGAGAGAACTCGAATCTGTGCTTGAGGAGGTGCGGACGTATGAATAATTCAATTCCCAACAGGCAGGCTTTTACTGACAGGCTGACGGAACTGGCGGAAATAAATAATAACATTGTCGTGCTGGCATCTGATTCGCGAGGGTCTGTTACGTTGAACCGATTCGCAGAGCGTTTTCCGGATCAATTTGTTGAGGTCGGAATCGCCGAACAGAATGAGGTGGGCGTCGCCGCAGGGCTCTCCACTTTCGGAAAGCAAGTGTTTGTCTGCGCTCCAGCCTGCTTTCTGAGCGCCAGAAGTCTAGAACAGGTGAAGGTGGATGTGGCTTATTCCAAGACAAATGTAAAACTGATTGGCGTCAGCGGAGGCGTCAGCTACGGCGCGCTGGGAAACTCTCATCATTCGCTTCATGATATTGCCGTCATGCGTGCTTTGCCGGATATGACAGTAATTATCCCATCCGATGCAGAACAGACAAGGCAGATGACGGATGTGCTTGCACGTCATGTCGGAGGTGTCTATGTCCGCATGGGGAGGGGTGCGGTCCCAGACATCTACCGGGAGGGAGAACCCTGTTTCCGGCTGGGAGTTTCAAACCAGCTGCGTGAAGGTTTGGATCTTACGGTCATAGCCAATGGAGAAATGGTACATGTCGCCTTGGCCGGTGCAGAGCTGCTCCGGGATTGTGGTGTGACCGTCCGCGTAATTGATATGCATACGCTGAAGCCTCTGGACGCGGATGCGATTTTGAAAGCGGCTCGGGAGACAAAAGCAATCATTACCATTGAGGAGCACAGTATATACGGCGGACTGGGCGGAGCGGTTGCCGAATTGCTTGCGGAAAACTGTCCGGTACCAATGAAAATCATGGCGATTCCCGATGAGACGACAGTGACGGGAAACTCTGCGGAAATCTTCCAGCATTACGGGTTGACCCCCGAAGGCGTCGTGAAACAGGCTGTATGCCTGCTTGGAAGGGCATTGCTATGAGTAAGAAATACTATCTTTCCATCGATCAGGGAACATCGGGGACAAAAGCGCTGCTCTTTGACTGCAATGGACATTTGGTTCGTCGATGCGATGCGGAACACCGGCAATATTATCCTCAACCAGGCTGGGTGGAACATGATCCTGTCGAGATTTATGAAAAAATGCTGGAAGCAATCAAACGGGTTCTGTCCGAGGCGGGCAGAACGGATCGGGATTTGCACTGTTTATCCATTTCCAATCAGCGGGAAACAGCTGTTGTATGGGATCGGATTACCGGAGAGCCGGTTTGTCCTGCAATTGTTTGGCAATGCCAACGAGCCGAATCGATTTGCCGAAAAATAACAGAAAAAGGCTGGGCAGAAATAATCCGAGAAAAAACCGGGCTTGTTTTGTCGCCGTATTTTTCTGCGGCGAAAGTCGGTTGGATATTGGAGAATATTCCTCATGCGAGAAAGAAAGCGGAGCAGGGAACTCTGCTGTTTGGAACAGTTGATAGCTGGCTAATCTGGAAGCTGACCGGAGGAAAAGTACATAAAACGGATTATTCAAATGCAAGCCGAACACAGATGTATCATATCTATGAACTAGAATGGGATCGCGAGATCCTTGATATTTTTTCGATTCCCAAATCGATGCTTCCCGAAATCTGCAGTTCGGATGAGATTTTTGGGTATACAGACCAGGTGTTTTCCTGGCCGGTTCCCATAGCCGGCGTGATGGGCGATTCCCATGCGGCGCTCTTCGGTCAATGCTGTTTTCAGCAGGGAATGGCCAAGGCTACCTTTGGCACCGGCTCATCGGTGATGCTCAATATTGGACGCCGTCCTGTAAAAACCAGAGGTGGGGTGGTTACTTCCATTGGGTTTGCGATAAGTGGTGAAATCAATTACGTTCTTGAAGGTAACATCAACTGCTCCGGCGCGACTATTAAATGGCTAATAGAAGAACTGGAACTGATCTCTGATGTAAAGGAATCCAATGCGATTGCTGCTAGTGTGAGCGATACGCTGGGTGTTTATTTTGTACCGGCCTTTGTCGGGCTCAGTTCTCCATACTGGGATAGCGATGCGAGAGCTGAAATAATTAATATTTCCAGGGGAGTCAAAAAGGCTCATATCGTTCGTGCTGCAGAAGAATCCATCGCATATCAGATCAAAGATGTAGTCGAAAACATGAATAATGAAGTGGAATTCTCGCTTCGGGAATTGCGTGTGGATGGCGGACCGACGAGGGGTGAATTTGTAATGCAATTCCTTTCGGATATTCTAGATGTGCCTGTTATACGAAGCGCAACTGAAGAATTGTCCGGAACCGGCGCCATGTTCATGGGGGGTCTAGCAATGAAAAACTGGAATACTTATGAAGAAATAGAGTCTATGCGGAAGGTGGAAAAGAAATTTGCGAGTCGGATGGAGGGTGCAGAAAGGGAAAGCCTTTACGAAGGGTGGCGAAAGGCCGTGAAGAAAGCACTTACAAGATAAAAATGAAATTGGAAGAACGTTTATTAAGACATTTTATACTTCTCCTCAACTGCTGTAGGCTTGCCGATAACCGGCAAGCCTACGCCCTTTTTCAGACCAGCATCAGCACGACATACCCTGCAAACGACACCAGTGTATAATAAATGACCGTCTGGCTGAAGAAGTGGCGCTCCGCCTCGTTATCCTTTACAAATACAGGAATCAGATAGGACGGGGGGAGTATGATGAATGCATAAAATGCGACGGTAAACAGTGGATCGACAGTTCCGATCAACAGACGGATCAGCATCAGGATAACTGTACCGATTGCCAGCACCGAGGCCAGCTTCGCAATGATATAAAATATCACTTTTTTTCCGTTCCCTCGCTCCATAACCAGTGAGTATCCCACAACCATCAGAATCAGGGGTACGACGATATTGGATACGGTGGTCATCGTGCTGATAACGGCCCTGCCCAGGAAAAAGCCTTCCAAATAGGCATAGAATCCGGTAATGTTGGTAAGAAGCCCCCCCAAAATACCTATAATGACCGGTGTTCGGATGAACTTTCCGAAGGTTTCAGCCAGATTGAACTTGCCGCTGTTTTTAAACTGGATATGGGGAACAGCAACGAACCAGGCAAAGAATTCATGTCCAAGCCCGATCAATGTAATCAGCGGAAGATTCTCAGCACCCCAAAGTGCGCCGAACAGGCCGATGCCGATCATTCCGAATTCAAATCCTCCCATATACCAGGGTGTAAAAATAGAACCGAACAGGGACGGTAAACGGCGGCGCAGGACAAATCCGATACCGTACATAGCCATGCACAAAGTGAAAACCAAAACAACCACAAGCGCATATCGCGCCTCCAGATTCGTTTTTGAAAAGGAGAGAAACAAAATACAGGGAAGGGCGATATTGACGATAATGGTTTTCAATTGGCCCACCGTGCTGTCAGATAGGATTTGACGCTTCCGAAGCATCCAGCCGACGGCAAGAATAAGAAGTACGGGAATAAGCTTTTCCAATAGAGCGATCATAGTTCTGCCTTTCTTTCCGGGAAGCCCCGGGCCGGTTTCTCCCGGGACGGAATAATTTTGATGCTTTATTTCAAATTTACCAAGGATATTTCTACCCTTTATACCACCGGGCAAACATTACCTTGAAAATGCCTGCTTTGCATCGATAAGTCCTTTGTCATATGCCTCTCTGACCAGAGGGTATTCACCTAATCGGGAAAAGTACAATGCACAGTAGTTTCTTTGAACCTGGGTTCCGTAGAAAAGATAGTGCGACATGACTTTTATACCTTCTTCCGTATCAATATGACTTAGTGCAAAATCAATGAACTTGGATTCCGCTATGGTCATGCGCTTATTCAGGTGCTTCATGATTTCATCGATTGAAATTTTAGAGCCTTCTTCTGCCAGATGCATATAGTATTGAAGATTCTTGTATTCCATTTTCCGCCTCCCCTCAACTTTCCGCCTCCCCTCAACGGGAAGATAATAACCGAGACGCATCATTGAAAATGGTATTGATATAGAACAGCATGAATTTCTGCCTGAAGCCGGGATCGTTCTGCATTTTGCTCCGGTATTCCGCATCCTGCTGATAATACAGAACACCCATATTAATATAATGGTAAATAGCATCCCGATTCCAAGCGGCGTTCATTAAACCGCGACCAATGCCTTCATCAATCAGGGCGAGCAAAGTATGCTTGTAAGTCTCCCTGTACAAATCCGATTCCGCTTCGATTTCGTGGTTGTATTTTGAAAGTTCTCGGCATAGATCATACTGGCCGCTGTCGGTAAAATCGCAGATCACGTCCAGATATTTGTACAGCTTCCCGGTGAAAGTGTAATCTGATGCAATGACACTGTCTAATTGTACTGTATAGCGTGAAAAAATATATTTGCTGATTTCTAGATACAGCGCATCCTTATCTTTAAAATACTTATAGACGGTGACTTTGGAAGCATTGGCGTTTTCGGCAATGTCGTCCATTGTAACCTTTCTGACTCCTCCCCGAAGAAAAAGTTTTATGGTTGCACGCAATATCTTCTCAGCCTTTTTCCCTGTACTTTCGTGCACAAGCCCGATTATTTCCTTATCCATTTTCATTCACCTCATAGCGAATAAAACGCTTTACCACGACGTTTTCCTTGAATGAGGCAATGCATCCCAGCAAAATGTCGCTGACAGATTTGTCCGGATCTCTGTAATATTGCTGATTCAGTAAATCGTCAATAGACGATGGATTCGTTGCTGTGATATGCATTGCCATATCGCGCGCAAGCTCCCGGAAAACCTCGGATGACGCTATAAATTCGGTTTCGCATGAAATCTCAACCAAGGCTCCGATGCGATGGTTTGTGTGAATATAGCTATCTATGATTCCTGTCTTTGTGAGCCTTGCTGTTCTTTTTCGTGCGATCTTCATCCTGTTTTCAGAAAGAATGGAGGCTGCCAGAGAATCATCGTCGTTTGTTTCATCCAAAGCCCTCTTAATATCAAGGTAACCTGCACCTGTCTGTTCATGGAGCAGTCTGACTTGCTTTTTTCGAACATCCATATAATTACGTCTCCAATAAAAAATGTACTATTTATATTACAATAGTACATTTAGTATATTCAAGTCAAGCTAAATTTGTGAGAAGACCGTTAATCCGCTTCCTGCACCTCGGCGTCGATTGCCATCAGCACCTCGTCACAATTGGGGAACTTCGGGCAATTGAGACAGTCCTTCCAAATCTTATGGGGCATTTGATCCTTGCTGATCACCTTGAATCCGCATTTTTCAAAGAAAACATCCTGATAAGTCAGGGTAAAGACCTTTTTGATTCCAAGCTCTTTTGCTTCATTCAGAAAATATTCTACCAGTTTTTTTCCAACCCCCTGTCCAGAGAAGCTCTCTTTGACGGCCAGCGTCCTGACTTCGGCGAGGTCAGACCACAAAATGGATAAAGCACCGACACCGATCACTTCTCCGTCTGCCTCCATAACAGAATAATTCCTGATATATTCATAGATTGAGCTTCTCGATCTTGCGAGCATCAATCCCTTTTTTGCATAATGATTCACCAGTTTGTGAATCGCCTCCGAATCCGACAATCTTGCTTTTCTGATAAACATAGCTATTACCTTCCTTTTTTCAACGATTATATTTTAACTATGATAACAGGTTTTGCGCAATAATACAATACATAAGATTTATAAATATGCAAAAAATATTGTATTTATGCTTTTGCGGCTTATTAGATCCGCATTGCTTGTCCGTTACGGAGATGGATTAATTATAACTTCTTTTGTTCCCGCATACTTATTAATAAAATTTTTATTGTAAAAAAAAACGGAGTTTAATATAATGATATAAGAAGTTCGCCACACAACCATATAGTTCGTGAGACGAACAAAAGCTGAGCGGATACAAATAATGAGAAAGGAGGAGATCGGATTACCGTATCAGGCTGGCTAATAAAAAAAGGAGGTATATATGAGCAGTAGTTCAATGGAAACAAATTCATCGCCGAAGAAAAAATTTAAGGTTCCCCACGTTTACGTCATCCTTATGATCGTCGTGGCGATTTGCGCAGTGTTAACTTATATTGCGCCTGCCGGTGAGTATGCACGCGTTGAGGGTCCGGGCGGCAGAATGATTGTAGATCCAACCAGCTTTACATACGTCGATCAGACACCGGTTAGTTTGTTTGGGTATTTATTATCGGTACCAAAGGGCATGGCGCAGGTTGCAGAAATTATTTTCTTTATTTTCATCGTCGGAGGTTCCTTTGCCGTGGTACAGGCGACCGGTGCAATTGAAGCCGGTCTTGGCAGAGTTACAAAATCAATGGCAGGCAAAGAACGTGCGATTATTCCGATTGTCATGATTCTCTTTTCTCTGGGCGGGTCCGTTTTTGGAATGGCAGAAGAAACACTGCCGTTCATCCCGATCATGGTAACCCTTGCAATCGCGTTGGGATTTGACTCAATCACCGGAACGGCAATTGTACTTGCGGGTGCAGGCGCAGGCTTTGCCGGTGCGTTTATGAATCCTTTTACTGTCGGGGTTGCACAGGGAATCGCGGAGCTGCCTTTGTTCTCCGGAATGGGCTTCAGAATTGTCTGCTATATTTTAATGGTTGCGTTAACGATCATCTTTATCTATCGGTATGCGGGGAAAATAAAAAAAGATCCCACAAGAAGCCTGATGCACGAAATTGATAAGGCCAGAGAAGATGTACTGGATCTGAGCGTATTAAAAGAATTCACCGTTTACCACAAGCTGGTTCTGCTTGTGGTGGCCGGAACCATTGCTTTGCTGATCTTCGGCGTGATTCAGTTTGGCTGGTACATTCAGGAAATCTCCGGATTGTTCCTTGGAATGGCTATCGTTTCCGGCATAATTGGCAAACTCGGATTGAGCGGCACCGCAGAGAATCTGCTGATTGGTATGTCGAATCTGGCCGGCGGAGCGCTTGTGGTCGGATTTGCGAGAGCAATTCTAGTCGTACTGAATGAAGGGCATATTATGGATACGCTTTTGTTCAGCATTTCCACCGCGGTATCTCAGCTGCCTTCCATTTTTGCCGCGTTAGGTATGTATGTGTTCCAGTGTCTTCTGAATTATATCGTTCCGTCCGGCAGCGGTCAGGCTGCCGTATCGATGCCCATCATGGCTCCTCTGGCGGATCTGGTTCACGTTACAAGGCAGACAGCAGTCCTTGCATATCAGTTCGGCGACGGGATATCCAATATCTTTACTCCCACGTCAGGATATTTCATGGCTGGCCTTGCTCTTGCAAAAATCCCATGGGATAAATGGGCAAAATGGATTCTGCCTTTGATCCTGCTGCAATACCTGTTAGGGGCTATTTTAGTAACGATCGCACATGCGATCCAACTTGGACCATTCTAAAATTAGTGATATAATATACTGCGAAGAAATCATGGCCGCCGAAAAGTCGGACCTCCGGCTTACGGCGGCCTGAATTAATTAAAAACTAATCTTTCGTAATATAATCTAAGAGGGCATGAAATGAGAAATAAAATACTCTATGAGATTTCGAACAGGATCGAAGAATTGTCGGATATCAGCAGATTCTTGTATGAAAATCCCGAGCTTGGAGATGAAGAGTTTAAGGCCGTTGAGCTGCTGACCAAGTATTTTTCTGAAAATGGATTCCGCGTAACACCTTCCGCATACGGATTGAGCACCACCTTCCAAGCAGAATACGACAGCGGAAAAGAGGGGGCTCATATCGCATTGTTTTGTGAATACGATGCATTGCCTCAGATTGGTCACGGATGCGGACACAATTTGATCTCTGCCATGTCCGCGGGGGCAGCGATGGGTTTGAAAACGGTACTGGATCAGACAGGCGGCAGGATAACCGTATTTGGGACACAGGCGGAGGAGACCAGCGGCGTTAAGGGGATTCTTGCAGAGCGGGGCGCATTTGATGATGTTACCGTGGCAATGATGGCCCACCCCAATGCCGCATCAGAAATGAGCGGCACCTCTCTGGCGCTGAATGCAATAAAATTCGAATATTTTGGGAAATCTGCCCATGCGGCTGCCATTCCGGAGAAGGGAATCAATGCGCTGGATGCTGTGATTTTGCTTTTTAACGGAATAAACGCACTACGCCAGCATGTAACCAGCGATGTACGGATTCACGGGATTATATCCAACGGGGGAGCCGCGCCCAATATCGTTCCTGACTATGCGGAGGCTAAATTTTACGTTCGGTCCAAAAGTAAAGAAAACCTTGAGGCAGTCGTTGAGAAGGTGAAGGAATGCGCCGAGGGTGCAGCAAAAATGACAGGTGCCGGTGTAAAAATATCCCGCTTTGAAAACGCATATGATAATCTCCGCACCAATCAGGCTTTATCCGCCTTATTTTCCGAAAATTTGCGTCATATGGGAGAAGCAGAGATCCGGCCGGCCAGCGATGGAATCGGATCTATCGACATCGGAAACGTAAGCCATGTGGTGCCAGTTATCCATCCGTGGATTGGAGTCGGTGATCCGTCCCTGATCATTCATTCGAGGGAATTTGCCGAGCATACCGTGACAGAGATGGGACGGAATACGATCTACAAGGGTGCCTGTGCGCTTGCCCTCACCGGATACGACGTGCTGACATCAAAAGAGAATCAGGCGAAAATACGAGCGGAACACATTAAGGAGTGAAAATGAGTGGAAAAAGACAGATTAACGCCGGTAGAAAAAGCGATGCTCATTCTGGAAACCATGAGCAATCATCCCGACGAACTCAGAGTTGCAGAAATCAGCGAGCTGACGAAAATCAACCGGACGACGGTGCATCGGATCATGAAGGAGATGCTGGCAAAGGACTGGGTCATCCAGAATTTTAAAACGGGAAAGTATATCATCGGCCCCATGGCGTTTCATGTGGGAATGGCCTATACGAACAATAACAACATTGAGCCCAAGATATTGGAAGTCCTTGACTGTTTGAGTGCGGAAGCGAAGGAATCCGTCGGATACGCAATCCGTGAGGGAGACAAGGTAATATCCCTTTATGAATCGGAAATCCATCAGCCATATAAAATGAATTATCATCCCGGACAGTTTTATCCGATGAACAGAGGCGGATACGGCAAATGTCTATATGCCTATCATGACCGGGAGCGTGTAAAACAGCTGCTTTCGGAACAGAAATTTGAGAAATACGGCCCCAATACGCTGACGGAACCGGAAGAGATCTTAAAGGAATACGACAATATAAGAGAACAGGGCTATGCCGTCAGCGACGAAGAAGTGGCGCCCCTCCTTATCGGAGTCAGCGTTCCGGTATTTGATCAGAGCGGTGAGGTAAAAGGCTGTATTGCCTGCGCCTTTCTCAAGGGAGACGACAAGGCTGAAAAAATCGGGAAATTTATAGAATTATTTAAAAAAGGAGCCGGAGAGATTACGAAATACTTGCCGTAAAAGCAGATGTGTAGAAATGATACGATTGAATAGTTGGAGGTACCTATGGAGAATATGGTAAACCGCGGAATCATAAATCACATTTCTGAAGAGGAAATCATCAACCTACTTGCCAAACTGGTCAGCTTTCCGAGTCATGAAGGAATCGAGAACCAGGAGACGGAAGTGGCTGAATACATCTGTGATTATTTTATCCGCGAGGGGATCGAAGCGGAACTGATTCCGGTCGCCGACGGAAGGTGCAATGTCATTGCCACCATAAAGGGAGCAAGCGCCGGCAGAACGCTGCTGTTTACAGGCCACACAGACACCGTACCGCCGTATGATATGCCGGAGCCTTATCAAGCGAGAATTGTCGACGGAAAGATGTATGGCAGGGGTGTCCTTGATATGAAGGCGGGTCTGGCCTGTATGATGATGGCCATGGTAGCCCTCAAGCGATCCGGTATCACTCTTTCCGGTGATCTGGTCTTTGCCGCGCTGATTGATGAGGAGGCAAAAAGCCTTGGAACGCGGGCCTGGCTGAAAAGCTGCAAACAGCTCCCCGATGCGGCAATCGTGAGTGAACCCACCAATATGGAGATTTGTGTCGGACACCGCGGCCTGGAATGGTTTGAGTTTACCTTCCAAGGCAAGACGGTGCATGGGGGAAGACAAAAAGAGGGGATCAACGCAATCCAGAAAGCAACGAAGTTTATCAACCGCCTGGAGAGTGACTTGATTCCCAGAATAGAAAAGAAGAATCCTCATCCCATCATCGGGAGCCCTTCCATGAATTACGGTCTTATTAGGGGGGGCACACAGCCCAGCACCGTGGCAGGAGAATGCATTCTTCAGATGGACCGGCGCTGGATTCCGGGAGAAAGCTTTCAGGATGTCGTGAGGGAATATCAGGAGATTATTGACGAATTGAGCCGTGAGGATCCGAAGTTTAAAGCCGATATCAAGGTGATGGACATCAGCTACATGGATGAGCAGTACGTTCATGAGGCCATGGATACCGACCCGAATGAACACGTTGTAAAGACTGCCGAAAAAGCCATCGAGGAAGTAACCGGTGAAAGGGCCGTGATTCGTTCCTTCACCGCGTGGAGCGACGGAGGGCTGATTAATTATTACGGAAAAGTCCCGACTATCGTTTTGGGTCCCGGGGAGTTGGAATATGCTCATTCTGCAGAAGAGCACATTCCGGTTGATTCTCTGGTTCCGGCGGTAAAAGTTTTCGCTTCCATTGCATGTGAATTCTGCGGATAGGAGAATTCAATCCGCCGCCGCGTCCTGGCGGCCGAAAGTGAAAGAAGTGTGTTGTTGAATGGATATAAAGGGGCAAAGAAATGTTTGATTTAATTATACGGAACGGACATGTGACCGACCCCTCCGTACGGATTTCATCACGGCTGAATATAGGGGTAAAAAACGGAAGAATCGCCGCAGTGACCAGAGACACGATAAACGGAGAGACGGAAATAGATGCGGCAGGGCTTATTGTTACGCCGGGCTTTGTCGATATGCATATGCACGAAGATCCTTATTCTCCGGATCAAGATGCATTTGATTTTCTTATCTCCGACTCTATGCTGAAAATGGGCGTTACCACTGTCGTTGGGGGAAACTGCGGTATCGGAGTTTTGGATAATCCCTTAAAATATCTTGACGCAGCAGACAGGCTTGGATATCCGGTCAATCTCGGGCTGCTGTCGTCTCACGAAAATTTAAGAAAAGCATTCGGCGACATTTGCCGGTATGAACCCGTCGACCGGAACTGTATCGAGGGGATGGGTGAGATTTTGCAGGGTCATCTGGACGGCGGCTGCCTTGGCCTTTCCCTTGGGATGGAATACATTCCGGGGATCGATCGAGCGGAAGCAGTTGCATTGATGAAAATTGCAGAGAATAATGATAAAATTGTTGCGGTTCACCAGCGCAGCGACGGAGATCGAGCAATCTGCTCTGTGGAGGAGCTTGCCGGGTATGCAGAGGAAACCGGTGTAAGACTTCAGATTTCACATTTGTCAAGCATGTGCAGCTTTGGCAGCATGCATGATGTAATTTCCATCATCGACAGCTGCCGGAGCAAGGGCTTGGATCTCCTGTTTGACGGGTATCCTTATTATGCTTTTTGTACCACCATCGGTTCTGCGGTTTTCGATGAAGGCTTTCTCGATAAATACCAATACGGTGATGAATCCTTTTCGAGACTTCAGGTGGATGCCGGATATCTGCAAGGAAAAGAAATGAGCCGGGAGGTGTTTTATTCGATCCGGGAAAAAGATCCCGGCGCGCTGGTCGTTGCCCATCTTTTAAACGGAAAGGAAGTTGACCTGTGTCTGACCCATCCCGCAAGCATCGTGGTTAGCGATGGATTGTACCGCAACGGACAGGGGCATCCCAGAGGGAGCGGAACGTTCCCGAAGCTGATCCGGGAATACGTCCTTGAGAAAAAGCTGCTGACACTGGACCAGGCCGTAGAGAAGATCACCTGGCTGCCGGCACAGCGGATTGGCATGGCTGGAAAGGGAACCCTTAAGCCTGGATCGGATGCCGATATTACGATCTTCGACCTGAATCGGATTCGGGACGGAGCCACCTATCAGGAACCTCTAAAAAGCCCGGACGGCATTGAGTATGTGGTGATAAACGGTGAAATTGCACTGAAACACGGAGAGATCCTAAAGAACAATCTCGGCAGGTCTGTACGAAAGTAATAAGATTCCGCCTAACGGGAGGGAATATGAAAAAAGTTATGACAGCCGAAGAGGCTGTCAGCAGGTTCCTGCGTAACGGTGACTGCTTGGCAATAGGAGGCTTTACGACCAACCGAAAACCCTATGGATTGGTCAGAGAGATCATTAGACAAGGCAAAAAAGATCTCTGCTTAGAGGGAGGCCCATCCGGAGGAGATGCTGATATGCTCATCGGTGCAGGATGCGTAAAGATCATGATGGTTTCCTATGTGGCCAATTCCGGCTACAGTCAGGTATGCCGGAGATTCCGGCATGCTGTTGAAAACAATGAGATTCTTTTTGAAGACTATTCGATGGACGTTCAAACCATCATTTATCACGGAGCAGCGTTGGGCTTATCCTATGTACCTGTTAAAAATATGCTGGGTACCGATCTTGTGAACAAATGGGGAATATCAGAAGAGGAAAGAAAAAAATATCCAAAACTGCCCGCTAAAAAATTTATCATACAAGAGGATCCTTTTCGAGCAGGCAGCCAGGTCTGCTGTGTCCCCACACCTCAAATTGATGTGACCTGCATTCATGTACAACAAGCCAGCCCAGACGGTACGTTCCGGATAAACGGCCCCCAGTTTCAGGACCTGGACATTGCCATGGCTGCAAAACATACCATTGTTTCGTGTGAAGAGCTGGTCTCTGATGAAGAAATACACAGACATCCCGAGCGGAATACCTGCACCGGTCTATGCGTTGACGCAGTTGTTCCGATGGTTTACGGGGCGCATCCTTCGCAATGCTTTGACTGCTATGACTATGACGGACCTTTTTATATGGAATATGATAAGGTCAGCCGAAGTCAAGAGGATTTTGAAGCTTTCATCAAGGAGTATGTCTTTGATTGCCCTGACCATGACGGCTATCTGGATAAAATGGGAGCGAACCGGCTTCTTGGGCTCAGAATAAACAGGGAATATGGCTACGTTCCGGGATTAAAGCGCAAATAATTTGCAGGGGGATATGATGAACTGGACCTCAAATCAGATGATGGCGGTTGCGTTGGCCCGCCAGATAAAAGACGGGAGATCCTATATTGTAGGTACCGGTTTGCCGTTGGTCGGTGCAACTCTGGCAAAGAATACCTTTGCACCCGATGCTCACTTAATCTTTGAAACTGCATTGTTTGAGGGAAATCCCCAGGAAGTTCCCACAAGCGTTTCCGATTTACGCATCAACTACAAGGCTTCTGTCTTATGGCCTCAATATCGGTATTTTGGATTTCAGGCGATCGCTGCGCGACGTGATCTGATTGACTGCGGGTTTCTTGGAGGAGCTCAGATCGACCCCTATGGGAATCTGAATTCGACAAGCATCGGTGACTATTGGCACCCGGAGACTCGTTTTACGGGTTCCGGCGGAGCGAACGGAATCGCTACATATTGTAATACAATTATTACCATGAAGCATGAGAAACGTCGATTTATTGATAAGGTCGATTATGTGACCAGCCCAGGCTGGATCGACGGGCCGGAAGGCAGAGCAAAGATCGGATTGAATCCTGATGTTGGGCCTCGTGCGGTAGTGACAGAATTGGGTATTATGAGATTCGGAGAGGACAAAAGAATGTATCTGGCTGAGTATTTTCCGGGAGTGACAATTGATAGAGTGCTTGAAAACACAGGCTTTGATCTGGACGCTTCAAAAGCGGTCGAATCAGAACCGCCTGAAGCGGAAATCCTTGATATTCTAATCAATAAAGTTGATCCGATGCGCCTAATGATTTAACATGTTAGACCTCCTGCCAACCGCCTTATGGCTTTATCCTATGGCTATTAATCCAGAGATATTAGACAAATGGATTGCGGATTTGCGATGCCCATGGTATTGCATGTGGGATATGGTTAATGAGAAACTTCACGGGCTTTCAAGGCTGACGGAAGGATCACTCAATGAGTACAGACCTGACTGCAATAAGCAAGACGAATAGGCCCAATTAATTTGTGCAATTCATAATATGCGACTAAAAGGAGCTGGCACCGTAGGCTATGCTAATATATCCTGTCACCGTTGAAAATAGAGCTTTTCACTACGACATAATCCACATTGCGGATAGCGTCCAGTTTTTTTCCTCCCGCATAGGAGATAGAGGACTGCAGGTCCTGCTCCATTTCAGAGAGCGTGTTCTTTAACGGACCTCTGTATTCCACATACATTTTCTTTCCCTCGATATTCCGTTTCCCGCCTTTCTGAAATTCCGATGCGGAACCGAAGTATTCCTTGTACCGTTTTCCGTCCATTTCAATTTTTTGCCCCGGTGATTCCTCATGACCTGCAAACAAGGAACCGATCATCACCATGGACGCACCAAAACGGATGGACTTTGCAATGTCTCCGTGGGTGCGGATTCCACCGTCGGCAATGATGGGCTTGCTTGCCGCCTTGGCGCACCAGCGCAGCGCAGAAAGCTGCCAGCCGCCGGTGCCGAAGCCGGTTTTTATTTTAGTGATGCAAACCTTGCCCGGGCCGATTCCGACCTTAGTTGCGTCTGCCCCGGCATTTTCCAGCTCTCTTACGGCTTCGGGAGTACCCACGTTTCCTGCAATGACAAAGGTTTCGGGCAGATGCTTCTTGATATGGCCTATCATGCGAATCACCGGATCAGAATGGCCGTGGGCGATGTCAATGGTAATGTACTCGGGGATCCTTTTTTCATCTGACAATTCCTCGATTAATTGAAATTCGCTTTCCCGCACACCTACGCTGATAGAGGCGAACAGATCCCTGGAGTGCATGGTATCGATGAAGGCTTTCCGTTTGAAAGGCTCAAAACGGTGCATGATATAGAAATAACCGTGGTATGCCAGATACAGAGCGATTTTTTCATCAATAATCGTCTGCATGTTGGAGGGAACAACGGGCAGGCGGAAACAGCGGCCTCCAAAAACCACAGATGTATCGCACTCGTTCCTGCTGATGACGATGCACTTGGCCGGAATCAGCTGAACATCCTCGTAGTCAAAAACATTTTCCATTCTTCCACCTCAAATCTGGTTAATAAATCATAGGATGTCCGATTTGAAATTTATTATAAACATTCGGTAATAAAATCGGCACAATGTTTGAAAAATACCCGTTTTAACCTGTTGACACGAGCGTTATGACGCGCTATAGTATTAACATCCCCTATCGGCCAAAATTTGTCAAAAGGAGTCGATTATGCTTATGATTCGCCAGAGACAATTTCTGCCATGGAAATATCAAGAAGGTGCTGATCGGTATTAGCATTGTAGGTGCGGCTGTGCGCTTATAATGCTTTTTTTCTTTTCCGGGACTGAGACGCGATTCGGTAAATGCACAGGAGAAGGCAATTAAGAGCATGCCGCCCTGTCTGATGGAAAGGAGGATCTTCGATGAGCAGGAGCATACAGATCGAACTGGAAGAGTTCGATGAAAACCTTGAAGCGGAGGTAGTAGAAAGAGTTTTCCGAATGTCGGGCACACAGGGGCCTAAGCCGGAGGTGATATCCCAGCTGGCGGAGCCAAGAACAAAGTATCTCGGCAAGCATGTCGAGCGGACGCAGATCTTTTGCCACCTGTTGACTCTGGCACTGCGCTTTGACACAGCATATGAAAACGTGATCGATGATAACTATATAAAACATATTTACTATGCTGCCGCCCTTCACGACATAGGGAAAAACGGAATACCTAAGCAGCTTTTACTAAAGAAACGGCTTACCCCTTACGAGCATGATGTAGTGCAAAGCCATGCCGAAATTGGAAGACGGATTCTGATTAAACTTTTCAACCGATATTCCCATAATGAATTCTCCAGGCTTTGCATTGAAATTGCAGGATCTCATCACGAAAAGTGGGACGGGTCCGGGTATCCGCAGGGTCGCTACGGCTTTGATATCCCGCTGTCCGCACGGATTATGTCCCTGGTTGACGCCTATGATTCTCTCCGCTCCGAATTGCCCTGCAAAGAAGCGGTTTCCCATAAAGACAGTGTGCGAGTCATTATGGAAGGCGGGGGGATTGATTTTGACCCGTCTGTTGTAAAAGCTTTTTCCAATATCGAATCCAAATTTGAGGCTCTTTATCAAACCATCCAATAGTAAGGCCCCCGGATCAGCGGAGGCCTTTTTTTATGGAGAAAGCCGCTTTTCTTGAATTATTATGGCTAATTTTGTCAACTTTAATTGTATACATGTATTATTTTATACAATTTTTTAACAAACTTCTTTCACTCTTGCAGTGTTTTAATGTATAATGTTGTGTACCTAATCTTTTAAAATCTAGGGAGGAACAGTATATGAAAAAACTTTTAAGTGTAGCCTTGATTTTGTTACTGGCTATGAGCATGTTGGCAGCATGTGGCGGCGGAGCGGACAAGCCTGCTGACGAGACGAAAGTCTATAACATTGCAACCGATACAACTTTCGCTCCGTTTGAATTCCAGAATGAAGCCGGTGAATATGTAGGAATCGACATCGAAATTCTCGCAGCCATTGCAGAAGACCAGGGCTTCAAGTATGTACTCAACCCATTGGGATTCAGCGCAGCGGTGGCAGCTTTGGAATCCAACCAGACAGATGGCGTTATTGCCGGCATGAGCATTACCGAAGAACGTCAGCTGAAATATGACTTCTCGGCGCCTTACTATGATTCCGGCGTTGTCATGGCCATCGCAGCAGGGAATGAAGACATCAAGTCCTATGACGACCTCAAAGGCAAGAAGGTTGCTGTCAAGACCGGTACCGAAGGTGCAACATTTGCCGAATCCATTAAAGATCAATATGGTTTCAACGTAGTTTATTTTGACGAATCCCCGTTCATGTACGAAGACGTGAAGACCGGAAACTCGGCAGCGTGTTTTGAGGATTATCCTGTTATGGGATACGGAATCACGCAGGGCAACGGCCTGAAGATGGTAACTGACATGGAGAAGGGATCTTCCTACGGTTTTGCCGTATTGAAGGGCAAGAATACGGAATTGCTGGAAATGTTTGATGCAGGCCTGAAGAATATCAGAGATAACGGAAAGTATCAGGAGATCCTGGATAAATATATCGCTGCAGAATAATAACAAGGAGAAGGAATGGACTTAGGTAAAGTTTTCAGCGAGGTGAATCCGCTGCTGTTTGAGGGCTTGAAAATGACTATCGCGGTGACGATTTTGTCATTGGTTTTTGCATTCGTGCTGGGTTTGATTTCATGCTTTTTCGGCCTATCCAAGAGAGCGCCGCTTCGCTGGATCTCGAAAATATATGTTGGGCTCATCAGGGGAACTCCGCTGCTGGTACAGGTGTTCTATATTTACTTTGCAATACCGCAGCTGCTTCAGTTTATGGGATTTAATGTAAGGCTTACTGTATTTACCGCAGGGCTGATCACATTGACCTTAAATGCGGGCGCCTATATGTCGGAAATATTCCGGGGTGCGATCAATGCCGTTAACACAGGCCAGATGGAAGCAGCAAGAAGCCTTGGGCTGTCTAACGGGCAAGCAATGAAGAAGGTAATCCTGCCGCAGGCACTGAGAATCTGCCTGCCGTCTCTGGTGAACCAGTTCATCATCACCCTGAAAGACTCGTCGCTTATCTCGGTGGTTGGGTTTGCGGATATCATGTATCAGGCGAAAATTTACGTCGGACGTTCCATGCAGGCCTTTGCAACGTATACCTGGGTCGCGATCTATTACCTTGTTCTGATTGGCATTCTCACTTATATTGCCAAGGTGGTCGAAAGGAAGGTAAAGATATGACAGCACAGATAATCATTAACAACCTTCATAAATACTTTGATAAGCTGGAAGTTCTGAAAGGGATCAACCTGGAAATCGAAAAAGGGCAGGTCGTCTGTGTTATCGGCCCCAGCGGCTCCGGAAAATCAACGCTGCTGAGATGCATCAACCGTCTGGAGGAGCCGACTCAGGGCGACATCACCGTGGACGACATCCGGATCACCGACCCCAAAGAGGACATTAATAAAGTGAGAAGGCATATCGGAATGGTTTTTCAGCAGTTCAATCTGTTTCCGCACCTTTCGGTCAAAGAAAACATCATGATGGCTCCGTTGGAGCTGAAGCTGAAGACGAAGCAAGAGGCGGAGAAAAAAGCCGTTGAGCTTCTGGAAAGAGTGGGGCTGTCGGACAAGATCCACGCTATGCCGAGACAGCTTTCCGGCGGGCAGCAGCAGCGTGTTGCAATAGCCAGGGCCCTTGCGATGGAACCGGATATCATGCTCTTTGATGAGCCGACTTCCGCACTGGACCCGGAAATGGTCGGAGAAGTTCTGGCTGTTATGAAAGAGCTTGCCGCCATGGGAATGACGATGGTCGTCGTCACCCACGAAATGGGATTTGCAAAGGACGTAGCCGACAGGGTAATTTTTATGGATGAAGGAATCATTCAGGAAGAAGCGCCTCCGGCGGAGATCTTTTCCAATCCGAAAAATCCGAGAACCAGAGAATTTCTGGTCAAGGTCCTGTCCGTATAACAGAAAAATCCCGCAGGCGGCTTCGGCCTTCTGCGGGTTTCTATTTCTTCTTAAGGATGTTTTCGTTTCGTTGTGTTTTTGTTTCACTCGTGAGAATCATCGTCACTCTCGGATTCGAGCCTTGCAGTTCTTTTTTTATAGAGGGATGCGGAAACAGATAATGCAAGAAAAGCCAAGACGAAAACCAGTATAAACATGAAAAATCCTGTGGCAATCGAGCCCGTCAGTACATCATATCTGAAATATGTTGCGAAAAAAAAGACAATCCCGCAGGCGGCGCCCGTTATCAAACTGACAGCAGCATTTGTTTTCATGTTCGGCTTCAAATGCCGATCCCAGATGCCGTTTCTGATACAGGAGACTCCCATATAGACGGCAAGACACATAAATACGATCCATTCACCGGCTATGCTGTATAGTAGGTTTTCCTGGCCGATTCCCACAACCGTCTGCACAAGAATCGCTGCCAATAGGCTCCAAAATGCAAACCATACACCGTTTCGCTCGATCTTTAACAGCTTTTGTTCCTGCATCTCGTCTAAATTATTCTTTCTTTTCTTCACTGCTTTCTTCCTCCCAAAACAAATCATCAAGTGTTTTACCCAGTGCACGGCAGATTGCCCTGCATAATTTAATTGTTGGATTGTATTCACCCTGCTCGATCGCGTTCATCGTCTGCCGGGAAATACCTATTTTTTCGGCAAGCTGCTTTTGCGTCATATCCAGCTGGGCCCGCGCAACTTTTATCGGAATATTTCTCCCCATAAATCCACCTCCCTACGCATAAGCATACCATGCAAACTACAGAATGTCAACTATATACGACATTAAATAATATATTTAAGACTCGTAATGAAAGCATAGTAGTTGACAGAAAAAATAAAGAGGCGTATGCTGAGGATATTTGGACCACATGGACATTTTAACCATATGGATGTTTTGCCGCAAACGAAGGGAAGGAGACTTGGAAATGCTGCGATTAAACCAATTTTCAGCCATGAATATTCTGCACGGCAGGTTCTCTCTGGAGTACTTTTTGGACGGGATGAAGGAAATCGGATTTGACAATATTGAATTCTGGGGGGCGGCGCCTCATTATAACTATGCTGCTCCCCAAAGGGAGCAGCAGGATCATATCAAGAAGCTGTTCCGGGACAGAGGACTGAACATGATCTGCTTTACGCCGGAACAGTGCATCTATCCGTTTAATATAGCAGCATGCGATGACCTGATCCGAAAAATGAGCGTGAACTATTTCCTTAGATGCATCGAGGACACGGCCGGATTTGGCTGCAGCACGATGATGGTGACTCCGGGATGGGGCAACTTTGATGAGCCTGCAGGGGAAGCCTGGGAGCGATCCGTGGAATCAATGGATGCTCTGCTTTCAAAAGCGAAACGGGAGGGGATCTTACTGGTTTACGAGATCCTGCAGAAGTCGGAATCCAACCTGGTTACGGATTTGAAAACACTGAAGAGGATGATGAAAAATTTCGACAGCCCGTATATGGCGTGCTGCGTGGATACGGTGCCAATGTGCTGTGCCGGGGAGACTTTGCAGGATTATTTCGAGGAGTTTAAAGACAGAATACGACACATTCACCTAAACGACGGAAACCCTTCCGGGCATCTGGCCTGGGGAAACGGCACCCAGAATCTGACGGAGCATCTCAGAATCCTTGATATGTATGAATATAAAGGTTTTATCACTTTTGAAACCTGTGACGGCAACTTTGCCCTGAATCCCAACGACGCGTTCCGTCAGGATTATGAGGCGGTTAAAAATGCTTATGAAACTGACTTTTCAGAATAAAATCGCCTACAGCTCGGCGGCAATCGGCGACGCTGCCACCTACTGTCTGGTGGGCACGTATCTGATGTTCTTTTTAACCACGGTCGTGCATATCAGTCCTGCCGCAGCAGGTACGATCATCGCAGCAGGTTCGGTATGGGATGTGATCTGGTCGCTGGTAACCGGCTTTCAGTCCGACAACAGCCGCAGCAAAATGGGCCGGAGAAGGCCATTTTTGCTGAAGGGTGCTGTTCTGCTTACGGTTTCCTGCAGTCTTCTGTTCTATACCGTTCATGCAGGCCTGCTGATCAAGACACTGTATTACGGCCTGATGGTATTGGTGTTCTGGACCGGCTTCAGTACGTTTTATGTGCCGTATCTGGCACTGGGGGCTGAGTTTACCGATGACTACAACGAAAGAACCTATCTGCGATCCTATGCCTACGGTTTCAATATTCTGGGAACCCTGCTGGGAATCGTTCTGCCGTCGTTCATTGTGGATTTTCTGTTTAACAGCGGCATGAGCAGGGAAGGCGCATGGCATATGACCGGAACCTCCATCGGATTGGTTTCCGCAATTTCGATCTGGATTACCGTAGTGCTGGCAAAGGACAAGGACCGGAACAGACCGGGTGGCAGCGAAAAAAAAGAAAGGCTTGATATGAAATACTTCTCAAGCATGGTCAGGGGTTATGCGGAGGTACTGAAGCTCCGTCCGTACCAATACCTGCTGTCCGCCAGCATTTTGTATCTGATTGCGAATACCGTCTATACCGCTGACCGCCTGTATTACTACACTTACAATTTGGGCTTCAGTCCGGCTTTTGTGACCGGTGTCCTGCTGTTTGCATCCTTTATCGGCATCCTGTTTATGCCTGTCATCCTGACCCTGACCAGATGGCTGGACAAGCGATCCCTGCTGCTTCTCATGATGCTGACCTCCTCCGTGCTTGTGGCGTCGGCCAAGTTCGTCGGCATTTCGACCATAGGCGGAATGCTGGTCTTTACGTTTGTCTACGGAATCGGTTCTTCCGCGTACTGGCAGCTGCTGCCGGCCATGCTTTATGATATCTGTGAATATGATGAGCTGAAAACAGGAAAGAGGAGGGAGGGCAGCATAGTGTCACTGCAGTCCGTAGCTGAGGCACTGTCACAGGCAGCAGCCATGCAGATGCTCGGCATCATCCTTCAGTTGGCTGGATTCAACGGTGAAGCCCTCGTGCAGACCACGTTGGCGTTGGAGTGGATCGAAAATTCTCTGATGATCATTCCCCCCGTCTTTATGGTGCTGACGGTGATTATGGTGTTTCGTTATCCCATTTCAAAGAAAAGATTTGAGGAGATCCGGAAACAGCTGCGAAACAATTAGAGATACAGCTGTGAAATAATTAAGGGATTGACGAACGAGAAAAAAGCGTGTACATTGAAACCAATATATAGCTTTATTAGACCAGATTTGACTTTCACGCACGAAAAGAAAGGAACGGCAGATGAGATTTGTTGGAATGGGAGATAATGTGGTTGACCGGTACGTCAATCAAAAAATCATGTTCCCCGGAGGGAACGCAGTTAATTTTTCGGTTTATGCAAAGAAATGCGGAATGGATTCCGCGTATCTCGGAGTCCTAGCTGACGATGAGGAAGGCCGGTTGATTCATAGCGCGCTGACGGAGCTGGGGGTGGATGTTTCCGCCTGCCCTGTTTGCCCGGAATGCGCAACGGAACGCTGCGACGTTGTTCTTAATGACGGTGACCGGACTTTCGTGGGGAGCGGCTGGGAAGAAGGCAGGGAGCACAGGCCCTTGAGGCTGAGCGAGCGCGAGATCGAGTACCTTAGCGGATTTGATGTCATCCACTGCGGCTGCTATGCGGAGATGGAGGACGAGATGCACAAGCTGGAAGGGTTTTCCTGTGTCCGGACCTTTGATTTTTCCTCGGAAGAAGAATATCGCACTGACGAATACCTGAAAAAAGTCTGTCCATATATCGACATCGCCCTGTTTTCGAGAGAACGGATGGATGACTCTGAGGCGGAACGGCTGCAGAAAAAAGTTAGATCGCTGGGGACGGCCTGTGTTCTCATTACCAACGGGACGAAAGGCCAGATGTTTTATGACAGAAAGAATGCCTATAAGGGAGTTGTCAAACTCATTGCTCCAGTGGATACCATGGGAGCTGGAGATTCTTTTTTTACCGCTTTTGTTGTTTCCCTGATGCGAAGCGGCTGGAGCAGAAATGCTCTGGCTGACCCAAAGACAATCGACAATGCCTTTGAATACGCCGCGGACTTTTCCGCAAAAACGTGCATGGCGGAAGGTTCCTTCGGATTTGCGGCCCGATACGAGGAGAGAGGGTAAAATGAGCAAGGTTTTAACGCTGGAGGTTTTGATTTCGAAAGAAATAGAGTACCTGCTGGAAGCGGAGGGATACAAGGAAAAACAAAAGCTGCCTTCCGAGCGTGAGCTGGCGGAATATTTCGACGTGCAGCGTCTAACGGTCCGGGCCGCTCTGCAGATCCTGGTTCAGAAGGGAATCCTCATATCAAGGGAGCGATACGGCTATTTCATCGCTCCGAAGAGGGTACAGTTTACCCTGAACCATACCAACTCATTCAAGATGATGATTGAACGGATGGGAAAAACCTCTTATGTCAAGCTGCTAGAGTTTGAAAAGATCAAGCTGAACGAACAGCTTGCCAAAAAAACTCTTTTGGCGGAAGATACAGAGATGTTCCGCATCATGCGCCTCCGCTACGGGAATAAAGAACCCATTGCGGTTGAAAAGTCATATATTGTATGCGACCTGGCAAAGGATCTTTCGGAAGAGGACGTTCACAATAAATCGCTTTATGAGACCTTGAAAAAGAAATATCGATTGACCATCGCCCATTCGAGCCACCGTGTCTCCGTTGTTTATGCCAACGGACTGGAAGCCGAGCTTTTGAAGATCAGCCCTTCCAAGCCGCTGATCAAGTATCAGGGCCTGGCTTATGAAAAAAGGGGAAGGCTGCTGGAATACTTTGAGACCATTCTCAGAAGCGATAAGATCGAATTTGTGATCCGGAGAAATTGATGGGGGAGTCTATGCACGAGGAAATCCGGCTCCAGGAAGAGCCTCTGTACGTCAAGGTACAGGATATCATCATGAAAAAGATCGAAGACGGCGAGTACCTGCCCGGTGAGAAGCTGCCCAGCGAACGAGTCCTGGCGGCCATGTACGGAATTAACCGGATGACGATAAAAAGCGCGATTAATGCCCTGGTAACGAAGGGGTATCTTTACCGCCAGCAGGGCAAGGGAACCTTTGTCCAGAAGAAGGATTTTCACCGGTTGAACCTGGGTCTGCTGAGCGAGTCGGAGAATTTGGGCATCACTGCTATGGTAAAAAGCCAGGGAGTAAAAATATCCAACAAGATCCTGACGCGAGGTGTGCTTTCGGGAAGCCGGTATTTTTCAAACAGGCTGCAGATCGATCTCGATGCCCCCGTTTACTCCCTTCACCGGATCCGTTACGGAAATGAGGAGCCCATCGCGGTTGAGTATACGTATGTTCCATACCGTTTTTTCACAGGCATGGAGCTCATCGACTTTAAAAATGTATCTCTTTATGATTATATGGATTCCAAAGGGCGGATGCCAATTTCATTTGAGCAGAAATTCCAGATCATAGAGGTTTCCAAGAAAGAGGCAAAATATCTGGAACTAGAGCAGGGACAGGTGGTTTACTACTTTGAAATGGTCGGTCTTGATGAGAGCAATACCATTGTGGAGTATACGGAAAGCTATACCAGAACGGACAAAGCGGAATTCATATTTGACATCAACGGATAGGGGCCTGAACAAACCGGAAAAAGATACTGACTGCGTTGGTATCTTTATTTTTTTACATCTGGTCTAAAATTTTGATCGGCTGATTTTCAATCGATTCTGATTGCAGGGTTTTTGAATCAAAAAATCTGGTATAAAAACAAATTGAAATTGGTTGCAATAAAATTACCGAAAGAGTATTGAATTTCCATAAAAAGTTGGTATGCTAAAACAATAAAGTGGTTGTTGACATACCCGGGAATCGAGACAAGGTATTGAAAACCAAAGCGAATCTGAGGTTGTTGAGACAAAAGAAACAATATGAAGTAATTTAGTAAGGAGTGCAGGTATGAGAAACTTTGACATGGAAAAATATCTGGCTGACGGAAAGACAGCCTACGGTAAAAGAGCGGATATTGAGGCACTGGCAGATAAACTGACCCAAAGGGGTTTTCACAATATTGTCGTTATCGGAATCGGCGGAACATGGGCCGAGTGGTCTCCTGTAGTTCATGTCATGCGCCACTATACAGATCTTCCCATTTATCTAGAAAACGCGGCTGAAATCTGCGTGAAAAAAGACAAGAGATACCTTACCAAAGACTCTCTGGTCATCACGGCTTCTGCATCCGGAGATACCAAGGAGATTCTGGAAGCGACAAAAATGTGCAAGGCGATGGGAATCGAGGTGGCAGGGTTTTCCAAGAGCAATGAGACGCTTCTGGGAAAAGAGCTGGATTATCTCATTGCGAATCCGTGCGGAGACTGTGAAGACTCCTATCTCATGTTCTTTTTGCTTGGGCTGAGACTCCTTTATAACAGGGGTGAGTTTCCGGATTATATGAGATTTGCAGACCAGATGGTGCATTTACATACGAATCTTATCCGAATCCGGGAGGAATTTGAACCCAGAGCGGCGGAAATCGCGCGGAACTATGCAAAAGAGCCGTACAATATATTTGTGGGTTCGGGAACACTGTGGGGAGAGACCTATTTGTTCTCTATGTGTATTCTTGAAGAAATGCAATGGGTGAGGACAAAATCGGTCACCTCTGCGGAGTTTTTTCACGGAACCCTGGAGCTGGTTGAGAAGGATGTGCCGGTATTCCTGTTTAAAGGGGAAGATGAATACCGGGTACTCGATGAGCGTGTGGAACGGTTTTGCAAAACCGTTACCGAAAAGCTCACGGTGATCGATACGAAGGAGTATAAGCTGGAAGGGATCGACGATGACTTCAGAGTGATCTGTTCTCCCATGATTCTCACCGCTCTCGTGACGGAAAGACTGGCAGCCCACTATGAGTTAAATACGGGTCACAGCCTCAAATTCAGACGTTATTACAGACAGTTTGACTACTAGAGCATATCGGAAGGAGACAAAAATGGGCGAGCGCACAGAATATATTGTTTCCCTGATAGACGTGGATAAATATTTCGGTTCAAACCATGTTATCAAAAAATTCAACCTGAATGTAAGGCAGGGAGAGTTCCTTACGCTGCTGGGTCCGTCAGGATGCGGAAAGACTACGATCCTGAGAATGATTGCAGGCTTTGAAGATTCCACAAGGGGAATGATCAAGGTCCAGGGAGAACGGGTGGAGGACAAGGAGGCATTTGAGCGTGATGTCAACACCGTATTTCAAAGCTATGCACTCTTCCCGCACATGACGGTATTTGATAATATCGCATACGGTCTGACGGTGAAAAGGGTTCCGAAAAATGAAATCAGAGAACGAGTAAAAGAGATGCTGGAACTCGTTCAGCTGATGGGCTTTGAGGGCAGAAGGCCTGATATGATGTCCGGCGGCCAGAAACAGCGTGTTGCCATAGCAAGAGCATTGATCAACAGACCGAAAGTCCTGCTTCTGGATGAACCGTTAGGCGCGTTGGATCTTAAGCTGAGAAAGCAGATGCAGATCGAGCTGAAGCGCCTTCAGAAAAAGCTGAATATCACATTTGTCTATGTAACTCACGATCAGGAAGAAGCGATGACCATGAGCGACAGGATTGCGGTAATCAATGGCGGCGTTCTGGAACAGCTGGACACGCCTGACCAGATCTATAAGTACCCGAAGACAAAGTTCGTAGCCGATTTTATAGGAGAATCCAATCTTTTCGACGGAACGCTGGAAGGGCAGACGGGAGATACCGCACAATTGGCTGTCGACGGGGGAGATGCCATGATTCAATGCTGTCCGGCGGAGCCGGGTGAAAAGGTAACGGTCTGCGTACGTCCTGAAGTCATGAAATATTCCAAAGAGCCCGTGAAGGGATTTACCTTATCCGGCCTGGTCAAGAATGTGATCTTTGTCGGCGCTCAGTACAGAACGCTGATTGTAATGGACAACGGCTACGAGGTTAAGGTGAACCGGGTCAAACCGGATAAGGAAATCAATGAGGGCGAGCGGGTTTTCCTATACTGGGATCCGGATGATGCCTTTGCCATATGCGACTGCAAGTGAGGAGGGAAGATATGAACCGGAACGAAATCAGCGCGGAAATCTCTTCTCTGGAGAAACGGCGTAACTGGAAAAGGAATACACTGCCCGCCTTTACCATGGCGGGGCCGGTCACCTTCTGGATGATGGTATTCGTTCTGCTGCCACTGGTCTACGTGATCGTGATCAGCTTTATGCGGCGGGATGCCTTTGGAGGCATCGAGTATGAATTAACCATGGCCAATTATCTGGAAATTCTGCAGCCTGTTTATCTAAGGGTGATATGGAAGTCTATCAAGCTCGCGTTTCTGACAACTGCGAGCTGTATCCTGATCGGATACCCCCTTGCTTATTATATTGCGAGAAAACCGTCCAAACTGGCGGCTAAACTTCTGATGCTTGTTATGATTCCGTTCTGGACCAACACCCTAGTGCGGCTCTACAGCATCAATCTGATCGGCCAGCCTAACGGATTTTTAAGCAAGTTTCTCATGAATATCGGACTCATCTCGAAGCCGCTTGATATTCTTTATTCTGACGGAGTCGTCGTAGTAGGATTATTGATCTCCATGCTTCCTTTTGCGATTCTTCCGCTCTATGCATCCATAGAAAAGCTGGATAAAGCATATCTGGAGGCGTCCAGTGATCTGGGTGCACGGCCTGCCGTTACCTTTTGGCGCATTACCATCCCGCTCACCCTTCCGGGTATCGTTGCCAGTGTTATTCTGGTGTTCATTCCGTCTCTGGGAATGTACTATGTTCCGGAAGCATTGGGAGGAGGCAAGGTTATGCTTATCGGCAGTCTGATCAGAAACCAGTTTCTGGTAACGAAAAACTGGCCCTTCGGAGCATCTCTGTCCATCTTGCTGGTGCTGATTACTTTGATCATGCTGTGGCTTTACACGAGAATTGCCAGAATGGATGACATGGAGGTGTTTTAGATGGCCGGCAGAAAAAGAGAGCGAAAGCGTGCGCTGGGCAGGAGCGTCAGCAATATCTATGCGATCCTCGTATATGCCTTTATTTACACGCCGATCGCGATCATGGTTGTCTTTTCATTCAACGACCAGAAAGTCAATTACTATTGGAAAGGCTTCACACTAAAATGGTATGAGAAGCTGTTTACCAATTCGTCCGTTACGGAATATCTCTGGAATTCTCTTTACATTGCGGCGGCAGCGACGGTCATTTCCGTCATCATCGGTACCATCGGCGCCGTAGGGCTGATCCGTTTTGAATTCCGTATGAAAAAACTCGTGAACAATTCTCTCTACATCCCGATCGTAATACCGGAGATTGTTCTGGGCTTGGCTTTGCTGATGCTTTTCGAGATCATTCGCCTGCCCCTTGGATTTACGGCTATCATTTTGTCCCATGTCACCTTCTGCGTTCCTTTTGTGATTATCATTATGCGGGGACGGCTGGCGGGAATGGATCTGTCCGTGGAGGAGGCGTCCATGGATCTTGGAGCAAACCGGGTGGTGACCTTTTTTCGGGTTACTCTGCCCATGCTGCTTCCCGGAATTCTGTCCGGAGCGTTCATGTCCTTTACATTGTCTATTGACGATGTCATCATCAGCAACTTCGTAGCAGGGCCGTATTCGACCACCCTGCCGGTGAAGATCCTGTCGCTGGTGAAAACGGGTTTGTCTCCGGAGGTAAACGCACTGACCTCGATCATGATCGCGGTGATCCTGCTGGGTCTGCTGGTGAATTCGGCAGTTCAGGCCTTTCTGAGGAAAAGGGCCTTAACGCATATAAAAAGTTATTTTTAAGTCATTTGGAAACAGGGAGGAGTCAATGACTATGAGCACAGTGAAAAAATGCCTATCCTTAATGTTGATCGCTGCGATGATATTTACAATTTCAGCCTGCGGCGGCTCAGGTGGAAAAGCATCCACAGACAACGGAGAAGTAAACATTTACATGTGGTCGGACTATATGTCCGAAAGCGTAGTTCGAGGTTTCGAAGAGGAGTATGGAATCAAAGTAAACTTCTCTTATATGAATTCTTCGGAAGAAGCGACTGCGAAACTGACCAGCGGCGGCGGAGACCAGTACGATCTGGTAATGCCCTGCGACGCGGATATGACCGGTCTGATCAATTCCGGCAGGCTGGCGGAAATCAACCTTGACAATATCCCGAATTTCGCCAACCTGGGAGACGCGTACAAATATCGGGAATTTGACCCGGAAAACAAGTATGCGATTCCCTACTTAATGAACTATATTTATGTTGTCTATAACCCGGAAACCTGCCCGATTGAAATTACGAAATATGAGGATCTTCTTTCTCCGGAACTGCAGGGACAGATCGCTTCGGTTACCGGTATCAGAAACCTGTTCCCCATCGCTCTGGTATCCCTGGGATACGATCCGAACAGCACCAATGAAAAGGAGATCGAGGAGGCATACGGCTGGCTTAAGAAATATGTAAAAAACACGAAAACCTTGGTAAGCGACGATACGGAACAGGCGATCATCAGCGGAGCATGCTCGGTAGCCCTGCTCTTTGACGGCCAGGCCGGAAGAGCTTTTGCCGAAGCCCCCCACTTGAAGGTTGCTGATTTATCTGATGCGATTCAGCTCGGCGTGGATGAGTTCGTAATTCCCGCAGGTGCAAAGAATAAGGAAAACGCCGAAAAGTTCTTAAACTGGATCTTGGATGCGGAAGTAATGGCGGAAAATCTGATCGAGAACCCTTATACATGCCCCAATGTGGCCGCCATCGAACTGACGGATGATTCCTACAGGAAAAATCCTGCCATCGATATTCCGCAGCACATGAAGGAGAACTATTTCCTTCAGCTGGATATCGGCGCTGCAGCTACCGTCTACGACAAGTACTGGACCATGCTGCTTTCAGAGCAGTAAAGCGGAACCGGCATGATACCGGACCGGTTAAACGGCAATCATACCGGTAAAAACCGGTTGCGTTTGAAACAGGAGAAGAAGCCGGAAAACAAAAAATAAATATGAAAAAAGAATATAGAGAATAAGATGAAAAATATTCCGTCAAATTGTGTCGAATCGCAATTGCCGGGATATTTTTCTGTACAGTAAAATAGTGTATAATCAAATCGACCAGAAAGATGCAGTATACAAAACAGAATAATGAAATAATGAAACAAAGAAGAAAAGAAAGAGGATGCGGCAATGAATTTAACAGTTGGTGAAATTGCAAAGGCATTGGGAGTCTCCACGGAAATGATCCGTTTTTACGTCCGTCAGGGGATCCTGAAACCGTGGAAGAATGAAGAGAATAATTACTGGGAGTACTCTTCCGACGACTTCATGCGGTTGTCGGACATCCTGTTTTATCGAGAACTGGACCTGCCTTTAAAAGATATAAAGCGCATCTTTGACGGCCTTGAAGTCGAAGAAATCGGCAAACTGATCAAGGAGAGGAAGAAAGACGCCGCGAAACAAATCAGGCGTTATCAGGAGATTTTTGAAAAGCTCCAGGAATGGGAAGAGGGGTTCCATGACGAATACGAACTGATCGGAAAATACAGGGTAGGACGAATGCCCCCTGAGTTGAGAAAAGAAGGATACTACGACGAGGAGGATCATATCGCCAGGTATTTGAAAAGCGGTATCAGAATCAACCGGAAGGACTGGATTTATGTTTCCCTTTCCTTTTACTGCAACATGTATGACAGGGAGATCAAGCTGAGTCGGTATCTTTCTGTGAACAAGACGCAGGAAACGGAAGAAGCAAATTGTTCTTCGGACGTGATCGAAGAAAGTGCAGAAAGCTGCATCTACACGCAGGTATATTACAGCGACGACATGGAGGAAATGATTCGCCCGCTTCTGGAGTATGCCGCGAAAGAGGGTCACGAGCTGACCGGTGAAATTTATGGAAGGGAAAACACAAACTATTTCATTGACGGGAAACGGCTTGGAATGTACCGGATTTATGCGCCGATTAAATAATCTAATGATTCATTATTTGATTTCAATTGGTTGAGTAAAACGACCCAATCGCCCACACGGGCGATTGGGAGTAAATTAAATATCTTTTCCTATAGCATTGTAATATTTACAAAGTATACATTGTATAAGAGATTTTAGATTCAGCAAGATTTGTTCTTGCAGAGTTGTTGCACCATTTAGAAAAAAATTTCATTCAATAGAATTTTGTGATTGACCTCGGAGCGGCTCCGAGGTTTATTATTTTGGGAGGAGAGCACTAAAAATGCAGAAAATTGAAGGAATCCGGGTGATGGATTATGTATAAGGACAGGCTTATCAGCCATATAGAGAAAAGAGAAAAAGAAATCATCGACAATCTTTGCCGGTTTGTCAAGATCGAAAGCGTGTCAGATAACAGAGAGAAGGTTGGGGAAGCGCTGGAGTTCGCTCTGGAATTGGGCCGAAGCCTCGGGTTTGAAGCGTATTCTTGTCTGGATGGGCAGGTAGGGGTGATTGAGGCAGGACAGGGGGAAGAAGTCCTCGGGATCCTTTCCCATGTCGATGTGGTGGGCCCCGGGGATACAGAGAAATGGAAAACGCCTCCCTTTGAACCGGTGATCAAAGACGGAAAAATCTTTGGCAGGGGAACCCTGGATGACAAAGGGGCCATTATTGCCTGTCTCTATGCATTGAAAGCCGTCTGTGATCTGGGTTTGCCTTTGAAGAAGAAGGTGCAGATCATTCTGGGAACCCAGGAGGAGGTGGAATGGACTGACATGGCGGCCTATGTAATGCAGTACCCTCTGCCGGATTATGGCTTTACACCTGACGGAGAGTTTCCTGTGTGCAACATAGAAAAGGGCGGCATTGATATCATACTGGAGTTTCCTCTGGAGGAATCCTGGGGAGGCGGCAACCCTTCGACGGGGGAATGCGGAACCGACGGCAATTATCTGAGCAAGCTGACGGCGGGAACGGCAGCGAACATCGTTCCGGGGGTGTGCACTGCGGAGATAACCGAAGTAAAAGGCGGGATTGCCGCGGCAGTGGAAACCATACGGGTCACCGGCAAGTCTGTTCATTCCTGTATGCCGGAAAAAGGGGAAAACGCCATTTTTAAAATGACGGAGACAGTAAACGGTATGGGCTTGAAAAAGAACAAACTCCTGGAGCTGCTTTCCATGGTAAATATCTGCTTCGGCGATATTTACGGTGCCAGAATCGGCCTGTTCAGTGCGGGTGAATACTACAACGGGGAATTTGTCCACAGAAACGTATTTTCGCCGACCATATTCGATACGGAAAAGGGAATTGCAAAAATAAACATCAATATCAGGACCGCTTACGGAACAGACGAGAAAGAGGTTGTGAGCACGATAAAAGATCTGGCCGGACGCTATGGAGGCCGGGTTGTGAAAACCACCATTCTTCCGGCCGTATATGTTAGCAGTGACAGACCCTTTGTGCAGGCTTTTGCCAAGGCATATGAGGAGGCGAGCGGCCTGAAAAACGAATTTGTTCTCGCTTACGGCGGTTCCTACGCCAAAGCCATGCCCAATATTGTATCATGGGGACCGATATTTCCCGGAGAGGAAGATACCTGCCATGAAGAAAACGAGTATATGTCCGTTCGGAGCCTGATGGACAATGCAAAAATTTTTTCTGTGGCAATCGGTAAAATCGTCCTTTCCGACGAGTCCTTCAGATAAATTAGACGATTCAACATAATGAAATCATCAAAAAAAATGGATTTAATTCTATGAAAGGAGTATGAAATGGAGACATTTGGTTTATTCAGTCTGATCCCGGTCATCGTGATATTAGCGTTTGCCATCATTACAAAAGATACTTTCATATCACTATTCCTGGGAGTGGCATCCGGTTTTCTCCTGGTATCGATGGGAAATCCCATGGACGCCTTTAACGGCTTCGTAGACGGACTTTATACCGTAATGACGGATGAAAACACAGTTTGGGTTTTATTGCTCTGCGGATTATTCGGCTCGTTGATCATGCTTATGCAGGAGTCGGGCGGAGTGCTGGGATTTTCGAATTTGTCGCATAAAATATTAAAGACAAGAACTGCGACTATGATCGGATCCTGGGTGTTAGGTATTATTGTTTTTGTTGACGATTATTTAAATTCTTTGGCGGTCGGAGCCGCAGTAAGAGACCTTACCGATAAGAACAGGGTTTCCAGAGAAATGCTGGCTTATATTGTAAACTCCACGGGTGTTACCGTGTGCGCCATCGTTCCCATTTCCACCTGGGCGGCGTTCATGAGCGCTCAGATGAAGACAGCTGGAATGACGGAAGGCCTGTCGGCTGCGGGCGCATATGTACATACCGTGCCTTTTATTGTATACGGATGGATTGCCATCATCTGTGTTCCGCTGTTCTGTTTGAAGGTGATCCCTTTGTTCGGACCCATGAAGGATGCTGAAAAAAGAGCTATGGAAACGGGGCTGACGTTGTCGGAAACCTCCAAGGCGGCGCTGGTGGAATTGCCGGATCAGGAAAAGAAGTTTGAAGGAATGAAATGCAGAGCGTTCAACTTCCTGGTTCCCATTCTCATCGTTGCTGTGCTGACGATTATTACGGAGGACATTCTCATCGGGCTCTTTGCGGCAATCGGTGTCTGCTTTATCATGTACATGGTTCAGCGATTGATGTCGATCAAGAAGTTCTTCGGCAGCATTATGGGAGGCTTGGTGGATATCTTCCCGATGCTGGTGATCATCATACTTTCCTACCTGCTGATCGAAGTAAATTCACAGCTGGGACTTGTTGATTATGTCGTGGGAGTCGCACTCGATACAGTCAATCCTTCCCTGCTGCCCGTTACTATTTTTGTCGTAATCGGACTTTTGTCCTTTGCATCCGGAAGCTTTTGGGGGTTGGCTGCCATCTCCTTCCCCATCGTCGGTCCGCTTGCTGACGCCCTCGGCGCAGATACGTTCCTGTGCGCAGGCGCCTTGATCTCGGCGGTTGCTTTCGGCGGCCATATCTGCATGTATTCCGACACCGTAATTCTCGCATCCGCTTCAACGCAGGTTACCAATGCGGAGTATTTCAGAACCTCTGCGCCGCTGGTTATGGTTCCGTTTGTACTGGCGACCATACTGTTCCTGATTCTTGGTTTTGTAGTGTAAATACAGGGTAAACGTAATCAGGCTCGAATGATAAAGCGATGGCTCGCCCATCGCTTTATTGATTGCTGCTTTAGCTGCAGTTCCGAATAACGGTAAAGGCCCCTTATAGGGGCATAAACAAACTACCGGCTGAGCCGGTAGTTATGATTCCGGATCACTTATAATCACCGGGTGTTCCCCAGTATTCATAACTTTTGTATTCGGGCTCGGTTGAGTCAAAGTAGATCCAGATTGGCGCCTGATCCAGATGAGGATGTTCTCTGAACAGCTCTCTGTCGCCGTATCGCAAGGCTTCCAGAGCAAGGGGGAGCTCACGGCGGAATATCTGATCACGTATCCGGGCGATAAATGGTGCATACTGCCCGCCGACATAAACATATCCGTACAGCAGCGGTTTTTCATTTTGAATAGTCCATTTCGCCAGCACCTCGTCTCTCATTTCGCTGATTTTATCATATGCATACGTAAGCCCAACGGTCAAATACAGGTCTGCAGTGATATCGGAGTGTGTCAGTGTATATTTTCGTCCGATGACCGGTTCGCAAGACGTTGTACCGGGTCTGAATTCAACGGATAGTTTTTCTGGATTCAATCTTTCCATACGCCACCTCTGTCCGACTTCCCAAGTGATAAAAATCTATTCAATATATGCCGTACCAAGGAAAAAAATGATGAAACTGCAGCTTGTTTCTCGGGAATCCGTATAATCTTTTTTTGCAGGCAGAAAATAGAACCATAAAAAGCGGCCGGCATATAGAGTTATAAAAAGCGGCCGGCAGATAACAGAGTCATAAAAAAGCGGCCGGCTAACACATAAAAAGAAGAAGACAGACATTTGTTTATAAATTGGGAGGTACTTTGATGAATGCAGGATGGAATTTGGATAACAGTTATGTTCTATTGCCCGAAACATTTTATTCCCGGATCGATCCGATCCCGGTACGCGACCCCGATCTGGTCCTGCTGAATCATTTGCTGGCGGATTCTCTGGGGCTCGATCCCGAGTACCTGCAGAGCAGAGAGGGGATAGCAGTATTGGCCGGAAACCGGATTCTTGAAGGATCTCAGCCGATAGCCCAGGCTTACGCCGGACATCAGTTCGGGCATTTTACCATGCTGGGAGACGGGCGGGCCTTGCTGATCGGGGAGCAGATCTCACCGCAGGGCAAACGGTTTGACATACAGCTGAAAGGCTCAGGCAGAACGCCTTATTCCCGGGGAGGAGACGGACGGGCCGCTCTCGGCCCGATGCTGCGGGAGTATATCATCAGTGAGGCGATGTATGCATTGGGGATTCCGACAACCCGCAGCCTGGCTGTGATATTAACCGGAGAACCGGTATTCAGGGAAATCGTGCTTCCCGGAGCGGTATTGACCAGAGTGGCGGAAAGCCACATCCGGGTGGGTACTTTCCAGTACATTTCCAGGTGGGGCACCGTTGACGAATTGAGAGCTCTGGCCGACTACACCTGGGACAGGCATTTTGCGAAAGACGGCAATGGGGATAATGGTCATGACGGAAATAAAGAAGATGAAGAAGATAAAAAAGATAATAAAGAAGGCAGCCCCTATATTCGTCTGCTCAGAAAGATATGCAGGCGACAGGGAGCGCTCATTGCACGGTGGCAGCTGATCGGGTTTGTTCACGGAGTTATGAATACCGACAATATGGCGGTCGGCGGCGAAACCATAGACTACGGTCCGTGCGCTTTTATGGACGCCTATGATCCGGCAACGGTGTTCAGTTCCATCGATGTTTACGGAAGGTATGCTTATGGCAATCAGCCTGAGATCGGCCGCTGGAACCTTGGGAAGCTTGCACGTGCACTGCTGCCGTTATTCAGTGACAACAAAGAAGAGGCTATTGACCTGGCGGAGGAAGCCCTGTCTGAATACGACAAAGCGTTCCGTGACAACTGGCTGAAAGGAATTCGGTCGAAAATAGGAATTTTCAATGAGGAGCCTCAGGATAAGGCTCTCGCCGAGGAATTGCTGGAAATCATGATGAATCATGGAGCTGATTTTACAAACACGTTTCGGGCATTTGCCCTGGGTAAACCGGAAGACACAGTAATATTCGGGAAAAAAGAATTCGCGGACTGGCTGAAGAAGTGGCAGGCCAGACTGGCCAGACAGCAGGAATCGGAAAAGGATTTCCTGAAACTGATGCGGGAAAACAATCCGGCACTGATTCCGCGGAACCATCGGGTGGAAGAGGCGCTGGAAGCAGCAGTGAACCGGGGGGATTTCAGTGCTGTAAATAGGCTTGTAAGAGTCCTCTCGAATCCCTTTGCCTATTCCCCGGAGCAGGAAGAATATTCAAAGCTGCCGGAGCCTTCTGCATGCGGGTATCGTACCTTTTGCGGAACGTGACGAAGCTGTGACCGTGAAATGATTTTCCGCTGTTAAACGTAGCAAAAAAAATTCGGAGTCATAATATGTAGAAAGAAAAGCATGCAGAAGGAATTGTAAAGGATGAATGGCAGATGATTTGCAAAGCACAGCAAGAGGCGCCGCTCCTTACCTACGGGCATATGAATCTGATTCTGGATTTCAGGCAGCTCTTGACAGAGCTGGCCTATTTGACCAGATTCTATATCGTTTCCGTGGCGTCCGGCTTCGGTGATGCTCAGGCAGTTGCCGAAAGGTTGTACGCTTTGCCTTTAAAATTTAAAGCAAAAGCGGAATTGATTTTCGGCGCACCGCTTGGCGAAGAGCTTGTAACACTATTGTCAAATCATATCATCAATCTGCAGACCTTGGTCAGTGCCCTGGAAACCGGGGATCAGGCCACGGTAGATGCCAGTATGCAGCGGTTGTACTCCAATGCGGATCTGCTTGCCGCCTATTTTTCCCGAATCAATCCGTTCTGGAGCGAATCCCGGTGGAGAAGTCTTTTTTATACTTATGACAGGACGGTAATCGAGCTGGTAATTGCGGTAATGACCGGGGAGTATGTTAGAAGTCTGGATATCTTTGACAGGCTGCTGTTCAGCGCTTTAATGATGGCGGATTATCTTGCAGACGGATTTATACAGTATCTGACTGTGAGAAGGGTGCCGACTACAATATAGTTCCGTTGCTCGTTATCATATCCCGGTACCAATTGCCCGAATCTTTGATAATCCGTTGTTGTGTAACATAATCGATATAAACCAGGCCAAATCGTTCGTCAAAGCCCGAATGCCACTCAAAATTGTCCGTCAGGCTCCAGTGAAAGTAGCCGTTGACGGGAATTTCCGCTGCGGCACGTTTGAGCTGATTCAGATATCGCGTCAAAAAATCGATCCGGTCCAAATCATGGACTGCGCCGTCCAAAAAGACGCGGTCATTGCAGCTTTGGCCGTTTTCCGTGACAAGAACTGGCAGGCCATAACGGTTATAAATAAAGAGGGGCCCATAATACATGCACTCCGGAGTGACGGGCCATTTGAGCGCCGTGCGGGGAAAGCCCGGCGGCTTTTTTACTGCATTGCCGTGAGCGTCCACCGGAATCCCGTTGTAAATATTGAGGCCGATAAAGTCCATGGGCTCCCGGATAGTGCTGCGGTCTGATTCGGAGATCGTCTCGTTTAGTTTGTGAAGGGCCGGAACCTCGTCCGGATACCGGCCGAAGACTGCGGCGTCGAGAAGCCAGGTATGGGAGAAGGTCCAGTTTTCCCGAAGTGAAAAGGTCGCTTCACAGGCCGCTGTCATGGTCACCTTGCAGGCCGCTGTCATGGTACCTTCACGATTGCGTTGGTCCGGGTAACAGACCTTGCCTGTAGAAGCAAGACCGATTTCAAGAGGTGAAGTACAGGCCGCCCTCATGGCAGCTGTCGCACCGCCGTGTGCCAGAAGCACATGATGGATGCATCGTCCCAGCGCCTCGTCAGACAGGTGCCTGCCCGGGGCGTGAATTCCCGAGCCATATCCGAGGCCGATGAAGCATTGCGGTTCGTTCAGAGTAATATAGTGCTTAACCCGGCCGTCGAAATGCTTCGCAATAAAAGCGGCATATTCAATAAAGGCATCCGCTGTGGCCCTGTTTTCCCATCCTCCCTGCTTTTCCAGGCAAAGGGGCAGATCCCAATGGTAAAGCGTAAGGAAAGGTGTTATTCCGCAAGAAAGAAGACCGTCTGCCAACCGGTCATAATAATCGAGTCCCTTCCTGTTGATACTGCCTCGCCCTTCCGGAAGGATCCGGGGCCAGCTGACCGAAAAACGGTAAGCATTCAGGCCAATTTTATTCATAACGGAAAGGTCTGACAGGAATCTATGGTAAGCGTCTGCAGCAATGTCGCCGGTCTCTCCGTTTTTGATATGACCGGATGAGTGGCAGAATTCATCCCAGATGCTGACGCCTTTCCCGTCTTCGTTCCAGGCTCCTTCCACCTGGTAAGCGGCGCTTCCCGCGCCCCAATAAAAACCAGTTCGGAATGACATAACGGTCTCCTTATACTTCTACCTCTATGTATACTTTGCTTTTCCCGCTGGCAGGAATAATCACGCCGTCAATCAGCACCCCGTCGGCCATAACCCTGGGATGCTCCGATCCGGTTTTTCGCACACGGATAAGATAACGCGTACCGCGGAAGACCCGTTCTGCGGTGAACCCGGTGATGAAATCGGGCAGGCAGGGACGGATTTCCAGCCCGTCATATTGCGCCCGGATTCCAAGAATGTGCTGGCTGATGTTCACGTAAGCCCAGGAAGCGGTGCCGGTAAGCCAGCTGTTTTTAGCCTCGCCGCTGCGGGGCGTTTCCCGGCCTGCGATCATCTGGCTGTATACATAAGGCTCGGTGCGATGAATTTCACTTTTATACTCCGTATAGGCCGGGCAGATCCGGCGATAGGCATCAAAGGCGCTGTTCCCGTCGTTGATAACCGTATATGCGATGCTGACCCATGGATTATTGTGGCAGAAAATACCTCCGTTTTCCTTATAGCCGGGCGGATAGCTCGTAATTTCCCCCAATTCTTTGTGATAAACGGTATAACACGGATTGAGCAGCTGGATGCCGTGTTCGCTGACCAGACGCTCTTTTGCACTGTTCAGGGCTGCTGCTGCATAGCCTTCCTTTATTCCTATACCTGCCATACCGCAGAAGCCCTGCGGTTCAATGTAGATCTGGCCCTCCTCGCAGTTCCTGCTGCCGACAGGGCGTTCAAAGGCATCGTAGGCGCGGATGAACCATTCGCCGTCCCATCCGTGGCGAAGTACGGCCTGCTCCATAAGAGAAACGGCGCGTAGTACTTCCTCTGCTTCTGAAGGATCGCCGAAACGCCGGCATAGTTCTGCATATTCTTTACCGTAGAGCACGAACATTGCGGCAATCAGGATGCTTTCCGCCTTGCCGCTCTCAAAGTTAGCACAGGTTTGGAAGCTTTCCCCGGGCTCATTGGAAAAGCAGTTCAGATTCAGGCAGTCGTTCCAGTCGGCCCGACCGATAAGCGGGAGGCCGTGGGGGCCGAGGTTAGTCATCGTATACCGGATGCTGCGTCTGAGATGTTCAAACAGAGAGCGTTCGCTGCCGGGTATATTATCAAAGGGTACCGGTTCGTTCAGGATAGAGCTGTCGCCGGTTTCCTTCACATAGGCTGTCGTGCAGGCGACAAGCCAGAGCGGATCGTCGTTGAATCCGCTGCCGATGTCAGCGTTGCCGCGCCTGGTAAGGGGCTGATACTGATGATAGGTGCTGCCGTCTTCAAACTGGATGGATGCGATATCCAGAATGCGGCGGCGCGCCTGGTCAGGGATGAGATGAACAAAACCCAGAAGATCCTGGCAGCTGTCCCGGAATCCCATTCCGCGTCCCGTTCCGCTTTCAAAGTAGCTTGCACTGCGGCTCATTAAGAAGGTAATCATGCATTGGTAAGGATGCCATACATTTACCATTCGATCCAATTCTTTTTCTCCGCTTTGGAGGGAGAACCGGCCGAGGAGGCCGTCCCAGTAAACCTTCAGCATATCCAGCGCCTGTAAAACGTCTGCATCCGCGGAAAATCTTTTAATAAGCTCCCGAGCTTTTATTTTATTGATACAATCTTTATCTTCCCATTTTTCATCCGGATCATTCTCGGCATAGCCAAGGAGGTAAAGGATCGTTTTTGTTTCCCCCGGACGGAGTGTGATCTCCACCGAGTGGGAAGCAATGGGCGCCCAGCCGCAGGCCATGCTGCTGCTGCTGCGACATTCCCTTACCGCGCTTGGCAGGCTCCAATCCCCCATAGGCCCCAGAAAGGCATCCCGATCGGTATCGAAACCCGCAATGTCCTGATTGACATGGAAAAAAGCATAATGATTGCGCCGCTCCCGATATTCTGTTTTATGATAAAGTGTGCTTCCCTCCCGCTCTATCTCTCCGAGAGACAGATTTCGCTGAAAATTCTGGGCGTCGTCCACGGCGTTCCAGAGGCACCATTCCACCGCACTGAAAACCGTAATCCGCTTTTCCTGAGCGGTACGGTTGGTAAGCTTCATATAATTCAGTTCGCATTCCGAGCCGATCGGCACAAAAAAAGTCTGACTGCAGCCGATTCCGTTCTTTTCGCTTTCAATCACCGAATACCCTAGCCCGTGCCGGCATCGGTAGCTGTCCAGTTCCGTTTTTGCGGGAAGATAGCCGGGGCTCCAGACCTCCGTCCCGTCCGTTATGTAGTAAAACCGGCCTCCCATATCTGCGGGAACGTTATTATAGCGGTAGCGGGTGAGCCGCCGAAGCTTCGCGTCCCGGTAGAATGAGTAACCTCCGCCGGTGTTTGATATAATGCTGTGAAAATTTTCGTTTCCGAGATAATTGATCCATGGGAGGGGCGTATTAGGGGTGGTGATGACATATTCCCGGTTTGCATCATCGAACATTCCGTACTGCATTTTCTTGATCTCCTTTGATATTTCGCCTGGCTCTTACGATCCGCTGACGAATTTATGATACGCCATATGGCGTAGTTTTACATGTTAAGCCGGGATTTTGATAAAAAACATCGTTAATCCTAGACAGTAACTAATCGTAAACGATTAAGTATAGTGCTATTTTACAAGACGTCGAATGAAAACACAAGAACTTTTTAAGCTGAAATACTAAATTTATAAGGCAGAATCGAGTTTTATCAGAAATAATTATTTCAAAAAGGGTATTGCAATTTTTCGCACGATGGGATATACTTCATTTACGAAAACGATTAAGAAGAACTTGTCCTTTTGCGATCCATGGGCTATAATAGAAATCGAGTAAGAAAAACGGAGGGTTGCCTATGGTTTCCATGAAGGATATTTCAATCAAGTGCGGAGTCTCTGTGGCGACAGTCAGCAAAGCGCTGAACGGCCAGAGCGACATCGGAAAAAAGACGGCGCAGCATATTCGCAAGGTTGCAAAAGAGATGGGCTATCTGCCCAATGCGGCGGCGAGGGCGCTGAAAACAAACCGTACGAATAATTTAGGCGTTTTGTTTGTCGACAATATGCAAAGCGGCCTTATGCACGAGTATTTCTCTTCCTTGTTGAACAGCTTCAAGGCGGAAGCTGAGCTCAGAGGGTATGACGTAACATTTATCAGCAATCATATCGGACAGTCGACCATGAGTTATCTGGAGCATTGCCGCTACCGGGCCTGTGACGGTGTGGTGGTCGTATGCTGCGACTTTAATGCACCGGACGTTGTGGAGCTGGTACAGAGCGAAATTCCGGTTGTCACCATAGACCACGTATTCAATGAAAAAACGGCGATCCTCTCAAACAATGTGCAGTGTATCAGGGATCTCGTTACGTATATCGCTGAACAGGGTCACAGGAAGATCGCTTTTATTCACGGAGAAGACACCTCAGTTACCCAAAAGCGTATCGCAAGCTTTTACCGTACCTGTCAGGAGCTGGGCATAACCGTTCCGGAGACCTATGTGAAAAGCGCATTGTACCATAATCCGGCTTCGAGCGCAGAGGCAACCAGGGCGTTGCTTTCCCTGGCAGACCGTCCGACCTGTATCATGTATCCCGACGATTTTTCCTTTATGGGCGGGCGCAACGTGCTTGACGAAATGAATCTGAAAATACCTGAAGATATCAGCGTAGCGGGCTTTGACGGAATATATCTTTCCCAGATTTTGCAGCCGGCCCTTACCACAGTGAGACAGGATACGCTGATTATCGGACGCGAGGCGGCCGACCGCCTAATAGACTGCATTGAAAATCCGAAAGTGTCGGTGGCGGAGCAAATTATGATCGACGGGCGGCTGATACCCGGCCAATCGGTCAAGCGCATCGACGAATAACCGGAGGTGGTGAAACCCAAAAGCCTCCGGGCCCGAACAAGGCATCATTGGGTAGTAACCACTTATATAACGATGCTAAATTAAGGAGGAGGATTCATCATGAAAAATTTGAAGAAAATGCTGGTCTTGCTGCTGGCATTGACAGTACTGGTTTCCGCAGCAGCTTGCGGAGCGTCAGGGGATAACTCGGGATCTGAAACCGGCGGAGAAGAAGGCAAAGTCCTGAATATCTATTGCTGGAACGAGGAATTCAAATCGCGCTTTGCCGATTACTTCGAGGCACCCGGCCTTGTTCCCGAAGGCGTGAAGGTAAACTTCATCATTACGCCGAATCAGGACAATGCCTATCAGAATGCGCTGGATGAAGCCTTGCTGAAACAGGAAAGCGCCGCTGCAGACGATAAGATCGATATTTTCCTGATAGAGGCTGACTATGCGCTTAAGTATGTCAACACTGATTATACGCTGGATGTGGTCAATGATATCGGTCTCACCGAAGCGGATCTGGCCGACCAATATCAGTACACCCGCGATATCGTAACAGATAGCAGCGGCAAACAGAAGGGCACTACGTGGCAGGCAACTCCCGGCTTATTCGCTTACCGCCGGTCCATAGCCAAGGATGTGCTCGGAACGGATGATCCGGAACAGGTCCAGTCAGCGCTTTCGAACTGGGATAAATTCGACGCCGTGGCAGAGCAGGCTGCAGCCAAGGGATATAAAATGCTTTCCGGTTATGACGACTCTTTCCGTACATTTACCAACAACGTTTCCCAGCCCTGGGCAGACCAGGACAACAAAATCGTGATCGACCCGAATGTTATGCGCTGGGTGGAACAAACAAAGCTCTATACAGACAAAGGTTATAATAACAAGACGACTCTATGGGCTCCCGAGTGGTCGGCCGACCAGGGTCCTTCGGGCAAGGTGTTCGGTTTCTTCTACTCCACATGGGGGATCAACTTCACCCTTCTTGGCAACTCTCTTGCAACACCGGAATCAGAAGGCGGAAAGGCTGAAGTGGGCAACGGGATCTTTGGCGATTATGCCGTATGCCAGGGACCGCAGAACTATTACTGGGGTGGAACGTGGATCTGCGCCGCCGCCGGAACGGACAACAAGTCCCTCGTCCGCGACATTATGTATACACTCACCTGCGAAGCCAAAACCATGAAACAGATCACTGTAGATACCCAGGATTATACCAATAATGTATCTGCGATGAACGAGCTTGCAAACAGCGATTTCAAGTCCGACTTCCTCGGCGGACAGAACCACATCGCACTCTTTGCCGATGCGGCTCCAAAGATCGACATGAGCAACATATCTCCGTATGATCAGGCGATGACCGAGCAGTTCCGGCTTGCTTTCAAGGATTACTTTGACGGCAAGGTAACAAAGGAAAAGGCTCTTGAGAATTTCTACACCGCGGTGATCGAAAAGCATCCGGAGCTTCATAAATAACCATCAATCGCTGCGGCATGCGGCACAAAAGGCTGATCGCGCACGATAAGGCGGCAGAACGTCTTATCGTGCGTACTTCTATCAAATTTCAGTTTGGCAGTAATGAAGATTGAGGTGACGTGATCAATGAATGCCATTGATAATCAGGGAACGGCCGCCCGAAAAAAGACCGGTCATATCAGTTATGCAAAATGGGGTTACATATTTCTGATACCGTTTTTTCTCGTGTATTTCATATTTTCTTTTGTTCCTCTGGTTTCTGTGTTCTATAACAGTTTTTTTGAGAACTACATGTCAGGTCTGACACAGATCGGACCGAATTTTGTGGGTTTCGAAAACTACGGGAAGCTGATCGATAACGACTTGGGCAAGTATTTCGGCAACACGATTATAATCTGGGTCCTGGGGTTTATTCCGCAGATGCTCATCTCACTGCTTCTGGCGAGCTGGTTTACCAATTTGCGGCTTCGTCTCCGCGCAACTGGACTGTTTAAAACCATTATCTATCTTCCCAATCTTATTATGGCGTCTGCTTTTGCATTGCTCTTTTTCGTTTTGTTTTCCGATGCAGGGCCTATGAACGACATTCTGCTCCATCTCGGCATGATTGATAAACCCTATCGATTTCTGTCGGAGGTGGCCGGCACAAGGGGATTGATTATTGCCATGAACTTTCTGTTATGGTTTGGAAATACAACGATTCTTATCATGGCGGGTATCATGGGAATCGATACGTCATTGATCGAAGCCGCCGAGATAGACGGTGCAAAACAAGGGCAGCTTTTTTGGCTCATTACGGTTCCTCTGTTAAAACCGATTTTGATCTATGTGATTATCACATCCCTGATCGGGGGGCTCCAGCTCTTCGACGTGCCCCAGATCCTTACCAACGGAGGCGGCAATCCGGACAGAACGAGTACGACCCTGATCATGCTCCTCAACAACCATCTATACAGCAAGAATTACGGCATGGGAGGAGCCCTGAGCGTGATGCTGCTGATCGTAAGCGCCGTTCTGAGCCTTCTTGTATACGATACCCTGACCCGCGAACAGCGGATGCAGCGAAGGAAACAAAAAAAGCAGGCAGGAGGTGAGGGATGATGATGAAAAACCAAGGAGAAGCTGCGCGCATGCAGCTGAGGCTTACCAGAACCGTATGCTATATCATACTCATTCTGATATCGGTGATGTGCCTGTTCTCTTTCTATGTGCTCATCATCAATTCGACCCGATCCCATCCGGATATTCAAAAGGGGTTTTCATTTCTGCCGGGGGGATCCTTCATTTATAACCTGCAGAGCCTTCTGGCAAATCAGAATTTACCGGTAGTCAAAGCGATATTCAACAGCCTTTTCATATCAGGGTGCACCGCAGCTGTAACAACATACTTTTCCGCCTTGACGGCTTTTGCCATCCATGCGTATGATTTCCGATTCAAACGGATCGCCTTCGCCTTCATCATGATGATCATGATGGTGCCGGCTCAGGTTACGGCGCTGGGCTTTGTGAGGCTGATGGGGACCTTCAACCTCATCGATACCTTCTTACCGCTGATCATTCCGTCTGCAGCTTCTCCGATCGTGTTTTTCTTTATGAAACAGTATATGGAGGCCACCCTGCCGACAGCCATTGTGGAAGCCGCCCGCATTGACGGCTCACACGAATTCCGTACGTTCAACTTCATTGTGCTTCCCATTATGAAGCCGGCCATCGCCGTACAGGCGATCTTCAGCTTTGTCACTTCCTGGAACAACTATTTTATACCTTCCCTGATCCTGAAATCAGCGGACAATAAGACGGTTCCTCTTCTGGTTGCACAATTGAGAAACGCCGACTTTTTAAAATTCGACATGGGGCAGGTATACATGCTCATTACAATTGCCATTGTCCCTGTCATTATTGTCTACGTGCTGCTGTCCAAGTACATCATCAGGGGGATTACATTAGGCAGCGTAAAGGGATAATTTTGGGATTACATTTTCTCCTCATACTTTCATCATTATTTCTCAACATGATGAAAAGAAGGCTGCTCCATTGACGGGCGGTCTTCTTTTCGGCATTCGGAAAATTCTGGCGAGGAGGTATCTGCTGCCCTGTGACCCTAAGCAGTTTTTCTAAAATAAAATTTACATGCCGGCGGATTCGCAGTATGATTATTGGTGAGATCCGGAACAGATCAATGAGATCCATAGCAGATCAATGGAATCCGGAACAGATAAAATCGAAGGAGAAATAAAAGAAATGGGGGAATTATTGTGGCGAAAGTATTGAATACGGATGAAATAAGCAAATGCCTTGGGTGTTTCAACTGCATGCTGGTATGCGCTTCCTTCAATCAAAAAAACCATTCGACCGCTAAAAGTGCGATCAAAATAAAAACATACGGAGGATATAAAGGGAGGTTCTTTTCCACGGTCTGCCTGGGCTGCAAGGAAGAAAGAGCTTGTATGGAGGCCTGTCCTACAGGGGCGCTCACAGTCAGAGACGGGGGAGGCGTTAATCTTAAAGCCGACAAGTGTATCGGCTGCCGGCGTTGTGAAAGCGCGTGCATCGCTAACGCAGTTTTCTTTGACGAAGATACAAAAAAACCGATCATCTGCAAGCATTGCGGAATATGCGCCCAATTTTGCCCTCACGAGTGCTTGAGATTGGAGGAAAAATAATGCTGTACGAGAATTATATCAGGGTCTTATATATCGATTTAAACAATAACCGCGTCAGGATTGAAAACAGAGAAGATCTGAAGCGGTATCTGGGCGGAGTGGGCGTCGCAGCCAAGCTGTTGGAGGAAAACCTGCTGCCGGAGGCCGATGCGTTGGATCCGAGGCAGCCGGTGGTCTTTGCCAACGGAGCCCTTTCCACCATCTTTCCGGTGGTAACGAAGACCGCAGCTATGTTCAAATCCCCCCTCACAGGAGAATTAGGAGAAAGCTATGCGGGCGGAAGGATGGCGATGTCCATGCAGATGGCAGGATATGACGCTATCGTCATAACAGGAAAACATAAAAGGCCAACCTATCTGTCAATCAATACTCATGATATTGCGTTCAAGGATGCAAGAGCATTTAAGGGAGTAAACGGCAATGAAATCGGAAGAATGATCCGGGCAAGAGAGACGGGCGCGGGGAAGAGGAGCATCATCAGAATCGGCCCTGCCGGGGAGAATCTGGTAAGCTTTGCCAGCGTCTGCGTTGATACCTACCGGCATTTCGGCCGCCTGGGCCTGGGTGCGGTATTGGGGAGCAAAAACCTGAAAGCAATTTCCATCAGTGGTGACAGAAGCATCCCCATTCAGAATCACAAGGAGTATATCAAGGCTTTCAAGGCTATATTTGAAAAATCAACCGATACGGAACTCATGGCGAAATACCACGATTTAGGTACCCCTGTCAATGTAGAGCCGCTGAACGCCGCCGGAGCACTGCCGACGCTGAATCTGCAGCAAGGCCGTTTTGACGGAGCGGATGCTATCTCGGGCGAGGCGTTTGCGGAGAATCACCTGGTCAAGAAGGTCGCATGCACAGGCTGTCCTGTCGGCTGTATTCATGTAGGCCAGTACCGGGTCGAATTTGATAAAGGCTATGAGTATGAATCCGTCAGCGTGGGGTATGACTACGAACTGATCTTCTCTTTGGGAAGCTTTCTTGGAATCGACAATCCAAGAGACATCCTGAGGATGATTGACAAGGTGGAAGAGGCAGGGCTTGACGCCATGTCCGCCGGGGTTGCCCTGGGATGGGCGACGGAGGCTTTCGAGAACGGATTGGTCTCTGAAAGCGATACCCTGGTTCCGTTGGCCTTCGGTGATACAGAGCGGTATCTGGCGGCGATCGAATATCTGGCTGAGCCGAAGAACGAGTTCTATAAAACCCTCGGCAAGGGAGTTCAAAAGGCCTCCGAAAAATATGGGGGGCAGGAATTTGCCATGGCCATCGCGGGAAACGAGATGCCGGGATACCATACCGGTTACGGCTCGCTGGTAGGGGCGGCTGTTGGTGCGAGACATTCCCATCTTTGCAACGGAGGGTATTCCGTTGATCAGAGCAACAGTGAATTTGATAAAGAGAAATGGGTGGATGCGCTTTATAAGGAAGAGGTGGAGCGGTGCATGCTGAATTCCCTGACAATTTGTCTTTTTGCAAGGAAGGTTTACGACAGGGAGACGATACTCATGGCGCTGAAATCCATCGGTTGGAACATGACCGACGAGGAGCTGACGGAAATCAGCCGGGAAATTTATAAAACAAAGCTGAGAATGAAAGAGTCTATGGGCTTTGACGTTGAAAAAATCAAGTTGCCGGAGCGATTCTTCCAGACAGAGTCGATGAACGGAATGCTGGACCGGAATGTGGCACAGGAGATGATTGCCATGTATCAGCGGAAGACAAAGGATTTACTGGCTGACTAATCGGCAGTATGGGTTGCTTCAAATTCAGCCACCCTTTTTCGGGTGGCTGTCAATTATCTGCTCTTCACCTCATTTATATTTTTGATCAGGATGGACATGGATCCGTCCTGATTCACGATAAATTCCACTTTGTTTTTATCTTTCATTAACTCCGAAGGGATTTCCATCTTGATTCCGATATCTGTGATGATCCGATGGCTCTTCTCCAAATCATTGTAAATTTGCTGGTTGATCTTTATTTTTTTCCCAATCAACCCTTTCTGGCAAAGCTCCTGTTTGTATTGGTTCTGCATGTCGGGACTGTCATGGAATGCGGATTTACTCAGATCATCGATGTCGATTTCCATGTTTTTATCCACAGCATTCTTGATTGCCGTCTTCACTTCAGCCTGCTTCAGGGAGTCTTCCGTATAATATTTCTTAACGATCTGCTCCGCCGACTTTTCTAACATGCGGTACTGTTCTTTATAAGAATGGGCCGGTTGGGTTTTAATCAGCCGGGTTGAGAGGTAGTACTCCTTTTGACCGTCGATCTCATATCTTTTCTCTTTGATTTTTATTTCATGATTGTTCAGATTGATGAAAACGCATTCGTCCACCTTCTGGGTTTCGGTTGGATATAGGGCTTTGTGCTTGATCACGCCGGCAGCAGTCATGCCTTCAAAACTGGAAATGCTGTGAGTATAGGCCTCTCTGTAATTGAATTTGATCAGTCCGAAAAACCGCTTCTTTTGATATCTGAAAACGGTAAAGAGGATATCTGCCGGGGGAATGTCGGCGTTTGCGGACATGATGCCATAAAGAACCGATGCCACTTGCTGTGTGGCTCTGATGAATTGATCTCCGTCGATATTTGAGACGAAATCCCGGATGGGGTTTGCCCCGTCTTCAAAGACGCACTCTTTTATTTCACTGTCCCCAAGCAGTTTCTCGATATGTTTTTTGAAAAAATCCCCCGATTCATCCAAGGGCAGCATCTTTTCCGACAGTACGGGTGTGCCGATGCCGGGATCCAGAATATGCAGGATTGCTTTTTCCATCATTATTTCATCCATGTTATGCTCCTGTATGTTAGATTTCAAAAAGAAAATATGAAATGGGCGGTGAAATGCTGTGGATCGGCCATTTCATATTCAATTGATTATAACACAGAACGAGGGAGTCGTATCGGGTTTTTTCAAGTTGTAAATCCGTGAAATGAGGCGTAAACTGAAATGGAGTAAACCACAGCACGACGAAGATTCCTATTGATAAGATTGGAGTGAACAGGATGAAATCAAGATTTCTTTCTCAAAATCCCGACAGCCCGCTGCCGGTTGCCCATCACGGACAGGGTGTTTTCCTCTATGATGACCGGAATAAAAGATATCTGGACGGAAGCTCCGGAGCGATGACTGCGAATCTGGGACACAGCAATAAGGAAATTTCCGAAGCAGTAAAAGAACAGATCGATTTGCTTACTTTTTCGTACAGAAGTCAGTTTACCAATCAGCCGCTGGAGCTGCTTTGCGGCAAAATTGCGGAATGCGCTCCGGGCAATCTCGAAATGGTGGCCTTCGCAAACAGCGGTTCGGAAGCGACGGAGCTTGCCTTGAAGCTGGCATATTCCTACTGGAAGTCCTGCGGAAAACCCGCTAAGCAGAGAGTGGTATCCCGCTGGAACAGCTATCATGGAAGCACGGTGGGTTCCCTCTCCATGTCGGGAAACCCCGGAAGAAGGCAGGAGTACGGACCATATCTGAGCGATTTTCCTGCGCTGGAACTGCCTTTTTGTCACCGATGTCCCTATGAGAAAGAATATCCCCAATGCCGCCTTTTCTGTGCGGAATATCTGCAGAGAATCATCACCAGGCTTGGAGCAGACTCCATCTCTGCTGTGATCTGTGAGCCGGTCACCGGGGCCTCCGGTGCGGGAATTGCTCCGCCGGACGGTTATTTTCAAAAGATCAGTGAGATCTGCAGAAGAAATGATATTCTACTGATTATGGATGAGGTTATCACCGGATTCGGAAGGACGGGGAAATATTTTGCTTCGGAGCATTGGGGAATTCAGCCTGACATCATCGTATTCGGAAAAGGGGTCAGCAGCGGACTTTGCCCGTTGTCCGGAATCGTTGCCGACCGCAGGATTTATGATTCTTTAGTAAATCAGGGCAAGATCTTTTCCACCGGACATACCTTCAGCGGCAATCCCCTGTCAACGGCAAGTGCAAACGGGGTGTTGGATTACATAAAAAAGCATGATCTTGTCAAGAAGACAGAAGAAAAGGGCAATGTCTTTAAAAAAAAATTAGAGGAGTTGAAAAAACGCTGCAAAATAGTGGACGATATCCGGGGTATTGGACTTCTTTGGGGAATCGAATTCTCAAAGGCCGGAGGGGCTCTTTTCCAACCGGGGGATGGGGTTACCTCAAAGATTGTAAGCCAATGCTTTAAAAACGGCCTCATCGTGTATCCGAGCGCAGGCTTCATAGACGGGGTCAGAGGGGACTCCATTCTATTGAGCCCGCCGTTGATTATCAATGAGAAAGAGACGGATCTTCTGTTTGCGTTACTGGAAAAATCCATACAAGAGGTGGAAGCAGAAATCCAACAGGGAAGCTGAAATCCAGCAGGGAACAGGCCATCGCTTTGTTGAAGAGTGCTTTTGAGAGTTTTAACTGAATAGAAGACAGATCCCTTCAAATACTAATTAGAAATAGTATTGCGAAGGAGGCAGCAAATGGAAAACAGTTCTGAAACTCAAACCCTGTTCGATCAAAATAACAATCAGCCGAATGAGTGCCCGAAAAAAGACAAAGACGGAAACTGTCTTGTGCCGGGCACTTACCGTGATTCTGATGAAATCGGAGGAGGCTGAACTAGAACCTTTTCAGCCAATCAGCCAGTTCGTCCTCACGGTTTGCACCCGGAGAAAACTCCTTGCTGCCAACAATCCGGCCGTCCCGGATATAAAGGACTTTCCGCGCTTTGGCAGCAACACGGGGATCATGAGTGACGGTCATAATCGTCATTCCGCCGCGGTTCAAATCATTCAGGATTTCCAGAACCTGATCCGTGGCGCCGGAATTCAACGCGCCTGTGGGTTCATCTAAAAACAGAATCTCAGGGCAGTTGATCAAGGCGCGGCAGATGGAAGCCCTCTGAAGCTGTCCGCCTGAAACCTCGCGGATATCCCGGTCTTCGATCCCATGGATACCCATTTGTCCCATCAAAGCCGACGCACGTTCCCTGATGACGGACGCCGGCTCTTTTTTTGCTGTGAGTCCGGGCAGTATGATATTGTCAAAGACGGATAGATTTTTTAACATGTGCGCGTTCTGAAAAACGAAGCCCATTTGGTTCAGACGGAATGAGGCCAAGGCGTTATCCCCCATTGCGGATATATCAGTTTCCTGAAAGATGATCCTGCCCCCGCTGATGCGGTCCATGCCGCTGATACTGTAAAGCAGCGTCGATTTGCCGGAACCGGAAGGGCCCATGACGGCAACGAAATCCCCCTTGTGTATTTCCAGTGAGATGTCCTGTAATATTTGTGTGTGATTGAATGATTTGCTGATTTGTTCCGCTTTTATCATGATTCGACTCCTATTCCATGATTTGATCTCTGATATGATAACCTTTCACTGCTTTGGTTCCTGCAACCACGGTTAGAAATACTGCAAGCAGCTGTACCGCAGGGCATAGAAGATAGGCCGTAACAGGCTCAACCAGCAGTGTTATTTTTGAAGCACCCATAAAGGAAAGCATTCCTCCGAAAATTACTTCTCCCAAGCGGTTCGCCAGGATCGTCCCGGCGGCAATTGCAGGTACTTGTATGGCAAGAATCCGGATTCCAAGCTGGATTCTGATATCCCGGCTTGTAAAGCCGATAGCTTTTTTGATTGCGATGGCGCTGTGCTCTCTGGCTGCAATCAGCTGCAGGACCATAGCCGTAATCAGCGTGACCAGCAGTAAGGAAATTACGATTGCCGAACCTTTCACAAGGCGCATGTTATCTGTAATGCCGCCAAGGGTCTGGGAAACAAACTCACTGACCGGTGTTATTTTGCTGTCCGTCAGAGTATTTCTCAGTTCGCCGGTCTTCTCATCAATGGATACGCCGTCCCGGACATCCAGATAAATAATATAGACTTCCACATCTTGATCGTCAAAATCAATAGCAGCTTTCGCCGTCTTTCCGCCGTAAGTGATATCCTGATAAATGCCGGAAATAGTATACAAGCGCTCTTCTCCCCGGTAGGACACCGATAGAGTATCGCCGGGTTTCCTGCTCAGATCGGAAGCTATCATACTGGAGAGCGCGATCTCCCGGTTGTCAGATGGTGCTCTCCCGTCAAGGTACTGCAGAGGGAAAGCAGTTTCGTCTCCGCTTGATACACGGAGGTATTCCCACTCCCCTTCGGTGCCTCGGACCTGTACATAGCCATTCCGGTAGACTGCATATTTCTGAATTTCCGGATCATTCCGAAGATGATCAACTGCAGCGCGCCTTTGTTCATCCAACCTTTCACTGTGCGGGATATCGATCCGGATATCGCATGCCCCCACTCCCATATAGGTGATGAAGGATGGATTTTCAATCGTATTCTTCAAATTTATCGGGAGAAGGATCAAGAATGAGGAAAATACAAATACGACAAAGATGACGGCATATTCCTTCCATTTGCACTTCAATTCACCCAATGCGACGGTACGGTTGCGGGATCTGAAACCGGAGGAGGGCAAAGAGTAGCGGCCTTCTTTTTTTCCCATGGTTTCACCACGTAACAGTTCTGCTGCAGTGCTTTTCAGATTCCTGCGAATGATCCGGCGGCATCGCAGCATTACGATCAGGCAAAGCAGGAGCAACCCCGCTAATGGAAGGATCCATTTCATCCACTGACTGCTCCCGTACCCGCAGTAAAGAACCACCGAGGAGGAAAAGAAATCTCCGAAGGGAACGGCTGCCGGAAAACCGATTGCCCCCGCTGCCGCCACAAGCAGAAGATATTTCGTCAGATAAAGCCTGCCGATGGCTTTGCGCGGAAAACCGATTGCTTTTAGCTCCCCGACGGTGTAATTTTCCTCCGCCATGGTCGCCCTGATAATATAGGATAAACACAGCACTGCGATCATGACCAGAAGAATGCTGATCGCGATGATAAGGAATGCCACCAGCCCGTGAGACAGATTGTTCAGCATCATCAGCAGACTGCCTGTCACAGCTACCCCATTGGAAGGCATACCCGCATCGATGTAATCCCGCTCCAGCACGGCTGCAGAAGCGCCGGGTTCCAGAAGAAATTCAAAACATATTTCCCATTCGCCCATATGGAGGCTGATTTCGTCCTGATCGGCCCGACTGATCAGAAAGCGCTTGGACGACGCAAGGGCGGCGTTCATCGATGCGTCACGGATCAGGGTCGATACCGTCAGCTCCTTTCGGTAATGTCCGTCCTGCAATGTGATGACGTCGCCGGCCTGAATGCCAAGCTCCTCGGCATAATAAACAGGTACACCGATTTCACCGTTATCGACAGAGGCAATTTCATTATTCATATCTAATAGAAAATCAAAGTTAGGATTCTGAGCGATAAACCCGTTGTCCATCAGGCATTTTTCCAGCGTTTCTCCACGATAGACGATATTTGCATTGCGGATATTAAGCATGCTTACGATCTGTGAATCCTTGATGTAATCACGGGTTTTCACAAAGCTTTCAAAGGATGCCTCGTCATATTGCCCTTTGTGCATCTGCAGATAATCGGGGGGCAAGGCGATTTGATTCAATCCGTTCAGGGATGAAATCAAGGTTCCGGTGACTCTTAACCCGCCTGCCATCAGCAGTGCGGAGAGTATGAGGAAGATCGCCAGGGCCGTTGTGACAACCCGGTTTCTTTTAAAGTCTTTCCGGATGAGTTTCAGCAGCAGTGTCATTCTAATCGTTTCTCCTCTCCAACATTTTTACACTTTTCAGCCTGGGAACGACAATTCCCGTCAGAGCCAGCGCGAGGCCGGCCGCCAGAATCAGAAGTGCAGAACCCCTTCCTGCACCGGTTCCGATGAGGGAACCGATCCGAGCCGCCGACAGACTGCCGCTGCTCATGAAGGGCTCGAATATTGAGTCGGCAAGGACTCCAGACAAAAGATAAGCAAAAATGTAGCCTATTTGCGTGATAAAACCGATCAGCCCGAAGGCACGCCCCTGGACGTCATTGGCAAGATTTTTCCGGATCAGGACTTCCGCCCCGATCTGGATTGCCGGCATAAAAACAAACATCATAAACCCGAATGCCGTAATGAAAATCAGATTTTCCTTTACGCCCATTAACGACAGAAAGATTCCGCAGCCCAGCATTCCGTAGGACAGCATGTTCAGGTGAGATTTTACGTTCTTCCTGCAGCTGATTACGATACTTCCGGCAAGCATTCCAAATGCGCTGACCGTCGTAAGGATTCCGAGCTCCGCTTCCCCGGCAAACGCCAGGATAAGCGGCTTGATCAGGATCTGCACAAAACCGAGGCAGAATACGGCAATCGTCATGACGAGAATCAAGGCCGGTATGCCGTTTTTTCCGCGTATTGCTGCCATCCCTTCCTTCATTTCCCTGAAAAAACTGAAACCGGAACCGTTTCCCGGTTTCGCAGACAGGCCTTTCTTAACGACTGCAACGGTGAAGGCCGTTGTGAAGAAGGTAAGGATATCAATCAGGATCAGGGTGCTGACCGTCGTGATCTGAAGCAGCAGGCCCGCAGCCGCAGGAGATATTAAAAGCTTTGCATTGGATGCGATTTGAACCATTCCGCCTGCTTTGGCAAAATCCTCTTCCGGCAGCAGATCTGTGATGGTAGCCTTGAACGCCGGTTCTGTCAGAGCCTTAAATAAGGAGCTGACTCCTGCGCCGGCACAGATAACCGCAACCGAAGGGCGCCCGCTCATAACGGAGGCGAGGCAGATAATCAGCCCGAGGCCGGAAAGCAGTTCTCCCAGGATCATCATGATTCTTCTGTCATAGTGGTCCGCCAGAACTCCTCCTGCCGGAGACAGAAGAATGAAGGGAAGAAAAGCGCAAATACTTACAAGGGAAGCAGCGGTGACAGAACCGGTCAATGTCAGCACATAAATAGCAAGGCCAAAGTCCGTCAGTCCGCTGCCGATACTTGAGATCAGCTGCCCTGATACCAGCACAAGAAACTTATTCATAGCCAGATTCCTGCTTTTTTGATCCTTCTTTTGTGTTTCTGAAGTTTGTATGGCTGTAGTTTGGATTTTATCATGCTGATTCATTGTGATACCTTTCCTTCAGCTTCTTAGCAATATATTCATACATTTTTTGATAATGTTGACGGACCTCTCATCACATCGACTGACGGTCGGTAAGAGGGTAAAAAATTTTGCCTCAGAGCCGACCTTCGGTGAATTAAAGAGTGAAAAAATTAGCTTTAGTTCTTTATCGCTATGGCATTTGCCCGAACATCTTCATAAATTCACGCAGATCACCCTCTCTGGCTCCCAGCATTCTTTCTGTATTACATAAAAAAGCCTGTATTTTCTTTGGGTATTCCTCCATATCCCATTCAAAGACATCACAATCAAACATCATATGCCCCAGCAGCAAAATAGATTCGATGCATTCCGTCGGATATTCCATATGAAAAATACCTTGTTCCACACCTTCTGAAAAAGATTCCTGTAAAACCGGAGCCATCCGCTTCAGCATCGCTTTCGTATACAGCTGTTCCAGCTTCGCATTTTCTACCTTATGCATTTCTTCTCTGATCTCATCGGCGCCTTCGAATTCCGGAGCCTGTGCCATAATCGCCATCATAATACGATTCACCAAAGGGATGGACTTATCCGCCAGGATCCGTTCTGCCTTCCTTGCACCCTCTTCCACAATATCAAGAATAATTGCCTCAAGCACTTCTTCCTTCGAGGAAAAATAATAGTAAAATGTACCTTTGGCAATATCCACCACCTTCAGGATATCGTTGACGGAGGTCTGTTCGTAGCCCTTTCTGACAAATAATTCTCTTGCGGCAACCAGGATTTCACGCCTTCTTACTTCGCCTTCCTTGACCGTTTTCATATCCTGCTCCATTTCTACCGACCGACGGTCGATAAAATTATAATAAACCGGGCAGGTAATCCTGTCAAGCATTTTTTTATATCTATCGGGAGCCTAGCTGCTCAGAATAGGATTTCAGCTTAGCGATCGTTTCTTTTCTGTTAACGTGGGCGGCGGTTGTTTTCTTACTCAGATAATCCCAGAATGCAGCGGTCATATTCGATTCGTTGATGGCAAAGATGACGGATGGCGCCGCCGCTTTGGCTACCAGAACGCCGACCTCTTCCTTTACATACAGCATATAGCCCGCATATTCTTTTTCACTTGCGATATATACGTCAAAAAACTGAGAAGATTCAAGGAGCGATATGATGTTATCGATATGAAGTTTATATTCTTCCGGAGTGTACAGGATGTTTTCCGAGGTAAGCATATCCGAAAACGGAACGCGGACGCCGGGGTTTAGGAGACTGTCCGGATCTGGAAGCCGGATAATATGATAAAATCGGTTTTTCTTAATGTATTCCCGGAAGGCTGTCGCCCTATTTTTGTAGAATTCCAGGAGATGCTTTTTCTCTGCCTCGCTCAGGGCAGATCTGCCAAGAACGCACAAAGCGACATTCTCAGGCATGGCTGACAAAGGCAGGGATTCGTTGTTGATGATTGCATCGGCAGCTTCCTTTTCAAATTCCTTCAACACAGAAAAGTATGCATCCTTGTTTGCCGGTGTGAAGATTTGCATCAGCGGACGGCAAAGATATAGATAATCATTGAATTCTTTTATCAAAGCCTGAATCACCAATGGGTCTGTGAGGAGAAGATTCACTTTGCCCGAAGCCCTGTCAGTAATAGAATGGGAGACCACAGCGGCAGTATCGGGAGCAAGAAACAGGGTTCTTTTATAGATGCCGTCCCTTAGCCTTGGATAATAATACGGTTCAATCGCACCGGACATGTAGATGGGAAGCCATTCGCTGATGGCGGTGATCATTTCATCGATATTACGGCTTACCGTATGAATAATTTTAATTCTATTTCCCTTTTGTATTGCCTGAGACAATAACGCTGCCCATCTGGCCAAAAACTCTTTGCTGCCGCTCAGCCAGCTCAGCTCCTCATCACTGAAAAGATACAGCGTTCGCGGGGAAGGTTGGGCAATCACCTTCATCAGAAAAGCAATCACAGCCTCTCGCTTGCCTTCGGGGCCGTAAAAGGCTTCCGCAGAGACAGGTGATCCTGCAGGAAGCGAAGGCACTGAACCGGTAATCGGCGCAGGCGGTCTTTTTAAGTCTAAATGGGACAGATTTTGCAGGAATCCCTCTATTGGAAGGCTTTCGTCTTTCGGTTGCTGCAGAAGCCACTGATAAATGTAAGAGGAAACTTTTCCGGGAGTATGCGTTTTGATGGAAGGGTTGCCAAGGATGTCGCTTAAAGCAGATTTTTTAATGGGGTCTTGGCAATGCCTTGAGAAGTAATCGGCCATAGCTTTCAGGTAGCTGCTGCTGTCAACCGGTATGCGGCTGCCGTTTCTGAGCCTGCTGATATAGGAAGGATCTAAAGAAGTATAACGTGCCAGCGCGCTGTTGGTCGTCTTTGTAATCGTCATCAGAAAGTCGAGCTTCTGTGAAAATTCCATATTATCTCACTCCGTTCAAATTATATCAGCACAATTATACCAGTAATTTACCGGGCATGCAATTGTTTAGTCACAAATCATGACAATCGTTTGTCATTGACAATGCTTTCTGATATAAGCTTTGCTGAGATAGATCCTGTAGAATAATCTTGAGGTGAAGATGATGTCATATGCAGTTAAAATTCGAACAGGTTTTTTCGAAACCGCACGCTGTGAGCTGTCTGTTTCTGAAAAAACCATCAAGCTGTCGTCAGACCAATTGGATCATAATGAAGTGATGATTCATGAAGAGGAGATGCTCTCGCTTTTCATTACAGGAAAGCCAGGCGCCTGCCCTGAATTGGAAATCCGGACAGCGGAGACGATGTATATCGGAACCTTTGAGGATGAAACTGTTGTGAGGGATGTGATTACAGAACTGAGCAAAGCCTTCTCGAAAAAACTGTTAATTGGAATGGAGGAATAAGGATGTACAAAAAATTTGTATCTTGCCTGCTTACAGCACTGCTGATTCTGGCTGCCGCAGCAGGGTGGGCGCCGGCTTATGCGGGAGACGGGGATGTCTGTGAAATAGGTGAAACGGGATATCCAACTCTGGGGGCTGCTTTGGCGGCAGTAAGCTCCGGCGAAACCAAAACCATTACGCTGCTTGAGAATATCAGCTACAATCAGAGCATTTCGGTGGACAGCGAAAAAAATATTACCATAGACCTGAACGGCTATGATCTTTCTGTAACAGTAGATACTTATCACGCGCTCTATGCGGTAAACGGCAGCCTGACCATCTCGGATGAGGGCGGGGACGGCGAACTGACGGTGACAGCTACAGGATTCGCTGCCGTATACACCGGAATCAACGGTAATATTAATATTACGGGCACGGTGATGGCCACTGGAAACGGCAACGGGGATAGGGGTGCATGGGCCAATGGAGGAACCATCACCATTACCGGAGCTGTGACAGGGCATAATGCAGGCGCGTATGCTAATAACGGCTTAATCTACATCACCGGGGATGTGACGGGTACCGTTTACGGCGCTTATGCTCCCGAATACGCAACCATCAATATAACCGGCAGTGCAATCGCGGATACCGCAAGCGCAGCGCATGCGGAAATGTACAGCATCATAAACATAACGGGAAATGTCACGGGCGGCACAGGTAGCTTCAGCAACGGAGCAGTGGCTGTGTTCAACAGCGCCATTCATGTCGGAGGAGATGCCGTCGGAGAATATTCTGCGGTCGCCGCTGAGGCCGGAAGCACGGTTACTGTCGAGGGAAATGCCTCCGTTACCGGAAACAGCGGATTTGTATTGTCTTCCAATGACAGCGAGATTGTTGTTCGGGGTAACGTTGTAACCACCGGGACAGGTCCTACCGCAAACAATGGCGGAGAAATTACAATCGACGGCACTGTTGCGGCATCGGAAAACCGGTATGCATATATTAACGGAGCGGAGAAAAGCTCTGTGAACTATGAAGCAGTGAGTACAAAACCCGGATACCGCACCTACTACCATGCCGGTGGCAGCGGCGTTGATCCGGCCACCGTCTGGGTTAAAATGCTGGCCGTGGCGGAGATCGGCAGTACAGGATATGAAACCTTGGGGGCAGCCCTGGCGTCAATCAGCTCCGGCGAAACCAAAACCATAACTTTGCTTCAGAATATCAGCCACAATCAGAGCATTTCAGTGGACGGAAACAAAAATATTACCATAGACCTGAACGGCTATGATCTTTCTGTAACTGCAGATATTGATCATGCACTCAAGGCGGCGAGCGGCAGCCTTACCATCTCGGATGAAGACGGGGACGGCACCCTGACAGTGGCATCTGCCCTGGATCAGAAAGCAGCCGTATATGCCGGAGCAGGCGGCGTTGTTGAAATTACAGGAAACGCTACGGCGACAGGCGGATTATATAGTCAGGGAGTCATGGGTGCCTGGGCCGCCGGCGGAACCATCCGCATCACAGGGGATGTGACAGGATATAATTATGGCGCGTATGCTGATAACGGTGTAATCAACATTACCGGAAACGTAACCAGCACGATTTACGGTGTTTACGCGCCTTCAAACAGCACTATCGATATCGACGGGAATGTGACGGCACTCTATTGGGAAGGTGTCTATGTGCAATCGAGCAGCATCGTCAATGTGACGGGTAATGTATCCGGCGGAGTCAACGGCTGTCCGGGGGTAAAGGCTTACGACGGCAGCCAAATTACAATTGACGGTACCGTTTCGGGTTCTGACGGAGAGTACGTCGCCCCAAACGGGGCTTGGAAAGCGATCGGTGACTATGAAGCAGTGACCACAAAAACCGGATACCACACCTATTATGACGCAGGTGGTGATGATTTTGGTCCGGCCACCGTCTGGGTGAAAATACCGTCCAATCCCGGAACCATCAGTTTTACGGCAAGCAGTATCGGAACTTATGAGGGAAATCATACGGCCCATACAGGAATTGGGCTTGAGAGGACCGGAGGAAGTGATGGGGCCGTATCGGTAAACTATGCATTCAGCAGCGGTACCGCTGTTCCCGGAACCCATTATCAGGCCGCCAGCGGAACGGTAACCTGGGCTGACGGAGAAAGTGGCAGTAAATATATTCCGTATACCATCTATGATGACAGCACCTATAATGGTTATGTGGATTTCTACGTAACGTTATCCAATCCGGGAGGCGGGGCTTCCCTCAGCGGTACCAACCCCATCAGAATCAGCATCAGCGACAATGAAACGCCTCCTGTACCGACAGGACTTGCAGCAACCGCCGGCAACGGTGCGGTTACGCTCACCTGGAACAGCGTCCATGATGCATATTATTCGATCAGTTATTCCACAAATCCCGACGCGATTACCGGCGGAAGTACCACAGATGTATATGACGCGACGTCGAAAACCATAACCGGTTTGACCAACGAAACGACGTATTACTTTGCCATAAAATCGGGTCATAATATCTACTTCAGTGATTTCTCGCCGGCTGTCAGTGGAACTCCGGCTTCTCCGACAGGAAGCGGCGGCGGAGGCGGAGCTGTCGTGAGACCGCCTGCAGAACCTTCGATATACCAGTTTGCGCAGGCAGGCAGCATGACGACGGGCATGGAAGTGGTACCGGATAAAAAGGGGAACACTGTAACAGCCAATGTGACTTCAGAGATCATCAATGCCATACTGGAGAAAGCCAAAACAAAAGGCGCTGTATCCGGCCAGGACGATATCGAAATCAAGGTTGCGGGGCAGGATGCTGCCAATACAGAAGTGGGGATACCAAGGAACTCCTTGCGGAAAATAACCGATGACACAGACGCAGGCGTAAAAATAACAGCGCCGATCGCTTCGGTTCGTTTTGACGAGAAAGCGATAGAGACCATCTATGACGAATCCGAAGGCAGCGGCACGATCAAAATATCCGTAGGCATCATTGACACAAAGAGCCTATCTGCAAAGGATCAGGAAAAGGTTGCCGGAAGGCCGGTTTACGATTTCAGCGTATCTGCCGGCAGCAAGCAGGTCTCGGATTTTAAAGGCGGATTTGCGACGGTAAGCATTCCGTATACCCTGAAGGCCGGAGAAAACCCCAATGCGATCGTGGTTTATTATCTGAGCGATGACGGAACGCTGAAAACCGTTCGTGGACGATATTCAACCGAAACCGGTACGGTTGTATTCAAAACAGGACATTTCTCAAGCTTTGTTATCGGCCATAATCCGATCCAGTTCAAAGATGTGGCAAAGGGCGCATGGTACGAAAAAGCCGTCGCCTTTACGGCAGCCCGCGGCATCGTAACCGGATTGGACGAAGCAACCTTCGGACCGGGCCAAAAGCTGACCAGAGCGCAATTCATCACCATGTTCCTGCGGGCCTACGGAATCGAGCCCGAACAGAATAAAAAGCTCTACGGCAAGGAAAACTTCAGCGACGCCGGAAACACCTGGTATACAGAGTACCTTTTAGCCGCAAAAAACATGGGCATCACCAACGGCACAGGAAACAACCTGTTCGCACCGAACCGTGAGATTACAAGACAAGAGATGTTCACCATGCTGTATAACGGGCTCAAGGTCATGGGAGAACTGCAGGGAGAGAGTCCTGCAAAAACAACACTGGATTTCTTTGACGATTCGGCGCAGCTGGCCAAGTGGTCGAAAGAAGCCGCTGCTGTGCTGGTCAAAGAAGGGATTGTAACCGGAAACAGCAATAAGCTTTTACCCGCAGCCGACACAACCAGAGGGGAAATGGCGCAGGTACTTTATAAGCTGATGAACAAATAGCAGATTACAGACCGAAACATCGAAAATAGAAAACACTCTGCCGGCTTTCTGATCTTTCCGCGATGGTTGTACCTTTTTGTATAAAAATAGCTATTGAAAGATTAGAAAAACAATTGTAGACTGATATTGGGTAATAATTTACCGGCGACTGCAGGGCAATGCTTGAAGTATTGCCCTGTTTTTTTACAGGGGACACAAATGCATAGCGGCATAGCTTCAAAATTATTGGGAGGTAATATCACATGAATATGAAACTCGATAAAATGGGACGAAGCGAATTGCATTATGCTTCAAATGAAGGGAATATAGGAAAGGTATGCGTTCTGCTGTCAAAGGGGATGGACGTAAACCTTAAGGACAAGAATGGCTGGACTCCGCTGCACTTTGCGGCCCAGTCCCAATCCGTCAAGATCGCATCCCGACTGATTGAACACGGAGCGGAACCAGACGCTCCGGACAATGAGGGAAATACGCCGCTGTTCCGGGCAGTCTACTGCTATACAAACGACGGAGCAATGATTGAATTGCTGAGAGGATACGGCGCAAACCCGTATTCAGAAAACAAATACGGAAACTCTCCCATTGGGCTGGCAAGGCGTTTCGGCAACCGGAACGCGGCGAAACATTTCGGCGATTTACCTTAAGATTCGTAAAAAGATATAAACCGGAAGAAAATATTAACCTGGTCACCTGTCGCGGGCTGCCTGCTATTCAATTGAGGCAGTCCTTTTCATGATGACAAAAGGTCTTTTTCTTGATGGCAAAAAAGAATAGATTAACACGAATCCAGAGATAAGGTATAATAATTTACTAAGAAGGGTCAATTTACAGAGAGTGGGACCGGGGGACCGGAAAAATAAGGAGTAATTCGTTAAAGGATTCTGTTGATCAGTACGAGGGTGAAAATGAGATTGAAATACGCGTATGGAATCGTTCCGGAAAATTCAGGCGGCGGGCAGGAAGCATTATGTCGGGATAAAGTCGGCTTCTTTGAGAAAAAAGGCGTAACGGTAATTTATCTTTCGGAACCGACAGGAAGAAAGGATAATCCGGTTTTCTGCGGGGAGACGACAGTTGAAGCATTAACAGCCTTTGTGGCAGAGCAGTTCGATGAATTGAATGATTCAGATGACGACTCCGTAATGGAATCGATTCAGGGTAAGCTGGAAGAGGCCTTACCGGAATCGGGAAATGATGGCGCTGGCATGGACTGGACATTGCAGTTTGTTGCTGTGAAGGACGATCGTTTTATTGCAGGACATTTGGGCGGCGGTTTGATCGCCAGATCAAGCCCCGGCTGTTCGGTTTTATCTGCCCCTTCGGCGGAGGGCCATGAGGGACTGAGGATATACAGGGGCGATCTCCGGGAGCCGTTCGGATTTATGCTGATGAACGCCGGGGCCGGTCTGAGTCTCTATGAATCCGATAAAGACAGCTTATCTCCCGCGTGCGGTACTTTTTTTGAATGGCTGCAGGAACACGACGAAGAAATGGTAAGTGAAGCACTTGCGGATAACATCAGAAAATACTTTTTTAAGTATACCGGGGGAGATATCGTGATTGCCCTTATAGTCTCCGACCAGGACGATACTCTTCTGAATTCCGATAAGGCCGATACTCTTCTGAACTCCGATCAGGACGATACCCTTCTGGCTTCAGGCCAAAGCGATGACGCCCCGGGTGTCCAAAAATCAATCGGTATGCAAGGCAAACGCAGAAACACTCTGAAATTTCTCATCGTCGTGCTGTTCCTTCTTGCAGCAATTTATGCCGTTTCGCTGAAACAATCCGACGTTGCCGAGAAAGAGGGCGATCAGCGCACAGAGGATCCGAAGCCGCCGGTCTCCTATACTGAGAACAACTACGAACCGTCGGTTTCTTTTTCAGTTAAGAATCCGCAGGCTTTTGAGCCCGGTGAATACAAAGCGGGGGTGGATATTCCTGCGGGAGAGTACTTCTTTTGGACCGGTGAGATGCTGAAGCCGAACAGCATCTTTGTAAACGATGAAACCTGTCTGAGCGGCAAACTCTACTGCTTGACGGTACGCCTGAACCAATGGGACACGCTGGTCACGGAATACAGATTCACGAGCGCGGAGAATGTGAATCCGGTGAAACCGACAGAGGGAGTGCTATTAAGCGGTAAATACAAAATCGGAAAGGATATAGCTCCGGGGACCTATCAGGTCTCGCCTGCAGATCGGGATAACGAAGGGAGATATTATTCTCTTTTGGATGAAAAAATCAGCAACGATATAAAATTTAAGGATGATACAACCGTGGAGGTACCGGAAGAGGGTTATATCGTTTTCTATAATTCGGTCTTGATTGTCGAGGCGGAATAGCCGCTTCAGAGGTGGAAAATGGAAATTGAAAAGAGTGCACTGCTTGTTATCGATATGCAGGAGGATTATATCGGAGAAAAGAGTAAATACGGCTATGATTCACAGATCCTCATAGACAGTATTAATACTAGGCTGGATGCAGCCGGATTAAATAGTGAGATGGTCATTTACATTAAAAACACACGTGTACTTAAATCAGGGCGGCATAATTCCGAACTGGTAAAAGGTTTGTCTATCATATCTGACTTGATGATTGACAAGGAGAAAGCGAGTGTGTTTGACAATAATGAATTATTAAAGCTGCTTCGTATGCATGATATAACAAAGATCGAAACGGTCGGGATAGACGGAAATTGCTGTGTCGCCTCGTCGGCCATTGATGCCGCAAAATTAGGTTTCTCTGTCGTATATCCTCTAAAATATATCGGCATAAAAAACAAACGGTTATTTGGAAAAACTATGGAAAGATTGAAAAAGGCTAATGTAGAGATTGTTGAATCATAGTTAATCAAAGAATCAGGAGGGTTTATGAGGAATATCCGAAAGGATATCTCTTTCTACTCCACCAGCAAAGATTTCATTTTTTCTTCGGTATCCGTTCCCGGCAAAGGGGTATGGACAATCATTTTCAAACCGGAGTTGTCGGAAACGTCAAAATTGCTGACTTCGAAATCCAGTCTCCCTGCCGCAGGGTGATTTAATTGCTTATATTTTTCACTGTTGCTTTCGATTTCATGCAGCTGCCACCATGAATTGAATTCTCTGCTTTGACTTCTAAGATCATCTACAAACTGTGCAATCCAGGAATCTTCGATAAACTGACCGCAGGTTGAACGAAACCTGCCAAGCAAACCCTTGGCGTGCATTTCCCAGCCCGCAAATAATTTTTTATATTTCTGATCGGTAAACATTGCCCAAACGATATTCCGTTCGTACATGCTCATTTCAGTAAAATTACCGAATAACAGGCATGCGGCCTTGTTCCAGGCAATTACATTCCACCGCTGATCCGTTATGAGAGACGGGCAGTATGCCAGGTTGTCCAGAACATGCTGAAGGACCGGACTTACGTTACCCTGATATCCCGAGATATCGGCTGGAAGCGGCTGGTTTGCCAGAAGATAAAGGTGGATGCGTTCCTGTTTATCAAGCATGAGAACCCGGGACAGGCTTTCTACGACCTGTGTTGAAACTCGAATCGGCCTGCCTTGCTCAAGCCAGGTATACCAGGTTATGCCGATGCCGGCCAGCTGCGCTACTTCCTCTCGTCTCAAGCCTGGTGTCCGTCGGCGTGTTGCGGATGATAGTCCGACCTCTGACGGCAGTATTTTCGCCCTTCGCGTTTTTAAAAAATCAGCCAGTTCTTCATATCGATGCTTTTCGTTATTCAATATCATCAATCCTGTCTGTTAGAATTTATACCAGTATAATCTGGCTCCTGTTAATATTATAGGTTTTCTTTTATTATAATTCCAGAAGAAATTTTACTGTCATAAATGGTTGATCAACTGCAGTAAGTCTGCAGAATCGAGGAGGATAACGAATGAAAGTACAATCACTGAAACTTGTTTGCTTTTCGCCTACCGGAACGACAAAGGCGATCGTCCGGGGTGTTGCGCGCGGAATGAATCAGAGCACGGAGGAGCTGATTGATATCACCAGGCCGGATGCGAGAAAGGAGCAGCTGCAGACCTCGGAGGATGAACTGCTTGTTGTTGCGGTTCCGGTTTATATGGGAAGGGTGCCTGCGCTCTTGAGTGAGTACCTGCATGGGATTAAAGCACACAAAACGCCTGCAGTATGCATCGTCGTTTACGGAAATCGCGTATATGACGATGCGCTGCTGGAGCTGAAAAACATTTTAACAGAACGTGGATGCATGCCGATTGCAGGGGCTGCCTTCATTGGAGAACACTCCTTCTCCGGTTCCGAAAGCCCGACAGCCAAAGGGCGTCCTGACACAAGAGATTTAAATTACGCGGAGTCGTTTGGGCGCCGGATAATCAACAAATTACAGGCAGCTTCATCGCCTGATGACATCGCCGTTCTTCAAGTACCGGGCAACTTTCCCTATAGCGGAGTAACAGATTTGTGGAATGTGGATTTTATCGCAGTCAGCAGCGAGTGCAACCAATGCGGGATTTGTGCGGAAGGGTGTCCCGTTGGCGCCATCGATACAAAGGACAGCAATTTAATCGATCAGGAAAAATGTATCACCTGCTGTGCCTGCATCAAGAAATGCCCGCAAAACGCAAGAGCGATGAAACCGAGTCCGGTCATGGACGCCGCAAGGAGACTGAGCAAGCTTTATCCGGAACGGAAAGAACCGGAACTGTTTCTTGGCTAAACATAACTTAGAACTTAACTCAATGTTGAAAATAGTCATAAGGGTTAGGGGCAATGTTAAAGTGAGTCCTAACCCTCCTATTTTTTGTTCAGCCGGAGATTACTTGTACTGAAAGAGCACTGGTCTGAGGGGGAATACTCATCGTCTGAAATGATTCCCGCTCTATTCTTACTGTTTGACCGGGAAGAATTGCTCGCAGGGGTATACGATTACCACGTCTGTCTCTTAATTTCGTTGTGCTGCTAATCACATATCGCATCTGACGGTTTGGATTACCGGGAACTCCAGTCAATATATATCCGAAATCACCACTCACACCAACTCTTATTACTCTTCCAACTTCTATTAACGACGACTTGCTTTCTTTGACTATGATTATACCGGACGCCATTGCCTGCGGCGGATTGCTTCTAGTCATATCCGAAGAAAATCTTGCATCGACGACCATTCCTTCTCTTAAATCCCCAAACCCTATTCTGCTTCCAAATTGATCGCGAATTCTTGTGTCTCTTCCGATTACAAGAGTAACTAACCGCATTTGCATGATCCGATTACGATCCATTACACCGTATGAAATCGTAACAAATTGAGTTCTGTTACGGGTAAATGTATCTTCAATCAAAGCATTTTCTGCTGTTATTTCTCTTTGTAAAGTAAGAGCTTCCTCTTCATAAGAAAGCCTGTCTGCTGACATCGAAGCATTATCATCGATAAAGTCACTCATGGTTTTCACCTCCAACATTAATTTTATAGCAGTATATTTCTTTGTCTAAAAATAGTTCCAATAAACTTCGCTGTTCTATGGCCCGCTGAATCGAAAAAAAAATAGGCCATGTATTGATACATAGCCTATTTTGAACGTAGAGCTGATATTTTAGAAAATAAATCCTGCGATCAGGAAGCATACGGCTGATAAAGCAGCAGCCAGGATTCCAAAGGGAGCCTGAGTGTAAGCATGATTAAAGTTGTTGCAGCCGGTAGCGGCGGAGGTCAGTACGGTAGCGTCGGAATAGAAGCATACATGGCTTCCGAAGACTCCTGCCGAAAGAACTGCAGCGACGGCAAGAGCCATATTGACATCCATTCCCATGGCCAGTGGAATGACGATAGGGAGAGCGATGACATACATACCCCAGTTGGTACCCGTTATGAACTCCGTTACCGCGAGCACTAAAAAGATTGTGAGCGGCATCAAAGCCGGGGTCATATACTGCGAAGCCGAAGAAATAACATAATATGTAAATCCGATCTGGTCATTGACCTCGGCAAATAAGAACGCAAGCACCATGAGCATGAGAGGAAGAATCATATTTTTTAATCCCTGAAGCGCAGTATCTGTAAAATCTTCTGCAGACATGACGTTTTGAGCCAGATAGAAGACAAACATGAACGCCATGGTGATCAGCACGCCCATCTGCATATCCACGTCAAAGTAAATGGTTGATGCGACCAATACGATGATGGGCAGAAAGAAATTCATAATTCTTGGATTCGCAGGAATTTCTGATGAAATCCCAGCGCGGATATCGATCTTTTCGGATCCGGCCGGTGCGAGAGGTCCGCCGTCTATGACTCTCTGTTCCGCCTTTTTCATCGGCCCGAATATTGGGATGATACCTAGTATCACCAGCGGAACAATGATCGTTGCGATCCAGCCATAGAAGTTGAAAGGAATAGTTTTGATAAAGTAAACAAGGCCTTCGCCCTTCGGAGCCCAGCCGTTTGCTTCCAGCAGACGGCCGGCGAATACAGCCCATGTTGTGATGGGAATGATGACACATACAGGGGCTGCGGTAGAGTCTACAACATAGGCAAGGAACTCTCTTGGAACCTTGTGCCGGTCTGTCAGCGGCGCCATGCAGGAGCCGACAGTCAGTGAGTTCAGGTAATCGTCGATAAAGATCGCAAGTCCGAGGATCCAGGTCCAGACCAAAGAGGATTTTCGGGTTTTTGCCCTTTTTGCCACCCATTCGCCGAAGGCAAACGCACCCCCGGCCTTCTCAATCAAGGCGATGATGCTTCCCATCAGCCCGCAGACGATGATCAGCCAGGCAATGTCCTCATTCATCATGACCTCCAGCAGCGTCCCGCTGAAGGTGCCGAGGGTATCTCCCTGGCTGACCATGACAAATCCGAAGATGGAAGCAAGGGTAAGAGCCTCCAGAATACGTTTTGTAATAAAGATATAAATGATAAGGAAAAATGCGGGAATGAGTGCTGCAGGCCCGAAATCCGCAGGATCATCAGGCAAAAGAGCAGTCAACAGCAGGGCAGCGGCAATGACGATCAGCACCGCGATCAAGGACCTTCTGCCGTTGAATTCTCTAGCCTCGGCTTGAAGTTGTTTGAACATAATAACCTCCTTCAATAAACAATTTTCACCAGAAGCTTTAAGGTTCTGGTAGTTCATATGAAAAAAATATATAAAAAAGACCAACACAAAAGCAAAGCTTTCATGTCGGTCCTTATTAAGCGAACTAATAAACAGTTTTCTTAACAGTCTTCCAACTCATCTTAGAATTTGGAGCTCAATTAAATTTGTTCTGTCTTCCATGGAAACCTCAATATGCTGGAATTTAACTCTTGAGCCTAGTATCTCATGAACCAAATTGCATATAGCCTCCTCGTTGATCGAGAAAAACAGCTTCCTATATTGTTCAATTATAATACTATTCTGACAATTGTCAAGCATGTTTTTCTCCATTACGGTAATGGCGTCAAATACCTTGATTTCTATCTTATCATAATCAATGAATACTGATATTCCGCTGGGTCCTTTCCCTGTCGCTGTCTTCAGAAAAGATGTGAATTCTTTCTTTATTTTATCTTCCAGCTGCTTTCGCTTTTCTGCTTGAAAAACCTCCTCGGCCTTCTGCTTATGGGCGGCAATCGTCAGATACTCATTGATAGCGCCGGTCAGCTCAACCGGGTCGATGGGCTTCAGCAGGTATTTATTGATTCCGATATCGACACTTTTTAATATAACATCCACATCATCGACAGCGGTAGTAACGATGACATAGACTTCCTGAGAGAGCTTTTTAATTTCTTTGATCATTTCAAGGCCGTCCATGTTTGGCATGAACAAATCGACAATGACCAGATCCGGTTTTTGCTGCTTAAACTGAAGCAGGCCGTCAAGTCCGTCTACAGCCGTAAATATCTTTCCGAAGCGCCTCTTTAAATACTTACCCAGGGCTTCCCTTGCCTCGAATTCATCCTCCACATAGAGTATTTTCATTGTTTTTTCCTTCTTCCTTGGCCTTCGCGAATATTCTGCAGCAAACTCCCGAGTCCACATTTTCCAGTTCGATATGACCGTTCATTCTCTGTTCAATAATAATTTTCGAAATATAAAGGCCTATTCCGGTGCCATCCTTTTCATTTTTTGTTGTAAAATACGGCTCGAATAATTTTTCCAGTGTTTCTTCAGGAATATGATTTCCCCTGTTTGTGATTTCAAGCAGAATGTTTCCTTCCGAAAGGCGGCCCCGTATATGAATGAGCTTCTGCCGGACATCGGATTCCAATATCGCATCTCGGGCATTATTCAAAATATTAAACAGGACATGGGAAAATTCATTTTGATACCCGAGCAGTTTCAATCCCGTTTCAATGTTTACCTCAACGGCAATATTGTGATACTTCAAGCTTGCTTCCATTAAATTCAGAGCCAGATCGATGGATTCCTTCAAATCAAACTCCCTGATTTCTCTGTTTGGCTTTAAAAAATCTGTAAAATCCTTTATGGTTTCCGACATATTCCTGACAATCTTCATCAGCTTATCAATCGTGGCCTTGAACTCTTCCTCCGTCAGTTCCCCTAACTGATAATCCTCATACAGATTTAATAAAATCAGATTAATTGTGTTTAAGGGCTGCTTCCACTGGTGGGATATATTCCCGACCATTTCTCCGATCTTGGCCTGCTTTGACTGATAAATAAGAAGGATATCCTTTTCCCGGTTGAGATCCGCTTCTTTTTTCATTTCCGACTGGATTGCCAGAATCGCGTTGTGGAACTCTCCGATGTCGTCGTTTCTGTTGAGGAATTCCGTCGGGATATCGTGGGTATAATCTCCAAGCTCCAATAGTTTTAACTGATCAGACGCATTGACAATGGGTTTTGAAAGCCTCCTCGAAAAGTAAAAACCAAACACAATTGTGATGATGATACAAAGCAGCGTTAACAGGATCAGGACTAGAATCAACCCCCGCGTTGGGGAGAAAACCTCTTTCGTAGGCTGGGTAATACCGAGAATCCAGCCGTTGGAAAGCTTGCTGAAGGCCAATATGTATTCTTCGCTCAGGTCGGAATGACGAAAAACACCCGAATCCTGCGCCTCAGGGTATTTTTGTATCTGCTGCTCGCTTTCGGTGTACCTTTCCTTGTTTAAATCATTGCTGGATACAATCAGGCCTTTCTCATCGTCGTATAAAAAAGAATTGCTTCCCGGATAGATTTTCATTGTTTTTACAATATCAATGGTATCTTCTGTTAAAATATCCGCGCCCGCCACGCCGATCAGGATATGATCGACATAGACTGCCGTGGAATAGGAGAGCATTTCGAGGTTTACGTCAGAATCGACATAAGGGCCTGTCCAGGTTCCTTTTTGCTCCCGGATCGGATTAAAATAGTACTGCATGTTTTCCGCAACGGGTTCGGAAAAATCTCTGGCATTTAAGCTTAGGTCGGGCATCACCGCCTGGGGAACACCCTCCTCGTCGAAGGCATACCAGACCTCTTCCTGAGTCGGGTAGGTCAGCTCAGGATTGAACGTGAAGTACAGACCGTATGCGATATCGGAGAATTGAAGCGTCTCTTTGATGATTCCGTCCAGATATGTCTTATATTCGTGAAAGTAAGCGCTGCGGGACGTATGCTTTAAGGGATCAAATGTAACAGATACGTTTGCCGCCAGAGAATCGACCAGGGCTTCAGTGTTTCCGAAATATATACTGAGCTGATTGGAGTACTTTTCCGATGCATAGGAAAGCATCTGCTCCGCTTCCTCGTTCATGACTGCGGAAGCGTGCTTGATACTGACAACGCATAGAATCGTAGATGTCGTAATAGAGCAGATAATGATTGCCAGCATGATTCTTAAGCTTATTTTTTTCATCATTTCCCCGGCTTGAATTCTATTAGAATATAACGAATGACATGAGGTTATCTGGCCCGGATCTTTTCTCTGGTACCTAACTTTCTGGACCGGATGGAAGCCTTATGGTCTGATTCAAATTGCAATCTTTTTGCACATTCCAACATTTCGATGGCATAAAGCATTTCTTTATAAACATCGGATCGATAACTATAGCTGCTCATCCTTAATTTTAACGTAATGATGACATTATCAACATAACTCTTCATATTAATTCTACCCCCCTGTTTTCATACCCCTGAATTTTTGCATTGACTGTCCCTGATAAAGCTGCAGAATCCTTTCAAACATCAAATACTGCGTTGTTTCGATCTTTTTCGTATCTCCTCATATTGATCGTACAATTTTTGCACGTGATTCTCAAGAAAATAATAATGAAAGATATAAAATAATGTTGTAGCGCATAGGATAAGAAAAACCGTCGAAATTCCTATAAAAGTTCCTTTCATGATTCTGTCGCGGTAAAGAGAATGATTCCCGACTCTATATTACCATATTTTTCGACAGACTGAAATTATTATTGCGGAGAGCAATTAAAACCAGGCCATTCAGGGTATTAAAAGAATAATATCAAAAAAACCATTCTCAGGTCATTGATACGGCAGAGAGATGTTTGTTAGAAGCTGCTCCGCAGGAGCACAGGAAGGAGACAAAAATGAACAGGAGATGCTATCAATGCGGCTCGTCCAATATTGCCAAGGTTGTGCCGGCTAGCGTCGCCGGTATTCCGGAAATAAAAAAAGACATTATGGAAGGTCGTGCGGTCGTGAGCTGCTGCAGTGCCGGCAGAGGAGGCGGCAGCGTATATCGATGCAAGGACTGCAGCTTTGAGTGGGACTATTATTATGAGCTGGGTGCCCGGCAGCAGGAAGAGAACAAGGGATAAGCGATCAGAAAATGATCTTGATAATCAATGCAGGGAATATGATCCATGACAATAAAACCGGAAGGGCATAAAGCCAACCTCGGAGATGTCATTAAAAACCCAACTCTTCACCAATGATAATAACGTGAAAATCCGAATCAACAGGTTTTTTGTGAATAATGCTTGTGATATTGCAGTTTCGCTGGTCTGACTTGCAGTCTTTACATGTGCCGCTTATATTACAAGCCAGATCATTGCCGTACTTGATGTTGTTCATCTGTGCCGCGACATAACGAATCCTGTCTAATCCGGCACTCAAGTCTTTCACCAATTTATTAGCCCCTGCTATTACAATGATTCTGTCTGAGCCATAAAGACTCCCGGCAATTCTGTTTCCCGCTCCGTCAATATTTATGATTTGACCGTCAATGGTGATTGCATTTGCTCCCAGCATAAATACATTGGCGACAAGATACTGCATGAGAATATCTCTCATTTCTTCCCTGGTGCCGATCACCTTGTATCCGGGGCTGTTATGTTCCAATGCATAATGATTTACGGCACAGGTATGAGGAATCGCAACGCAATTCTTCTTTTCCAGAGCCTCATCCAGTTCAAGAGCAAAAACTGTATGTGAGTCTCCGCAGCCGATGATGGCATCATCGGGAATTAGGCTTAAAACAAGATCCCTTGCCTCTTCGATGGAATCGCAATAGTGGGCATCGAAATTATTCTTAATCAGGTTTTTAACAGCTATTTGAGATTCCTGCCGCATATAATCTTTTCTGATTGAACGTCTGTCACAATCCTCTTCTTTTAATTTTGGTATTTTGAAATGATGTAAATTCAGCATGTTTTTACCCCCTTGTTCATTGATTAGCAATCTGATACTCTATGAGAATCAGAATAGCAGGTCAAACCCACTTTCAATATACACGCAATCGTTATGAAAGTCCACTTGAACTATGGATAATTATTTATAAGGGGCGTCAGAGAAAAGGTCTGATCAGCAGATTAGCTGATCAGACCTAATGAGGAAGAAAGCTCTAAAATGACATTTCGTGCGAGTTGCGAAGTTCTATTTGAACAATGCAAGAAATCCTTCTGTAAACCATGGTATATAGGTAACAAGAGCCAATGGAATAAACAGTATTAATGTAAAAATAGTTGCATATTTGAAAAGCCTGTCAATTGAAATCTTAGAAATCGCGGATGCCACGAAAAGGGTGGTTCCATAAGGCGGCGTGACATAGCCAATTGCAAGATTCATGACGATGATAACGCCAAACTGTAGTGGAGTGACACCTGCACTTTGTACAACAGGGAGGAAGATCGGCGAAAGAATTATAATGGCCGGGATATTATCGATCAGCATACCTACTATTAGTAAAAAGATATTCAAGATAAGTAAGATCAAAAACGGATTGTCTGTTACTGATAAGATTGCCTCGCCTACCTTTTGCGGCACATTCTGCAAGGTTAAATATTTTGCCATTGCGCCAGAAAAACCAACGATAAATATGATGACCCCGTTGAGAACAGCGGAACGATAAACTGCCTCTTTCAGTTTTTTAAAATCAAGCTCCTTGTATACAAAAAAGCCGATAATAATGGAATATACAACGGCAACTACAGCTGATTCCGTAGGAGTAAAGATCCCCGAGTAAATTCCTCCAAGAATGATTATAGGAGCGAATAATGCCCAGATCCCTTCCTTCAGAGTGAGAGCGATGTTCTTGACGGAAGGTTTCGTATCACTGCCTCGATAACCGTGCTTTTTTGATATGAAGAAACATGCGATCATCAATGATAAACACATCATTAGTCCGGCAGGAATTCCTGCCAGGAAAAGGTCACCAACACTGATCCCCACAGTTACGGCATAAACGACAAATGGAATACTTGGAGGGATGATGACACCGATAGATCCTGCGGATGCAATCAGGCATGAACTGAATTCATCTCCGTATTTCTTTCGCTTCATCTCTGGAAGCATTAAAGATCCTACTGCAGAAGTCGTTGCCGCACCGGAACCTGATATTGCTCCAAAGAATGTTGCAGTCATGACAGAGGCGATACCTAGGCCGCCGGTGATCCAGCCGAGAAATGCATCGGCTATATCGATCAACCTTCTGGCGACACCCCCTGCACTCATCAGGATTCCCGCAAGGATGAAGAAAGGAATCGCTAACAAAACGAAGGAATCAATACCAGTAAACGCATTTTGGGCAACGAGATGCAAAGGCACGTTGGAAAAACCGATAAAGGTGATAATCGTCGAAGTTGCAATTGCATAGCCTATTGGCAAACCCAATGCAATTAATAGGAGCATGCCACCGAATATAACTAATATTTCCACTAGATTGTCACCTCGCTTTTATTGTCTGATTTACCAAATATTTTTTTTACACAGCCTAGTATATCGGTAATAAGACGAATGCCTACAATCAGACTGCAGACCGGCACTGACAAATATCCGATCCACACAGGAATTCTCATTGCTGGAGTCACCACCTTAAGATTCATTTGAGATGATACAACTTGGTATCCGTAGTAGACAACGATCAAAGTGGTTGCCAGCCAAATTAATGATACTATAATCTGAAGGATCTCGTTCGATTTAAGAAATCCCCGCTTGATGAAAGACGTCGATAATAATTCAACTCGAAGATGTTCATTGTCCTTTAGTCCGGCACTAACGCCTATCCATGAAAACCATATAAATAAATACCTTAGAAACTCTTCCGACCAAGATAATGAATTGTTGAACACATAACGCATCACGACCTGTGTAAAAGCAACAATGACCATTGTTGTTAGTGAAAGCAGTAATATGTTCTTTTCAATTGCATTGTATGCTTGCCCCATTTTTTTTGTCAATCTACTTACCTCCTAATAGCTATCGTCATATGACCAAAACCGGTGGAACTCAATGTGGACCAGCTTAGCAGGCCGTATCGAGTTCCAAAAGTTTCAATCACATAAAAACTAAATGGGAAAATACGGCATTTTGTTTATATTCCTGCAAGTTCCAACAATTTAGGATCAATCTGGTCTTTGTAAGCATCAACGACTGATCTAGTGGCAGCAATCATCTGTGCCATAAACTCTGGTGACGGTGTATTGATCTTTACTCCAGCATCCTCCAAGACCTTCATGGCTTTCTCATCAACTTCTACTGCGATCTTTCTTTGTTCAGCAGTCGTCTTATCAGCAGCCTTCAGTACAATTTCCTGTAGATCAGCAGGCAAACTATTAAAGAAGTCCTCATTGATAAATGTCATTACCTGCAAAGCCAAATGATTGGTTAGGGTACAATAATTTGTAACTTCCTGGAAGTTACCGTCCTGGACATAGATTACGGATGTATCTACTCCGTCGATGGTTCCCTGCTGTAATGCTGTGTAGATTTCACCGAATGCCATCGGAACCGGATTGTCGCCTAAAGCATTATGTGTATCTATCATGATTGGGGATTCTCCGACACGGTTTTTCATTCCTTTAAAATCTTCCATTGATTCGATAGGGCGTTTGGTATTGGTAATTACTCTGAAACCGCCATCAAAATAGCTTAGTATCTTAATATTTATCTTAGAAGTTTCTTCTGTTAAAAATTTACCCATTCCTCCATCAACTTTTGCTGCCCAGTCTTCTCTGTCCTTGAAGAGATACGGTAGATCGAAAATGTTCCAGTTAGGGAGATATGGACTAAATAGGGATGTGTTGGCCATTCCACCCTCGATAGTGCCCATTGTAACACTTTCTACAATCTCCCTTTCGCCTCCCATTGAACCACTTCCAAGGATCTCAACAGCAATTCTCCCGTTACTGTCCTCTTCCACATATTTTTTGAAGACCTCTACGCCTTGTGCAGTCCCGGTGAAATCATTTTCAATATGAGCAAAACGGATTGTGTACTCTGGTCCAGTAGCTCCATTTTCAGATTCTGTTGACGCTTCCTTGTTCACTCCGCATGCAGTCATAGCAAGTACCAAGGCTAAACATAAAATAATTGATAAAACTTTCTTCATTTTTATACTCCTTTCAGTGCGAGAACAAATATTGGTATTAAATGGAAAATAGCTATTTCTTTTGTGATAACGTATACCTCCTTGTGCAGATTGACTTCTTACTGGCTAATTTCTAATGTGGTACGTATCATTAGAGCAATATCTATGCCAAGTAAACTGAAGTAATTTATCTTAAAATTCAAAAAAATTGAGTTAAAAACCAAGATGTTTTTTAGTATTCTACGATTTTTTGCTCAGGTATAATAGAAAATATAGATTTAAAAACGGATGATTCAAAAATGGATTAATACAATTCATTATTGAATAATCATAAACGGGTTAAAAACCACGTAAAAATGAGCCTTTAATAAATCTTAAAGGATCTTACAAGTCATTTTTGTATTAGAACACCAGTGCCTTGTAATATTAATAGTGAAACAGTAAAGTGTGGCTCTGATTCTGAATTATTATCGCTCGAAAAAGAATATGAACTTTCTCAAGGTTTGAATCTCCAATACAATCGGCTTTTGAGGAAGAATATTTTGTGACAATAAAACAGAAAGCATGATACAATTGAATTAACAGGAGGCTGATATGGTAGTAAGGGAAGCCGGGAAATCCGATTTAAGCAACCTGCTTGAGCTTTATCTGCAATTGCAGGGCAATACGATGCCCCGCTTAAACGAGCGGCTATTTGATCTATGGGATAGCATCATGGAAGACAAAAACTATCATATCATTGTAGCAGAGGAACAGGATCAGATCCTTTCTTCTTGTGTGATTGTCATCGTTCAAAATCTTACGCACCAGCAACGCCCTTATGCACTGGTTGAAAATGTCATAACAGACGGGGACCATCGCAGGAGAGGATTGGCGACGGCCTGTCTGAATTATGCCAGGGAGGTAGCAAAGGCAGAAAACTGTTATAAAATCATGCTGATGACAGGTTCGAAAGAGGATCGTACCCTTCACTTTTATGAACGGGCGGGATATAACCGTCAGGATAAAACGGCCTTCATACAATGGCTGAATCCTTGATACGAGAACAGCAGGTATGCTTAAAGGTGTCCCTCTGAATGGAAAAGACCCCAGTATATTGATACAGAATTCCGACTGTGCTATGATGTAACCATAAAACATATAAACAGAAAACGCTACTGTTTGTTTAAACTCTATTTTAAACCTGAAAAAGGTGTCGGGGTGATGTCATATGCCAAATAACCGGTATGGATTACTGGGAAACGGAGTATATCCTTATGGGCCGGGAAGTAATGAGTTTTTCAATCATATCGATTTCTACGGATCGGAAAATCTGTCTCTTGTATCATCAAAACTTCCGATACATATGAAACCCGAAAAACATGAACATGACAGCTTTGAATTCACGGTTCCCTTCGGCCACAGCCCGCTTTTATCTGTGGACAAGAAAGAAATCATAGTAAAAAATAATATGGTGACATCTTGCAATCCTGGCCAGGTTCATGGCCCCGCATGCAGTATGATTGCTCCCGGCTTGATCGCCTTGCAGATAAAACGGGAATTTATTGAAGATATTTCAGAAGAGATGTCTGGTAAGAGGAATGTTAGATTTGAAAATGAAGCCGTTGCGGCTCCGGAAAATTTATTCAATCAATTGAGAGAATACATGGTTGAAAACAGCTTTATGCAAAGTGGATATCAACTTATTATTGAAGCATTGTCTATACAAATCGCTGTTAATCTCTTACGAAATATCAAAAGTAACATATCCCATAACAAGGAATACGATAACTTGCCTTTTCGTAAAAACATCAACAGAGTCATCGAGCTTATGCATGAAAATTGCAATTGCAGTTTTACGGTTAATGATATGGCTAGAGAGGCAAATTTAAGCAAGTATCACTTCATCAGGGTCTTTAAATCAGAAACAGGGGTCACGCCTTATGAGTATTTGATGGATATAAAAATACAGATGGCAAAACAGCTTCTCAAAAAGAAGCAGTATACAGTTACTGAAATATGCTTTTTACTAGGATTCACCGACCACAGTCATTTTACGAAAATCTTCAAGAAGAAAACAGGATATACACCTACCGAATATAGAACCTGACTTTCATACCAAACAATTAAAAACAGCTTTCAATCCCGATACTTACAAGGGTTTGAAGGCTGTTTTGCTGTGCCGGAAAATATATATGGAATGACGGCAATATTTTACAAGGGTACAGCAATAAAGCTACAGGCAAATATACATTTTGTTGATAGAATAGTTCATGACAAAAAAAGGAAGGATTCAGCTTTATGCAATAGGGGCTGTCGCAATGAAGAGTATAAGGAGGATTATATAAAATGAAAAGAGAACCATTTAGGCGTGCACCGAGATTTATAATTATATTATCACTGTTCTTGGCTATAACTATTTCAGCTCAGCCAGCTTATGGGCTTAATATAACAATTCCTACTATTGATCCCAGCATTTTTGACGTCTCGGAGGATTTTACAGACTCTAATTTCAAGCAGGCCGTCTGGGAGTGGCTGGGCAACAGCGGCACGCCGGGCAGCTTTACCAAGCAGGACCTTGTGGACCGATTGCCGGCAAAAAATTATGAACTTTCTATTTCTAAAAAAGACATAAAGAGCTTAGCCGGACTACAACACTTCGAGGGCCTCAAAAATTTATTTTGTAGTAATAATCAATTAAGCAGCCTGCCCTCACTACCCAGTACCCTCAATGGCCTGTATTGCCATGAGAATAAACTGACAAGCCTGCCTGCTTTGCCTGACACATTAATAGCATTGAGCTGTAGCGATAACCAGATAAGCAGTTTGCCTCCATTACCCAATGGGCTCATTAATCTGTTCTGTGAACAGAATAAACTGACAAGCCTGCCTGCTTTGCCTGACACACTTAAGGAATTTAGATGCAATGAAAACCAGTTAAGCAGCCTGCCCCCACTACCCAGTACCCTCAGATGGATGGTATGTGGCAAGAATAAACTGACCAGCCTTCCCAACCTGCCCAATAGTCTGGTAACCCTGATCTGCAGCAATAATCAATTGACTGATATGCCTAGCCTTCCCAACGCACTGACGTCATACCTGAATTGTGAATACAACTATTTAAATGTCTTTTCGGACCCGTTGAAAGCAAGAATTACAGCCTGCCCTGCTGCCGATAAGACATATGCACCTCAGTACAGGCTCAAATATACAGGAAAAGATGTCCGTCTGGCACAGAAAGAAACCATACAATTAAAGGCCAATGAGCTGAAAATACAGATGTCCGCCAACAATACCACCTGGGGTGATGCAGAGAATGCCGACCTGTCTAAACTGACTTTTTCCAGTTCTAATAATGCAGTAGCCAAGGTGGACACCACCGGACTCATTACAGGCCAGGGTGCGGGAACGTGCAGCATTTATGCTCTCCTGAACGGCGTGGATTCGAGTTTCACCAAAACCGAGATCAAGGTGACGGTGACCGATCAAGTTGTCAGCGCACCCGCGGCGCCTTCCAAGTTGTCCTGTACGGTTGCCAATGACGTTGTGCCAACCCTGACCTGGACCGATAACTCCGATAACGAAACAGCTTTTAAAATCTTCAGAAAAAAGGGAAATGGGACCTTCAGCGAGGTTGCCCAGACGCCCGCCAATGTGACGAAGTACGTCGATATCAGCCTCACAGCGGGAGCTGTCTATACGTATCGGGTTTGCGCGTCCAACAGTATAGGTGATTCCGCCTATTCCAACGAGGTGGACGTCAACCTGAGCCAGCAGCAGCAAGGAAGTATGGACTATTCATCCGCCAGCAGCTGGGCTGTAGAAGAGCTTAAAAAAGCCGAGGAGTACCAACTGGTTACAGATAAGGTGAAAAACAACCTGAAACAGGATATTACCAGAGATGAATTCTGCAGTATAGCTGTCAAGCTTTATGAGACATTGAGCGGAAAGAAAGCGCTGCCTGCTATCACAAATCCGTTCAAAGACACCTTGGATTCGGATATTTTGAAAGCTTATGAGCTGGGGATCGTAAAAGGGGTTTCTGCCGACAGCTTTGCACCGAACAATAAGATTACCCGTCAGGAAATATGCGTAATGATATATAGGGCAATAAAGGCATCAAAGCCTAATCTGGATTTCACTGCAGCAGGGGTAAATAAATTTGCCGATGAAGATAAAATAGCAAGCTGGGCAATCAATGAAGTGAGATATGCAAGCAAGAACAACATAATGAAAGGAACCGGCGGAAATAGCATAAGCCCCTTGGACAATACTTCCCGCGAACAGGGAATCGTCCTGATTAAAAGAACCTATGAAACTTTTAAGAATCAGTAATTCAGAAGGTGTTTCGTTTTGTGGACCCGGAACCACGGACAAAGTGCTGACGCACTTTCCAAGGGGGCTCTGCCCCCTGATGGCGGGTCTTGAGACCCCGTCACCCCCGGAGCGGTGATCAGCATATCGCCTATTTCATGAATCATAGCTTAAAAGCGATATGCTATGAACGGAGAAATGCCTTCCCCGTAGCCCCTTCTGTCCGCGGTTCAGACCAGTAAAATTTTTATTAATAAACATCGCGGGCTTTGCAGATTCTGCCTCCGGCAAAATCTGCCGTCCTTCGGCTCCTCATTCAGTCGCCTCGTACCGCTCGCTGCCGGAAAGGCCTCCGGACTTTCCGGATGACGCTCGCGCCGTTTCCGGTTCTCGCCCGCTAAATTGAAATTAAAATAAAAAATATCCCTAGTCATCTAGGGATATTTTTTATTGGTACACTATAACTTACTAAAATTAACCTTTTAAAACCTTTAAATTACAACGCTTTCGGCGTCCGGCCTCAAATCGCATTCGACATGGTATGTTTCTTTTCGGCCTGATGTTTCAAAGTGCAAACGGACGGGGGAAGACACATACTTGAAATAAATGTCCAAGTCGTGATCTTTAAACAAGACGATTTTTTCAATGATGGAGCGATAGACTTCCGGCGTTGGGTCTTCCTGCTTCAGAATCTCACTGATACGGGCCATGACTTTTGATAAGTTTTCTTTGGCGGTCTCATTCTTTTTCGCTTCAATCCTTACCTTTTCAATGGTGCTTTTCAAAGCCAATATTTCATCGTCATACTTTGTCTTCGTCTGGTTCATTTCCGACTTTGAAATATCGCCCTCGGCGTACATATCAATGATACGTTCCTTTTTCGCCAGTGCCTTTTTAATTCGCTCCTCGTACTGCTTCGTATTTTCGGGAGTGTTGCTATTATGCACTCTTTAAATTTCTGTCTGCAATTCCTTTAGAATATCCTCTGAATTGAATGCAAGTCTTTTAAGCGCAAACCGTACACAGGTCAGCAGGGCGGTATCATTAACCAAATCACTCTTACAGCCGGAGGATTTCCCGTAGGTGTAAAGCTCCCTGCAATACCAGAACCTTATCATCGTGCCGTCTTTGTTGTACTTGTTACGGGAAATCGCCTTTGAGCCGCATTCACCGCATTCCACCAAGCCGGAAGCCCAGTATTTATTCGAATACTTTGACTTTGCCCCGATCAAAGCGGCCCTGCGTTGAAGTTCGAGCTGTGCAAGCTCCCATGTCTTACGGTCAATGATAGCCGGATGATGGTCTTTGATATATACCATATCGTCAGGGTTTTCATTCTTGACAGCCTTATGCGTCAGATGTGATTCTATGTACATCTTCCTTTGAAGCAAATCACCGGCGCATCTTTCATCCACAAGGATGGAGCGGATATTATTCACCGTCCAAGACTTCCGGTTCGCACCGCAGGAAACACCCTCCTGTTTCAGCATTTTCACGATAGAAGTGATGCCCATGCCCGCCAGAAAATCAGAATAGATTCTCTGGACAATAGGAGCGTCTTCTTCATTAATGGTCAGAACCCCTTTTTTTAGGTGATAGCCGAAAACCCCAGTGCTGAAAACGTACCCGTGTTCCATTCCCCGCCTCATGCCCCATTTGACACGTTCAGAGGTTTTCCGGCTTTCTTCTTGTGCAACGGAGGCCATAATCGTCAGACGAAATTCCCCGTCATTTTCCCTTGTGTCTATGTTATCGCTAATGAAGATAACGCCTACGCCGAAAGATTTTAACTTTCTAGTCACCTCAAGGGTATCAATGGTATTTCGGGCAAACCTTGAAACCTCTTTTGTAATGATGAGGTCTATTTCCCCGTTATACGCCTTTTCAATCATTTCATTGAATTTCTTGCGTTTCTTCATGCAAGTCCCCGTAATACCTTCATCGGGGTACAGACCCGCAAATTCCCAGTCGCTGTTTGCATTTATGTAATTTTCAAAGTACGATTTCTGATTTTCAAGTGAATTTGCCTGGTCATCTTTTTCCGTGCTGACCCTGCAGTATGCCGCTACTTTTAGCATTTCAATTTCTCCTTCCTCATTGAAATGCCTTGAAAATCAATCATTATCTATATATTAAATATACCATGAAACGACTGAAATTTCAATGCATTTTCGTAATCATTACTGTTTTTTCTGCCGGTTTTTCCAAGGGTAATCCGACGGATAACGTCAACTTCCTGTAGATAGATTCCGTCAGGAATCCGTCTTTATATAGCTGACTGATAATCCCCTGTTTCATCGCCAGCATCAGCCTTTTTTGATTTTCAACTTGTATTTTGTCTTCTCTTTCCATCCCAATCTGTCCTCTTATTGTTTTTTAGTCCCCTTTAGAGATTTTTTCTTATAATAGCGGTAGTTAATTATGTTGCAAAAATTTGTAGTCTCATCTGACAGGCTGATCGTCTTTTCAAAGGTCAATTCAGAAGATTTCAGTTTTTGCATTGCTTCAAAATTGGTTGCTTCGTAAACGACAGGCTCTTTTATTCCTCGGCTCTTACGAAATAACCGGAATCCCTTGGGGTACATCCTTAACCTTGCCCCTTTTATGTAATACTTGCTTTGCTTCTCGCCCCGTTCATTTATCGTAACAACTTCTTTTACGTTATCGCTTAAAACATTATTTTTTATTGCATCATCTAAGCTTAAATCCCCAAGATATGAGCTTAAATAGGCTCCGATGTTATCAACGTTATCCAATGATTGAATCTTTGTAAATCCATGCTTCCAAAGTTTAGAAAGAGTATCATTCGGAATAAATGGCGCTTTTTTATCAAAGATTAGTAGTAAATGCCCATGAAGCGCGCCCCGCCCCTGCACCTCACAGGCTAAAATATAATTATGTTGGGGCAAGTTATTTTTTGAAATATAACGCCGTAGACGCATATTGAACTTTTTGAAATCTTTATAGAGCTTTTTTTCATCCTGCATATTTTCAGCGTATGTGAGCGTGACCCAGCGGACTTTGGACGTGTCGGTTACGTTTGTGTTAATCAGTTCCCGTAAACGCTTCAATGATTTTGAGACACTGGTTAAATTGTCGGCACGAGTTTCACCATGCTCAAATTCTTTGATCTACCCCGTTTCAATTATGGCATATGTATCTTTATCCAGTTTTTGGATAGTTTGTTTGGGCTGAAATTTCATATGCCGTAATTCTGTTATATTTCCTGTCTCCATAACACATATAAGATCATTGGCCTTGATTGTAGGATCATCAACTTTTTTAATTTCCATAATATTCTCATGTCCTTTACTGCGTCAAATCACATTGTGACATTATTGAAGAATAATCAAGTATATACAGCCGCATAAGCGGCTGGGGGGGCTTATGCCTTGCGGCAAGCCGCCCCCACCCTTACTCCCGCGATACGGCTTCCCTGATACAAGCATTGAGCTTGTCGGTATTGGTAATATTTGAGGAAACAACTCTGCGGATTCCACTTTGCCCATCAACAAGCAAATAGCCTTGTCCCGTCCCGTTGATTTCTTGCATTTCGTCTTTGTAATCCGTAAATAGCATCTGCTTCTGTTCTCTGGAAAGATTCCCAAGCCCAAGGACGGCCCCGAACTGATCCCGTGCGCCGACCTTAAAAAGCTCTGAATCTGCCCTCTGAACACCGACTACGACTCTAATCCCTAGGCTGCGACCCATGAAGAGCATATTCCCGACCATCGTTTTCAACTCTTCGGCCTCTTTTTTGTCCTGCGCTGAAATTAACACCCCGTATTCGTCTATGATTAGCACCCGGATTTTTTGATTACGTTCCTCATCATTGGCTGCAAGGCGTTCCGAAAATTCACGGTAGAAAGTCCTTATACCATTTGGGACGTCCGTATATCCATAAAAATTTCGCAGACCCGAGAACTGCGCAAACGATGATTTTTTGTAATCGCAGATTGTAATGCTGACATCAGGAATATGTAATGCAATTTTTCCGCTAAGTAACCGTAGGAAGTAACTTTTCCCCGAACCCGTCCTTCCCACCACAAGAACGCTAGTCTCAAAGGGGAGCGGCACATAGTGCCGCAATCCCCGTTTTAATAGTTGTATGTCATATAAGGCCGATATCATCATGGTTAGAAATCCTCATCAACAGCGCCTGCGGAACCCATTACGTTTTCCCTGTTGAACTCCTGTTGACGGAAGCGCTGTCTATCTTCCGCATTATTGATTATCCCGAGATCAAGATAGATGTATCGACCATCTTGTCGAACCCTGGCTACAACAAGTGAGGGATAGAGCTGATCAAATTGATCTTGTAGGTCAAATTTAAGTGTTATTTGGTCTTCGGGCGAGAAATTGCTTTTTTTGCGTAACCTTACGATCAGGAGATGCCTTATATTCTCCCGCCTTGTGCTGCAAGCCAAATCTTCGATGGAGTTTGGCATATGCAGCATCGGGAGCAAGTCCGATATTTCGTGGAGAGCCAGATATATGATCCCAAGCAAATTGTAGATGGCCTCATCTGATCTCCTTTGTGCCGCCATGCTTTCACGCCTCTTTTTGTCGGGGTCGTAGTAAAGGAAAATAACCAGTATGATCAGCATCACAGGCCCGATCACAACCGGAACCCAGTAAGGAGATGTTATGAGTATCCCCGCTGCTATGATGACGATGATCAGAACCGCAATCAGGTGATCTTTTGCCAATCCTTTGATTTTTTCCAATAATTTTTTAATCGTTTCCATAATGTCCTTTCTTTCTTGTCGGGCGGGCGATTGCCCGCCCACATGTACTACAGAGATAACTTTTTCTTCGAGTCGCCAAAGTCGATCGGTGTATCAACTAGCGATACATGGCGGGCAGATGCTGAAATCTTTTGTTCCCCAGAGATTGAATAGACTTTGGCTTCATCTCCGGAAAATTCGACTCTTATAAAATCGAGAGAAGCGCAACGACGCGCGATCTCATCATCAGAGAGATCAGGAAGCTGGTCGGGTCCATCGATTCTGACACCAATCAAGGCCATTCTATTTTTCGACAATGCGATTGTGTATCGATAGGCGATAGGCTCGTCTGATATGCGCTTGCCTTGATCATAAGGATAAACTTCCGATTTTCCAGTTAAGATGACGGAAGGGTCCCCACCATTAAGTGCTGAAATTTCAAGCTTTAGGTCTTTAAGGTTCATCTTGTTTACCTCCTTTCTACTTAAAGTCTAAAGGCAATCGGAATATCTTTGAAACCCAGATTGTCGGAGCTTATGCGAAAAACTCCTCAAATGTTGGGATTTTCTACATTGAAAAGACGCTCGTGCATAATTTTTTGAAAAAGTAAATTATGCTGTTACTTGCCGAATACTTATATTTGAATGCTAGAATGTCAGCATTTACAGTTATGAGGGTTTGATACAGACGCCGTATTTTTTTCAAACATATTACGAATACGTATCTAAGAATTAAAAAAACACCATGCTTTACAACAAGGCGTTCCTTCTTATCGTCTTCATAAAAAAGGCATATAAAAATAATGTTCCATAACGATATTGCGGTATTGGGTAAATATGGTATATATTGATTCTATAATACGCAAGTAATATTTTTTAATTAAAATATTTCATAGATATTTGGAGGACCAATGATAAAGTATTCAGAAAGAGATTTTGCGAAACTCTACAGAGCTATAATGACAGAAAATCGTTATATTCATAGCACTGAGATTCTAGAGATTTTTGATAAGATAAATGATTTTTTTGTTCAAAGAGAAGAAATAATTCCCGTAGGGAGCCTTATGTATCGAGCGCAAAAGGGTATTGTAGATTATGATCCTTCACCAATACCTTACGGCATTAATAGAATGCTTCCTCTTGATCATGAGGCTCGTGAAGGTCGCGCAAACCCGAAAGGCATACCCTATATCTATTTGTCTAATAAGATTAATATCGCAATTTCAGAAGTACGTAGTTGGATAGGTGACGACATTTCACTGGCGGTATTCAGCAATAAGAAAGAGTTGCGATTAATTGACTTTTCATCTGACGATACATCGCATGGAATAATTGATTTTAACGCAACAGAATGGTTGTCTGATAATTCAATTGAGACATTATGGGGAGATATTAATCAATCATTTTCAAGACCTATATCTCCTACTGATAATACTGCCGAGTATTCACTAACTCAAATGATAGCTGAAAGTGTTAAGAACAAAGGTTATGATGGTTTGTTTTATAATTCAGGTTTTAGTAAAGATGGCAGAGAAGGGAAAAATATAGTAATTTTTAATAAGAAGTTATTAGAAATTCATAGTATACATGTTTATGAGGTGACGGGAATCGATGTCAGCTTTAGAGAGTGTACAAATCCTTTATGTTTTACAGTATAATTAGGCAGTATTAAAATGGCTACCGGGTAAGGCGATAGCAGGTACCCTTTTTTAATAATATGTGGAGGGAAGAAATGACGGAGCTCCCGTTAGGAAAAATTTTGGCAGTAGTTATCGTCTCAATTATCATTGCGATGTCTAAATCAAAAAATGCTGATGTTGCTGATATTGGTACAAAACTAGGCTTGGGTCTTCTTGGTTTGGGCATAATAGTGTTTGTTTTTATGAAAGCAACCAGCGGGATTTAATGCTATCAGTGATAAATAATATGAAATGGAAACAAAGGAGAAAGCACAATGGGTTTATTTGATATTTTTAAAAAAGATAAGAGTTCAAAGAGTAGCAATGAGAGCCTTGGTGATAAAACTAGCAGTAAATTAAATGATAAAGCAGATGAGACCATAGGCGATGTAAGTGAAACTCAATTATCGCCATTTTACGAAAATGAACTTGATGATGATGCATTTTTTAAAGAGATAGACATAGAAGACGATCTTGACGATATGGATTTGGCAGATTTTACTATCGATCCAAAAGAATATTTAATAGGTGTACTTGATACCGCCAAAGATTGCGAAATTATTGACGGTACTCTTATAAAATATAAAGGAACTGCAAAAAATGTTTTTCTACCCTCAAGTATTATACATATTGAAAGGGGTGCTTTTTCAGATTGCATCATTGATATTTTGGATGTTCCTGAGAGCGTAATTAGCATGGATCCTTTCGCTTTTGAAGGCGTAACATTTATAAAAACACTAATATTGCCGGAAAACGAAAAAAGAACAGAAAATTTAATGCTAACCCCTAGCAAAACCCCAAATGTACTTAGAAGAATCAAGAACATTGATATAAATAAGTCTGACAAATCACAATTAGGAATCACTATAGGAAATACCAATCAGAATAGATTACAAAATGGAATCGCCGCTATTCAGAAGGATTGGATATATTATATAAATAAAAAAGTTATCTATAGGATTAGAGCAAACGGGCAAACAATAGAACCGGAACAGGTATTCAAGTTTGATGATTATGGCTATATCGGAAACCTAAATTTAGTGGGTGAAACGCTTTTTTATTTGAATTATAGAGACGGAAGCGTCTATATGATGAATATAAATGTAAAGAGAAGCATTAAATTGACTGATGACATAGCTTGGTTTCATATCGTTGACGGGCACATATATTTTTTGTTTAATCGTAAAGATCCAAACTTATTTGGTTCTGACCCACTTCGTTCAAATTCCCTTTTTAGATCAAGTTTAACAAGCGAGAACTCATACATAAAACCAACTATTCCAAGCTATACTCCCCTTGAGTATGTTAATATTGAAAGGAATATGATTTATTATCAAGAAGACAATTTGATGAAATTTGACTTGAATCTGGATTATGCAGAGCCGATTATCGAAGATTCTATCATTAAAAGCAACGGAATTAATGTTTATGATGGTTGGGTCTATTTTATTTTAGATTACGAATATCCGAGAGATTACCCTATAGATTTTATGAAGAAACACACACAGTTTGACTACCCGAGAAATGAACTGAATCTGAACCCGGAATTAACCAGCACTATCCATAGGATAAAAATTGATGGAAGTAAACGGCAACAAATAAGTAATGTTAGGGCCTGGAGATTCCACGTTGATAATGAAAAGATATACTTTACCAACTATGATGATGACAGTAAACTTTATAAAATGGGTATCGATGGAACTGGACTTGAAAAAGTACTTGATGAAAGAACTTGTGACTTCAACATCGCAGGCAATTATATTTTTTATCAGAAGGATGGTGATAAGTCTTCTGAGGTATATATTAAATCTCAGGTTACGCAGGAATAAATTGATACTTTGACCTTGATAAACTCAGGTAAGTACGAAATAAAACTTCCGGATATGTATAACCTATTCACCGGCAATTTTATATTTCAATTTGTATAAATATTTATATAGATATGACTGATTTCAAAGCATTTCACAATACATACAAATAAAAAAAAGACAACCTCTGATTTAAAGGTGAATCTGTCAATCAAAAGTAGACAGTTCAAAAAAACTATTCAAACCCTAATTCAGTTCTATACTGGATTGGGGTTTTGTAATTTAATGCGGCGGCCGGCCTTTGGTTATTGAA
>JAVBVR010000074.1:0-7508 GCA_036677845.1 Anaerovoracaceae bacterium | reverse complement strand
CCGCATTGATAGAAGCCTGTATATTCTGCTGCTTGATGCGGTAGGTGTGCAGAGAATCGATCATCTGCGTTTCCTTTAAGATCTCACCAATCATTTCTGAACAGTCGAAGACTTCCAGATCCAGATGAAGCGTTTCATTGTCGCCCCGTGCAAGAAACAAAAGCTGCTCAATCAATTCCTTCATGTTTTCAGCTTCGCCTTTTATCGCATCGATCGCTTCCTGAAGAGTCGCCTCGTCATTTTTACCCCAGCGGTCCAGAAGATTGACATAACCCTGGATCACGGATATGGGCGTTCGCAGTTCATGGGAAGCATCGGAAACAAACCTCACCTGTGACCGATAAGCCTCGTCTATCCGGTTGAGCATACTGTTGATGGCGTTGGCAAGATCTACGAGTTCATTTTGGGTGCCGTCTACAGAGAGTCTCTTGTCCAGCTTGGTCGCATCAATATTGCTGATGGTACCCGCCAGCTCGCTCAGTCGTTTCATTTCATCCGCAGAAAAACCTTTCTGTGCTGCTGTGGAGCTCAGATTCTGAGCTTGCCTGGACATCTCCGCCAGTGGTCTAAGGATCTTCCGGATTCTTCGTCGTCCTTTTATAATCCCCATCAGTAGGATTACAGCCTCAAGAATCAGCAGCCAGTAAAGAAGATTCAGATATTCTTCCAGGGCCTTGCCGTAACGGTATGTAACGGTTACATTTTCGTTCTCAAAGGCCATCCGGTACACCAGACTGGAGAGGGAATATTTCTCTGAAGCCGGATCAAACCATAGCCATCTGCGGACCTTGTAATCTTTCAGCGGTGTCGCCTGGTGAATCACACTCCAAAGCACTGTACCCCTGGGGTTTTCTTCGGCTGGTTCGAAGGTGTATTCCATAATTGTCTCGTTTTCAGGAGCGAGCTTTTCCAGCAGCGCCGAGACGTTTTCCTCAGCCTTCCACAGGGTGAAAGACGCAACAGTGATGCACAGCAGGATATTTACCGTTAACAATACCCCAAATGTATAAGCCACCGTATGAAGATTCAGCTTCATCACAAGAGAGAAGCTTGCCTTGCTTTGAACTCCTGCCGTACTTTCTTTGTTCTGTTTTTGTTTTCCGTTCACATTACTCACGTATGATATATCCCACTCCTCGTATTGTCTGAATAAATTTTTGTCCGAAAGGCTCCTCAATTTTTGCCCGGAGATACCGGATATAGACGTCGATCGCATTGGTTTCGCCAACAAAGTCATAGCCCCAGACACTGTCGAGCAGACGGTCCCGGCTCATGACAAGACCCTTATTCATCATCAGGTATGCCAGCAGATCAAATTCTTTTTTTGTTAAGTCTACGGGAACATCGCCGACCCATACCTCCCGGCTGTCAGGATTCAAGCGGAGAGCCCCTGATGAGTAGATGTTTTCCGTATTTTTACTGCTTTCTTTCGCCGCTCCGTTGTTGCGAAGCACGGCGCGGATTCTGGCCAGCAGCTCTTCTATGGCAAAGGGCTTGGTAATATAGTCGTTGGCCCCGCCGTCCAGCCCTGCGACCTTATCCATGGTGTCGTCTCTGGCGGTCAGCATGATGACAGGAACCGAGGATGTCTGCCGGATGCGCCTCAGTACCTCAAAGCCGTTGAGTCCGGGCAGCATGATATCAAGCGCAATCAGATCAAAGTGCTTTGACTGTGCCAGAGCAAGTCCGGTTCTCCCGTCAGCAGCTTTTTCTACTGTATAGCCTTCAAAAGTAAGCTCCAGTTCGATAAACCTGGCGAGCTTTTCTTCATCCTCGACGATTAAAATATGTTCCTGCATAGAATCCCCCATAGTACAAGATGTTTTTCTGATATCAAAGTCCCACGACCTCGGTCGTCTTTTATAGCATGCTTCTATTTCTTCATGTCGCTTTTGATTTCTTCGGCGGCATTTGCCACGCTGTCCATTGCATCGTTCACTTTGGTGCTTTTGATGTCAGGTCCCTGGAAGTAATAACGGAAGCTGAAGAACAATCCGATGATAAGAAGCGGCACTACGATCCAGAATGCGAAAATCAGCAGAAGAACCAGTACCGTGATGGGCAGCCTCATCATGGAGTCGCCGTTCTTTTCCACAACGAGCGCATTGACATTTCCTTTGTGGATGATTTCCCCCATCCAGCTGAAAAATCTTTTCATGTTACGGCTGAAAGCGGATTTTTCACCGTTGCCGCATTTGGAATAGGCCTTTTCTTTTTTATATTCCTCTTTCCCGTCGCAGGATGATACCGTGACACTGCCGGAGCTGTAATGGCCTCCGCCCTGAGGTGGTTTTACTTTACCCTGACGTTCCAGATCGATGAGTGCCTGAAGGATATCCCCATCTGCATTTTCCAATGCTGTCTTTGCTTCGTCATAAGAAATGTCTGCATATTCCCGAAGCTTTTCTACCTGTTCTAATGTTACCATAATAATTATTCCTCCTTTAGGATTTGGTGATTGATTATGGTTATAGTATAAGAAGCGATCCTTCAAAACTCCTTGGACGAAAATTAAAATCAGATTAAAAGTATCTTATATATCAATTGAAACCGACAGCACTGCTGTGTGATTCAGTATCAGAATATCACGGAATATGGAAAATGTCTACAACGGGGAGGTTTGACAGAAACCAGTGAATGCAGGTTGGTATAGTACAGGAATAGGTTTGCGTAGAACAGGGAATCCATTGATTTTTAAAGAAAATGGTTTATAATAAAGATTGCAGCTATTAAAATCTGAAACCATTTCTGCTTTTTCAAGAAATGGATGATCAATACAGGAAGGTAGAGGACATCAGAATGAGAATCGCAGTGGTAGACGGACAGGGCGGTGGGATCGGAAGGGCGATCGTAGAAAAATTAAAAAGTGCATTGCCCGAGGTTGAGGTTGTTGCTTTGGGTACCAATTCGGCTGCAACGGGTCAGATGCTGAGAGCCGGTGCGGATGACGGAGCGACGGGTGAAAACGCTATTGTGCATAATATGAAACAAGTTGACGTTGTAGTTGGTGTCATCGCCATTATCAATGCTAATTCCATGCTTGGGGAACTGAGTCCGAATATGGCGCAGGCCATCGGAGAAAGCAGCGCATATAAAGTCTTGCTTCCGGTCAATCGCTGCAACATTCACGTAGTCAGTGTGGAAGATGCCCCTCTTGGAGTACATCTGGACAATGCGGTAAAAGCCATAAAAGAATACGTCAAAAAAGGATTATAACAAATAACGGCAGCCGGTCTGAATGGCTGCCGTTTCTTTTCAGTGAAACCACGCGTTTTAAGTCGGGATGATTTTTATAAATCTCGGAAGTGAAAAGACTTTTTTCCTTCTGCATAATCCCCGACAATCTGACCGTTCCCGTAAAGCTTGTATTTATAGGTAACGAGTCCATCCAGTCCTACGGGCCCCCTTGCATGGAGCTTTCCGGTGCTGATGCCTACCTCAGCGCCAAATCCGTACCGGTAACCGTCTGCAAATCTGGTCGAACAATTATGATAGACTCCTGCGGAATCCACCAGCAGCATGAACGTTTCGGCGGAATCTTCATCCTCCGTTATGATACTGTCGGTATGATGGGAACCGTACCGGTTGATGTGGGCGATGGCTTCCTCCAGAGAATCTACAATTTTTATGGAAATGATATAATCCAGATATTCTTTTCCAAAATCCTCTTCCGATGCTGTTTCACAGCTGATGATCTTCCTTGTGCCGTCACAGCCCCGGACTGTTACCATTTTTTCATCAAAAGCCTGTTTCAGAGTCGGCAGGAGCCGTTCTGCAGCGGCTCTGTGAACCAGGAGCGTCTCAACCGTATTGCAGGCGGCTGCATACTGGGTTTTCGAGTCTATGATAATCGGGACCGCTTTTTCCAGATCTGCGGATTCATCGGCATAGATGTGGCAGACGCCGTCGGCGTGACCCATTACCGGTATCTTGGAATTGGACATGATATATTGGACAAATTCGTTGGAACCTCTGGGGATGAGAAGATCGATGGTATCATGGCATTTCAGCAGCTCGTCGATTTCTGCCCTGTTTTCAATCAGCGACAAAAATCCTGAATGGACTCCGGCTTTTACTCCGGCCTCATGGATGGTTTCAAAAAGGATCTTGTTTGTGTTTGCCGCTTCACTTCCGCCTTTCAGTATGGCACAATTGCCGCTTTTCAGACATAGCGATGCGATTTGAACAAGGGCGTCGGGCCTTGACTCGAAGATAACGCCGATTACCCCAATGGGGCAGGACATCTTGTAAAGAGTCAATTGGGAATCCAGTTCTCGAACGAACAGTTTATTCCAGAGAGGATCCTTTAAGGTAACCAGGTTCTGGATTCCGTCGATCACGTCGGACAGCTTTCCTTCGTCAAAATTCAGTCGTTTTACAATGGGTGAAGCAAGTTTTGCCGATGCAGCATGATTCAAATCAGCTTGATTTGCTGCAAAGATCTGATCTTTATTAGCCCGCAGTGCTGCTGCAATTGCATCCAAAGCTCTGTTTCTTACGTCTCCGCTGAGGAGACTCATCCGGAAACTGTCAGCCTTGATTTGTTTCGTTATTTCATGTATGTCTGTCATTTTTCATTCTCCTCCTTAGGATTCCGTCCTGTGCTGCAGCGTCGAACAGCAGACATCAAGCTAAAAATTACCAATAATAGGATTGAAACTCCTTGATTATTTTTTTGAATTTACTTGCGGCTACAGCCTGTTTCGCATTTTTCAAACGCTCCTCGTTGGACTTGAAATTGATCAGGGGCTCGGGGCCTCGGACCAACGTGCGCTTGATGTAGACCGTGCCGTCTCTCTTACTGTGCATATTCCATGAAACCATCATGATTTTTCCGTACATCAATTCAAGACAGGTCACGCCTCTCGGGTGGATGCAGCAGCCTGTGTTAAAGTATGACGGCTCACCGGTAGAGGGGAATTTGGGCCTGTGGGTATGTCCGCAGATTATCATGATGTCTCGCTGTGCATTCCATTTGTTATAACTCTTTTCTATCTTATGGCGTTTGCTTCGGTTTTTTGCGGGACTGGCAGCATATTTTACACCGATGATGTGAAGAAACTTCCAAATATAGCGAATCAGCAAATAGGAAACTCTCCAGAGCTGGTCGTTGATCAGATCCCCCTGATGCCCGTGGACGACGAATATCTCCTGATCTGTGTCCCTGTGCTTCAGAATCAGCGCTTCGTGAACGTTCAGCCCGGGGAAAAGATCCTCTTTCAGGTCAAGATACTCGTCATAGGTATAATACATATTTTCCTTGACATAATTGGGATCCCGCATCTGCATATTATGGTTTCCGAACAGCATGATCAAACGTTTTGATTTATGGAAATTTTTCAGCATTTCAAATACGGAAACGTGAGCGGAACGGATGTGTTCGTAATTGGGGTGTTCCCAAAGCTCGTCTCCGTCGCCTACTTCCACATAAGTGAAGTCATTCTGATAATAGTAATTCAAAGCATGATAGTAGATGTGACGGTTCCTGCCGAATTCGTCGGACAAGCTGTCATCTCCTCTATGTACATCGCCAAAGAAAACAAATTTTGATCCGTCGTCAAAAGGGATCGGAAAAGCTTTTTGATGCACAGCATCCAGTCTGGAACGGGTTCGCATGTTTGTCGCTTCCTTTTTTATAACACCTAATTCAGATAACTTTTCTAAAAGATATCATATTTCATTATAACACATCATCAGCGTCGCATCAGCTATGCTGCATGATTTTTAGTTATTCGGATTTATAATTCCTTTAATATTTCTTTCAGCAGCAGTTTGATCAGATGGTTTACTTCAGCGTAATAGATTTCGTCACTATTCTTTATAAGAAGATAACCGCTTTCGTAACCGGAGTACTTTTCCATTTCCGAACAGTCGTAAATAAATTCCTCTAAATCTATGTACGCGTAAGTATTTTTGTTTCGCAATGGAATCCGCAGGGTAAAATCGTGATTCTTTCCGGAGAAGTCCGCCTCATGGCTCGGCTGGTAGCACCGGTAATCCATGCTGATGTTTTTATGTGTGCCGGAAACCACAATGGAATCCTTCTGCAGCATTATGTTCCGGATATAGGTTTTTTTTCTCTCATTCGCAACGATAAACCCGGTATGAAACATGATTCTATGAAGGTCCAGCTTTTCAAAAACCCTGATTAACCTGGACAGCTGAAGAATGTCATCCTTATTGTGCAGCAGGATGGCATCTCTTATGATCGGGTCCCCTGTGCGCAAAAATTCATGGTAAAGGTCAACGCTTTGAGCACCTGATATTTTGTCCGCCCTGTCGGGCCATAACCCCAGAAAGGATTCAACGGTTTTTTGCTTCAGGTTGGGAAGCAGTTTTCGAAAATTGGAATACTTGTCCAGAATGCGGTATAGATCAACGCTCTGGAACAGTGGCATTTCCATATCCCGTATGCGGTTATGCCGGATTCTCCGGTTAATAAAGGGCAGATCGAAATGGTCTCCGTTATAGCTGACCAGAACGTCAAGGTCCTCAAGTTCCGCCAGATAAGAACGGATCAGAACCGCCTCCTCCTCTTTGGACTCGGAAAACAGCTGAATAGCCCGTTTGCCTGGAACATCCGGCAATACAAGACCGCCGAGGATGAGTCGGCTTCGATCGGGATTCAGACCGGTGGTCTCGATATCGATGACGCCGAGATTCAGATTCTCGAAATAAAAACGGAAAATATTCGACTCATAAAACGCTTCCTGATAGCGTTCACAAATACTGTACATGACACCTGCTCCTGTTCGGACCGAAAGCCCGGGCGAATTGTTTTCTCCCTGAGTCTTATCTTATCATAAAAAATCGAAAGGCGCTACAGTAAGACATTGGATTGGATCAGGGACAACGAAGACGGGTATCGGCCTCCCGGAAGCTTTCATATTCCATATATAAGAGGAGAAAAAACAATGCAAAAAACAAAACAAACTGCAGGGGAGCAGTTTGTTTTGTTCAAAAGGGGTATTGGGATTAGAGATTAATGAGGTTATCAGGGGGATAACCACGAACACATTATAACTAATTATGATACAAAATGCAACCCTTCGACAAAAATTCTTGAAAACTTTTTTTCGTTGTCGAACGATTTTTCATATGAAAAAAAAGGATTATGCTCTACTATAAAGAATATAGTAGAGCAAAACCTATTCAAAAGGGAAATTAACAAGTATTTAGGGAGGTTACAACAATGGAAGTATTAAAGGTATCAGCGAAGTCAAATCCTAACTCAGTAGCAGGGGCTTTGGCAGGCGTCTTGAGGGAAAAAGGGGGAGCTGAAATTCAGGCGATCGGAGCGGGGGCTCTGAATCAGGCGATCAAAGCGGTAGCTATTGCGAGGGGATTCGTTGCACCTAGCGGTATTGATCTGATATGCATACCGGCATTTACCGACATTCAGATTGACGGCGAAGAGCGAACTGCAATAAAGCTTATTATTGAACCGAGATAGGTTATGTACGGAAAACTACCAGGAGACTGTGCCGCACGCACAGTCTTTTTTATGT
>JAVBVR010000073.1:0-74036 GCA_036677845.1 Anaerovoracaceae bacterium | reverse complement strand
TTCCCACCTTTTGGTCTGCCCATCAAATCACATCCTTCCAGATCAATTCTATCAAAAACTAAAATGTAGACATATACTCTTTTTGTACATGTCTACATTCAGTTTACAGATTCACAGTATTGCAGGTTTTTATATATCTAATATGATGATTAGATAGCGCGGTTGACTTTGTTGCTGCGTATACATCTTGTGCATACGTTCTTTCTCGAGACTGTACCGTTTTCTTGAACTTTAACAGTCTGAATATTTGCATTCCATTTTCTTCTGGTATGTCTGTTGGAATGAGAAACGTTATTTCCGGAAACTTGACCTTTACCACAAATTTCACACTTTCTTGACATCTGCCGCACCTCCTTTTATATACAATGCTTTTCTAAGCAATTTCAATTTTTACATCAAACAAGGGGTATTATAACATATACAAATCCTCTTGTAAAATACTTTTTTCCTATTCCGTCATATAATCATCTGTTCTCTGCCTGCCATGGAATCACGAATCTCCGCCATTCGGATAAACCGTTGGTTTCTGCTGCCGCAGAATTCCAGGGACAGATCTCTTTGTTCCAGAATGAATGGCCCGTCTACAAGGTAATCGATGATTCCGAGAAGTTTTTCGATCTCCTTGTCATTTTCGGACATGTTCTGCAGCTCTTCTAAGGTGTAGCCGGAATAGGCAACGATATCAAGCCCTCTCGTTTTAATTTCAATACCGAGACGATAGAATGGGCCGGCCTGGCAGAACGGCTCGCCTCCCGTAAAGGTTACACCCGAAATCAAGGGGTTTCTGTCAATTTCCTCCAGGATCCTGTTCAAAGCACAATCGTAGCCACCGCTGAAGTCATGGGTGGATTGATTGTGGCAGCCTTTGCAATTGTGGGGACAGCCCTGGGAAAAGATCGCAAATCGGATTCCCGGACCATCCACGATAGACTCCCGGACGATTCCGGCGATTCTCACGGAGTCCTCCCCTTGGGCCGAACACGCGGCTTTCTGGCTCTCGTTCATATCCTTTTCAATCCTGCTTCCAGACTGTGTTTTACACGCTGGCTTTCCTCCGCCCGCTTTGCGTTGTTGAAACGGTCAACCGTACCTACGAGGTAACCTGTGATTCTGCGAATCCTTTCAAAGCCCGGATCGCCTTCCTCTTCCCTGCGGCTGCATTTCGGGCATTCGTTGTCAATAACGCCGGTATATCCGCAGACCGGGTCTCTGTCCACGGGGTGATTGATGGAACCGTAGCCAATTCCGCTTTCCTTCATGCAGCGGACAATCCGTTCGAAGGCTTCAAGATTTTTAGCCGGATCTCCGTCCAATTCAACATAGGTGATGTGCCCTGCATTGGTCAGGCTGTGGTACGGCGCCTCGATCTTGATCTTTTCAAAGGCTGAAATCGGATAATAAACCGGAATGTGAAAGGAATTCGTATAGTATTCCCTATCCGTCACACCTTCTATGATTCCATATTTTTGTCTGTCTATTCGTACGAACCGGCCGGACAGCCCTTCCGCAGGCGTTGCGATGAGCGTGAAATTCAAGCCTGTTCTTGCGGATTCTTCGTCCATGCGTTTTCTCATGTACCCCACAATATCGAGTCCCAGATTTCTGGCCTCAAGGGTTTCCCCGTGATGACTTCCGATAAGAGCTTTCAGGCATTCGGCTAATCCGATGAAGCCCATGGTCAGGGTGCCGTGCTTCAATACTTCGCCGATGCTGTCATTGGGACCAAGCTTGTCCGAATCCATCCAGATTCCCTGCCCCATGAGAAACGGATAGTTTTTTACCTTCTTTGCGGCCTGGATCTTAAAGCGTTCCATAAGCTGCTGGATCACCAGGGTAATCTTCCGGTCCAGATCCTCAAAGAAGAAATCCAGATTTCCGTTTGCCTTGATGGCAATTCTCGGCAGGTTGACCGATGTAAAGCTCAGATTGCCGCGTCCTCCCACCGTCTGCTTCGTTTTATCATAATTGTTGGCGATAACCCTTGTTCTGCAGCCCATATAGGCCACCTCCGTGTCGCAGCAATTCGGATCATAGAACTGCAGATTGAAGGGTGCATCCAGGAACGAAAAATTCGGAAAGAGCCTTTTCGCCGAAACCTTGCAAGCCAGCTGGAACAAGTCATAGTTCGGATCTCCGGGATTATAGCTGATGCCTTCTTTCACCTTGAAGATATGAATCGGGAAAATTGCTGTTTCTCCGTTTCCGAGGCCGGCTTCCGTCGCCTTCAGAACACTTTCGATGACCAGTCTGCCCTCGGGGCTGGTGTCGGTGCCGTAATTGATGGAGCTGAACGGAATCTGGGCTCCCGCTCTGGAATGCATCGTGTTCAGATTATGTACAAAGGCTTCCATTGCCTGATAGGTAGCCCTCCTGATCTCCTTCTGGGTATAGTTGCCTGCTACCTGCTGTACGGTATTGATTTGATCCGGGGTGAGAAATTCACCCAGATATTCTGCTTCCTTCTTGAGATAGTCACGATCGTCGGCCATATTCGGAGCAATGCCGCAGTCCTTTTCAATTTCGGCACCGATTTCCTTTGCTTTTGACACGCCGTCCTCCGTGCCGAAAAGAATATCCATACTCTTTCCGAGATTATTCCAGTATAATTTCTTATATGTCTTTTTTACGCCGTTTGCCATTCCATAGTCAAAATTGGGTACACTCTGCCCGCCGTGCTGATCGTTCTGATTGGACTGAATAGCGATACAGGCCAGCGCAGCATAGCTCTGAATGTCATTCGGTTCCCGCAGAAAGCCGTGACCGGTTGAAAATCCGCCTTGAAAAAGCTTTTCCAGGTCAATCTGACAGCAGGTGGTTGTGAGTGTCAGAAAATCCAGATCGTGGATATGAATATCGCCTTCTCTGTGAGCTTTGGAATGATCGGGATGGAGCACGAACATCTCATAAAATTGTTTTGCTCCCTCCGAACCGTATTTCAACATGGTGCCCATGGCGGTATCCCCGTCAATATTGGCGTTTTCCCGTTTGATGTCATTCTCCTGGGCCTCTTTGAAGGTCAGATCCTCGTAGACCTTCATTAAACGGGTATTCATTTCCCTGATCCTGGTGCGTTCCGCTCGGTATAGTATAAATTCCTTCGCTGTCCGTGCATGTCCGCTTTCAATCAGCACCTTTTCCACCGCATCCTGAATTTGTTCTACGGTCGGACTATCCGACAAACCGCTGTCGATCATATATTGCTCTACCTTTTTTGCGAGAGCGAGTGCCATTTCGTGGTCTTTCCCGCCCAGAACTTCAGCCGCCTTGTATATCGCCTTTGCGATTTTATCAATGTGAAATTCGGCATGACGTCCGTCCCGCTTGATAATTTGTCTGATATCGTCCAATGTTATGTACCTCCCGTTATGCGTGAATCCAACCATATGACATTCGAGGCCCTCCGGACAAGGCTGGTTCCTGCTTTGAGGCCTGTTCGGAGAGCCCATTATGTATTGCGATGTATCATCTCGCATACAATATATGGTGCTTTAGCCGTAGTTATTATCATAATTGGAGCGCCGTTGATTGTCAATACATTCCACATATTTGCTTTGTATATAATTTTGAACAACGGGCTTTTGGAAGAAGAGTTATTTCCTGTCATGTCGGATGACGATCCAGGCAGCGATTCCCGAATTTTCCCTGATCCTGAAAACGCCGTGCCTTTCGTACAGGACCGTGCCGCTGATGAAAAAATCCTTCAAAATTTCATTTTCCTTCACTGCCAGGTTCAGCAGATAATCCTGGCTTCCCGAATTTGCTGCGATGACCAGACGGCCTTTCTCGGCGGTTCTGCTGAAGGAATATAAGCTGCCTTCTGACCAGCGTGGCTGAAAGCTGTAGTCTTCCAGGCCGGCAATCTTTCTGCGGAAGATAAACAACCTTCTAAAAAATCGGAGAATAGCCTGATCCCCGTACTCCGGTATAAAACACATGCGGTTAAACGGATCTTTTCCGCCTTTCATGCCGAGCTCGTCACCATAATAAACACAAGGAATTCCCGGCAGAAAAGATAAAATCAGCAGACCAAGAAATAGTCTCTGTCTCGTATCGTCGTAGTCTCTGCTGTTTTTCTCCAGTACTGTGAAAATTCTTGGCGTATCATGGGTTCCCATGATATTCATCAGAGTGCTGAAGGCAGGCGGCGGATAGTTTTCCCAAAGGGTGTTTATGGTCTTTTCCAGTTCCGGTCCATCCTTCCCGTGGACCAGAAAGTCAATCACTGAATTTTTTAAAGGATAATTCATGACCGTATCCAGCTGATTTCCGAGAAAGTACTTTCTTCGCCGGCCGTAGGCCATTTTATTGGAGGCATCTTCCCATACTTCTCCGATCACCGCCCCGTCCGGGTTGACTTCCTTAACTGCAGAACGCAAGGCGTCGAGGAATTCATCAGGCAGCTCGTCGGCCACATCGAGACGGAAACCGGAGGCACCGCAGCGCATCCAGTGTTTTACAACGGAATTCTCGGAACGTATCATAAAGTCAAGATAAGAGGGTTCCGTTTCATTGACTCCGGGCAAGGTATCAATTCCCCACCAGGAATCGTATTTTTCCGGGTATTCCGTGAATCGATACCAGCTGTAATATGGAGATTCTCTGCTCTGATAGGCTCCTAGCTCCGGATATCGTCCGGTTTTATTGAAATAAATACTGTCGCTGCCCGTATGATTGAACACGCCGTCGAGGATGATGCGGATCCCGTTTTCCCGCGCTTTACAGCAGAGTTTTATAAAATCTTCTTCCGTTCCAAGTAACGGGTCGATTTTCTTATAGTCCGCCGTGTCGTAACGGTGATTGGAGTAAGCTTCGAAGACAGGATTGAGATAGATCACCGTCACGCCCAGGTCCGAGAGGTAGTCCAGCTTTTCTATGATTCCTCTGAGATTTCCGCCGAAGAAATCATGATTCCGGACGATTCCGTTTTCATCCGGTTTGTCGTATGGGACTCCGTCCCAGTCATCCCGGAGTACATAGACTTTGTTTTGAATCGGAGCCTGATAGCTGTCGCTCCTGGCAAACCGGTCGGGAAAAATTTGGTACATCACTCCGGTTTTCAGCCATTCTGGCGTTGTATAGTCTTGTTGGAAAACAGTCAGCTGATGGACCGGGCTTTTTTCAAGGCTGCCGTCTTCGAATACAGCTTCAAAGGAATAGAAGTACAGGCCGATCTTATCGACCCTAAGAGAAAACTCATAAATTTCCTCAGAATCCGGACATCTGTTATCCATGCAGAACCGAACGCCTTCCAATCTGAAAACCGATCCGGTTTCGTCGGAGGTGAGAGAAAAGAATGCAGCAGAAACCGACCTGTCTCCTGTCACTTTGATGCGGAATAGCAGGTCAGTATTTCTTTCAACTGCACCGAATGGTTTTTTATAAAATTGTTTTCTGGAATGATACCTTATCATCGAATGATTTGATCCCCCAAATGCGTTCTGCGTATTCCCTGACGCTGCGGTCAGCGGAGAATATGCCTGACTTTGCAATATTGGTCAGTGACATGCCTCCCCATCGGTGTCTGTCACGGTATGCGTCTGAGACTTCCGTCTGGGCTGCTTTATAGCTTTCGAAGTCGGCGATTACAAAATATTGATCGGCTTCTCCGTTAAATCCGGCAATCAGCGAGTTTATGATATCCCCGAAGGATGACCCGGGGATTCCGTTGGCAAGGAACCGGATGATTGAAGCGATGCTTTTATTATCCTGGTAATAACCCCAGGGGCTGTAACTTCCTTCTTGCTTCAGGCGCTCCACTTCATCGACTCTCATGCCGAAGATGAAAATGTTTTCTTCGCCTACTGCATTATAAATTTCAACATTTGCCCCGTCCATGGTCCCTATGGTTACCGCGCCGTTCAGCATCAGTTTCATATTGCCGGTACCCGAAGCTTCTGTGCCCGCCAGGGAAATCTGCTCCGACAAATCTGCAGCCGGCATGATCCGTTCGGACAGAGAGACGGAGTAGTTTTCCAGGAAGACGACCTTAATCAAATCTCTGACTGCAGGGTCCTTCTCCAGTTGATCAGAAAGCATGCAGGCCAGTCGGATGATCTGCTTTGCCATATAGTAGCCTGCTGCTGCTTTCGCACCGAAAAGAAAGGTCCTGGGCTGAATATCCAGGTTCGGATTTTCTTTGATTCGATTGTATAAATCAATGATGTGGATCAGGTTCAGAAGCTGACGCTTGTACTCATGGAGCCGTTTAACCTGCACGTCGAAAATGGAGTCAGGGTTAACGATAATGTTATTATGGTATTTTATATAATCTGCAAGCCTGATTTTATTTTTTCGTTTTATCTGGGCCAGCTTTTCCAGCACGCTGCGATCTTCTTTGTATGGAAGCAGCCGTAAAAGCTCCGTTGAATTTTTCTTGAAACCCTCTCCGCAGAGCTCCCCGATTAAATCGGACAGTTCCGGGTTGGCCTGACAGAGCCATCTCCGGTATGCGATACCATTTGTCACATTTGTGAATTTCTCCGGTGTTGCTTCGGCAAAACCGCGGAACAGCTTTTCTTTGATGATTCCGCTGTGCAGAGAAGAGACCCCGTTTACCGTATGGGAAGCCACGACACAGAGGTTGGCCATTCTTATTTTCCCGTTCAGGATGATTGCCATCTCGTTGCGACGAGATTCGTTATCCGGAAAGATCGTGAGAAGATTATCATTGTGCCTTCGGTTGATTTCTTTCAAGATAGAATGCAGCCTTGGCAGAAGCCTTGCAAACAGATCCTCCGGCCACTGCTCCAATGCTTCCGGCATTACCGTGTGATTGGTATAGGAAATTGTTTTCGCTACGATATCCCAGGCAGGTTCCCATTCATATCCGTATTCGTCAATCAATATGCGCATCAGCTCCAGGATAGACATGGTCGGATGGGTATCGTTGATATGAACCGCTATTTTCTCATGGAAGTTATCCAGGCTGCCGAAGGTCTGCATATGGCGCTTTGTCAGCGTTTGCATGGACGCGGATATGAAAAAATACTGCTGCTTCATGCGCAGGATTTTCCCTTCCTCATGGGCGTCCTCGGGGTACAGGATCTTGGAAATGATCTCTGCCTGGTGTTTTTCCTCCATGGATTGAAGATACTCCCCTTTTGCAAAAAGCTCCATGTCAATGTGAATGGGAGATGTAGACTGCCAGAGCCTTAATGTATTAACGGCGTTGCTTTGATACCCGGGGATCAGCATATCCCTCGGTACAGCGATGACCGTCGTATAATCCGAATGAATCAGTTTCATTCGGCCCTTGTCGTCCCAGACTTCAGAAAGCTTTCCGCCGAATCGGACCTCCTCTGCTTCATCTTCCTTGGTAATCAGCCAGCAGTCTCCCAGTTCCAGCCAGTCATCGGGCTCTTCGACCTGTCTGCCTTCTCGAACTTTCTGCCTGAAAATGCCGTATTCATAGCAGATGGACATTCCCTGGCCAAACATGCCGCAGGAAGCGATGGCATCCAGATAACAGGAGGCCAGCCGTCCCAGACCACCGTTGCCCAGTCCGGCATCGGGCTCCAGTTCGAATAATTCATCCATATCCTGTCCGAATTCCTGCAGGGCGGAACGGAAGGTTTCTTCCATTCCAAGATTGAAAAGATTGTTTCTCAATGATGTCCCGGGCAGGAATTCCATGGACAGATAAATGACCTGTTTTTCTGTTTGAGAGCATACGATTTCATGATTTTTCAGCCACTTTTCAGATAAGATATCCCTCACCACAAAGCATGCAGCACGATAGACCTGTTGTTTTGTTGCTTTATCCGGCTCCCTTCCAAAATACCTCAGGAGCTTTCCTTCCATCAATTTCGATAGATCCTTAGATGTATAAACGTTATGCATGTATCGGCAACCTTTCTTTCAATACAGTATGTCATTTGTTTCAGTTATTTACTTTATCATGTCTTTATACAGGCGCAGGTATTCCTTTGACGACTTTTTCCAGGAAAAATCGGTGTTCATCCCGTTGGATACCAGGTTATTCCACTGCTCCTTATCCCAGTAAAGACCAATTGCACGCTTGATCGCGCCCATCATATCCTGTGCGTTGACAGAACCGAAGGTAATGCCGTTTCCCGTACCGGTTTCCGGATTGAACGGAAGAATGCTGTCCTTGAGACCGCCGGTTTCCCTCACGACCGGAATGGTGCCGTAGCGCAGGGAAATCATTTGGGCCAGCCCGCAGGGCTCACTGACGGAAGGCATCAAAAACAGATCGGCCCCTGCGTAGATCCTGCTTGCCAGATTCGCCGAAAATGCTGTATTGACCGACATTCGCCCTTGATAGTCATACGTTTTTATGCGAAAAAAATCCTCGTATTTCTGTTCACCGGTTCCCAGCAGCACAAATTGGATGTCTTCTTCCATAATCTCATCAAAAACACTGATGACGAGATCGATACCCTTGTGGTCCGCCAGCCTGCCGATCATGGCCAGTACCGGAGTCTTCTCATTCTGTTTCAGTTTCAGGGTCAGCTGCAGAGCGGTTTTATTGTCATTCTTTTTTTCCGGGCTGTTTTTGGAGTACCTGACAGGGATAAAGGGATCCTTGTACGGGTTGTAGTGATTTGTATCGATTCCGTTTAAAATACCGCTTAGCTTGTATCTGTTCTCTTTGATGATGTTTTCCAGACCTTTTCCGTAGAAGGGATCCATGATCTCTTCCGCATAACTCCTGCTGACTGTGGTCAGCTTATCACAGGTTACAACAGCGCCTTTCATATAATTGACCGCTCCGTCATATTCCAAAATTCCGCGATCCGCTTCGGAAAGTCCCAGCAGATCCTGCAGGACAGTGCTGTCATACTTCCCTTGATATTCAATATTGTGGATCGTAAAGACCGTTCGCAATCTGTCGAAGGCCGGATTTCCGCGATAAAGTGTCTTCAGATATACCGGAATCAGGGCAGTCTGCCATTCGCTGCAATGCAGAATATCCGGCACGAAATCCAGAAGCGGAAGCGTTTCAAGAGCTGCTTTGGAGAAATATGCAAACCGTTCCCCGTCGTCATAGTATCCATAATATGAGTCGCGCTTGAAATATTGCTCATTGTCCAGGAAATAATATACAACTCCTTCCTGTTCCATTCGGAAAATACCGCAGTATTGCGTTCTCCAGGACAGCATGACCGTAATATCCCGGACAAATTTCAGTTCCGTCTCATATTTCTCACGTATGCTTTTGTATAAAGGAAGCATGACCCGTGCATCCGCACCCAGCTTGTTCAGCTCCCCGGGCAGCGACCCGATCACATCGCCGAGTCCACCGCTCTTTGCAAAGGGCTCTGCTTCCGTACTGATGAAAAGGATGTTCAATTGATCCACCTGCCAATCTAGATGATGCTTTTCTTTTCAATTACCACCGGATAGGTTTCGTGACCTACCAGCTGGCGGTTTTCCCGAACGATTACATCTTTATCGAGTATCACGTTATTCAGTGTCACATTTCTCATGATTTCCGTATTCTGCATGATGATGCTGTTTCTGACCACCGCACCTCTGCCTATGATGACTCCTCTGGAAAGGATGGAATTGATTACAGTGCCTTCAATGGTGCAGCCGTCTGAAATGATGGAATTGGAGACCTTGGCCCCCGTGCCGTACTGTACGGGAACGCTGTCCTTTACCTTTGTATAAACCGGGTTTTCAAAAATCTGTTTCCTGACATCCTCCGAAAGCAGCCTCATATTTTCTTTCATGTAGCCGGATACGCTGCTGATTTCAAAGAAGACCTTTTTATGTTCATAACCCAGAATATTAAGATTTCCGCAAAGCCGTTGTATGATATCACGATAGAAATCATAACGGCTGTAGGCGACAGAGTCCGCAACCAGGGATTCCAGAAGAGATTTCCGCAGGACAAACATGCCCAAACTGACCGGAAAAGCCGGAGGAATATGCTCTTCATTGTAAAAGGTCAGTTCATTTATTCTTTCCCATTCGTTCATGCCCAGCATCGGCACACCGGACGGAAAAGCAATGCCGTCCCCCGGCTTGACATAAATCGCAGTAATGTCCGCATTCCGTTCCACATGGCTCTTCAGTACTTCATTATAGTCGATGCTGCAGATGAAGTTGCTGCCCGTCAGGATTACGTATTCTGCCCTGGATCGCTTAATGGAATGCATACTTTTATGCAGTGCGTCGATGGTGCCCAGATAGTTTCCGGCATGATCGGCGGATCCGGGCGTTGAAAAGGGCGAAAGGATTCGCAAACCGCCGATTTTTCTTGTCAGATCCCACTCTTTTCCTGCACCGAGATGATCCACCAAGGAGTGGTAATTATTCCTCGTGATTATGGATACATCATGAATCCCTGAATTGACAAAGCTGGAAAGAATAAAGTCTACGATTCTGTATTTCCCTCCGAAGGGAATGGAAGCCAATGTCCGGATCTTCGTCAGCTCCCTCAGATTTTCACGGTCGGAATAAGAAAAAATAATACCCAGCGCTTTCATATCATTCGCCCTCCCTGTTTAAGTTGCTTTCGCCGACCATGGCTCCCGCCGGTATGACGGTTCCGTCTGAGATGGTCAAGTTCTGGCCGATTACGGTGATATCCGGGTGACTGTCGGGATCCTCGGCTGAGGAACAGGCTCCCATACAGACTCCCGAACCGATCGTCGTATCGGCCGCTATGATACTGTATTCAATCCTGGAGTCCTTTTCCACTGTCACGCCGGGCATCAGGATGGAATTCCTGATCAAAGCGCCTTCCTTTACGGTAACGTCCGGGAAAATAATACTGTTTTCCACTTCTCCGTCAATGCTGCAGCCTTCTGAGATCGAAGAGTTGCTCAATTTAGCATTGATGCCGATATACTGGGGAGGCAGAATTCCGTTCCTGGAATAAATCTTCCACGGCGGATCATTCAGTTCGATAGGCACGTTGGGATCCAGGAGATCCATATTGGCCTCCCATAAGGATTCGACAGTTCCCACGTCCTTCCAGTAGCCCTTATATTCGTATGCGAATATATTTTCCGCTGCCTGCAGCATTTTCGGGATAATGTTTTTTCCGAAATCGTTCTCCGAGTTTTTATCCGCTTCATCCGCAATGAGATAGGTCTTCAGTTTTTCCCAATTAAAAATATACACGCCCATGGATGCCAGCGTACTTTTGGGTTGAGGCGGTTTTTCCTCAAACTCGTATATTCTCAGGTTTTCTTCGGTGTTCATCACGCCGAACCTGCTCGCTTCCTCCAATGGAACATTCAGCACCGCTATCGTGCAGTCGGCCTGTTTTTCCTTGTGATATTCCAGCATCATCTGATAATTCATTTTATAGATGTGATCGCCGGACAGGATCAGGACGTAGGTCGGATGACTCATTTCGATAAATTCGATGTTCTGGTAGATGGCATTGGCGGTTCCCTTATACCATTCACCGGCTGTCGCTTTCATATAGGGCGGTAAAATGGTAATTCCACCGAAAAGCCGATCCAGGTCCCATGGCTGTCCGTTTCCGATATAAGCATTGAGCTCAAGCGGACGGTACTGGGTCAGGACTCCGATGGTATCGATTCCGGAATTTACGCAATTCGACAAGGGAAAGTCGATGATCCGGTATTTCCCCCCGAAGGGTACGGCCGGTTTGGCCACATGGTTTGTCAGAATGCCAAGCCGGCTTCCCTGCCCGCCTGCCAGCAGCATCGCAATCATTTCCCTTTTCTTTTCGTAGGACATTTCAATCACCTCCAAAAGATTGTGGACAGACCGGTAAGGTCTACTGTTAAGGAATACTCATACCCGTTATGTTTTATTCTCTCGGCGGCAGCTTTGCCTGGCTTTTTTTCGCAAAGACCCCCGTATTCTATAAGGCCGGAATGAAATACAGTTTGATAAATACCCGGTTTCGGCACGCCTATTCGATATTTTTGCCTGTCAACAGGTGAAAAATTGCAGGCTGCAATGATCTCATTTCCATTTTTCGCAATTCTTCGGAATACGATGACATTATTGTCCGAATCGTCGGGCTGGACCCATTGAAACCCTTCCCAGCCGTCGTCCTGCTCCCAGAGTTCCGCTGACTTGAGATAAAAATGATTCAAATCGCGGATAAAATGCCGAAATTTCCGATGCATTTCGTAGTCCAGCAGATTCCAGTCCAGTTCTTTTTTATAATCCCATTCCGAATACTGGGCCAGCTCTCCTCCCATAAAGAGCAGCTTTTTCCCGGGGTGCGCCATCATATATGAAAGATAAGCTCTCAGATTTGCGAACTTCTCCTCATAAGAGCCGGGCATTTTGTTGATTAAGGAACCTTTTCCGTGAACAACCTCATCGTGGGAAAGGGGGAGAATAAAATTTTCCGAAAAAAAATAGGTTAATGGAAAGGTTAGATTATTGTGGGCCCCTTTCCGGAAAAGCGGATCTGTTCTCATGAATTGAAGGGTATCGTTCATCCAGCCCATATTCCATTTGAAATTAAAGCCCAGACCGTCTGTATGAACAGGCTTTGTAACCATTGGCCAAGCGGTGGATTCTTCCGCAATCATGAGTGCGTTGGGATAGAGGGCGAATATGGTCTTGTTCAGATCCTGAAGAAAAGAAACTGCCTCGAGATTCTCCCTTCCTCCGTTGACATTGGGTCTCCATTGCCCTTCTTTTCTTCCGTAATCCAGGTACAGCATGGAAGCAACCGCATCGACTCTCAGACCGTCGATATGGTATTTGTCCATCCAGAACACTGCATTGGAGATCAGAAAACTTCTCACCTCATTCCTGCCCCAGTCGAAGATCATGGTTCCCCATTCCTTATGCTCATTTTTCAGCGGATCGTCATATTCATAACAGCTGCTGCCGTCAAACCGGTATAGTCCGCTTCCGTCCTTGGGAAAATGTCCCGGAACCCAGTCGAGAATAACGGATATTCCAGCCTGATGGCAGGCATCGACAAAGGACATAAAGCCCTCCGGTGTTCCGTGGCGGGAGGTCGGGGAATAGTAACCCATTACTTGATAGCCCCAGGATCCGTCGAAGGGATATTCGGAGACGGGCATCAATTCAAGATGTGTGTAGCCCATTTCCCTGACATACGGGATCAGCTCTTCCGCCAGCTTTCCATAGTCGAAGTAATTGCCGTCCTGATATTTCCTCCAGGAGCTGAGATGAACCTCATAGATATTCATCGGAGCGGTATAGGGCGGATTGTTCCTCTGCCGATCGCACCATTCGCTGTCATTCCAGACATAGCGGTTCATGTTGAACGTTTTGGATGCGGTGCCGGGCCTGGTTTCCATATGGAAGCCGTAAGGATCCGCTTTGGCGGTAAGCCTGCCCTGAACATTCTCAATCACATACTGATAGGCTGTATACTCTTGTATTCCGGGTATGAAGATCTGCCAGATTCCCTGCTGCGTGATCCGCTCCATCCGGTACTCCGTTGCGTCCCACTGATTGAAGTCGCCCATTACGGCTACATTTTTTGCCTTCGGCGCCCAGACACGGAACAGATACCCCTCCTTGCCATCCCGAACAGACGGGTGGGCGCCCATCAGTTCATAGGCTTTTGCTGCGGTACCCTGATGAAACAGATAGACAGGAAGTTCCAAATCTCTCTCCATAACAAATCCCCCAAATTTCAATTGTCCAGCCCTATAGAAATGAAACATGTTAATAATTTCTTAATTCCGCGGAACAATTTGTATTATGCTACAATTATATGTTATTATGTTTACTAAAGCAAGTTGCAGTAGAAATCAACAAGCACAGATTTGCTGAGTTCGCCGACAATTCACAGCACAGATTGGGCGGGCTTAATTTAGGAGGAAGTTATATGAAACGAATGGTCGCCGCTGCTTTAATTCTGAGCTTATGTATCAGCATCTTGACCGGATGTGACAATAAGTCAGTAGAAGTAATCGATGACACAGCCGTGCAGAAGGCTATTTTGGATGAATTCATCTCGATATCCCAAATACCGAGAGACTCCGGACACGAGAGAGCCATCAGCACCTATTTAAGATCCTGGGCGAAGGAAAACGGATTTGAAGTAATTCGGGACAGTTCAAATAACGTTATCATAACAAAGTCTGCATCTGCAGGGTATGAAAATGCACCAACCACCATACTTCATAGCAATATGGACAGCAAAATTTCCGTTTCTGAGAACGCTGCCTTTAACCCGCTGAGCGAAACAGTTTTTCCGGTTGTCGAAGGCAATGTCATGTCGGCAAACGGGACAAGCATCGGAGCAGGCAGCGGAATCGGCATGGCCACCGCGTTGTATGTTTTGAAAAACTCACAGAAACACGGGCCGATCAGAGTGATCTTTACAACGGACGGAGAAGCCGGAATGACCGGTGCCAAGAACCTTAAATCAAAGCATCTGGACGGTGATTATCTCATCAATCTGAACTGGAGTTCCAACCGCAGCATAGGACTTGGAAGCGGAGGCACTGCGGCCTATGATATGATGCATGAAATAAAGTGGACCGCTCCCGGAAATGCGATTCCTTATGTACTTTCCCTCAGCGGCCTCAACGGCGGAGACGCCGACCGCGACATCGGAAACGGCGGCGCGAATGCGATTAAGATCATCGGAGAAGTTCTTGCCAATGCTCAGGGAAAAGGGATCCTCTTTGAGCTGGGCTCATTCAACGGCGGAATTTCAAGAGATACCATACCGGAAGCCGCTGCGGCGCTGATCATTATCAACGAGTCCGACAGGAAAAAAATGCAGGGTGTGGTTGATGATGCCATGAGTTCTTTTCAGAACGCCTATGGGATTGTGGAGGAAAACTATACGTTTACCTACCAGGAGACAGAAATGCCTGACAAAGTCGTTTCCTTTGAAGACAACGGTTCCATTATAAGCTTTATCTATGGCATTCTGGACGGTGTTCAGTCTATGACAAAATCCTACGATCACGTGGTGGAGAGTGCCTCCAATCTGGGAATGGTATCAACGGCCACGGGAAATTTTCTGGCTCAGGTGTCTGCGGCCAGTACCTCCGACGTAGGTCTTTATAAAATTACCTCAGCACACGAAGCCATCAGCGGCATGAGCAATCTCACCTATACATATTATGAAGGTGTCCCCCGGTGGCCGGACCATCCGGACAGCGTGCTATTCAACTCCGTGCAGAATATTTTTTCTCAGCTGTATGATGAAGAATTGCCGGCCGGAATCGTTCATCATGAGCTGGAATGCGGGTGGTTTGCAAAGAAGAACCCAAAGCTCCAGATCATTTCCATCGGCCCCCGGATCGACGATGCCGATACGCCCAGTGAGGCTCTGATCCTGGATATGGTCACCAAGCCTGCCCATGTGATCATGTCTTTCCTGGAACAGACCGACCCATCGGTTCAGGCTTCTTCCGGAAATGACAAGAATGAATCAACCTGAAAAATATGGTATGATAAAAACCCGGATTACTCCGGGTTTTCTTTTCGGCATAACAAGTTCCTGTATACTTTGGTATCACTCGCTAAATTTCAATTGTTTTATCATCATATCTGTTCCTATGACCGTATTGGGGAAGATACTTCGGGCAAAATCGACTCCGTCTTCCGGATTCTTCAGGGCCGGGCTGAAATGTGTCAGCCAAAGCTCCTTTGACCCGCTCCGCTCCGCAACGGCGGCAGCTTCAGAAAAGAGCATATGCTTCCGTTCAACGGCTTTCTCCAGAAGTCCGTCATCTGCGTACATCCCTTCACAGACCAGAAGGTTGGATTCGCGGCTGAATTCAATGAGTGCCTCCGTCGGTCTGGAATCGGTGCAGTAAGTAATTTTTAATCCTTTTCTCTGCGGACCGACCACCATGTCCGGGGTCACCATTCGTCCTTCTTGTTCCAGACTGCTGCCCTTTTGCAAAATGCTCCAGGACTCTTTCGGGATACGCAATGCTTCGGCCCTCTTAGGATCGAACTTGCCGGTACGTTTGATTTCGAAGCTGTATGCCATGCACGGTATCATATGATCCATGGGAACCGCGCTGGTGTGGAATTCCCCGAGCTGTTCCCGGCTGACACCATCCTGAGGCAATTCTGCCGCTATGATATCATAGGGCAGCTGCGGAGCAATTACGGTCAGTGCGCGAAGCACATATTCCAAAGGCGGCGGACCGATTATGGTCAGCGGTTCCGTTCGTCCGCTGTTTCCCAATGTCAGAAGAAAACCGGGCAGTCCGGCGACATGATCCGCATGATAATGGGTCAGGCAGAGAGCGTCAATGGCCTTGAAGCCCCAGCCAAGCTGTTTGATCCCGATCTGTGTCCCCTCTCCGCAGTCTACAAGAACCATTCTTCCGTTCCGGCGGAGCAGCAAAGAAGTCAGGCGCCTCTCCGGCAGAGGAACCATTCCCCCGCATCCCAGCAAGCATACCTCCAGCATCGTTATATTCCTCCGACTCGATTGATAAGACAATCATAGTATATCCGGAATCATTCGGCAAGCATCACATAAAAATCATCCCGTACAGGCGGCTATAGCTCTTTGTGAAATAACTTATAGTATTGTATCAGTGTTTCTTCGTCCATTTCCGCAGTGAGACATCCGATTTTGGTGACGCAGTTTCCTCCCGTAATATTTCCCATCATAACGGCATCCCTTGTAGGATAACCCTTATAGATTCCGTACATCAGCCCGGCAAGGAACGCATCCCCCGCTCCTGTCGCATCAATACTTGCAAACCGGTCTGCTGCCTTGATATGTACGGTTTTCCCGTTATCCTTGATAATACATCCGTTTTTGCTCAGCTTAACAATTGGATTGGGTATGTATTCAGCAAGAACATCGAGGGCCTCTTCCGGAGTAGCGGTATTGGTCAGTTTCGGCGCCTCTTTCTCGTTCGGTGTGAAATAATCGATATACGGAAAGATCCCTTTATACCAGTCCATATGCAGATCATCATACCACGCAGCATCCATTATGAGGATAGAGCCCTCTTTTTTTAAACGTTTCCACACATCTTCATACCCGAGTGTAACATAAGCGATCCGGCAGCCCTTGTACAGATCATAAACCTGACTTTCCGTGGCATAAAATCTTTCTGTTGCATTGCTGTCCGGATAACCTGGCTGGTAACTGACAAAACTGCGGTCCTCTGCTGTAGAAATGACGCTGGTGATAATCAAAGGATCCGGTTCATTGCCCTGATACAGATTTGCATAATTCACATTGTAATCCCTGATCTGTTTTTCCGCAAACCTGCTGAACTGGCCGTTCCCCAGAAAGGTCCCCAGCCTGACCGGAATTCCAAGCCTGTGAAGAGCGACCAGCGTGGCCGGAGGACCGCCGCCCAGTGTTATAGTAAACCCTTTTGAAAATACTTCTTCTCCAAGCTTCGGGAGCCGTTCTACATCACTGAATATTAAATCGATGCAGATCTTTCCCATTGATACGATATGATTGCCCATTCTATCCTCCAATCGCGTATTTATCGCTATTTCATTCCATATATTCCGATACGAGCTCTTTTGCCAGTGAATAGGAATTAACCAGAGGATGGACCATCAGAGCTTCCGTCATAGCTGATACGTTATTCTCCAGAATCCCCTGCGCGGCAAGCCTTTCATACCGCTTCACCGTTTGTATCAGTACTTTGGCACTTTCCGGTAGTTCTTTCATCCCCTTCTTTGCAGAAGCTCCGGATGGGCCGATGAGGCAGGTCGTTTCCACCACATCGTCATCCGCAAGCCAATCCACGGTTCCCCTGTTTGGTACGGAAAGCACCATTTCGGAAAATGTGCCTGAAATTCTGGCCTGGATGAATGCCAGTGCAATACCGGCATATCCACCCTCCTCCGGGCTGAACAGATCAAACACCGGCGCAGCTGTTTCATTCCTTTGAACACAGGATTCCGCTGCCATATAGCTGAGTTCTCTGCGATGGTTGTGTCTCGCATATATTTCAAGCATCTGGCCGAAATCCTGTTCCGGATCCAAATTTGATAATTCATCCATCATACTGCGGTTGATGGAGAGAATCGATTCCCCTCTCGTACAGCCGCTGTTCTGGATATTCTGGACTGCTCTCTCTCTATAATAAAAATAGTAAAGATACTCATTGAATAGCAGCCCCCATTTCTGAGGAAGATCCGGCTCAAAATATCGCATATCTGTATCCGAATAAAGCTTTGGATCATACAGCAGTTCCCGGGTAATATCCGTATTGTTTTCAGTAATTGCCGTGAAATAGCTGAGATGGTTCAGGCCGAAAACATCCATTTGCATCGACCCGATTGATGTTTTTCTCAGCCTTGCCACCTGGTTCAGAAACCCGGAAGGTGCGTCACAGACACCGTAAACGAAATCATACCCAAGATCGCGCATTGCTTGTGTGACAAGGCCGGACGGATTGGAAAAGTTAAATACCATGACATCCCGATTCGCATATTTCCGGATCATGGCACAGTACTCCTTCAGCGTCGGAATGGTTTTCATCGCCATGGCAAATCCGCCGGCGCCTGTCGTCTCCTGACCAAGCACACCAACTTTCAATGCAATCCGTTCATTCCGCACCCGGTCCGCGTCGCCGCCCACGCGAATTGTCGTTATAATATAATCGGATCCGCTGATGGCTTCCGCCGCATCCGTTGTACAGGAAACCTGCACCTCTGGATTGATCACAGAGGCGGCCTTTCTTGCCAATCCCCCGAATATTCGAAGACCCTCTTTATTGTTATCCATAAAAACGATTTCTTTTATGCCGAGTTTCTGCGCTTTCTGCAGAAGGCTTTTTGCCAGTATGATGGCACGGGAGCCGCCGCCGCCAAGAATGCATAGTTTCATCATTTACCACCTTTCTCTATCCTTTTACCGCTCCGGCAGTCAGACCCTCGATAATCTTCTCCTGGAAGATGATAAAGATCACAACGCTCGGAAGTATCATGATGACAACTGCGGAAAACATTGCGTTATAGTCGAAGGCAAACTGAGACGTAAAGTAATTCAGCGCAAGAGGAACGGTTCTTGCACCATGTGACGCCGTCAGCGTCAGGGCATAGAGAAATTCATTCCAGCAAAAGATGAAATGAAGAATTCCCGCCGTGATCATACCCGGACTTGTCAGCGGCAGAATCACCCTACCGTAACATTGCAGGAATGACGAACCGTCGATATAAGCTGCTTCTTCCAGTTCCTTGGGAATGGTCAGGAAGAATGCCCGAAGGATGAAAAATGACATGGGCAGATCGAGGGCGGTATACACCAGAATCAGCGCCATTTTTGTATCATATAGGCCGAGAAACCGTATGATGGAATATACCGGCATGATCAGTGCGGTAATCGGCAGCAGCAGAGAGATGCTCATGATTACAACAATGGGTTTTTTCAGCTTGAATTGGAACCGCGTCGTCGTATAAGCCGCCATACTGGAAATCAGTACGTTTAATACGGTGCTTAGAACTGCAATGATAACACTGTTGATCAGATACTGGCCAAGCGGCGCAATTTCAAGTGCGTTTCCGTAGCCGGCAAAGATCAGTTTTGACGGAAGGGAAAGCGGATTGTTCAGTATCTCTTCATTTGTTTTTAGAGACAGCATCACGACCCATAGAAACGGAATGACCGATATCAGTGCGATACTGGTGACATAGGAATATCCTTTTACTTTCATATGCAAACCCCTTTTAATCATCGCCGGCTATTTTGAACACCTTGGTGATGATGTAGATCAGAATCAGCCCCAGGGCAATCAAAACAGTGCCTATCATATTGGAATATCCGAAGTTGTTCTGGACGATGGATGTATTGTATAGATAGAGCGGAAGGCTCATGGTTTCCGTTCCCGGCCCGCCCTTTGTCGTCATGTATATCAGCTCAAATTCCTTTAGTTTGGAAGTCGCAGCGATGATCATGCAGGTGCCGATGACGTTTCTGAGCTGGGGAATCGTGATAAACAGATCCTTCTGCCACTGGTTGGCACCGTCCAGATCCGCAGCTTCATAAAGCGACGCGGGTATCGTTCCGATTTCAGTCAGGACCAGAAGCATGATCAGACCCGCAAAGAGCAGCCAGGTTACCGTTACTGATACAAATGCGGTGGAAGAATCAAAGAGCCAGTTGCGCGCAAACTCCTCCAGATTTAGTTTTTTCAGAACAGAGTTGATCAGTCCGATCTGTCCGTTGAATATCATCAGAAAAATAAATCCAAGGGCGGAGGCTGATATCATATTGGGAATCATAAAGGATGTCCGAAGTATTTTCCAGCCCCTGAATTTCTTTGATATGATAATGGCAAAACTCACGCCGATCATTACGTGAATCGTAGACTGTAGAAAAATCCAGATCAATGTATGCTGAAATGAGACAATGAATTCCGAATCGCTCATTGCCGCAATATAGTTGTCCAATCCGATAAAAGCGATATTTCCTGAAAAACCTTTCCACTCCGTAAAGGATGTTCCGAATACGATAATGACCGGAGCAAGCAGAAATATGAAAAAGAACAGGATCAGCGGAGCGGAAAACAGGTAGAGCCAAAATTTGTTACTTTTCAATGTTGCACCTCAGTTTTTTGACAGAGCCTCCGCTGAGGAGGCTCTGTCTTCTTCCGATCAAGGAAGGAAAAATGAAAAAGAGATTGTTTAAATATTAGCAGCAGCAACTAGTTTTTATTTGCCGCATCGGTTAACGCCTGGGCAAACTGTTCCGGAGTGATGCTTCCTGCCGCCAGCAGAGGATACTGTCTGTCTAATTCTGCTACGACGTTGGAATACCATAAGCTCTGATAATTCCCATAGACGATCTTGGCTTCACCCTGAAGCTCAATGATTTCAGCAAGCAGCGGATTCTGTTCTAAAACTTCCTGTGAAATTTCAACATTCTTGTTGGCCGGGATACCGCTGTAGATTTCGGCCATTTTGGCCTGGTTTTCTTCGTTGGATATAAACTTCAGGAATTCTACGGCTGCGTCCGCGCGGGCTTGATCCTTTGAACCGACCATCCATCCGGGCATGGACCCTGAGAAGATCCCGTCATTCGGATAGAGCGCGGTACCGACGTTCTTGAAGAATTCATCGCCTTTCGCCTGGAAGTCACTGATCATCCATGGTCCGTTTGCGATCATTGCAGTGTTTCCGTTCAAGAAGTTGTTTGCACCGTTTTCATATTTTCCGCCCAGCGCATCTTTCGTCGTATAATTCAAAAGCATTTTTTGAGTAAGGTCGGCAGCTTTGATGAAATCGGTTGAATTGTAATCCTTCGGCATGGACTGATTCATCCAGGAGTTGCTATCATCCGAGAAGGTTCCCACCATGCTGTTCAGCCACAGAGAGGAAAGCCAGGCGGAATCCAGTGTATCCATGGATACCGGGGTAATTCCGGCAGCCTTCAGCTGTTCCAGCTGGGCCATGAATTCGTCCCAGGTCGCAGCAGGAGCCGCGATTCCTGCTTTTTCAAAGAGTTCTTTATTGTAGAAATATGTAACGGGCTGCCTTTCAACAGGCATAGCATAGATTTTTCCGTTTCTGGAGTTATAGGCGATGTCATCGTCAAAGAATCTTCCGGCGAATTCCGGATCTGCTTCAAAATAAGGAGTCAGATCAACCAGGGCATCCGCTGAAAGCGCATCGTCCATTATATTGTATCCTCCGGTGAAAAACAAATCAGGCAGATCCTTCATGGAGATATAAGTTTTCATCTTGTCGACATAGGCCTGGTCTCCGGGAATTTCTTCAATTTCAAGCTTGATTTTGCCGTCATACTCCTGGTTGAAGGCATCTACTACCGCGGAAAACCACGGCGCTGATGAATTTACTCCAACCTGGAAGGTGGCAATACGTATCTTTACAGGTCCTTCAGATGAAGCCTCATCCTTGCTTCCGCAGGCGGTTGCCATTGAAAGCACCAGGACAAGACAGAGTAAAACAGCGAGTATTCTTTTCATATCTTTTCTCCTTTTTCTCCTCATTAAATTTAACGTATATCTATCTCAATTTAATAGATATCAGGAAAAGGTTTTCCTATCCGGCATAAAAAATCAGAAATGATCTTTTACCGTTTCCCGTTCCACCAGAGAATGGTTCAGTATGATTTTTGACCGGATCTCCTCTGAAATTTCATATGTTTTTTTTCTGCCCGAGGCTTTCCCCTTGGTTTCAATGATATCAATCAGGAGTCTGGCCGCTTCCCTTCCGATCTCATGGATGGGCTGATGAATGGTAGTCAGCTTGGGACGGACTACCTGACTGAGTTCGATGTCGTCAAAGCCGATTAAGGATATGTCGTCCGGTATTTTTAATCCTTTGTCGAGGACGCAGTCCAAAGCTCCGACGGCCATTTCGTCGCTGACGCAGAATACTGCTGTGGGATTCTTTTCAAGCCGGAGCATCTGTTCCATGGCATGGTAGCCGTGCTCCACACTGCTCGGCCTGTGAACCATAAATTCATCTCTGACGGGAATCCCGTGATTATTCAGCGCTTTGCAATATCCTTCTCTTCTCAGCTTCCCAAGTGCATAGCATTCACCGTATATCAGGCCGATTTCCCGATGCCCTTTTGTGATAAGATAGCTCACCGCATCGTATGATGCCTGTACTTCATCAATTCCTACGAAAGGAATCGTCGTCCCTTCTACAGGAACACTTGCAAATAAAAGCGGGGTAGCGCTCATCTTCTGAAAAGCGGCAATCTCTTCCAATGGATTGTCATGGAGCAGAATAATACCGTCAACATGGCGTTCCAGCATGAGATTGAAATACTTCTGCTGCTTATCCCAGTTTCGGTACACATTGCAGATAATCACTCCGTAATCTGCCTCCGCTGCGTAGCCCTCGACCCCGGAAAGCAATTGAGCATGAAAGGAATTAGAAACGTCCGGAACGACGACGCCGATCAGGTTGGTCTTGTTTAAAATCAGACTGCGCGCGATGCTGTTAGGCTTGTAATCCATTTGTTTCACTGCATCATAAACCCTTTTCTGCAGCTCCGGGCTGACGGGCTTGGAACCGTTCATGACCCGGGAAACGGTTGAAATGGAAACACCGGCTTTTCGCGCGATCATTTTAATATTTGGCATATTCTCTGTTTCCTTTACTGTTGCTTCTGCTTCGTATGATAACCTCTGCTCAACCTTGATTATATAGGAAAACATTTTCCTGTCAACAGAAATCGGAAAATGTTTTCCCGTTGATTTCATAAAAATAGCGCAGTGTTTTAAAACTGCGCTTTTCAGAAAAAACTCTTTCCTAACTCCCGCTGGATAGAATCGCTTTGATAGCAATCGCGCATTCGATTCTTTTCTTCTCCATTTCACAGCCGAGCTCATAGGGTTTCAGGATATCATGATTCATGTGGTAGGCATTGGCATGACAGCCTCCGCTGCAGTAGAATTTTGCCCAGCAGCTCCTGCATTTCTCCTTGTTATAGATATGTGCGCTGTTGAAGTCATCATATCTTTGATTAACGAAACAATCGTCATTCAAATTTCCAAGCCTGAAGTCGGGGTTTCCGACAAACTGGTGACAGGGATAGAGATCCCCTTCCGCCGAGACCGCAATATATTCCGTACCCGCACCGCAACCCGATACCCGTTTCACGACGCACGGACCCTGATTCAAATCAAGATTGAAGTGAAAAAACTCAAATTTTTTATCTTCCTCCGCGTACTCCAGAAACAGATCCGTAAGCTTGTCATATTCTGCAAGGATCGATTCGACATCTTCATTCTGAAGGGCATAATCCAGAGAAGGATCGGTCACCACTGGCTCAACAGAAACGTTTTTAAAGCCTTGATCCACCAGATGTCTTACATCCCTCGAAAAATCCAGGTTTTCCCTTGTAAATGTTCCCCTGACATAATAGGTGCCCTTTCGCTCTTCAACAAAGCGTAGATAATTTTTAATTATAATATCATAAGTTCCCTTGTCGTTTACTGTTCTTCTCATATTGTCATTGACCTCCGGCCGGCCGTCTATGCTGAGGATCACATTATCCATATTTTTGTTGATATAATCGGATTTGGCATCGTCCAGCAGCAGACCGTTGGTGGTAATGGTAAATCGGATATTTTTCCCGTAACTCTTTTCCGCTTCCCTCCCATAAGCCACCAGATGTTTTACCACGTCGAAGTTCATAAGAGGTTCGCCTCCGAAAAAATCGATCTCCAGGTTTCTTCTGTTCCCGGAATGCTGCAGCAGGAAGTCGATAGCCTTTCTGCCGATTTCGGGTGACAGCAGAGATCTCTCCCCCTCATAGGCTCCCTTGTCGCCGAAACAATATTTACAGGTCATGTTACAGTCATGGGCAACGTGCAGGCACATGGCTTTAATGACAGCTCCGCGCCCTTCCAGCATATCCGTGGTGACCTGGGAATCATCGGCGTAGAGCATTTCGTTGTCAGCCAGATATCCGATATCGTCCATCGCTTCCAGGATGTCCTCCCTGCTGTATTGATCCGCAAGCAGTTTCACTATCGCTTCCGGTGATTTCTCATGATAATAATCCAGTATGTCAAAAACAATTTTATTGACCTCGTGTACTGCGCCGCTGTTGACGTCAAGAACGATATACCGGTCTTTATATTTATATTTATGGATCATCCCATTCCTTCCTTTCCTTTATCTCATAAAAAAAACAGCACCGCTGCTGTTTTTAATCGGTTTGAACTATCTGCGCTTTGTATTTTCACATTCCTGGTTTGCCACGGTGCAAGATGTTTTACAAGCTGACTGACATGAAGTCTGGCATTCGCCGCAGCCCTTGCTTGCCGTATTTTTCAGGGTAGGTTTTGCAATTGTTTTGATATTTTTCATTCTATGTATGTCCTCCTTATTTCACGCCGGTCAGGCTGAATCCTGTTTAAAATTCCTTGATTGAGATCCGGAATCTAAACAATAGATTACTAAAAAACGGCTGCCGTGTCAATACAATTGCTTTCAGAAAACTAAGATTGATGCTGATTTTTTCTGCTTAGAATTTCTAAAAAAGATCATAATATTAATGAATAATTCATGGTCCGGACGGCTTTTCCATGCCGGACGTTATATAGTTGATTGACAAGAAGGAGTGATTCCAATTAACAAGCTGGAAACCGCATACAACAGATTCCTGAAATCGGCCTTCTGGATTCTGAACCCATTTAAAAAAATCATAATTAAAACCGAGTGCGAGGTTCATACCTATATCAACAGTCATGCATTAACCATACTGAAAAATGACAATTATACAGCGGAGTACGATTTCTTCTCCAAGGCCATCGATGAGATCGACAAAGGAGCTGTCTGGGCGGATCAGGATTTTAAAAGCTCCAACCACTTCTATCACCCTTATAAAAAAAAAGCGGTTTATACGGCAGAAGCAACGCTCTGGCTTTAACGATCGATTACTATGTTCTGGCTGTCCGCTTGTGGAACAGGAAAGATTATGCAAACTCCCTCTTTTATCTTGGCGCGGCGCTTCACCTGATCCAGGATGTAACCATACCGCAGCATGTCAATATCCGTCTTCTGGAAGACCATCGCCAGTTTGAAAACTTTGTAAAAAAAACTTTTCAAAGTGTCAGGGTTTTTCAGGCAGAACGCGGTGCCTATATCATGAGTACCATTGAAAATTACGTCAAATTTAACGCAAGAACAGCTTTGAAGATCTACCGACGATTTCGAAACATTAAAAATGTTGAAAGCAAGTATTACCGGATAACGAAATGCACCCTTCCTCTGGCCGAACGGACCACAGCCGGGGCAATGATCATGTTCTATAATCAGGTCGTAAACAGATGATGATCAAAAATACTCAGTATAACAAGCAGGACCCGAATATTCCCGGGTCCTGCTTTCATGGCTACTTTTGAAGCTTATGAGTCAGCTTAAACAGGAAATCCTGAATGTTGGATACGATCGTGGTCACTTCCAGGGTCCCCCTGTCTCTCAATTTGTTCAGAACGAACTCGGATACATCTACCGCATAAATGTAAACCGGTCTCACTCTGCCATCCCCGACCATGTACGAGGGGGTCAAGTTTCCGGTTGCAATTGTGTGAAGCTGCGTCGCGAGACATACGATAGTTGTGGCTTTTTTTGTGTGCTCTCTCATGGCGTCCTGAACCAGAGACATGTCGTCTACTACGCCGGGGAGCGGCCCGTCGTCACGAATGGAGCCGGCAAGCACGAAGGGCACATTGTTTTTTACACAGGAATACATCAGCCCGTTATCGATTCCAAGCTCTTCGATTCCTTTTTGAATAGAACCTGCTCTGTTGATCCTGTTGATCGCGTCCAGATGATGGTAATGTCCGTTATGCTTGTTCTCCCTGGTCCTGATATCCTGTCCAAGTGCAGTACCGTACAAGGCCCCCTCCAGATCATGTGTGGCAACGGCATTTCCGCCGAAAACCGCATGAGCATAACCATGCTCGATGATATATTCCATTGATCTTCTGGCTCCGATATTGAATATGGCGGCAGGACCGAGAACCCAGACGATGTATCCGTCTTCCCTGTCGTGTTTTAAAAGGTCGACAAGATTGTCATAGTCCACATCAAAGGATGTCTCTCTGGACCTACCGCTTCGGAAAGCGAAAGTGTCGATGCGGTTTTCTGCAGTTTTGAATCCTCCGCTGTATAGATAAATCCCTTCCGAACCGTCCTCCGTTCTTCCAAGGATCACGGTTTCTCCGATTTCAAGTCTTCTGAATTCCTTGGCTTCCAGTCTTCCGTCCGGATGGATCACGGGTACGCAATCCATCCTTGTTTCAGGCAGCAGAACCCATTTGCCGTCTATTTTATAATACTCAGGATACATTGACGTCGCATGATAATTCTCCGGTGCTACTCCTCTCATCGTTACCTTGGCGGTTGCTGCATCGGGTGCGGAAACAAATTTCTCCTGGCTGAAATCCGGTGCTGTATAGATTGGGATCTGAAACATATTGCGCCTCCATTGAATAATTATTCCATATCATATTATCAAAATAATTGTTGGAATGCAAATTTTTCAATCATCCGGCGAAAAAAACATGCAACTATTGCAGCTGTTTTGTGTTTCATTCATGGTAAAACGATAAATCACTGCGGACAGCACCCAGAACAAAATCATGTCGGTGATCACAGAGCAGTTGAACATTCCTTTGACAAGATAACAAACCAAACCGAAAAGAAAAGGAATCACAATTCTGTTTTTTGCGGCTGCCCGTATCGCTCTTCTCAATATTATTATTACGAACGTCCAATAAAGAGCCAGTGAAAATACGCCGGTGGTGATCAGAAGACGAAGGCTTTCGTTATGCGGTGAAAGAAAAAAATTTTTTTCGATGGCGGCAGTCTGAAGCTTCGCATCCAGATTATTATATACAATAAAAAACGTATCCGGACCGCTGCCGATGATCCAGTATTTTTGAATCAGACCAAGAGAGTTCATCCAAATCTCAATACGCTTGGAACCCTGATCACCACCCAGATTTCCTTTGACAACATTGATTCCTTCGGCAAATATAGATAATATGCGATTCAGGATTATTCCGCCTGCCGTGATTTCTATCGTAGACAGGATGATACAGCATAGGAAGGCCAGCAACAAGTATCTCTTTATACATTTTAATTTCAGGACATAAGGCAGCGATAGAAAGAAAGAAACGCCTATGGCAAGCCACCCACCCCGAGATTTCGTGGCAATAACCCCGACAAATAGAAGGATGCATGTCATGAAATACATCCGTTGCTCATTTTTGCTGCCGATTCCAAATATATAGAGGAATGCGGAAATAACGAAAATGACACATAAACAGGCCGCAACCTGGTTTTGGTTGCCGATTGTAGCGAAAGACTGTCCGATATACTTCCGAACATTATCCCCGTAATATTTTACAAAGGGATCCATTTTATAAAGCTGAATAAAACAATACAAAGAAACAATGCTGTAGGCAGCGAGAATATAACGCATATGGAACAACTCAAATTCATAGTGGCTAATTAATAACAAAAACGTCAAAACACAAAGGAAAAGCTGAACCAAACCATTATATAAAGGATACCCGGTAATACTGACCATCTTATCAACAGATGCAAGCGTCGATAAAATCCAGATGATAACATAGAAAAAAAACACAACACAGATCTTTTCCCGGACGCGCAGAGAGAAATGACTCTTTGATTTCACTCTTTCAAATACAATAGATATGACTGTGGCAATAAAAGCGATTGCCCATATTATGTATTTGGGTTCTCTGAACGCGTCGTTTGCACTGAAAGGCGTAAAGAATAAAGGGACGATACATGTTATGATAAAGACATAATAACCCGTCACCCTGCTGTAATTATATGATCTCAACCTCATCATCCACCTTCAGATTAGTATTCAGGGAGCTCCCGAGAGCTTCAATAACATATTCTGAATTCCTGACGACAGGACTGACTTTCCAGGGCGGCATGGAATGAATGATAAAAACCACCTTATTACTGCTGTTTATAAATGCCGCGTCAAAGGAAAATCTCATATGAAAACTGTGCACACTGCTGCAGGGCCTGATTAAAAGCCCTTCTCCCTGTTTCAGGGACTTTCTGCCGATTAAACCTCTGAACCTTCCGGCAAACGTGTCAGCCACATGAACATGATTCAGTATGATTTCGCCTGTTGTCTTGTTTCGTATCCCGACTGTTTTCATATTTTCCCCTCCAATAGATCTTGGCCGGCTTCAAACTTTATCTCTTTTTTATCTTCAAGGTATTGAAACGTATACCCTGCCGTTTCAAATATATCTCCATGGAATAGTTCTTTTTTTGAATAGGCAATCCCATTGCACTGGAAAATTCCCGGCTCTGTGATTTCCAGAATGAGCTTTGGAGCACTTGCTTTTTTCCCTAATGCTTTATAGCCTTCGATAAAGTTCCATTTCCCTCTCTCATAATTTTTTTTAAATATAATGGCGTAGCGATAACTTGTATCAAATACATGATCACCGGATTTATATCCGTCATCGTTGAGAGAAATTCTCACAGAAGATTTTCTGAATGCCTTGAGGTTTAATTTCTTCATTTCACTGGTGGCATCCGCTCCTTCATGGAAATGCAGTGTCCCCCTTACAATTGTTTCGGGATAGACAAGAATCCTGTACAAAAGCAATCCCGTCAGGAGGATCAGCGGCGGAAAAAGAATAAATGGAATAATAACGGTTCCCCAGCGAATCCCGAGATTCATGAACCAGCCGATATCCGAAACAACCTCAACACTTATACTTAATTCAGAATTGATCCGTGTCTGCGGATTTTCTGAACTGATTCTGACAGGAATCTGGAATGTTCCCTCCTTCAGATCCTTATTCAGATGAAAAGATACTAGTGCTTCCGTAACCGTTCCCGCTTCGGCGGATACCTGATGCGGCTGAAAGAAGCCGTAGGATTTGCCGGTTGATAATGATATAATTTCGGTCATTCCCGATTTATTCTCTAAAATCAACGGGACAGCGAGAACGTCACCTTTTCTGCCGAACAGATGATCGATATCCATACTGATATTCAGAGATCCGGGAGGGTCGATCCGAAAGCGATCAAAAGACTTTCGCAATTGAAGAGATTCACCTCTGAAAGCACCGTTGACGATCAGATCTGCATTGGTTTCACCTTCCACTGTAAACTTCACATAACAGCTGTAAACGCCGTCATTCGGCAAAACATCCCCGCTTGTCGGAAGCCCATTATCATAAAGTATAAAACTTTCCTCCCTGCCGTCCTCATAGTACATTTTGATTCTATAATCCTGTATTTTTATGTCATCGGTTGGCTTCATCCGGTTTCCGCTTAAGCTTAGCCACGAAGTGACAGCAGTTGTGCTTTCGGATAAAAACTTCTTGTCTAATGTATAAAAATCCGTTTCCAGCGAAGGTAGTATTTTTACAGATGTTTTTACACTGCTGACTGTGAGCAGTTTACCGCCTCGGAATACTTTGATTGAAATATCATACGTACCGGCCTGATCGGTTTTTTTGTAAATTCCCCGGTATGTTCCATTGCTGTAGTTCATGCTGACCGGGAAAACATCCTCCACACCGTTCTTTTTCACGGATGCCTCCACATACAAGTCTTTTTGATCTGCACCTGTAATGATTGCTTCGATCTCAATGGGCTCCTTAATAGAAACAGAGTCATTCGGAAACGGTTTTTCAATCCAGGTTTTGATGATCAAATCCTTCGCTCCGTAAATCTTTACCGTACCGTTTCCCATGATTTTAACAGTCCACTTTCCCTCTGAGTCCGGGCTTTCCCCATTCAGCGTAATAATGGTATATTGATTCGTTTTCTGAACGTATACTCCTTTGTCATGCTTCCTTTCTGCCGGCGGAATCAACGATACGTCCATCGGCTGTGACGCCGGATATGTAAATACCATCGTAATCTGAGAGGTAAAACGATCAAATTCAAATCCAATGTTTTTTTCTTTCTTGATCATTGACTCTGTATTGAGGAAATTGTTCCTGTTTTTCAAGTTGCTCAGTATTTTAAAAAAACCGGAAGCAAGTTCAGCCGAATCGTTGAATACCTGATATTCGCCCCCTGTTTCCAAGGAGATTCTTTTCAGGATACCGGGATCGATTTCTTGTCCTAAGCCTACGGAATAAACCGGGTACTTGCGTAACGACAAGTCGTAGACCAGGCTCCAAAGTGAATGCATATAATTATCCATAAAAGCAGTGTCGCTTGATCTTGACGGATCAGGGTCCGGTCTGCCGTCTGTTAAAAAAACTATAATTTTTCTGATATTCTTCTGCTTTATTCCGTCCAGCTGTTTCATGGCTTCAGATAACGCTAAATGGTAGTTTGTATCACCGGTGGAAACAAGCTTTGCTGAAAGCTTTTGCTGAAAAGCTCTTTTTTTCTCCCCGTTGCCGATCGTATCTACCGGAAGAACTGTTTCAACAGAAGTATTGAACGTAATTACGCCCAGATAATCTTCAGGGCTCAACAGATCAATAAAAATATCAGAGGCCGTACCCCTTAAGTTTTGCGGGTCAGTCTTTTTCATACTGCCCGACGTGTCAACCACCAAGACGACTGCTACTTGCTCCAGCTTTTCTGAAGAGAAGGGATCAGCGTAGCTGCTGCTGACTGCAGGTATAAACAGAAACAGTATTGTAATCAGCAGAAATATAATCTTTGTTTTTTTATGCATGAGCAATCTCCTTCTGCTTTACTGACTGAGTCCCTGTTCTCTTTGGGCCGGATTTCATCCGCTTATAGGAAATTCACGATCACATTGATTACAGTTGGGCCTAGAATAACGATGAACAACGGAGGAAAGATAAAAATTATCATCGGGAACAAGATCTTTACTGGTACTTTCATAGCTTTTTCTTCTGCTCTTTGCCTGCGTTTATGCCGCATGGCCGTGGATTGTACCCGCAGCATGTTGGCAATATTGCTGCCCAACTGCTCTGTCTGAATGACAGACGTGATAAATGTTGACAAATCTCTGACTTCCGTTCTTTTTGCAATAGCACGTAAGGCTTCTTCCCGTCTTTTCCCTTTGTTGATTTCATCCAGGGCCCTCTTCATTTCTTCTGTCAAGGGTCCTTTCATCTTTTCAGTGGTTCTCTGAACAGCCATGTCAAAACTAAGCCCTGCTTCCACGCTGACATACAGCAGATCCAGCATATCCGGCAGAGCGTTCTGTATTTGCTCCTGCCGCCTTCTCGCCCTTCCCTTCAAAGAAACGAGCGGAAGAAGGAAGCCGGTTGCTGCAGCAGCCAAAGTCAGGAGAATGTTTGTTTGATAGGATAAACTGAAGAGCAGAAAAAAAAGAATTCCCAAAAAAGCAGAAAACAGTACCTGAAGTCCGATCAGTCTGTTCAGTGTCATGCTGCCGGATTGCCCTGATATTTCCAGTATTTTCTCATACTTGTCCCGGAAATTTTTCGGTGCAAGACTTCCAAGGAAACGGATCAGGTTTTGATAATTAGGCTTGATCAGCCGATCGGCCAGTGAGGACTTCAACTCATCCTCTTCTTCCGGTATAGGGTTTATCAAATCCAGTTCTTTCAATCTGCCGCGAATTCTTAGCCTTTGAGCTGAAATGATTCGGTTGGCAGTATATGTCGCAGTCACGACAAAACCGAAGACCAGTAGATACAGCAACAGTTCCATAGAAGAATCCCCCTCTTTTTTCTCATACCTTTACGTCTACCAGTTTAAAAATTGCGTATATGCCGATCAACTGCATGATGATACCCACAACCACCATTCCGATCCCCATGGGGTAACGAAATAAGGTAAGGATATATTCAGGGCTCAGGAAAAGCAGGATCAGTGCAACTATGGTAGGCAGCAGGCTGATGATGGCTGCGGACAGTCTGCCCTGTGCAGTCAGAGTTTTTATTTCCCCCTTGATTCTTACACGTTCTCGTATTGTGTTTGCAATGGTGTCCAGAATTTCAGACAGATTCCCGCCCACCTGCCTTTGAATCAGAAGCGCCGTAACTACCATCGTCAGATCATCATCCTCGTTTCGTTCAGCCAGGTTGCACAAGGATTCATCAAGTGACTTGCCAAGAGAATTCTCCCTGAGAACTCTGGAAAACTCCTCCGAAATAGGCGGATTCATATCCCTGACAGCGATAGACATGGCCTGTGTAAAGCTGAAACCAGCACGCAAACCGTTGGCTAAAATACCCAGTGTCTCGGGCAGCTGAGCATTCAGGAGACTCATTCGTTTTCTTTTCCGTTGCTCCAGGAGAAATTCCGGCAAAAAAAAGCCGATGGGAATACAGACTACTGCTGCAGCCGGCAGCTGTGTGATCATCAGCACGCAGACGAATAATCCGGCAGCAACCAGAATGCATATCCCGAGAAACTCTTCCGGTTTCATCAAAACTGAAGCCGTTGCCAGTTTTTTTCTAGTGTTTTTCAGATAGTTACTTTTCGGTATCAGATTTCCCAGCAAGGCAGTTAATTGAAGCAGTCTCTTCCCCGGCGCCGGTTTTTCTTCTTTTTCAATCCGCCTGAAACGAGCGGCATCCGAAGTACCAAGGTCCAGTCTGGTTAAAGTCGTTTTTCTGCTTGAGAAGACTGCCGTCTCCAGGCCGCAAACGAAAAGCAATACAGTTAAAAAGGCAGAAAATAGAATGAAATACAACATATCTGTACCTCCTCACCGTATCTGGAAATGACCGGTGCTGTCGAAAATTCCGCTGGAAACAATTTCTCCGTTGATCTTGATTTTTTCCATGAATTTCGGTACAATCCCGGTCGCGATATGCCTTCCCAGAACCTGCCCTTTTTCATTAAACCCGTCCTGACGGAACAGAAAGATGTCCTGCATGGTAATGGTTTCCCCTTCCATCCCGGTGATTTCCGATACTCTTACAATCTTCCGGCTACCGTCCGGCATTCTGGCTACTTGTATGATCATGTTGATTGCTGATGCGATCTGTTCCCTGATCACTCGCGACGGCAGCTCCATCCCGGACATCATCACCATGGTTTCGAGCCGGGACAAGCAATCCCTTGGCTTATTTGCGTGGATCGTTGTCAGGGATCCGTCGTGGCCGGTATTCATCGCCTGCAGCATGTCCAGTGCCTCTCCGCCTCTTACCTCACCGACGACGATCCTGTCAGGCCTCATTCGGAGGGAATTAATCACGAGATCCCGAATGCTGATTCGGCCTTTTCCTTCTATATTCGCAGGCCTGCTTTCGAGGGTGACAACATGCTCCTGCTGAAGCTGCAGCTCTGCTGCATCCTCAACCGTAATAATTCTCTCGTGGTTCGGGATAAAACCGGAAATCACATTCAGGAGCGTTGTTTTTCCGCTTCCGGTACCTCCGGATACAATTATGTTGATCCTTCCTCTTACGCAAGCGCGCAAAAACTTTGCAATATCCTGGTTCATCGTTCCAAAGGTAATCAAATCATCAAGCGAAAACGGCTCTGCAGAAAACTTTCTGATTGTCACGCAGGGGCCTTTGATGGATAACGGAGGAATGATGATATTTACCCGGGACCCGTCCGAAAGCCTGGCATCCACCATGGGAGAGCTCTCGTCGATTCTTCTGGCCAACGGCGCGATGATTTTATCAATTGTATGGTAGACATGCTGGACATCCCGAAACACAATATCAGTCTTTTCAATTCTTCCTGCCCGTTCGATATATACATGTTCCGGACCGTTCACCATGACTTCCGTTATGGTAGGATCATGAAGCAGCTTTGTAATCGGTCCCAGCCCAAATATTTCATCCATGACATATAAGGCTGTCTTTTGTTTGTCTCCGGGCGACAGGTTTCTCTTTGTTTCCTCCAGAATGGAATTGAGAGACTCATGAATGATTTCCAGTACCGCTTTTTTTTGTATTGCATCCTCATTTTTAATATCAAACGAAGCGTTCTCAATCACTCTTCCTAACGTTTCCGCTGCCAGGCTCTCCACTTCTTTTCTCTTTCGGAAAGAAGTGTCATAACCGGTTTCATTTTGGATGCTGCTCATGATGCTTCCTGCAGATCGATTGATTCCAATGAGGTTTGATTCCATATTCACCGCTCCTTTTGCTATGCTCTTTTCAAATCTGCCGCCAGTTTATCGGCCAAATTCAAAATATCTTTGCTTACGCTGCTTTTGGGGTATTTAACGATAAAGGGTACGCCCTGATTTAAAGAAGATGGCACGAGCTTGTAATCCGCCTCGATGGTAGCAAATATATTCATTTTCAAAGTATTTTCAATATCCTTTTGTTTTATTTCCAGTTTTTTATCCGCTTTATTCAGGAGAACTTTAATTTTAGATTTTGAGTAATTTAAATCATTCAGCGTCGTCAATGATGCTTTTAAATTTCTGACTGTTGATATTTCCGGTGTTGTGATTAAAAGTAAATTATCCGCTGTGGCAAAAGCAGGATTGATGGTTTCATAAAAACGTGCGGGCATATCCACGATGACATAATCATAAGACTTCTGCAAAGTTTTCAATATGATATCGACATGCTCCGAGTTTATAAACTCCGAGATTTTCGGTTTCGCATTGGCAGCCAGTACTTTAATGCCGGATTCATGCGACACCAGGTAGCTTTCGATCACGTCCGGGTCAATATTCCTGATATCATCCACAACATCTGATATGGTATATTTCGGTATGATATCCAATACCAGCGCGGTATCGCCGAAGTCAAGATCAAGATCAACAAGAACAACTCTTTTTTTTGTTGATTTGATCAAGGCGACAGCCAGATTGGCAGATACAAATGTCCTTCCGACGCCTCCTTTGGTGCTGAATACGGTAATTACTTGTCCCAGATTCGATTTCACCTTGTCATGGTTTTGTTTCGAACTATGTATCATTGTCTTTTTTTGCATGAGTTGATGTACGCGGTAGATGACATTTACCAGCCTTGCGGCAGTGAAAGGTCTTACGATGATATCCTTTGCCCCTATAAAAAGCGCTTTATACACGGTGTCTTCTCTGATTTCGGTTTCGACCATGACAACCGCAAGATCCGGATATTCCGCAAGAATTTTTTCCGCGGCCTTGTAGCCGTCATCATCGACCTTGCTTCCAATCAGAATAACATCAATTTTATTCTCCTGCAGTTGACCGACAGCATTTTCACACGTGTCGGCTTCTCCTGCCACTATAAGGTATTCAACCTGAGACAGCATGTCTGCCATCTCTGATCTGTCCTCCCTGTCTGCATCCAGTATAAATAATTTAATACGATCCATATGTATCACCTCTCCCTGAAGGATCCAAAATTCGAAGAATTGAAATAAGTCAGTGTTTTTTTGTTTGAGTCTGAAGGATTCCTCAGTGTGAAATGGAAGTTTCCTTTTAATGTTGCATACGCCAGCATCTCGGCTTGAGCCGGGCTTACCAGAAGGGTGATGGAGCCTGGGAGAGACGCCTTTCTCTCTTCCTCGCTCAGCTTGGCGCTACCAAGGCTCAGCACCTCGATGCTTTGAAATTGTGTATAGGTCGTTGGGACTGGATTGATGCTTTCATCCTCATATGAAACCAGAATATCAATTTTGTCACCTACGATAATATTTCCGGCCACACCGGATATCTCTGAGACAGGGATTGTGATTGCCCTCATATTTTCAGGGATACGATAGGATAGGTTTCCGGCGGAGTCATCCCGGACCACTCTTGACGCCAGAATCGGTTCATCCTTGACGATATCTGTTTTTGTTACTGTACCAACCACTTCATCCAATGAGGTGGCGGCCTCCGGATGGACCGAGTCTGCCGAAACTGTTTTCAGTTGAACCATATCAGCCGATATTTTCACATGAGCCGGAATCGTATGATTCGCTACCGCTACCTGAGCCTGCGGGGCAGCCGTTTCCTGCGTTATGGAATTGATATAGTAGCTTAGAAAAAAAACGGTAACCAGGCCCAGCAAGACCGCAATCATTAAAACCTTCTTATTAACCTTCATCTCAGCGAGTTCCTTTCATATGTTCTCTTCTGTATGCCATGATCTTTTCTTGATTTACTCAATCAGCTTGTAATAGGCCGCTTCTCCTTCTACGCTCGGGTCCGGATCGTTCTGATCGCCGTCTACTATCTTGGCCCTGTCAGTGGTTTCCCCGGTGTATCTGCCTATGATCGTAGACGCTTCCGGTCCACTTGCAGGCACCTTGTATTTTGTAATTTCCTTACCGTTCACTGTCAAGTTCAACCCGTCGGAATAATTAATTCCATTTCCTTTATTTAATCTGCTCGGATTATAATGTGCTGTGTAGCCGCTTGAGTAGATTGATGCACCTAGCCCGTAAGGCTGATTCTTGAAAATAACATCCTCTATTACGAAATAGGCGAAGTATTTTACCTTAAGCTCCAAATGCGCTTCCCACCAATGTTGCCCACCTTTTGTATACGCATCGGGATTGCTCAGAACATCGCTGATATCATACGTACCGTCAAAGTATTTATTGACAAAAGCCTCCGCATCGATAACCGGGATCAGCCCTGTCATGTACATTTCTCTTTCCCCGACAGTCGGCTGCAGCAATGCTTTTTGAAGCCGGTTTGTTATTGAAACATCTAAGTTGTTGACTTCGCCGTCTTTACTGTACAATATAGGTGTTATTGTTCCTTTATATTGGTCGCCTTCCAATAATTTTTTGATATTGCCTATATCAACATAACCATAATTCGGGGGAGAGCCCCCGACATTATCTTCATGGAGTCCAAACTGAACAGCACTGCCGCTTGAACTTTCAAAAACGGTATCAAAAGTGAAAAGCGGAAGAATGCTCCCGTCGACATCATATTCTTTATAATATCCCCAGGTGGCTACGGCTTTTGATTTTACTGTTGTGGTTTCAAAACCGATCAGTTTTGCAAAGAAATTTTCTTTTTCCTCTTGGGCGATGACCTCTATCACCTGCCTCCCGTCCCTGTAGTATACGTTCGGTATCGGTTCTGCTTTTGCTCCATTATAATCCACAAATAGCGCTGCCTGGCTAACCGCACTAGCAATATCCAAACCTTTTGACTGCTTAAGTACCTGTGCTCCTGCAAGGGCTCCGGCATCAGCGGCAGTTACCATTGCTTTCTTTTCCGCATAGATCATGCCGGCATCGACTACAAGGGCAATGATACCGAATACAACGAAACAAATAATAATTGTGACGAGCGGAAGAGCCGCACCTCTTTTGTTTCCCCGAAGGCTAATTAATTCCATTAGTTTCACCTCCCCGTTACTCAAGTCTCATCACAGCGGCTGCGGATAAGTCTACCGTATCCTGAACAAACAAACCGACCAGAGGCTTTATTTGAGCCGTAACCACAACCTTAGCCTTGTTTGTCTCAAAGGTTGTGATCGCTGAAATACTGGTCAAACTGCTCACCCCCGATGATTTCTCCACAGCAGACTGTACCGGAGTACTGGCGGCAGCCGCGGTTTCATAAACGATTGCGGTTCTGGCTCCTTCCCGGGCGGCGCTGGTCAAGGTGATCTTTCCGTTGAAAATCCAGCCGAATTCCAGCATACCTAAAATCAAGGACAGGAGGATCGGCATTACCAATGCAAATTCCACCAGGGACTGGCCTTTTTTATTAGGTTTCATGAATGATATTTGTTTCATGTCATTCACCTATTACCTCATAATATAGAGAAATAATACCTATTCTGAAGTCTTCCTTCTTTTCAAGTTTGAATATATTTCGATTCGTCTCCAATGAAATAAATAGCTGTCCTCATTCAGAAGGACAGCTATTAAAAAGATACTTGTTACCTTCCGAGTATATTAACTTGGTTAAGCTTTAATCTCTAAATCTTATTACCAAATTAAATGCTAGCATTTGCATCAGCTGCTTTATCTTTTATCTTATCCCATATATCTTCAATACTACCTCCAGCAGCAGATATTGCTGCAACACAAGCCAAAGCGATCAACCCAACTATAAGCGCATACTCCACCAGACCCTGGCCGCTCTCTTCTTCCTTTAACCAATTCATCAGTTCTTTCATCTCTTTTTCCCTCCTAGAAAATTTGTTTTACTTATGTAAACCCGATTCCTTTATTGGATCTGAGTTCAACAACCCGTATGAACAATTACCATATTAATGTATTTATGGTATATTATGCTATTATGCTAACATATGTATTCAGATTTTCCAGTCAGAATCATTCGTGAATTACTGATCTCTTTCGACCTTTAAACGACAATACTGCCCAAAAGACCTGCTGACATTCCGATCATCAGAAACGGTGCAAGCGGAAGCGCACTCTTCATGGATATTTTATATCTTGAAAAGCCTATAAAACAATAAATCAGCATTGTGGCGCCCATTACCATGAGGGCAGTCAGAATACCGGGATATCCCAGCGCAAAGCCCATGACGCCTGCGAGTTTGATGTCACCCGCTCCTATTTTATGTAAGCCCATTATTTTACCAACGATTAGAAACATCGCAGCGGTGCCTGCCATACAGCCGATCGCCCCCATAAAGTACCGGATGTCTAAATAATATATTTGCAGAAGTACCCCAATTATCAGCATGACCAATACGAACTCATTAGGGATGATATGTATCTTCAAATCAACGATACTGATCAGCATTGCCAGTGAAAACAGGATGGAAGTCAGCACAGCCAGATATAAACTACCGGCCTGTAACCCGGTAAAAAACCAGAGCCCTGTGTTAACGATAAAGACAAATGCTTTTTGTTTCATGTCCAATTTGCCCATATCAATATCTATTTCGCGGTCACGGCACTTTTTTTTGATGATGTAGATGGATATTTTTTCCAACAAAAAACAAGGAATTAATCCAAAAATTCCAAAGAAAACAGCTTGTACCATATTATTAGTTCCTTTCTCTCAGTAAGATTTTGCATTTTCATGCGGATAATCTTTCCATTCCCATAAATTCATCATATAACGAAAAAAAATTGTGTAAAGTCACATTCATACCATATAAACCGGGCATTTTCAACATTTTCCGCACCGATGAAAAGTAGAAATATATTTAATTTTATAAAAAAAGATAGAATATATGGAAGGATAAAAAATAGTTATATACCAAAAAAAGAGAAAACACACAGAAGCTGCGTGTTTTCTCCTATCAGTACGAACTAATATTAGTGAGAACTTGTTGAAGTTTTGTATCCGTTTATTATTTAATCGGCTCTACAATGATAAACGGCTGCAGTTGGTACGGTTTCGGAGCGACTGCTCTGTCGGTCCACATGTAGAACCATCTTTCCGCCGGATAGTAGTAGTAGCCATCCTGCCAGTGATCGGAAGTATCATATGGATCCGCAAAAATGATCACATCATCTCCGATTCCGGAAGTTCCCTGGGTATCATAACCGATTATCGCCTGCCAGTGGCCGTCCCAGTCGCACCATTCAACCATGATCGGCCTGTTTGCCTTCAGGTTTCCTGTAATCCATTTGACAAAATAGGAATCCTTTGCATCGTCCACCCATTTTTCTGTATCGGGGTCATTCTCTGATGCGTAGAGAGATACGGATTCGAAGGTGCCCGGAAGATTTCCCCACTCGGTGGAAGGAACGCTGGTATCACCCTCCTGAATGAGATCGCTTGCCTTGTAATCTGCTTTATAACTGGTCTGAACGATCTTGAAGCCTCCGATAGCATCAAAGAATCTTACCATATCATCCACCGAGGTTCCATATTCCGGGAAGTTGTTGGCGGATCCGGGTTCCGATCCCGGAACATCAAGATCAACTCCGGCATTTGATTTTACTGCAATATCCCATTCACTGTATTTGTCTACTCCAAAATGTTCCAATACCATCAAAACGACTGCATTTCCGCAGGACCACTCGGAAGTCTGCTGGAAGGTTTTAAAGTTGCTGATGATTGTCAGCTCGTCATTGGATTTCATATTGTAAAAATCGGGATTGACATAGTATTTGGAATTCGGATGATCTCCGCCGTTATCATAAGCATCCGCTCCGCCGTACTCATCGATGTCCGATTTCGGTTCAATCATCTTAGGCTTTGCTTTTGCAGCCTCTTTGACAGGTGTCGAAGCAGTTTCCTTATCAGCAGCTGCCGCTGTTGGTTCTGCAACTGTGGCAGTCGGTGCAGTGCTTCCGCTATCTGCAGTTTTTAAAATTTGTCCTGCGTAGATTAAGTTGGGATTCTGCAGATTGTTGATTTGAATCAGCTTTTCCATCGGAATATTGAGATCTTTGGCAATCTTCCACAGAACGTCTCCAGATTTGACCGTATAGTCCCCGGCAAAAGCGGTTCCTGTCGAAATGGTCACAATCAATACAAAAGTGAGTAAAAAGACCAGATATTTTTTCATATTTCCCTCCTTGGCTGTTCCGGCGAGTTTTGCCGGAATTTTCTTAATATTATGAATACCATTTATATTTATTCTATCGGAATTCCTGTAAAATTCAATCATTAATTTGCCAAGGTGTGGAAATTTATTTGTTATATAAACAAGCTCCGGTTTCTCAACCGGAGCCTTTCATCCTTATTCTTTCAATCCCATAAGCTGTCTCTTTTTCAATATGTGGGCTTTTATATCCTTTGCCGCCTCCACGGGATCATCGCCCAGCGCCACCTTTCCGCCGGTCAGGGACTCCACATCCTCCGTCAGAAGCTTGACCAGCTTTGGTGCTCCTGTAATGAACGGCGTCGGCGACAGATGGGTATAGGCACCGTAAGCAACGGCAAACAGCGCATCGATAGTCGCCTTCTGCTCCATCCACTCGGGAGCCGTTACGGCGATAGGCAGATCAGGAATGTCCATTTTCAGATGTTCCGCCAAAGCGGTAACCAGCATAGAAATCCTTCCTGTATCGGTACAGGTTCCAAAGCTCAGAACCGGGGGAATATTCAACGCCCTGCATACGCCTTGCAGACCTTCTCCCGCAAGCTCAACCGCATCCATGTTGCACAGGCCGGCCACCTCAAGCGCGTGGTTGCCGCAGCCTCCTGAAACGACAAGAATATCACCTTTGATCAGCTCTTTCGTTATCGTTACGGTATTCCAGTCCTGGGGACCGTTGCGCAGGGTCGAACAGTTCGCCAGCGCGACGACTCCTTTGATCTGACCTTTCGCAATTACATCCACCAGATTGTCAAGATTGTTTCCGATGGCTCCGAGGACTGCTTCTGTGGAGAAGCCCGCGATTGCCTTTGTTTTATGGCGAGGTACCAGCGGCTTCACTTTGCCGTGCCGCTTCTTGAAATTTTCAATAGCAGCCTCAATGCATTTCTCCGCCATCTCGTCAGCTTTCTGCGGATAGTACGGCATTTCAAGCCCTGTACCGGGAACTCCGATAATGGTGCTGACACTAATCAGTGCAACCTGATACTTTTCCGCATATTGATCAATGGCAGGAGGAGAGCAGTTTTCTTCCATGACCAGTGCATCCACAGTTCCGGTTGCGAGAAATGGTTCAATGGCGAGCCAGTTTCCCATTAAGCCTACGAAAACGTCATCCACATCAAACCGCTGCAGCAATTCCTGCCCGGTCTCTATGGATCCTACGACCCGCAGCCCTTTTGCTCCGGCTTTTTTCGCCATTTCCTGGTACTCTGGCTTTTTTGCCTTTAAAAGCGTTGCAACTCCGATCCAGGGCTGATGTCCGTTAAAAGCAATATTGACATAGTTCGGATCCATTATCCCCAAATCCACGTCCACTTCGTGAGGATATGGTGTGCCGAACAGGATATCCTGCGTCATTTCAAGGCCGATCTGGGCGGTATAGATCGTAGAAAGACCGAGTCGCAGTGCTTTTTTCGCGAGAGAAACGTAATCTCCGTCAACATTGGTCAGACAGCTTGCAATGGAATTTTCAACCTCATGCTGTACTCCCGACGGATAAATGTTCAGCTCTTTCCATATCGGTATTCGTTTTTGCGGTGCGAAAAGTTCCACCATCCTGCTGCTTTCGTCCGGGGTGATTTTCATTTCATGATCAAAAAACTCTGCTAATTGAATTGCCTGACTGTTTACATCTTGTCCCGTGTCAATTCCGGCTTTTTCACACAGGAGTTTCAGTTTTTCCCTGTCTGAAATCTGAAACGGAGTTTTTCCCTCCCCGGTTGCTTTCAGGGTGCGAAACGCTTCAAAGGCATGATGACCGTAGGTCGCTGCTCCCATAATATTTCGAATCAGCATATTTCTCATTGCCATGGCGTCCGGACCGATTCCGCAAATTCCCTTATCCGCGCCGGTTTTTTCGTTGATTCTGCATGGTCCGTTTGTACAAAGCCAGCAGCTTAATCCAGAAAGACAAAAACTGCACCGGATCTTCTCCTGTGGATCCCATCTTGAGAAAACGCTGGATAGACCGTCATCCCTGATTCTGATCAGCATCTCTTCTACAGAATCATGATAGCTGACACGTTCCGCCATTTTTTGTGATATTTTTTCCGTCATAACATCCTCCTAGAAAATCAATTATTCTAGTAGTATGTTCATTTTTCCGGCATTTATATGTTCGTAATTCCTGTTACAGAAGCTCTCTCTCTTCGATGCGGCCGGCATATTCTGCAATTAAAAGATCGACCATCCGGCCGTAGCTTTTCACTCCCTGCTGGGCATTGGCCTTCAGGTAAATATCATTGGCCGATCTTGCAATCGAAGAGAAGGAGGTGGTCTGCTCCTTTCTTTGTTCGTTAATGTACATCAGTTGATATTTTACAGGGTCGGGAAGGTTCTGATAAACAGCATTGAATTCCTCTGCTCCAGCCTCTGATTTCAGAGCATTCAGGGTAAAAACCAGCCCGTGAAACATCCCGCTGTACTGAAATAGTGTTGACGGTGAATTTCTGCTTGCGATAAATGCGATAAAGCCAGCGTCATCTTCTTTCATATATCCTTTATAATGAGCAAGTTCATGACAGATGGTATATGGAATCAGAAACGGTGTGACCGAGCGATTGTAATTTGCTTCCATTGTAAACGGAGAAAAGATGCCTTCGATCCCAAGACCGGTCATTACATCAGAGAAAAATACGGGTTTGGGTTTTACATAATAGCCTGCGAGAGACGGCTCCTGTTTTCCGAGCTGCTTCATCGCATGAATCGCCTGCGCTTCTATATATGCGAAATCATTCAGGGCCAACAGGCTGTAATCCCAGCCAGGGTCTTCCGTTAGTGCCGCCAAATCTTCAGCCAGGATCAAGCTTAGTTTAACCAGGCTGTCTTGTGAGGATTCCTGAACCGGAAGATTCAGGACAGTTCCGATACTGTCCCTGTGATAGTTAACCCCTCCGGCCAAAGAAAAAATAAGAACCAGTCCGGATATAGCGCAAATCATAACACGCAGGCTCCTGGACATAAATTTAGCACCGGATGGTCTCCGGAGGATAAACGTTGTAATTCCGTACAGCGTACTTGCAACGGCAAGAATTAAAAACAACAAAATACCAATCTCAAAAAAAGAATGGTTCCACTTCGAAAAAAACCTTCCTGCATGCTCTGAAAAAGAAGGATAAATATTGACTGCATACCATTGGGAAAAGCCATCGGCAAATCTGGATAAAAGAATAAAAATTGCCGATAGGATCAGACAGGCCGCAGAAAAGATAATGGTTTTTTTATATGATAAAAGCCTCATCAGCACGATCAGCACCCTCCCCCTATATAATGCATAAAACACATGTGCAAATAAGTTATACTCTTATCATAAAGAATTTTGGGTCCCGTTGCACCCGCTAAATATTGGTATCGTTTTTTCCTTTTGTTCGGTTCGCTGCTTTCTCACTTAATTCTTTGCCGTACTCAGTGGAGAAATGGAGCTTCGGATTCAGGGTACCCTTGCCTTTTTTCTTTGAAATCATGCTTTTTTGGATATAGTAGGAGCACGTATACAGAAGGACAATCAAAATCCCTGCTATCAATCCTGAGGCCTGGCCGGATATAAACGGCATGCTCAAAATGATCAGAATCATGCAAAGCATCACAGCCCAGGCAGAGTACGGATACCATGGCATTTGGCATTTTCCTTTCGGAGGGCAGCCATACTGTTTGCGGAACCTCATATGTGTGGCAAGTATTACCACGTAGGTGAATAAGAGTGCAAAGCCGCCAGAACTGATGAGAAATAAATAAACCCTCGGCAGAAGCATCCCGACTGCAAGGCCGGCCATCATGGCCCCGCCCGAAAAGATAATGCCGCGGTACGGAACATCTTTCGTGTCAACAAGCCAGTCAGGAGCCTGTTTTTCATCAGCGAGTGAGCGTATCATTCTTCCCAGACCAAACATGGAGGCCAGCATTGTGGATATGATAGCTGTTATTAGAACGATATTGATCGCCAGGCCTGCCCAGTTGATTCCCCACCTTGCAAGTGCCGCCACGTATGGACTGACTTCTTCACTGAGCTCTGCCGTTGGAATCAGAGGCAGCAATAAGGTGATAGACAAAATATAGAAAAAGACCAGAATGAAAATCGTATAATTGATCGCCTTGGGTACCGTCCTGTGGGGGTCTTTTGCCTCCGAGGCTGCCAGCCCAATAATTTCAAATCCCGCATAGGAGAATACCACGATCAGCATGCTGCCTGCAATGCTGCGGACACCTCCCGGCATCAACGGCTGCCTCGCCACTTCGCCGATTCCCACAGGGTCCGGTCTGATGAAAATCCCGAAAATCAAAAGGATTGCGATGATTGCAAAGGATACGATCGCCAGGAGCTTCAGCCCTGCCAAACCGCTTTCCAGTTTACTCAGCTTATCAGCTCCCAACAGGTTCAGAAGGGTAACTCCGATTATGATACCGGTGCCCAAAACGGGAACGGACAGGTTTGGAAACCATCCCCGGACCAGAATTGACGCTGCGGTCGCCTCACTGGACATGGCAAGCACCATCCCGGTCCAGTAAACCCATCCGACGACGAAGCCCGCTCCTTTTCCGAAGGCATTTGCCGCAAATGTCCGAAAGGAACCCGAAGCAGGATTTGCTACTGTCATTTCGGAAAGAGCATATAGAATAAAATAAACCAATATCCCCCCAAGAATATAAGATAATAATATTGAGGGGCCTGCTGCATGAATCGCTACCGCTGATCCAAGAAAAAAGGAACCTCCGATGACTGTTCCGATTGCCATCATCGAGAGCTGCCATGCGTTCAGTCCACTGTGACTCTTTTCCATAAATGTGTCCTTTCCATAAAAGCTTCATGTGTATCAATCTTACTTATTGGTATTTCAGGGTGATCGAAAATTCCTTATTAGTATTCCTGTTTTCAAAAAAAAAATCTGCAAACAATAATGATTTCATTATTGTTTGCAGACGCAGGGCTCAGTTCGGCGGCAGGATTGGGCCTTTTTCTTTACCTTGCAATCAGCACTGGTTTATTGACATGGAGAATAATTTTATGCGCAACTCCGCCCATTAAAAATTCATGGATCGCACCCTTGCCGTGGGAGCCGATGATGACAAGGTCAAAATCATTCGTATTGGCATAGTCGATGATTTTATTGGCAACGCTTCCTTCCAGCTTTATGGTTTCGACGCGGTCTCCCAAGGAGGCCAGTTTTTCTTTGCCGCTTTCCAGAATATTGTCAGACATTTGATCGAACAGTTCAATAAAGTGCTCCTCCACACCGGCATTATAGTTAAACATATGATGATGAAAGTCATTGACATGTAGCAATACAACGGAACTGCCATTTATTTCCGCAAATTCTTTTGCTTTTTTAACCGCTAAATCAGAGTGTTTTGAGCCATCGATGGGAACCAGTATCTTTTTCATCATTTCGCTCCTTTCGCTATTGACTGACGGAATCGTCAACGTCAATGAGGAGAACCCGCTCTTTGAAAGAACCTCTCGCCTCTCTTCTGATCAGTTTCAGATAATCGATATGCATCGGTTCGTATTCTTTGAGTGCAACAAGGCAATCCAAAACCTCATAGACATCCGCCAGCTCTTCTTCGTTTCCGCTGACTCTGTATTCATCGATCTCTTCGATGACTTTGTCAAGCAGTGCTTCAAAATACTCGTCATCGCTCAGGATGCGGGACGTGGATTTTCTTCCGCTGTCATGAATCAGCTGCGGAATTTTATCTCTGACCAATTTGTTATATGATCTGTTCACCGGTTTTATGCCCCCCTTTTCTTCCTCTTTTTGTTCTGAAAATATTTTACCCCAAATTTATTCAGTAAAACGGAAATTTTTCAACAAAGCACAAGTGAAACTATCTTCTATTCTAATCCTTTCAGCCAGGTTACAACGTCCTGAAGCATTAGTTCGATATTGCCAATTTGACAATGGTTATCTGCGTGATCATGTTTTGTATATATTTTTTCTTCGAGAGATGCTGCATTTGTAAATAACGTGACCTGTTTCCTATGTGTTTTTATGGGAATGAAATGATCGTTTCGACCGGATAAGTATAAGACATTCTGTGTGATTCGGTCACAACACAGATTTTCTGAGTTTAGATTCAGGGAGTATTCAAAAGCTTCCAATGGCGGCATTTTCGTGATGTGTGACAACTGGTATGTCTGCCAACCTTGAATTCCCTGCTTCTGGCTTACCTTAACAAAGGATTTTGCTGTATATTCCCTGAAATATTTTATAAAAAACATCATTAACGCTCTAGCGAACTCAGGCGGGATTCTTGAATAATCAATGGCGTGACCGGACGCGATGACGTTTTTTATTCTGGGTTCAAACGCAGCTGCTCTTATGCAAAACCAGCCGCCCATTGATAATCCGAATAAGGTGGCTTGATCAATGCTGTAATGATCGAGAATGCACTTAACTGGTTTTTCCCAGCGGTAATCAAGCGGAATACCCTGCTTTATCAACATATGCCCCTGTCCGGGGCCCTCAAATCCAATTACGTTAAAACCGTTCTGCGAAAGGTATTTTAACATTAAGAACCATTCTTCCACGAAAGAATCAAATCCTCCATGAAGTAGGACAGTCCCTCTCTTTTGCCCAACGGCGTCAAATTTGAGGACGGGAATGCTCCCTGTCGCATAAGGTATCATTTCTCTTTTAAATGATTCTTTACTCACGGCGTTATAAAACAAATTTGAGAACTTGTCATAAATCGTTTCTTTCAGGCCCTGTTTATCGATAGCATAAAACTCTGATGCGCGATGGTAAATTGCTGCATTAAGCAATCTGTCTTCTTTTTCGGCCCGCTTGGCGAACCGTGACATCGATTCAGTCCAATCTTGAAATGTCTTTATTTCTTTGCCCAAACTAACGCAATCATCGTATCTGGCCAGTCCGATTGAATGCCACCGGTTCAATTGATAGTTAAAAACCTTTTGGTTCTGAAATAAGAAATAACCGACGGGGAAATGGACGGTGTTATCAGACATAAAATTCCCTCCTCAAATGAGTTTACATCTCCTCTTTCATGTATTTTAAGGATACCAGATTATTTATCTCTATCTTTTTAGATCTTTTTTGAGGAACAGAATACGTTTCTTGACTTAAGTCAATGAAAAGCCGCGTCCGCGGCGATAAAATCATCTTAACAAAGGAGGTATAATAATGACTATATTTGAAACAGAAAAAATCTCACAGCGCAAAGCGGCCATCATTGCCGGTATAACGATGCTTGTTATGGCGGGATGCGCGGCCTTTGCTGTCGGATTTGTCAACAGCTGCCTGATTGTGAACGGAGACGCCGGTGCTTCAGCAAAGAATATTTTTAACTCATTAGCTCTTTTTCGCTATGGCTTTTTCAGCTGGCTCATCATTCTAGTGATCGATATCATCGTAGCCTGGGCGCTATATATCTTTCTGAAACAAGTGGACAACAGTTTGGCTCTGCTCGGCGCATGGTAATGTACAGGTGGTGATGCTGTTTATCGATGCATTCAATAAAATGTGGTCGTTTGGTCTGATCATTTTGGGGCTTCATTTGCTAATTATCGGCACACTCGTTCTGAAATCTGGATTTATTCCTAAAATCCTGGTGACCTTTTTACTGATCGCCGCTTTTAGCTATGTCATCGTTCATTTGCTTCATGTATTTTTCCCACAGTTCGAGCAGACAACATTAGTTCTAGAAAATATACTCAGCTTGCCCATGGCATTCGGCGAATTAACTTTCGCATTATGGCTTTTGCAGTTTCATCCCGCGCTTGCCCGAAATTCAATTCTATTATGTGCCTGGTGATATTTTTAACTTCAGGAAATTGATCATACATGCTCTCTTCAGAATCGGGACTCCCAACAATCAATGTGGAGTCTTCCAAACAAGTTAAAAAGTAATCAGAGGGTACTTTTAGTTTATAACTTTTAAATAAGACAACGGGCTGCCCCTCTGTAAAAAAATTATATGTCGTTTCCCTGCCGTCATCTCCTACAGCATATTGCCTGACGCAGCCCTTTAATACGAAATAGCACTTTTCCGAGATATCTCCTTGTTTTAGCAGTACGGTTCCTTTTTTATATGAATGAACAAGAATATGAGACATCACTACAAGTAATTCCTGTTCACTGATCGTTGTGTTTTTCTCCAAAAACTGGCGTAAATACTGATCCATTTTTTCTCCTCGCCTGCTTCTTCGATCTACCTCTACTTCTCCACCCTTGACATCAATACCACGCACTCAATGTGCTTCGTGTACGGAAAATTATCAAAGGCCTTCACGGTGACAGTCTGATAGCCTGAATCCTGTGCAAAGCTTAAATTTTCAACAAGAGTTTTCGGATTACAGGAGATGTATATTATTTGTTTAACCCCGTAGTTCAATATTTTTTCAAATGCTTTCGGATGGACTCCCACTCTTGGCGGATCCAGTACGATAACGTCCGGCCGTTCGTTCAAACAGTCCAATACCTCCAGTACATCCCCGGAAATGAATTCACAGTTATCCAATCCGTTCATCCGAGCATTCTCTCTTGCAGCTTCCACTGCTTCTTCAACAAGCTCGACCCCGATTACTTTTTTTGCTCTCAGAGCCAGTGTCTGTGCTATGGTTCCTGTTCCACAGTACAGATCAAAGACCGTTTTACCGTCAAGATCACTGATTAAAGAAATCGCCTCAGTATACAGTTTTTCTACAGCAAGTATATTTGTCTGAAAGAAGGAGAAGGCGCTGACTCGAAACTTCAGAGTCATAATTTCCTCCATGTAATAATCCCTTCCCCATATGGTATGCAGTTTTTCACAATATACAAAATCCGCAATACGGTCATTGATGGTATGGAGAATGCCAACGATCCTGTTTTGCAGAGGGAGCGCCCTTAATAAATCTGCAAACGCTTCACCGTCAAATACCCGCTGGGAGGTTGTTACTGCGTTGATCAGAAGCTCACCGGTATGTTCCCCTTTTCTGATGATGAGATTCCGCATCAGTCCTTTATGAGTTTTTTTGTGATAAAAAGCATATCCCTTCTCACGGCAAAAATTCAGTGTCGCTTTTAGTATCTCATTAAAATCGGAATCCACCAGCTGACATTCATCAACTGTAACGACAGACATAAAACGACCCTTTTTATGCATTCCAAGGGTCATTTCACCGTTTTTGACTTCGTCTCCGAAGGTATATTCCATTTTATTCCGATAGGCTGTTCGTTTCGGACTTCCTTCAATGCCGAGATATTTCGCGTAGCTGATCCCTTTCTCATCCAGAAGCCGCAGCACTTCCTTTCCTTTCAGGATGATCTGATCCTGATACGGCATTTCCTGGTAGATACAGCCGCCGCAGCTTTCGTTATGCCTGCAGATTTCCATTTCTTCCTCCGATCCGATATTCTGCCGTCCGGCAATCTTATTTTTTTATAATTTCATCCAGTTTGTTCAGGTCGTACGGAGTTTCCTGATATACGTAGTTGAGCCAGTTTGCAAAGAAAAGGTTGCCGTGCCCGCTCCATTTCACCACGATACCTTTTGCCGGATCATCTTCCTTGAAGTAATCCTTCGGAACGTCGATTGCGAGACCCTTTTTGATATCTCTTTCGTATTCCAGCCTTAACGTATCACGGTCATATTCCATATGGCCCTGAACAAATATCATTCTTTTGTCTTCTGTAGCAATGATATGAGGGCCTGTCGTTTCTGATTCAGCCAGGATCTTCAAATCATGCATTGACAAGATATCATCCTTTCTGACCTGGGTATGCCTTGAGTGCGGCGCATAGAATTCCTCGTCAAAACCCCTTGTCAGTTCGGATTTTCTATCCTTCAGTTCATGCCTGAAAACACCGAAAAGCTTTTCCGGCATAACGAATTTCTGAATGCCGTAATGATAATACAATGCTGCCTGAGCACCCCAGCAGATATGTAGCGAACTGAACACATTATTCTTGGTGTATTCAAAAATCTCACTCAGCTCTTTCCAGTAATCCACTTCCTCAAAGGGCAGAAATTCAACAGGAGCTCCTGTGATAATCATACCGTCGAAACGTTGGTTCTTGATTTCCTCAAATGTCTTATAGAAGTTTTCCAAGTGAAGCTTGTCGGTATTTTTCGACTCATGGGAATCCATGGTAAGCAGCTGTAAATCCACCTGCAGCGGCGTATTAGCCAGCATTCTGATCAATTGTGTCTCCGTGACCTCCTTTGTCGGCATCAGGTTGACGATGGCGATGCGCAGGGGCCTGATATCCTGCTTCAGCGCTCTCTGCTCATGCATGACGAAGACATTTTCTTCCTTTAACGTATTATATGCAGGTAAACCCTTGGGTATTAAAATAGGCATAAGCTTATCTCCTTCTAAATTTTGCTGTAAACTCTATTTAAAGCTTTTCGTTTAAAACTTTCCGTACTTACTGTAGAATTCTCTCTTATACTCTAAAAATCTGTCTTCTTCGATTGCGCTTCGCATGCCTTCCATAAGACGAACAAGGAAATGAAGATTGTGATTCGTCAGAAGCATAGAAGATAGAATCTCGTTTGATTTGAACAAATGCCTCAGATACGCCCGCGAATAATTTCTGCAGGTGTAGCAGCCGCATTCCGGATCCAATGCGGTGAAATCTCTCTCATAAGCTGCGTTTTTTATGACGACCTTGCCGCGGGACGTCATTGCGGTTCCGTTTCTTGCAATTCTTGTGGGCAAAACGCAATCAAACATATCGACGCCCCTTTCCACCCCTTCAAAAAGGCAGTCGGGGCTTCCCACACCCATAAGGTATCTTGGTTTTTCAGCCGGCAGATAATCAACGCAGTAATCCAGAACCTCATACATCAGATCTTTCGGTTCCCCTACGCTCAAACCGCCGATGGCATATCCGGGAAGATCCAGCTCTACGATTTCCATGGCGCTCTGATGCCGAAGGTCCTGATACATCCCACCCTGCATGATGCCGAACAAGGACTGCAGCTCCGTATTTGTATGGGCCTCCTTGCAACGTTTCAGCCATCTGGTGGTTCTCTCCAGAGAATTCTTGACATAGCTGCGGTCTGCCGGATACGGCGCACATTCATCAAACGCCATTATAATATCGGAACCGAGGGCATTTTGAACTTCCATTGATTTTTCCGGCGAAAGCATATGTTTCGATCCGTCGATGTGAGATCGGAACTCGACGCCTTCTTCTGTAATTTTTCGCAGATCCCCGAGACTGAAAACCTGGAATCCCCCGCTGTCGGTGAGGATCGCCCTGTCCCAGTTCATGAATTTATGAAGTCCGCCGGCGTCCCTTACAATCTGATGTCCCGGCCTTAAATAGAGATGGTACGTATTGGATAATATGATCTGCGCCCCTATCTCCCTGACTTCATCCGGCCGCATCGCCTTCACAGTCGCAGCCGTTCCCACAGGCATAAAGACAGGCGTCTCAATGCTCCCGTGAGGAGTGTTCACCCTGCCCCTTCTTGCCTTAGTTCTTTCGTCTTTCTTGATTAATTCATATGTTACTGCCGTCATTTTTACCTCAATATATTAAATCAAAGGATTAGCATTGCGTCACCGTAGCTGAAAAAGCGATATCTCTGCTCAACTGCTTCGCGGTACGCCTCCAGAACAGCCTCTCTATTATACAATGCGGATACCAGCATTAGCAAGGTGGATTTAGGCAGATGGAAGTTGGTAATCAGACTGTCTATCACTTTGAAGCGGTAACCGGGAAAAATGAATATATCCGTATTTCCGTGGCCTGCCGGTACTGTTCCGTCAACTGAAGCAGCACTTTCCAAGGTCCTGACGGAGGTGGTGCCCACTGCGATGATTCTGCCGCCGGCACTCTTTGTTTCATTGATGATTGCCGCGTTGCTTTCATCAATATGATATTCCTCGAAATGCATCTTATGCTCTTCGATGTTTTCACATTTCACCGGCCGAAAGGTTCCAATCCCCACATGAAGTGTTACAAACGCTGTTTTTACACCCTTCTGTAAAGCTTTATCAATCAGCTCTTCCGTAAAATGAAGGCCTGCCGTGGGTGCTGCCACAGAGCCTTCTTCTTTACAGTAGACAGTCTGATATCGTTCCCGGTCCTCCTCTTCGCTTTCGCGTTCAATATAGGGTGGAAGAGGAATTTTACCGATTTGTTCCAGAAGCTCGTGAAAGTCTCCTTCATATTCAAAACGGACGAGCCTTGTACCTCCTTCGCCATGCTCCAATATTTTCGCCGACATGGATCCGTTCTCGGAAAAGGATACCCGGTCTCCGATATGCAGTTTTTTACCAGGCCGGACCATCGCTTCCCAAATGTCATCCCGAACCCTTTTTGTCAGCAAAAATTCTACCTTCGCACCTGTGATTTCCTTGACGCCGAACAATCTGGCGGGAATGACCTTGGAATTGTTCATCACCAGACAATCGCCGGGATTCAAATACTCCAGTATATTGTAAAAATGCCGGTGATCCAGCTTTCCTGTTTTTCGGTCAACCACCAAAAGCCTCGAGGCATCCCTCTTATCGGCCGGGTGCTGTGCGATGAGATCTTCCGGCAAATGATATTCAAAATGATTGATGTGCATCTCTTTTTTCCTTTGCGTTTTGGTTTGGGTCTTATTCTATCTCAATACCCGTATAATAATACTTCAAAATTTCATCGTATGTAAAGCCCTGTTTTGCCATTTCGACTGCGCCGTCCTGAGGCATACCAACACCGTGTCCGTAGCCATAGCCTGTGAAATTAACTGTACCGCAGGTTACGGTTTCAGTGGCAGCGGAGTTTCCCTGGCGGACTGTTCCTTGATTGTTGATCAGAAAAGCATTTTCCCGATCCAGTCTTTTAACCGCTCCGCTTCCGTTGATCACGTAAATCTTCGAACCGGGACCGACCACTGAGGAACCGTTGCTGAGGAACCATTCGTCAGATCCGGCTTCCGCATAGCTGCCGGCCAGTTCAAACAGATTGGATTTGATGATCGTAGCGCCAAGCACATTTCTGATCATTTCCTTCTTCAGATAAATCGTAGCATCGCTTCCTTTTATTTTTAGCTCCGAAACAGCACGGGTTGTATTTCGTCCATTGATTGAAACGGATTCTATGACTCCTGGCCGGAAACCTGCAGTTTCCAGTTTTGTACGGATGATATCGAAGGAAAGGCTCGTTTTCCATGGATAGCTTGGGGAGTATTCATCCTTGACGGATCTCAGATACGGTACGCTCTCCGTCCAGACATCTTCCGAATTCTGGGTATAACCGCCGCTGTTTTTATAATAAAATGCCGCTGCCGGTTCTCCCTTATAATACATCAATTCTCCTTCTGTTTCGTCCACCGCCTTATTTGTGGCAGGATATTCTCCGGAATACCCTTTATATACCTGACAATGAGTTGAAGTGCAGAAGTCAAAACCGTCGGCGGAATGCTTTCCCAGATTCCGCTCTCCGAAGCTCCTTGCTGCAACGGCTTGAGCCTTTAATGCTTCTCTCGGATTTGTATGATTCAACTCTGAGTTTAATACTCCATAGATATAATGCTCCAGCGTGATAAAATTAATCACTGTCATGGTACCGTTAGACTGGCCCCGCAGCATGATACCGCCCCGGTACGGAACGCCGTCTAAATAAATAATTCCATCTTCATTGTAATCAGCAGGCATAACGCATCCGGAAGAGCCTAAATCTGCAGACAGCAGTGTGCCATTATCATCTCTGATCACAATATTTCCATTTTCATTTTTTATATTCAGCTTATTGTATGCCGGCAGGGGCATTCCTTCAATAAAGCTTCTGTTCTCAGCGGTTCCGAGAATAAAGCCCTCATCGGAAGTCAAGGTGCAGGCGGCGGCGGAATTGCTTCCGAATTTCAATCCTACTTTAACATATTCGCTTTGAACAGCCGCCTCCGCCTCAAAATTCAAGGCTACCGGCAGTATTAAAATGGTTAACATAATAACAATTATAGTTCTTATCGTACTTTTCATTCAGACACCTTAATTTAAAACATTGTCATAATATACAACGGCTGATACTTAAAATCCTTATCCTGACTCAGAGAAAACATGTTATAAACTGAGCTGCTCGTCATTGTTATTTGCAATGCCCAGATGCTTATAGGCGAGCTCTGATGCAATCCTTCCTTTTTGAGTTCGATGCAGATAACCTGCCTGAATCAGATAAGGCTCATAGACGTCCTCTATGGTAACTCTTTCTTCACCGATTGCTGCTGATATTGTATCAATGCCTACAGGACCCCCGTGGAACCTTTCGATGATCACTTTCAGGATTTCGCGGTCCAGTCCTTCCAGTCCCTCTTTGTCGATTCCAAGAGAATCCAGGGTCTTGTTTGTGATTCCAAGATCAATGGTACCGTTTCCCTTTACCTGGCAGAAATCTCTAACCCGTTTCAAAAGCCGGTTGGCAACTCTCGGAGTTCCTCTGGATCGTTTTGCCATTTCAGTCAGCGATTTGTCGTCAATCCCTATATTTAGAATCTCTGAGGAGCGTCTGATGATTTCCCTCAGCTCGTCGACGGTGTACATTTCGAATTTACTCATTACGCCAAACCGGTCTCTTAAAGGCGCAGACAGGCTTCCGGCCCGCGTCGTTGCTCCGATCAGGGTGAATTTTGACAAATCAAGCCTGATCGATCGTGCGGAAGGTCCTTTTCCTATGATGATATCCAGCGCATAATCCTCCATGGCCGAGTACAAAACTTCTTCCACGGAGCGGTTTAGTCTGTGGATTTCGTCAATGAACAGCACGTCGTTGTCGTTGAGATTGGTCAGGATAGCGGCCAAATCCCCAGCTCTTTCTATGGCAGGGCCAGAAGTAATCCGCAAGTCGACTCCAAGCTCATTGGCAATGATTCCTGCAAGGGTCGTCTTTCCAAGCCCGGGAGGACCATAAAACAGGACATGATCCAGAGGCTCTTTTCTCATTTTAGCGGCTTCTATAAAAACTTTAAGGTTTTCCGTGACTGTCTTTTGACCGATATACTCCGCCAGCCGCTTCGGCCTCAGGCTCAGTTCCATTACCTCTTCTTCTTCATTCAGATTTGATGCCGTGATTCTATCCTCAAAATCCATCCCTTACCTTCCTATTCCTTTCAGTGCCTTCTTTATGTATTCTTCCGCTGTTAAGTTCTCCTCCTGGATTCCTGCCAGTGCACCAAGTGCTTCGCTCCTGCTGTAGCCCAGGCTGATGAGCCCGTTGACCGCCTCAGTTTTACCGGAGTCGGCTGCAACTTTCTCTGCCGTCTCGGTGAGGCCTCCCACTGCCCCCAGCTTGTCTCTCAACTCAAGTGTAATCCTCTGGGCAATCTTTTTTCCGATGCCGTTGGCTCTCGTAAGTGTTGCTGCGTCGTCAAACACAATCGCTTTCTTTATTTCTCCCGCCGGCATGGAAGACAGAATCGCCATAGCCGCTTTTGCTCCAACGCCGTTTACCGTTGTCAGCTTTCGGAAAAGATCTAGCTCCTCCTTGTCGTGAAAACCATAAATGCTGACATCGTCCTCCCGTACGATCATTGCGGTATAAAGCAGTACGGTTTCTCTGCCGTCGGAGAGATAGACGGATGAATTTTCCGGCACAAACACCTCGTAGCCGATACCATTGGTCTCAATCACTACGCCGCCTTCAAATTTCATGGTGATATTTCCTTTGATATAGTGGAACATCCTTTTCTCCTCTAACATTCTGCCAGACTCGTTTGCATCCATACGCCTCTCAGCGTCTCTTTGCGCCTGTCCTGGCTGCATTTGAATATTTCTCAAGCTTCTTTAAATGACCCGCACAATGTCCGTGGCAGATTGCGGCTGCCAGTGCGTCTGCCGTATCATCCGGCTTCGGTACTTCATCCAGGTGAAGAATGGTCTTGACCATGACCTGGATCTGTTTTTTTTCCGCCCGCCCGTAGCCCACAAGTCCTTGTTTAATCTGCAGGGGAGTATATTCTCTGATCTCGAGACCGGAATTGGCACAGGCGAGGATTGCGACTCCCCTGGCTTGTCCCACAAGCAGTGCGGTTTTGGAGTTGGTATTAAAAAAAAGCTCTTCTATGGATACGACTTCGGGCTCATACTCTTGTATAATCCCCATAATCTGTGTATAAAGGTGTTTCAACCGGTCAGGCATTTCCATGGATGCATCCGTAGTAACTGCTCCATAACCGCATACGGAAAAATGGTTTCCCTTCATATCTACTATACCATAACCGAGAATTGCATATCCCGGATCAATTCCCAATATTCTCATAGCATCTCCCTTTATTTTGCTGCTGATGCCATGACAGCACCATTGGAATAATTATAACATAATAAATATGGCAATCCAATTCGCTATGGCAGCATTTTGCCATGAAATTGACTTATTAGTCAAACCATTTTACCATGGGAAACATATGTTTGTCCAATTCTTTCCCTGCAATTAGAAAATATTGTAAATTTCTTTTCTTTTTGTTGATTAGGATATGCTTTATGTTATAATAATTATAATTACAAACCTATAATTATTCATTGTGAAAGGAAGTGCAGCATGAGATATTCAAGGCAAAACAAAATACTTGATATTATTAATACGCACGAAGTAGAAACCCAGGAGAGACTGGTTGCTCTTTTAAGAAAGAGCGGCTACAAAGTCACTCAGGCTACCATTTCCCGAGACATAAAAGAGCTGCAGCTTGTAAAAACCCTTTCTTCATCAGGAAAATATAAATATACCGTAGGCGCCAGTGTGGACCAGCCGATTTCGGACCGTTACATCAAAATTTTCAAAGAAACGATCCAAACGGTTGCATATTCAGGAAACATTATCGTGGTGAAAACATTGAGCGGCTGTGCCAATGCGGCTGCAGAAGCAATCGATACATTGAACTTCCCAAACGTTGTAGGATCCATTGCCGGGGATAACACCATCTTTATTGTAGCCAATGACCCTTCCAACGTCTCTTCGCTTGTTAACCGGTTTACTGAAATGATCAAATAAAGGATAAACGTATGATTTCTCATATCCGAATTCAAGATTTTGCTATAATTGATCGCGTTGAACTCGATTTTCACAATGGACTGAATATTATTACCGGGGAGACTGGCGCAGGGAAATCCATTGTCATTGAAGCAGTAAGCCTCGCTTTGGGCAGCAGAGCGGATACTGCTTTTATTCGTTCCGGCAAGGAGAAGGCTGTGGTTCAGATGATCGCGGAGCTGGACGGTGAGGAGTATATCATAACACGGGAGCTGTCAGCCGGAGGGAAAAACATCTGCAGGATCAACGATGAAATCGTTTCCCTCGCGCAGCTTTCAAGGCTCTGCCGAAAAATTGCCGACGTTCATGGACAGTATGATCATCAGTCGCTGTTAAACCCCGAAAATCATCTAAAACTAATCGACACCTACCATGACAAAGGTATTTCGCCTGTCAGGGAACGTGTCGCGGAATTGTATCGAAGCTATTCCGATACGAAGTACGAACTTTCCTCTCTTCTGTCAAATCAAGCGGATGCTGAACGAAAACGTGATTTCATGCGTTTTGAACTGTCTGAAATCAATGCGGCAAAACCGTATCCCGGGGAGGACGAGGAACTTTCGCAAAAATTAAACCTTCTCCAGAACAGTGAGAAAATATATCAAAATCTTTCCTGTATCTACGAGCTGCTTTATGAGGCCTCTCCGTCTGCTGCTGACGGTATGGGAAAAAGCATACATCTGCTGCAGGAAATCAGCAGTTTTTCCGATGAAATCAAGGAAATTCATGAAGTATTATCCGATGTATATTATAAATTGGAAGACGTAATTGCCGAGATCCGGAAATTCAGGGACGGAATCTCCTTTTCTCCGGAAATCCTCGAAGAGACCATAAGCCGGCTGAACACTCTCGACAGCTTAAAACGCAAATATGGAGGGTCCGTTGAGAAGGTACTGGAATACAAGGAAAAAATATCTTCGGATTTGGAAATAATCGATAATATCGATGCAGTTAGAGATAAGCTTAACCGTGACCTCTCGAGATATGAAAAAGAGCTTGAAGCTGCAAGTCTTGAGTTGACTTCCCTTCGAAAAAAAGCGGCTTTTGATCTTGAAAAGCGCATCAACGAAGAGTTGAAGGATCTGAATTTCAAAGATACCAGCTTTACTGTTCATTTCTATGAGGAAGAGAGAGGAAAGCCGGGCTATTCGGCAGACGGTTCAGACAGGATTGAATTTCTCATCACAGCCAACAAGGGAGAAACACCAAAGCCTTTGGCTAAAATCGCTTCCGGAGGTGAGATATCCAGGATTATGCTGGCTTTCAAACAGATTATCGGTGATTTTGATCTCATACCCACCATGATCTTTGATGAGATTGATGCGGGAATCAGCGGTATTACCGCCAGTATCGTAGGGAAAAAGCTTCTTGACATTTCCCAGCGCCACCAAATCATATGCATCACCCATCTTCCCCAGATTGCAGCATTTGGTGATCACCACTATAAAATCGACAAGGAAACGGTAAACGGAAAGACTCATACCACAGTCGTTCCTCTGGAGCATCAGGAAAAGATCGAAGAAATCGCCCGGCTTCTTGGCGGAATCAACATAACGGATACGACTCTGAAAAGCGCAGAGGAGCTGCTTCGCCTGTCGAAAGAATCGCATTAGGCACGAAAGAAAACCGCGGGGTTACCCGCGGTTTGTTTTTTAGGCTCTATAATAAATGTTGTGGTGTTTAAGAAATTAAATGCCACAGCATTTTGATTTTTTGCAAAAAAGATAGAGCATAAAGCAGATCTCAAGTAGAATGAAGTTACCACACAACATTTCGAAAGGAGATTAAGCTTATGCTCTACCCCAATTGTACAGCAGACTTGCTGGGATTAAAAGATGTAATTGTGACCAGAGTCGAGAATTTTAACAATCAGGTTCATGTATGGGTGGAATCCAGGCTTCAGATGCAGGTATGCCCGGTCTGCCGTCATGAAACGAAGAGAACGCATTCCTATCGGGAACAGCTTGTAAAGGACCTTCCGTTACAAGGGCTGCACTGCCTGCTCCATCTGCGGAAGCGACGATATTACTGTCCTCATTGCGGAGCTGTCTTTCAGGAAAAGTTATCATTTCTTGCACGTTATCAGCGGAATACTAAACGGCTTACCTCAAAGGTCCTGAGTGATTACAGCTGTGAACATTCCACTGTATCCATAGCGCAAAGGAACGGCATATCTGCTGGAACGGCAGTAAGAATCTTTGACAAGGTTTCTTATCCCATGCCAAAGCTGCCAAGAGTTCTGTCCATAGATGAATTCAAGGGAAATGCAGGTGGCCGCAAGTACCAGTGCATTCTCACCGATCCTGCAAAACGGAACGTCCTGGACATCCTACCATCAAAGACCAGTGAGGATCTAATTGCATACTTTCTGAAATTCCCTCTAGAAAAACGAAAACAGGTCCAATACCTCGTAATGGATATGAGCCTCCAATTCCGGGATGTAATGACCGCTTGTTTTCCTGACGCCAGTGTGATTACTGATAAGTTCCACGTCTGCAGATATGTGACCTGGGCTTTAGAAAACGTGAGGAAATCAGAACAGAAAAAATTCAGCGATGAACGGCGCAAATACTTCAAAAGAAGCCGCTGGCTTCTTCTGGCCCGTCATGAGAAGCTGACCCCAGAACAATGCCAACAACTTGAAAACATGCTTTCGGTATCTGAGAAGCTCCGTAAGGCGTACTGGCTCAAAGAGAACTTTTATGTATTTATGGATAGTAAAGATATCTATGAAGCGAAAAAGAATCTAAAAAACTGGAATCTCTGTGCTGGAGTTGCTCAGCTGGAAGAGTTTCAAAGATGCTTCGACATCATCAACAAATGGCAGCCATACATACTCAGGGCATTTAGCATGGGCTATACAAATGGTTTTACAGAAGGCTGCAATAACCGGATCAAGGTTCTTAAGCGTAACTGCTATGGAGTACGGAACTTCTCCCGTTTCCGCAATCGGATTTTGCAGATGATGGCAGCCTGATTACTTTCATCGTTACAATTCCAAGATCGCAGACAATGCGATGTGTTTTCTGACGCCCTTTTTCCGGCGGTAATGAACAAACAAACCGGCAAAGGAATTCCTTTACCGGTTTGATAAACGTTTTTAATTTTATTTTTGTTTTACTTGAGCTCTACCACAACATTTGACATAGAGCCGTTTTTTATATAATTATTTCTGCTCTTCTTCTGTTTCGGCATCAACAGCTTCTTCAGCGGCGGCTTCATCTTCCGCTGCCGGTTCATCAACGGAAGGTTCCGGTACCTCTGCTGCTTCCGCTGCAGGCTCTTCTACTACAGGCTCCTCCGTCACTTCTACAGTTTCTGCTTCGGGTTCTGCTGCCGGTTCTACGGTTTCTGCTTCGGATTCCGCTGCCGGCGAAGCTTCTGTTTCTTCTGCAGATGCTGCAGCTTCCTGAGCAGAAGGCGGATCAAGGGTTTCCTTGATGCTCAGGCTGATTCTTTTTCTTTCTTTATCAATTTCAAGAATTTTAGCGGATACTTCCTGACCCACTGAAATCTCATCAGCAATATTTGTTACTCTCTTGTACGCAATTTCCGAGATATGGACCAGACCGTCAAGTCCCGGTTCCAGCTCAACGAATGCACCGTAGTCCTTGATCTGAACGATTTTGCCGTTGATGATCTGTCCGAGGTGATATTTCTCGTCGATCACGGTCCAAGGCTCCGGAAGGTTCTGTTTCAGTCCCAGGGAAATCTTTCCTTTTTCGTTGTTCATGGAAAGGATTTTAACCTGTACTTTCTCTCCGATTTTCAGAGCTTCCTGCGGGTGCTTCAGCTTGCCCCAGGATATCTCGGATATATGGAGAAGTCCGTCTATTCCGCCGATATCTACAAAAGCTCCGTATTCGGTAAATCTCATAACGGTGCCTTCCACAACATCACCCACATTGAGGGAATCCCAGATCTCCTGAACTCTCTTCTGTCTTTCTTCCGTCAGGTACGCCTTATGAGAGAATACAACCTTGTTCTTTTTCTGGTCAACCCGAGTAATCTTTACCGGTACAGTTTTGCCCATAAACTCGTCCGCTTTTTCAATATACTTATCGGAAAGCTGAGACAGAGGAATAAATCCGGATACTTCTTTATAAACCGCGATGACTCCGCCGTTTACCTGTTTTAAGATCTTTGCATTAACGAATGATTTATTTTCAAGAGCATTTAAGATTTCATCCCAGTGCTCGTTCACTTCAAGCTTCTTCTTTGACAATAAGATGTTTCCATCGCCATCGTCAGTTTTTAAAACTTTAGCCTGAATTTCGTCCCCTTCTTTAAATAAATCAGTTAATTCCTGATCTCCTTCCAGAGTAAATTCATCTCTTGGAATGATACCATCTTTTTTGCAACCAAGATTTACTACGATTTCTCTGTTGGAAACCTGAATAACCTCTCCCGTTACAATTTCACCGTTACGTGGCAGCCTAAGGGACTTTTCAATCTCGTCCATCAGATCATGCATCATGCTGTCTTTCTTGTTTTCAGTGAATAATTCACTCATGGTAGCAATAACCTCCTTAATAATACGTTCGGGAGTCGAGGCTCCCGCCGCTATTCCTATTCTATTACATTTCTCGACTTCTTTCAATGGTAAACTTTCTTTATTTTGTATAAAGTAAGTGTTTCTACAGTACTTTTTCGCTATTTCATACAGCTTTTTCGAGTTCGAGCTGTCGCTACCACCTATTATGACCATTAAATCAGAATCTATAGCAGTTTCCATACAGCTTTTTTGACGCTCAGCCGTAGCATGGCAGATTGTATTATGGACGACGATTTCCATATTTTTCTCTTCAAAAAATGAAACGATATCTTTAAAAAGCTCCGCGGTGATGGTAGTCTGGGCAACGATAAACAACCGGCCTGCACCGACACTTTTTGCCTCTTCCACACTGGATACGACCGACGCTTCATTATCGCACCATCCGTTGATCCCGATCACCTCAGGATGTGTCTTGTCTCCGATTACCACGACATGAAAGCCGTTGTTTTTCGCTTCTCTTACCAGCTTTTGAATTCGCTTTACAAAGGGGCAGGTTGCATCAATAATCTGAATGTTTCTCGCGTTCGCCCGATCGTAAAAATCTTCCGGTTCACCGTGAGAACGCACAATAACAATGGAACCTTCCTCGGCTTCTTCAGGGCTACGAATTATTCCGACCCCTTTTCCCTGGAGCTCATCGGTTACGATTTTGTTGTGGATCAGCGGTCCGCAGGAATATATCTTAATTGTCTTTCCCTTGTTCATTTCAATGGTCTGCTCCGCCTGCTTCAGCGCTTCTTTGACACCGAAGCAGAAACCGGAGTGTTCCGCCAGTTTTATCCTCATTTTTTATTGTCGAGGCTTTCCAGAAACCTCTTAAAAGCCCCTTCCTTTCCGTTTTCAGTCGGCTCGTAGTATTTAACTCCTTCCCTGTGAAGGTTTTCGGGCAGGTACTGCTGTTTTACGTAACCGCCGTAAGCATGGGGGTATTTATAATCTACACCCAGTCCCCTTTTTTTAGCACCCGAGTAGTGAGAATCCTTTAAATGGTCCGGAACATCGTCAATATTCCTTTTTTGAAGATCAACAACGGCCTTTTCAATCGCAGTGACCGCGGAATTGGATTTCGGACAGGATGCCAGAAGAATTGTCGCATGAGCCAGGTTGATTCTGGCTTCCGGCAGGCCGATCATCAAGGCGGCCTGCACACAGTTGGTTACAATGGATATGGCGCTGGGATAAGCCATACCGATATCCTCGCTTGCCATAACCATCAGTCTTCTTCCGACCATCTGAATATCCGCTCCGCCCTCCAGAAGTCTTGCAAGATAATGTACCGCCGCATCCGGGTCGCTGCCGCGCACGGATTTCTGCAGTGCTGAAAGCAGATTATACTTGTCCTCGCTCCGGTCAAAAAAAGCAGTCTGCCGCTGCATCGCCTCGCCGATAATGGCTTTATCGATTCTGCCGTCCTTTTTCAAATTATCACTGATAAATCCCAACGTGTCCAACGCGATCCTTGCGTCTCCGCCGCTTAAATCTGCAAGCATGCGAATAGCATCAGCATCATAATCAAGCCTCTGCTTTCCAAGCCCCCTCTCCGCATCACCGAGTGCGTTATTCAGAATTTGATTGATGTCTTCTCTGTCCAGGCGCTTAAACTCGTAAATGGATCCGACCCTGCTCAGGATGGCATTGTTTACGGCAAAATAGGGATTCTCCGTTGTACTTCCGATAAAACGGATGACTCCCTCTTCCAGTGCTTTCAGCAGGGAATCCTGCTGTAGCTTGTTCCAGCGATGGAATTCATCCACATAAACGTAAGTTGTTTCTTTTTGAAGGCCGAAAAACTTCAGCTTTGCCTTTTCAAGAATATCTTTTAACTCTTTGATCCCCGTGGCAGAAGCATTCAATTCATAGAAATCTGCATCCATTTCCCTTGCGATGAGCCTGGCGAGGGTTGTCTTGCCTGTCCCTGAAGGACCGAAAAAAATAGCGGAGTCGAAGGTCCTGTTTTTAATTGCATTATAAAGCAGTGACTCTTTGTACATAAAATGTCTCTGTCCTACAAATTCATCGATGGTATCAGGTCGCATCCTGGTGGATAATGGGATCATGATTCTTCCTTTCTCAATGTTTATTGCAGCGAATGGATCAATCAATTCCTGAAGCTATTGGATCAGTTCCGATAAATTTACTACAAAAGCATCGGATACAACAGCGGATACGATAGAAGCGGCCTCTCTGGCCTTTTCTTCGGTAGTATAGGGAAGACCTAATACTTTAAAGCTGCCTCCGCTTTCGTAAACATAGGAGTAAATTCCTTTTCCTGTCAATTCCTCTGATAAGATCTCGGCGCCGTTCTTTGTTGTGAAGCTCCCAAACTGAACGCTGTAAGGACCGTTACCTCCGGTTGTTGCGGAATTTCCGCCTTCACCTTCCGTTCCGTTTTTCAAGTTTTGCCGGTCAATAATGATACTCGGTGAACTTGGAATTACATCAACTGCGGTATCCGATTCCGCATTGCTTTTTCTGTCCTGCTCTCCATCACGCTCCACAGGGTTGTTCCCCATAAGATACGGGTAAATAATATATTTCGTTCCGGCGTATCCCGCCGCAACTGCCAGAATAATCACAATAATAAACACAGAAAAGCCGGTCTTTGCGTCTCTTCTTGGATAACGATAATTCTTTCTCATACGCTCCCTCTTTTCTCAGCAAGTTTTGGGATAACCCTTTCTATTGCTATGTTTATTACGGGAGGGAGAAAAATATGAGAGAAAATTATACCTGCGGGCGCCGTTTCAGATAGAAACCGATAACAAGCGTCAATAGATAGTCATAGGCCAGAAAGAAAACCTGGGCTCCGCCTGCCAGAACAGGCAGCGCTGCATCAGGTATTTTTATTGTTCCGGTAAATGCAGCACCGAAAATCATAAAACCGAAGGCAAACATCAGGTTACAGAAAAATAACTTTAGAATGATCTCTACAACCTGAGGGAGCTTTTTCGGTTTCTCAATATAATATTTGATGATCGGATAAACTCCGAACAAGATCGCATATGGAACTATCCCTGCTTTATTTGGGACCAGAACGAAGGCAAGCAGCAAAGAAGCGAAATAGAAAAGCCACCCGGCTCCCGGTGAAAATTCGATGATCAGTATCGCCACATATACCGAACTCAACGCATACAGGGTCAATTCAATACCCGGAACAAACGATGCCCCGAACAGAGTGGCGGCTGATAAAGCCAGAAGTACACCGCCGGTCACGATCTTCTTCGTTCTCATAGTCTCCAACTTTCAGATATTCTCCTTTTAATACTCGATACTTGAGATAATTGGCAAGCAAATGGATGCCTTTAAGGGCTAGTAATACTATATGCAGTCACACAAGGCATCGGCACAGCAATAGCACTGAAGCATTCTGCACAGTTCATCATTGCTGGTATACCCTCTCCCATATGCAGAGGTTCTGTATCCGGTTCCTGTTGCCATTATACTGTTCATCGCGTTCCGGTATTCCATATTCGAAGGTTCCATGGATATTGCAGTCTGAACGTTGCTGACCGCGTCATCATACCAGCCCTTTCTCAGAGAGACCATACCGTTGAGAAAAAACCATTCTCCATTTCTGGTTTTGACTTTGCCAAGAGCAGCTTCCGCCCCCCCTAAATTACCGCGGTCGATCATCCTTCTGATTTCATTGAATTCGGGATTTCGATAGTTCCCTTTACTGCTTCCTGAGTATGCCCTGCCGCCTGCATTTTCATAACCTCCCTGGCCCCCGTTCTTGATCAGATAATCATAGGCTTCATTGATCTCCTGGAGTTTTTCCTCCGCCAGATCCTGCAGCGGATTATCCTGATGCTTGTCCGGGTGGTATTTCTTGACCTGCTCTCTATAGGCCGCTTTGATCTCTTCCTGGGTTGCTCCTTCTTTTATTCCCAATACTTCATATGGATTCTGCATTCTTCTCTGTTCCTTTCTTCCTATCATCCCGTTTTGCCTGGCAAACTTAGTATTTCTTCTGTTTTTCTCATGAGGCCAAAATATAATATATTATCAATCAGACCTTTATTTTTTTCCAACTTCAAATGGCTGCAGCTCTTTGCAATTTCAGCAAGGTACAGCACCAAATTCCTCTCCACCCGTTCCTTTATCCTTATTTTAAACTGTTGCGGCATTTCGTTTGAGACATCATATTCAAACTGGAGGATCAGTGGATTGAAGGCTTTTTTCTTCAAGTCTTCCTCAATGTCGTCATAGGCGTCGATCAGATAGATCCATTTTCCAAGGTGATATCCGATCCTGCGGTATATATTTGATAATTCTTCTCCATTCCCCTTCTGTTTCAAGCCCGGATAGTCAAAGACCTCCTCCATCAGTTTAGCAAAAGGCTCTGCGGAGCGGTCGATAGCGGCGCAGTTCTCCTTTTCAAGGCGGTTCAGTTCACTCAGCTGTTCCTTTACAAATACGCATTTATCCGGTACGGTATTCAGAAGTTTGCGATAGGTTCCTTTCATGAAAACCATTCCGAGGGCAGCTTTCATGTTTTTTTCATCCAGATAGTCATCCTTCAGCTTATAGTAAGCCAGCAGAAGCAGAATATCTGCCGCATAATCCACAAATGCGCTGTCATAAACGATGGTTCTTTTTTTTTCAGGATGAACGATGCATCGTTCAAACTTAAGAGATTCCTTTCCTTCACTGATCCCCGCAATTAGGATCGCCAGAAAAACCGAGTCATAATTAAGAGCCAGCCTGGAAAACTGTCCGTACCGTTTCGCGATTGATTTACAGATTCCACAGTAATATGCGCCGTAAATCTCAAATTCTTTTATTTTCAGTTCCGGCTTGTCCGGTTTTACATAACCAAGCATGGATTCCTTTCTAAAAAACAGCACAAACGTGCTGCTTAAGTCTGTTCCTATTATTATGCGGCCATATAAGAAGAAGTGAGGTGATAGTCAGGTTATTTAAACTGCTTCTTATAATGATTGATGATACAATAAGTAAGGCTCATATCGATGGTGAACAAGCCCGTAATAATCCCGTTGAATACACGTTGTTTTACGGTCATTTGCCTGCAAATATTTATGGGACTTAATGACTTCTCATCTTTCGGAACCTTTTTCCCCAACAGGGCGTTTCCGATAACTGCAATTCCCAGATAGAAGCTGCTGACGGTAAGCGCATGCTTTTTGTAGTTCCAGTTTTCAAGAAATCTAACCATTCCAACTCCTCCTTAAAGCAAAATGAATTATGCACATGATATTGGTATTATACTTTATTTTGCTGCTGATTAAAAGATATAAATATAGATATTTTTCAGACAATTCTATGTTTTTTTAAAATATTAGTGGACAGAAATCCTGAATCCTTATATAATAACTATTGAGATATTTAAAATTGGTCAATGGGCTCCGATCCTTCTTTTTGGGAAAATCGTCTCCATCATCATTTTAAATATTAAAAAATTATTTTTTTTTAAAAATCTGGAGGAAAATCATGGAAGACAGAACACTCGTATGTCAAGACTGCGGAAAGGATTTCGTATTCACAGTAGGGGAACAGGAATTCTATAAGGAAAAGGGTTTTGATAACGAACCAAAAAGATGTAAGGAATGCAGAGACAAGAAGAAGAACGAAAGAAGACAGTTCAGAAACGATAGATAATCTGCAAAGAATATCTCACACCAAACATCGATAAACTGCCGGGCTTGCCCGGCTTTTTATTTTTAATTCTGTATGTTTGTCCTTGGACATTCAGGATATTTTTAGAACACTGCTTTCGCTCGAGAACGCAGTTTCCGTAAAATCCAGATGTCCGCACCAGCCGCAATGATCGTAAAACCGATAAAACTAATATTGTCAAAGAATCCCGACAGATATACTGCAATCAGAACAACAGCGATTACTACCTGAGCTGCCACAGATTTCCGCATAATCATCTGATTGACAATCACCTTGCCCGCCTCATTTTCCTCCTTCCTGCTATTTGTATGATCAGACACTGAGGAGTTGATTGCTTCCCTGAGAGCATCGGCATTCCAGTAAATATAACCCGCTTCCCGGCATAGCGCGCCTATGATACCGATCAGACCATCCAGTCCAGGGTTTTTCAACGCGACCGTTTCCTTTAATTGATTGAAATATTTCATGGTTTCTTCGCTGCAACCCCATTCGCGGATGCAATCGATGAGCCCGATTATTCGTTCCTGCAGTGTGTTTTCCTGTTCATCAACAGGATAGAATGCGATTGCTGTTTGCAAATTATCCGGATGAACAAAGACTACATCCGGGTGCAAGGAATAGCGGTCCGAAAAAAGCAGGTACTGTTCCATCCCCTTGATACATCTTAATATCTCGATCAATAGATTCAGTGTTTCGCACACACCCTCTCCATTGTTCCTGCCCCGGCAATCACTGGGTCTCTTGCTCATCATATAATCCTTCAGGCGGAGATACCCCGTAAAATCATAATATACGGTATCCTTTCCGTTATCTGAGATGAAATGCATCGGCAATGTGTAGGGACAGCCGCTATCACAAAGCATTCTTTTTTCATATTCCTTGAATTTCCCGTCGGGTATCAGACAAATCTGCCTTTTCCCTCCGGTTTCCTCAATTTGTCCCTGAGATTCTATGAAGCTTTCTTTCCCATCTTCCATAGGTTCCTCCCCTTTCCGGAAATTTTCGTCAATAGCCTCCGCATTTTGAACATGGCGTGTATCCCCTTTCAATCGCTTCTTCTCTCTCAATTGAAATCACATATTTATCAACAATAGGGCAGTCTCCTCTGTGAAATGATTGTCCGGTTTTAAAACAGTAGACCAGGCTGCCGTCGAGAAGGTCTCTTGAATCACACATGCAGCAGGGATTGTACTTTCTTCTGATCTGACCGGACATCACCACCTGCCTCGGTTCCGATTTTATATACGTACAGTTTTCTCCGTGATATTTTCCTCCAGACCTTGGAAAAATCCATACCAGATCAGATTTCTTCACCTTTTCCATCTCTTCAAATGGTATGGGTTCCGCTGACTCTTCTTTTCCTACAAAACCCCTGAACATCAGGGACTCCGATACGGGTATTTTTTTTCGGAATGCGATGGGAAGCCTGATATTCACATCATAATTTAGATCCATTGAAATCACACCGGTTATTCCATGGGTCTCGTACAGAAATCTGAACTGATCGAGATCCGCGGCTTCGATATGCTTGCCGTTTTCATCATAGATTCTGTCTTTCAGCTGCAGCTCAAACAAAAAAGCTGACGCGGGATTGATTTGTGATTCCGAGGCCAGCACTCTGGATTCATCAGTAAATGAATGAAAAACCGCCTCCTGGATCGACAAAAATTTGATGAGATATGCAAGGGTCAGTACCCCAACAATGAACAGCGGAAGAAAAATCGCCGCTTCCACTGTCAGCAACCCTAATTTATTATTAAAGATAAATCCGATGCATCTTCCTTTATCAGTATTTTTCAATGTATGTAAACTTCCTCTCATTGACAATTGCAGTAAATTGAAATCCGCCATAATATTCACGCAAATCAAAATCCCCGCAGTAGCTTCCTTTCATGTTCAGCTGTATCAAATCCATGCAGCGAAGCAGCTTTTTTTCTCTGTTTTCCAGATACAGTAAGATCTTCAGATAGTCCTCATAAGAGTAGCCGTTCCGCTTTTTCGGCGTTGTATAATCATCTTTCCATAAATATTCCAGGGTATCAGAAAGAGGCACCGCCCAATTTTCCTTTTTCTTTAAAAGAGCAACCCGTTTCCCGTCTTCAAGGAGCCGCAGATCATTTTCAGATTCTGCCGCAGCCCAGGCCTCAGCAACCACAACTGCTCCAATCTCCTTTCCCTCAGCCAGGGTCAGTGCTGCTGCAACCGCTTTCACTTTACCGCGTTTTTCAGAATCGCTGTTAATATGAATGAGATTCATGATGTTTCTTAAAATGAACAGATCCGTTCTAACTCCCTTATAATTATCCTGGTCATGATAACCGCCTTTCAGAACATACTCGACCTCATTCCGAAAAAATGTATTTCGTGTTTCTGCGTCGCTTCGATGGTTGAAGAAGTGACTGATAATATATTCATTAGTCAGATATGTGTTCGTTGCAGTCTGTTTTATCTCCTGCAGATCCGGCAAACCGCTCTTGATGAGGTTTGCCAGGTCTCCGAAAAGATTACTGTCATATCCTCTTGAAGGCAGCGTATTTATGATCTGCTCATTTCGCAAAATGGTATTTTCCTGTTGAGAAATTTTTCCCTCCCGTTCTTCCGGGCCGCTCTTGATAACAGCATACTTCATATAAGCAAGAATCTGTTCTTCAAAAAGATCGGTATCTGTTATGGAAAACCCCGTCAGACTGACTTGTACCGATTCCAGTCCCAGATTAAGCAGATCCGCATGAGGCTTGTTCCGCAGCATTTCTTTCAGAACGTTATCGTGAAAACTGTAATCCGCATAGTACTTTATTCTCGCTTCCGCCCGGTTTTCTTCCATATGAAAGGCAAAGATCCCATACCGCTTCTGCAGCTGGATGTCATATTCCGATAAAACAGATCGGCCAGCCAAATCCATTACCGCATCGGTATAACTTTTTCCTGCTGCCTGAGCTGCCGCATGTATAAAGAATACGACCAACAGCAGAATGCTTGCCAGGATCGTCATCAGGAATACGGACACTGCGCCCTTTTTTGAAATTAAAAATATCATGTGCCTGTCCCTCCCATTGACAAAATTCGGATCAGCTCCGATTCATCAATAATATAGGAACTTCCGTACTCCGTTTTATAGATATTCTGCCTGAAAAGGGAGCCGATTCTATATTCTCTGCCTGCCTTCATTCGTACAACAGGTCTGATCCCTCTTAAACCCTTTGTTGATTCAAAATCCCTGATATGCTCAAGACGAATAACAGTTTGTGTTAGTTCTCCGCTCTCCCTGCGTAAATCCATATGAAGCGAGGTTTGAATTGAAAGGGAGGAGTACAGTCCGATCACCATATAAATGACAGCTGCAACTGCCGCAATTACCAGCGGAAAAATCATGGCAGCCTCCACCATCATGGTTCCTTTTCTGCTTTTGGGATTCATATCAGACTTCCGTGAAACTGCTGTTGTTCAGTGTCTCAAAGGTGTCGGATATGAATCCTCCTATCTGGTCTTTGAAAAGCAGCCCCAGGCCGATGGCGATTGCGACAAGGATCGCTACCTGGACCATTTCCATACCCTTTTTATTATTTCTTACAAATCTCATTTCTTCTCCTCCTATCTTTTAATTATTCAAAATTGAATTTTTTGTTGGTCTTACATTTCCAGCATGGCGGGCGCGATCGTCACCATGATCAAAACCAGCAGCAGGATCATGAGAGGAAACGTCAGCTTTGTCTCTGCGAGCCTCCCTTTTTCTTCAGCCCTTTTTTTTCTGCTAAGCCATAGCAGCCCGCTTTCTCCTTCCAGCTTTTCTGCCAACAAGCTGCCTTTATTCCAGTTGTCCGAAATAACCGCAGTCAGTCTGACCATTTCCCTGACCCCGCTTCTCTTGGAAAATTCCGTAAGCTCTTTGATCAGAGAAGTGTTTGACTGATCCATTCTTTTATTGATTTCTGTTAGTTCTTCGTACAGAAATCTCCTGTCCTGCATGTGGTTTTCCCTTTTAGCCGGATTTGCCGACTCATAGTCGTTTACGATTTTAACAAATGCGGTGCTTACGACCAGGCCTGCGTTCAAGAGCATAACCAGCTTGTTGATAAACTCCGGCAAATCTCTTGTGAGTGACTCTTCTGCTTCTTTGATTTCCTTGTCGATCCTGCGGTATCTTTTTAAATAGACGATGATGATCGCAACAAAACATAACATGATCAGGATGGCCATATGGTTCTCCTTTTGGATAAACCACCTGATTTCAATTCCGTCTCCCAATTCTTTCGGCAGATCCATGACCGGAGCGCCTTCCTCTGCTTTTTCACCCAGGCGGTCCTTCAATCTTTCGAATATGCTTCTTTTTAAAGCTTCATTGCCCGGATCGGCGTCTATTTTCAAACGATACCTCTTTGTTGCCGACAGGTCTCCTAATTTAAGGTCTGCCTGCAATATAATATCCTGCTCATTTTTTTCACCGATGACATCGACTTCCCCTTTCAAGCTGATTCGCTCGGGGTCACTGCTGCTCCAGCTTATTGCAATTCCTGTATCCCGATCATACTCCATCAGGTTCAGCGGTTTACTGATATAGTTATAATCATTGTTCTCTCCCAGCATCAAACTGCCAAGCCGCTCCTGAAAACAATCCAGCAATTCCTGCTTTTCCCTTTCAGTGAGTACTTTTCTGTTAACTTTGACCATGATCTCTTTCGTCAGTGTTAAATCCTGGTAATGGATTTGTGCCCTCAAGGGTATCGACGACGACGCCCTGCCTGGCATCGGGCGTTTCAGGCTGAAAACTTCCCCATTATCACTCCGATGCTCTGCGAAGCAGCATAATACAAGGACCAGAAGTAACAAGATTATACTGAGATAAACAGCCATAACACGGACTTTGTTCTGCCGTATCATCAGGCGGCAGTCTCTGTCCCCGTATTTCATTTTATACTTATATCTCATGATTTCACTGCTTCCCGTCATCCAATCGGGCAGTTTCACCATTAGATTTTCGGCAATTCCATAGAACCAATCCACAAAAAAATTACGTCTCATAGCTGCTTATCCGTCCTTTTCCTAAATATCGATTTTTGTCATTTTCATGCTGATGACATACGCTGCCGCGATTCCGGCCAACGCCATTGTCATCAGAATCCGGCCCTGAGGGCTGTCGTACATTGGAGCAAGATAGTCAGGTGAAGCCGCTTGAAGAAAGCATAAAATGATAAAAGGTATTGCAGTTAAAATCTTTGCTTCGAATCGCTTCTGAGAAGTAATGGTGCTGATCTCTCTTTCAATTGCGATTTTGTCCATAATCATATCCGATGCTTTTGAAATGACTTTAACCAGATCTCCCCCTGTTTGCCTGCATGTCAGATAGACATCAACAAAATTCGTAACGTCTTCTATACAAGCTCTTTCGGCAAAATCTCTCAGGATTTCCTCCTCCGATTCTCTGTATTCATTGAGCCGCTTGACCATATCTGCCAATTCAAGTACGATCATAGAATTCTCCTGATAGATCAATCTCATATTCTGCTCGGCTTCCTTTAAGGCCTCCGGCATCTGTCTGCCTGTAGCGAAGGAAGCTGAAACGGAGTACAGCAGGTCACGAAACTGCTCTTTCAGCTCTCTTCTCCTCTTATCTCCCAGATAAGCAGCGTAAAATCCGAGACATGGATATGAAAGGCAGGAAGATACCAGAGACAGTATAATGCTGTGATAAAAAAGATAAGAAATAAACAGATAGCTCAAACCACAGAATAAAAGAAATCTGCTTTTCTCGTTATAATCCAACCGGTAGACGCGGTAAGAAACGGGCTTCATATGATACTTCTGATTTTTGCGGCTTTCCTTTTTGAATTTTCTGTGTTTCATATTGAGACACCATTCATTCTAAGCTTTTCTGTGTTTTTTAGCTTGTTTCCCGTTGAAAGGAGTTTTCCGTGTGACAACTGATTCTCTTCACTTATGTTAACTATGTATTTAAAAAGCTGGTTAATTCGTATCTTGCCTTCAAAATATCCTTCTATTTCAACGATTTCAAGCACTTTTCTGCTCTTATCGGGGAGCCTGCCCAAATGTACGATAATGTCGACTGCTTCAGCGATCTGGCTGCGTATTGCGTCTATGGGAAAGTCCGCTGCCTGAAGAAACATCGCTTCGAGTCTTGAAAGCATTCCTTCCGGCGAGTTTCCGTGACCCGTGGACAATGAACCGTCGTGTCCCGTATTC
>JAVBVR010000072.1:0-94182 GCA_036677845.1 Anaerovoracaceae bacterium | reverse complement strand
AATAGGCTGAATAACCCGTAAACGATTATTATGAAACCCGTATAGCTTACATTCATCCTAACTCATCCATTCTTGGATAGTGAACATGACCTTCATGTTCATCTTTCGTATGTCTGTATGCATTATTCAAAGAATATGCTATCAAATTTACCGATGACTTAAATATATTATGTTTGTGAAGAGTGATATCTTCAAAATTCATGTCATGAATTGAAGCTATTGCAATCACCTCATCTTGATATATAATAGGGGCAGTCATAATCGGTACATAGGATAGTAGCTCTTTATTTACAAAAACATCTTTCGTATGAATTAAAGTTTGGATGTCTTTTCGTTCCTTAACCTTAACGATATTTGGCACTACAAAATCAACCGTCTCAGATTTTGCAGTTAAAATAGCTATGGATTTCGTTTCTGTGAGTGTATAGATAGAAACTTTATTTGTTTGCATCATATTCTCTAATACACTGACAGCTTGATCAAAAATCTCTATCGGGTTAAGACTGTCAAGGCTTTTAATAACAGAGCACGCCTTGCCAAAACTTTCCTTATTATTGATAATTTGCTCACTTAATTCTTTGTTTACTCTTAGCGTGTCATCATGAATTCTGCTTATCAGATTATATTTTTCCTCAAGTGATCGGACCAACATTTCTTTTGCATTTAAATTACAGTTTTTATAATCTATAATGTACCCTAAAACAATACCGATAAGGATATAAAAAGTAATCTGCAACAGGCTGTTTGTATCATTAATCAGCGACGACACATCTCTTCCTTTGACTACAAATACGTATCCGTATAACCCGCAGGAAAGCAGCGAAGATAATATGCCTTGGTTTATTCCGTAGAGTCCTGCAATGATTACAATGTAGATTATTTTGTAATCTATTATAAAAATACTTGAACTTCTTTCTGAAAGAACAGTAAGAAAGCATACCAGAATAAAAAGCAATAAATTTTCTATATATGGAGGACTTCCTTTCAGAAGTTTTTTCATTGGCGTTGTGATATTTTTTTTAATGTTGCTGCCCTTCTTTTCATTAAAATAATCACTTCGGCGGCTTATATACCAGTTATAAGTATTTTTCAATCCTTCTTCAAAGCTGCAAAGCGGTACCCAGTCTATAAGGGCTCTAATTTTACTGTTATCCAGACATGAATTTATAATATCACCTTCTCTTTCCTCTCTATGCTGTATCCCTTTAACAGGGCCTAAAGACGCTAATATTTCAACCAGTCTGTTTACACTGTTTTCTATGTTGGTTGATAGGTTAAACACACCGCTTTCCCTGGTCTTAGAAGCTCGATATATCCCTTCTGCCACATCTTTTACATAGATAAAATCCCTGGTTTGATTTCCATCACCAAAAATAATCAAATCTTTACCTTGCATCATTTTTTCCAAAAAAATAGAAACCACGCCACCTTCGCCCTTTGTCCCTTGTCTTGGCCCATATACATTGGAGAATCTCAGGCAGAGGGAATTCAATCCAAAAACCTCATTCCATTTCGTACAATAGATTTCACCTGCCAACTTGCTCATTCCATAGGGCGAAACGGGGTTTAGTTCAATGTCTTCGCTGATATTGACCTTTTCTGTATTTCCATAAACTGCAGCAGAAGAAGAAAAAATGAACTTATTTACCCCATACTTGGCAGATAAATGAAGCATATTCGTAAGTCCTAAAACATTTGATTTTGTATCCAGGTATGGATTCTCCATCGAAGTTACAGCATTAATTTGTGCAGCCAGATGTACGACAACTTCAAATCTGTGTGTTTTAAAAATCTCTTCACATCTGGCATCCTCCACATCAAACTGAAAGAAGGTATGTTTAAACTTTACATTCTTAGGATTGCCGGTAGATAAGTTATCAATTATATATATCCTATCGCCTGCTTTCAGAAACCTTTCTGCCACATGGGAACCAATAAAACCATACCCGCCTGTTATCAGAACGTTCACGCTCACACCCTCACCCCAAAATAATCTACATGTTTATAAGAACTCTTTTTCTATAAGCATGCCCCCACGTTTCATAACATATGTATACGATTTCCTTTTTAGAACTTGTGTTTAACACTATGCACTATCGCAAAAACTGATAATATACTGTCAATCCATTGTTCTATCCTTTAAGCAAATGAGTATACTATTTACTGAACGATTAGTGTTTTATGCAACATCTGAAAAGGGGCGTTTCCAATGTTATATAAATACGGCAGACAAATTATCGCGCTATTTCTAATATTAATCATTATGCCGTTATTGGTACTGCATACGTCTCGGATACTTTATCTGGGTGAACCCTATTATCCAGTAGAAATAACGGAGCCCCTCAGCAACCCGTATATGGGATGGGCCCCCAGTGCTGAGGGAGGGCCATATAGTCAGCCCCATAGCCTTGTTTATATCAATACAACTTGGCGGGAGCTTGAGCCTGTTAAGGGCAACTATGAGTTTGACCTCTTTGAGGACAAGTATCAGCTGAAATACTGGGAGAGCATAGGGGTGCATATTATCTTGAGATTAAATATGGATTTCCCCAGCGAAAAAAAACATATGGATATTCCAGATTGGCTTTATGAAGAAATAAATGGAGATGGAGTGTGGTATGATCTTGACTATGGAAAAGGCTTCAGCCCGAATTACAGTAACGCTATGCTCATTTCGTATCATCAGGAACTTATTCAAGCTCTCGCTGATCGTTATAACAATAATGACCTTATTCCAATAATCGCCCTTGGAAGTATCGGGCACTGGGGTGAATGGCATACAAAACAAGATGCCGATTACCCAATTCCCTTTCCTCCAGTTGAAATAAGCAATCAATATGTTAAGCACTATCTTAGATTCTTTCAGAATAAATTCTTAATCATGAGAAGGCCCTTTGAAATCGCGAAGGAAAATAATATGGGCCTCTATAATGATTCCTTTGGTCATATGGAACAAACCTATGGCTACTTTCTAAACTTCGTGACAAACGGATACTATGACTATCTGGCAAATGTCAAGCAGCCATCTATGCCCGACTACTGGAAACATGCACCTTCTGGGGGAGAGGTTGCAAACCCCCCGGGAATCAGCTGCTTTGACAATGAACAAATAAATTTTTTGCTTGAACAAATTCAGGAATGTCATACCAGCTGGCTGGGTCCATCATGCCCTGCTTATCAGCCTATCGATACCGATCTGCAGCATAATTTTGATTCAGCCTTAAATACGCTGGGCTATCGGTTTGTTTTAGGCTCTATGAAGCACGCTCCAAGAATACAGGCAGGCAAAACCTTATCTATAAAGATGATATGGGAAAATAAAGGATCAGCCCCGTTTTATTACCCATGGCCCCTGGAACTTTCCCTGGCAGATTCAAATGGTAATATTGTATTTCAAACAGCTGTGTCAGAAGATATCAGAAAATGGCTCCCCGGCAAGCATGAAGTTTATGCTTCCATGAATATCCCATCTTTGAAAGAAGGCAAATACCAGGTTTGTGTTGCTATTGTTGACCCAAATTATAAAAAACCTTCCATTGAGCTGGCTATCGGCAATAAGCGTTCCGACGGAAGGTATGCGCTGGACTATATCTTTGTAACAAAATAATTCTATACTCACTTCGTGTATTCAAAGGCTCCACAATCAATTCCTTTTCCTCTCATTCTTGGGTTGTTTATTAAGTCTGTCTCCATCTCTTCGGGACTGAATGTCGGGTCTCCGGTGTCAATGGCAGGAGAATCCGACGTCAGACTAAAATCCAGGTTCTTCGGATCTTTAAATCCGGGATCTGAAAATCTATTAAGCCTTTGCTTATTCCCTTCCGGTGAATACCATAAATTATATGCAAGATGGTTCACGCAAATATCGCCTTGTATTAGTGTTTTTGTATCATAAATAATATTATTAAAGATTTTATTGTCTTTTGACTTTTGTATATTGATACCTACATTATTGTTATAAAGTGTATTATTTAAAAATTGGCATTCTGCGGCATACCCGTTTTCCTCTGAGGCTCCCCCTATGGAAAATCCGTACAAACCGCTGAAGTAAATAAGATTACTCCGAACAATTATATTTTTCGCTGCCCGGTCTGGATTTTCACAGGCCACTTCAATTCCTATATCACAGTTAAATACGATATTTTTCTCAACCAGTATATCGCTGCCTCCATCCACATAGATACCGCCGGCACAGGCATCACCGCCATAGGCTGGATTATCCGCACTGCTGATATTATACACCTTATTTCCTGTCACTGCCCCATCTCTTGCCTGGTCATTCCTCGGCGCCGTATTTTCAAATCCGATACAATCTATCCCGATATTATCATTATCGTGTATTACATTATTAGCGATCTTAAATCTCTCCACATTGCCGTTTACAACAACAGCTTCACTGGAGCCTAATAAACAGTCAAAGACCTCATTGCCTTCAATCCTAATGTCTTTAACGGATTTTGTTCCGCTCGTGCCATATACGGCTATCCCGTGAGCGTTATCTCCAGACTGAATGTTGTATATTTTGTTGTTCAATAATTGAATTCCCTGCCCATGCCCTTCTATCATGATCCCTGTTGGCGTATCTCCATCCATACTATTGCAAAGCTCCAGACCATTTATGTTGATATAGCTTTTATTATTTGCATAGATGAGGTTGCTTTTATCCTTGATTCCCTCTCCATTAATAACAACTTTTTCCTTCTCATAGGGTTGAATCTTGATATATCCTTTTTTTGTTCCCGATCTGTTTATGATTATTTTTTCCTTATACTCTCCTCCTCTGATATAGAGGGTATCTCCCGGTTTCAATATGTTGCATCCTTGTTGTATGGTCCTAAACGGACTGTTAAAGGTTCCCGAATTACGATCACTGCCTGCTCCGGAGACAAAATAACTATTACTTTCGTATCCGTTGACACTGACTCCATTACAAAGGGAGAAGGCAAAAAGAGATGTCAGCAACGCTCCTATTATTCGTTTCATTATTAATAAACCTCCTTTAAGAGCAAAAATGAGGCAGGCCCTTCGACCTGCCCCGCCTCACTCATACGCAGCTAATCACGATAGGTTTCATTTCCCAAGTAGGATTCGAACCATTCACTGATGGTAACAACATCCAGATCACCGCTTTGCACAAATTCGTCAGCATAATCGACTATTCTTTGAAGATCAGCTGTAGATACTGTTATTTGTCCATAATTATTAATACCGTCATCCGGTTCCGGACTCACCTCAACCCGATGTAACATTAAGAATAATGTAGAGCCTGTTTTTACCGCCCGGTCGATTTCGCCCAATACATACTGATCAATATTTGTATCTCTTCCAACAGCTGCACACTTCAGCTTATACATATCTGTTACCGGTGTAGGGGTAATTCCATGTACTGTTGTTCTGGCCGACTTTACGCCGATCTCCTGCAGTATGTTGATGAGTCTGTCACTATAGCTGCCGGAGGGGTAGCATACATGCCTTGCTCCTCTGAGCCAGCCATTAGTCTCCATCCATTCCTGGTTCACCAGATACTGTTCTCTTAGTTGCTCATCTGAATACTGACTTTCATCATCGGGATGCTCCACGGTGTGATTTCCAATATCCCAACCAGCTTCGTAAATTTCCTGCAGATCATTGATATCCATAAATGCTCCGTCATCCCAATGTCCTTCTGCAGCTTCTTTATTTACCCATGTTGTTCCTTTAAATCCTTTTCCATCCAAAATGGGTTTTCCCCTTGTAAGAACACTGAGCCATGCATCATCAAAGGTAAAGAGCAGCTTGGCTTTGCCTGATGTATTAAAAGCAACCCTGTCAACATTAATACTGGTTAGATTACCCTCCTTATACGCCACTACGAACTCCATTCTGGTAACATTATTCCATGATGGTGCTCCAGCTTCTTCGGCCATAATGAAGGCTTCCAATGCCGTTACTTCATCACTTGCGGCAGATTCTGATCTGGCGCCTGCTTCAGAAGCTTCCAATTCTGAGTTTTCTGTTTTTTGTTCTTCCTCAACTAGCTCTTCGATTTCTGGAGTTATGATTTCAGTACTCTCTGCATCTTCTGCTGCTGCTTCATCCTCTGCTACTGTTTCATCTTCTGCTGGCGGATCATCAGCCACTGTTCCTTCTTCTGCTACTGAATCATCGGCTACTGTTTCTTCTCCTGCTGCCAACTCATCAACTTCTGTTCCTTCTTCTGACGCCGCAACATCAACTTCTGTTCCTTCTTCTGCTGCCAACTCTTCCAAGGCCTCTACAATCGCAGGAAGATTACTATTCTCTATCGGCAGAATAAACCGGGCTGGTTGTTCCTGAATACTCTGAATTCGCTGATCTGATATATGCTTATTCAATTGATCCAGTTTCTGTTGCAGCAGCTCATTTCGATCGAGAGAATTCGAAGTGCTGATTCGGGATATTGTGCTGAATTTTTCCATGGTCTCTGTTTCAGACACCGTTGTATCATAAACCACAGGCGTGAAATCTTCTTTCGCTCTTCTGATTTTATTCCATCCTGATGAAAGTTCCCAGGCCCCTATGCCATTTTCAAAGAAAGCTGTATGGTCGCTATTCGTAAAAAGCTTAATCTGAATAAAATCTACCTTTTTACGCTCTGGAATGTATATGCTAAACTCCATATTGTTCATATCTTCCAGCATATTTCCCAGTTCAGGCCCGCTGGTTATACCTGAGAAATAATAATAGTCTGAGTATGGTATAGGGTCTGTGGGTGTAAATTTTATTGATGCTTCACCAGAAATCGTGTTGCTGGTATCCTTTGCAAGGGAGGCTGTATCCCATTTCCACCATGCAAACTCAGGCGGTAAAGTTGTGCCGTCCCACCATTCCGCTATATTATCAAATTCATAGATTGTGGTTCCTTGTGAACTGCTTAATGGTGTATCAGGATTTGGATTTATGCCTTTATAAACAGTCACTTTAGCACTTGGACTCACATTATTTGGGTTTAGTATGTCTTCCGGGAGAGCCAATGCTCCGGTAAATGTATAGTCCCCTGTTATCTTCCCATTGTAGGAATCATTGCTCCATTCCACGTTGACTCTGGCTTTAACTTTGTTGCTTAAGGTGATCTCTATCGTCTTTGGGAGCCCAATCTGTGCTTTTTCCGTTCCATAAATCACGATTCTGTCTTTTATTTTCTCAGCTGATGTTATGGTTAGAGGCTCAACAATCACCCTTACACTCGCTTTATGATTACTTGGATTGTTTATGCCCGAGAGGGTTCCTGAAAATACATACTCTCCTGGTATAGTTCCACTATATTCCGGTACTCCTGCATCCCAGCTTACACTTGCATCGGCCCTTGTTCCATTGCTTAAAGAAACTGAAACCAATGAAGGAAGTATATTCTCCAGTACAGCTGTTCCATAAGCCACGGAAATATCAACTAAGTTGTCTACTCCTGAGACTGTTATATCCCCTACGATAACCTTCACGCTCGCCTTATAGCCTTGTGGATTATTAACTCCAGATACATTTCCTTCGAAGGTATAGTTACCTGGTACATTTCCATTGTATGCAGGTGCTCCTTGATTCCATTCTACATCCGCGTCTGCTTTTGTACCATCACTCAATGACACGGAAGTCTTTTGGGGTAGTATACCTGATAAGGAGAGGGTACCATTGGGTACCATAATATCCCCTTGCGGATCAACACCAGTTACTCTTACGGGACCTACGATAACCTTCACACTCGCCTTGTGGTTTCTGGGATTATTTACTCCTGTCAAGGTTCCTGAGAAGATATACTCACCTGGAACTATTCCATTATATTCCGGTGTTCCTGCGTCCCAGATCACATTAGCATTGACTGTTTTATTGTTGTTTAATAAAACCACCACTGTTTTAGGAAGCTTGTTCTCTAAGGAAATCGTTCCGTTTTCTGCATTGACATCACCTAAGGGACCAATTGATACTACTTCAGGAATTGTTTGAGGTGGTTCGTTGCCACCACCGCCGCCTCCGCTGCCTCCGCCTCCACCTGTACCTTCAGGTGGTCCAACTGTGACATCGGTAAGTCCATCTTTTCTGTTAACCGTTCCAGGTGTTGTTTCGACAGAAACATTACTCGAGTTAATATTTGCTGTTCCTATGAAGCACTTCCCTTTCATCTTAGCCGGACAGTTAATGGTCAGGACCTCTATTCGTACCCCGTTCCCTGCATTTACAATTGTATCCTTTCCATTAATCTCCAACAGCTTGATTGTTCCCTTAAGAATAGTAGCTTCCGATACAGCAGCATTGACAACAACCTTGTCAAAATCTCCTGACAGCTCTAATTTAACACCTTTGGGTCCTTCTAATATGACATTGCCAAAGCCAGGTCCCTTTAAGTCTTTTTCCTCTAATTTAGCATCAGATTGAATATGAACTGTGCCAATCATAGAACTGCCCAAAGCAATCAGGTACAAAGGATCATGATATGGTGTGTTAATTAAAACCTCTTCTAATACAGAGTTCTTAATAATGATCCCTTTTGTTCCGCCGCTGATGACAGTATTCCCCAGTACTTTGACCTGATCAAGAATTGCAGAGCCATCCCCAATTCCTTCTGTTAAGTACAGGTTTCCTTGTATGACGAGATTTTTTAGCGTTATTCCCGCTTTATTGACAGTTACGTTCCCTTCGATTGTTTTCACTATCTCATCAGAACCATATATGCCTTTCGCATCGTACAGTTCTCCAATGGCTTTGTGAAGAATTGTTATTACCTCTGCTCTCGAGATACTTTTTCCTGATTGAAAGGTATTATTCGGATAACCTTTAATATACCCTGCTCTGGTTACTGCACCGATATAGCCTTTTGCCCAATTTGAAAATAAACCGGCATCAGAAAAAGTATTCGCCGCACCTTCGTCTGCGCTTAGCCTGAGAATATTTCCTGCCATCGCAACCACTTCTTCTCTTGTTACAGGTACATTGGGCTTTAATAGTTTGTCTCCCAGAACATCTAAATAACCCTGTGCTTTTGCCTTCGATAAATCCTCTGCAAACCAGTCCGCAGGAGATACATCCGATGCCTCAAATGACATTGTCTTGTTGAACCCAAAGCACCGATTAATTAGTGCGATGAATTCTGCTCTGGTCATTGAATTATCAGGCTTGAACGTTCCATCGGGATATCCAGTCAGAATATCCTTTTCCATCCAGACCTTAATATCCTTCTCAGCCCAATGCCCGCTAATATCTTGCTTTTCAGCAAAGGCAATTCCAGGCATAGTCAGCAGCATGCATAAAACAAGAAACATTGGTACTAGTCTTCGTATTTTTCTATACATTTTACCCCTCCCTTAATCTTTTTCTTTTTGGAACGACTTGTCCCTACAGTTTATGTTTGCTAATGATTAAATATGATTTTTTCCAAATGTTTGTAGTTATATACTGACTGCCCAACATGCATTATTGTTTTAACACGTATCTGGTAATGCTAAAATTAAAAGAACCCCTTGTTGTCTTGGTTTTGTTCAGAAACCAGACGTAAAGAGGTTCTTTTTTCCTGTTTAATTAATACTAGCCATTTTATTAGAGATTAATGTTATCGCTCATTATTTCCGCAAGATCTTATCCATCGCTTTTCCCTTGGCCAACTCATCGATCAGCTTATCCAAATAACGAATTTCCTGCATCGTTGGTTCCTCGATATCTTCCACTCGGACACCGCAGACCACGCCTTTGATCAAAGTCCGTGAAGGATTCAGTCGGGGAGCTTCCGCAAAAAAGGTTTCAAAGTCTGTCTGCTTTTCCAGCTGCGCTTCAAATTCATCCTGGCTATATCCTGTCAGCCAACAGATTATTTCATCGACTTCTGTTTTCGTACGTCCTTTTTTCTCCGCCTTCACAATATAAAAGGGATAGACACTTGCTACACTCATTGTATAGATACGATTTTTGGTCATGGTACATCCTCGCATTCAACATGATTTTATTCAAAGAAAACCGCCGTTATTTATGATACGGCTCATTTCTCATAATTTTAAAGCTTCTGTAGATCTGCTCCAGCAGAACAACCCGCATCATCTGGTGCGGAAATGTCATCTTAGAAAAGGAGAGGCGGAAATCCGCCCGTGTGAGCACTTCATCCGACAGGCCGAGTGATCCCCCGATAACAAAAACCACATCGCTTTTTCCTGAAATCCCAAGATTGTGAATTTTTTCTGACAATGCTTCCGAGGTCATTTCTTTGCCCTGAATTTCCAGGGCAATCACATAGGCATCCTTTTTTATTTGTTTCAGAATGCTTTTTCCTTCCGCTTCCTTGACTGCAGCTTCTTCCGCCTCTGAGGGATTGTCAGGAGACTTTTCCTCTCTCAATTCGTTTATTGCTATTGTACAATATTTGCTCAGTCTTTTATCGTATTCCTGTACAGCTTCGGTCCAGTATCGTTCCTTCAGTTTTCCGATGCAGACAATCGTAATGTTCATTGGCCCTCTCTTTTCACAAATGCGCCGGCAATCTGCATTGCAGACTGCCGGCGTCCCGGTATGATCTTCCTCATTGCGGAGTCTGCTGCGACTCCGGTAATTCCGGCGTTTCGTCCATGGATGTCAGCGTTACGCGGAAGTTCATTTTTCTTTGATTTCGGATTATCGACAACTGCACAGAATCGCCCGGTCTGTACTGGAACAAGCCGCTGATGAGCTGCGTCATGGAATCGATCTTTCTGCCTTCCAGCTCCGTTATGATGTCGCCTTCCTTCAGGCCGGCTTCCGCAGCAGGAGAACCGGTGTAGATCTGCACGATGAATACGCCTGTTTCGGTGCCGAGCTTCGCTTCGGGATATGCCTGCAGATAATCTCCCACGCTGGCCCCTTTGATTCCGATATAGGAACGTTTGAACTCGCCTTTTTTCTTTATCTCATCCACAATTGGCTTTGCAGTGTTGATGGGAATGGCAAACCCCAGTCCCTCGCCGCTTTGCGCTTTTGCAGTATTGATCCCTATGACCTGACCGGCGCTGTTGAGCAGCGGACCTCCGCTGTTGCCGGAATTAATCGATGCATCTGTCTGAATCAGGCCGTCCATCGTAGACCGGGTTTGTCCGTCAGAAACGGTGATTGACCGGTCAAGTCCGCTGATAACGCCCTGGGTTACGCTGCGGTCGAATGCCATTCCCAGTGGATTTCCGATTGCAGCCGCATAAGCTCCGATTCTTACCTCTTCGGAATCACCCAGCTCCGCCGCTTTCAAATTCTCTGCGTCGATTTTTACAATGGCAAGATCAATATTTTTATCATTCCAGAGAACTGTGCCCGGAACTTCCCTCCCGTCTGTCAGCTGGACGACGATCTCTTTTGCTGTTCCGTCGCTGACTACATGAGAGTTGGTCAGGATATAACCCTTTTCATCCACGATGATGCCGGTTCCAACACCGCTCTGTATTCCCTTCTGCTGGCCGAAAAAGCTTTGGTATGTTACCTCCGTGCTTGTACTGATCCCTACTACCGACGGAATCACCTTTGCCGCAATTGCTTCCGCCGTATTGATATCGTCATCCGGATTGATGGTGATGTCAGGTAAAACTTGCCCTAGCATGCCCTGTCCGTAGTAATACATGGCCGCCATTCCGCCGCCGAACCCGGCACCGGCGGAAAGCAGGGCAATCAAGAGCACTGCGATCACTCTTCGGCCGATCTTTCTTTTTTTTCTGGGTGCTGCGGCTGAAATTCCTGCCGCAGCGGTCCGGTCTTCCGCCCCGAACTCCGGACGCGGAGGAATATGTTCCCATCCGGTTTCCTCGGAATCGTACTCCGGGCCGTCATAGCCGGCAGATGATGTTCTGCTTGTAAAATCATCTCTGAATTCATCGTTCACCATTATGTTTCCCCCTATTTGTCAAATTTCATAGACCAAGCTGACCTCGTCTCTTATGATTGTATTGAGCTTCAAGTGCTTCCCTATGTAAAAATCAGCCTCTTCCAGAATATTCTTTACTGTTTGATAGGCCATCTCCGGGAAATTGTTTTCCTTGCTCAGGTGAGCCAGTAAAACAAATCTTTCTTTCTCTCGTTCTGACAGCAATCGCAATATGGTTTCCCCTGCAGCCGCATTGGATAAGTGTCCTTCCTCCCCCAGTACTCTTTGTTTCAAAAACCATGGATATCTTCCGAGTTTCAGCATATCCACATCATGATTCGCCTCAAGTACCAGGATGTCCGCCTCTTTGATCTCTGCAATGATATCTTCGTTCATGCATCCCGTATCGGTCACGATGCTGATCTGCTTCCCTTCCGAAAGGAACGTGTATCCCACAGGCTCCGCGGCGTCATGGGATACCCGGAAGGTTCTCACCGTAATTTCCCCCACCTGAAATTCATCCCCGGTGACAAATACCGCTTTCTGCTCCTCGCAGACCTGGCATCCGATCCGGCTCCACGTCATAGCGTTAGCATAAGCCTTCATGCTTTTTTCCTTTTTCATCAGAGTCCTGATACTTTTTGTATGATCGGTATGTTCATGGGTGATCAGCAGCGCAGCCAGCTGTTCCCTTGCCGTGCCGGTCCGCTCAAGACCTTCATATATTCTCCTTCCGCTGATACCGGCATCCACCAGCACCGCTGTGTGTTCCGATTTGATCAGGTAACAATTTCCGCTGCTTCCGCTTGAGAAAGAGCAAAAGCTTAATGTCATCTTCGTTCTCCTCTATTGTCCGTTGTCTTTGTGATGGCAGTATGATCTTTTTTTGATGAAAAGAAGAAAACTACTGCTCCCACGCCATGATATGCTGGATTTTCCCGCCGTTGTATGTAATCTTCCAGGCTGGAAATGCTGTATCGGTCACAGGGGACTCTGCGTCAAAAACGCTGGAATCAAGCCAGTATACCAGTGAAATATTCTGCACATGGATTTCTTCCTCTTCCGTATTTCCGCTCATAAATTTTATCAGTGCGGCAGCGGCGGGAATTACTTCTTTATCCGTTTCGTTGACTTCGACGGGATTCAGCCAGTAGCGCCTGAAATCCCTTATTTTTCCGTCTTGTACTGTACAAATGATATAGCTTTCCTCTATAGCAATATTATTTATGTAATTCTTATAAGTTATGCTGATCCGGCTTCCTTCCCGCTCAATGCTTTCAAAGGTAACATTCTCCGTCATCAGCCCGCATGCCTCGATAAAGCTGTCTGCCATGGCAATCAGATTTTCATCCGAGCGCTCCGACACCGGAAGCGGCTTCTGGCCTGCAAGCTGTCCTTGTATCACATCCTCATCCATCGTATCGTACTGCACGGTAAGTTTCGGCATTCGTTTGTGCCGCTCCGGGATATCTGTTTCAACAAAGATATTTTTTTCTGCAAGCAGCTTGACCGTTGCTTCCTGCATCATTTCTTCATCGTTTCCAAACCGGTTGTTCTGAAAGACATAAGTACCGATTAATACGAGGTTGGTAATGAGCAGCGCCATGATCAGGATACTCTTTGCTTTTGTCCAATCCATGCCTTCCCGCTCCTTCTAATCCGCAGAATACCCGATGGGATCCGCCGTATACAGGTCAAAGTATATTTCATTGTCATTTTTCAGAGTCACAACCCAGGCCGGTAGAATTTCCGTTAGTTCCGGGTCTGTCGGTTTATAATAGCCGGTCTGAATACTATTTACCAACGATGCGACATCTTCAAACATCACATCTGGGTCTGCGGTTGCAGTCAGCGTCCCGGCCTGGTGAAGAATCTCATAGATATATTTGGAATTCTGAGCAATCAGGTTCACTGCAGAGAATGCCTCCTCCACGGGAGCGGCAGTTTCGACAGCCTTGATATCCTCCGGATCCAGCGTAATAATTTGTCTTTTATAATATGTAACCTGCCCTGAAATCACATCTACCGTAATCGGATCCCCCGATTCATAAAAAAGGCGGCTGCCATTGACCTCCGTTCCGAAAACAAATCGATACCCTTTCCCTTTGTCGGGATTGGTCACCACAGCCTTTAAGTACGGAGTCAGCGAAGCCCTCTCCATCGAATCCCAAGACCCATGGCCTGCTACAAAGCTCACTGCGGTCTCCAGGGCTGCTGCAAAGCTCTGGTCCATACGCCCGTTGGGCTCCTCTTTATACTCAAAGCTTCCGTCCGTATTGGCGATGAAAATATTTTGACCATAGCCGTACATGTAAACGATAGTTCCGCTTTCTTCCGTTATTTTTCTTACAAAATCGAAATTCCCGCCGAAGAATTGCTCTGCCAGGGCGCTTATCTTTTCAGTCTGGTATGAATATGTTTCCTGACGGAAAGGAAGGCCTTTCAGAGTTGTTTCTACTGCAAGCGGAACAAGAGCGTCGTTTTTAACGGCTTCGCCGGCATAACTGCTGATAGGATAATAGATATCATATCCTTTCGCCGCGATAGAGTCAATCAGCGCGGCAAACTCCATACCTGCTTCATTCCCGGCAGCTTTGGAATCCGCAACCAAACGGTAGTATTTCTGGTTCTTGCTGTCGCAAATATAAAGGCTTTTGCCGTCATCGGCGGTGGAATATCCAATCGCAGTAACCGAGTCGATCACATCATAGCTGAGAGGTTTTTTCATCTTGTAGATGGAACAGAAATCCGCAAGGGGAATGTCATAACTAAACTCCGCCCAGATGGATTTAAAGTCCATCACTTTCTGGTACTTATCATACGGGATTTCCTCTACTAGAATATTTTCCGCGGGTCCGAACCGCCCCAGTTCTTCGACAAAGCTGCTTTCTTCGGTTATGTTATGCCAGATATCGCCCGGAGCCTGAACCGTATAGTTATCCGATCCGAAATTAATTACGATCTTATCCGGCTTGATCAGATCAATCATATCCGGGATTTCTCCCGTTATCTGCGCGGAGGGCGAACGAAACCCGTCAAGAGATATATTCCCCCAAAAAAAGTATAATAGTAGCACTGTTGATAAAAACAATACTACTAAACTGAAATTTTTCGCTTTTTCTATCATATTCGGCTTTAACATCATATCGCCGTCCTTAATTTCCAAAAATTGTCTTTAGTAGGTTCTGCAGGAATTGCATAGTTCCGGATTGCGGAGTGTCAAAAACTTTAGCCTCCTCCTGTACCTTTTCTTTGACGACGACATAACTGTTGTTTGTAAAGACAGGTTTGCCTGCGGAATCCAGCGTGTCGATCTGAATCCTGAAAAGTCCGGGCTTCAGATTGTTTACCTGCCTCGTAAAAAAGCTTAAATTATTGTTGCTTGTAAAAGTAGCAGGCAACATAACAGGAGAAGAAGAAAAGCCTCCGCCGTTGATTGCGCCGTTTGTCATGGTAAGCGTATTGACATTGACCGCGCTCAGCGTTCCGTTGACCATCTGTTTTTCTTCGTAAACCATGACGCGGATGGTTTTGGGCTGGGTCAGTTTGACAGAAATCAAGAGATTACTCGAATAGACGTTGCTGTTCGGTGCGGGGTTGACCAGCACGACGTTGGGATCGGCGGCCGCATTTGCAACAATAGTACCGCATAGCAATGACAAAACAACAATCAGGGTTGTTAACAGCTTTCTCAACTTGTAATCTCCTCCTTTCTGCTATTGAATATGTCTTGCCTTCCGGACAGAACGCGAAAGGCGTAAATCGCCAAAATATACTTTAATTTTATATAGACAGTATATATTATGTATGTTACAAAAGTGTTACGCAAGCTTTAAAATAGTTTTACATATTTTGCGCCGCAAATGCCCATTTTTTCCCATTTCTCGCCGTTTTGCCCATAGCTGGAAACATACTTGCCTGTTAAGGGATTTTAAGGCATAATCTTTAGTATAACCATCAGTACCGATCAAAAATCAGAGATTAAGGAGCAAATTCAATGAAGGTTGTGAACATTTATACCGACGGTGCCTGTTCCGGCAATCAGAACGAGACGAATACCGGCGGATGGGGCGCCATTCTCGAGTACGGCGAGCATAAAAAAGAGCTTTTCGGAGGAGAGAGGAACACCACCAATAACCGGATGGAAATGCTGGCTCTGCTCAACGCATTTCGCGCCCTCAATAAAGACAGCCTGCAAATCCGTGTTTTTTCCGACAGTTCCTATCTGATGAACTGTTTCCGCGAAAAATGGTACGAGAACTGGTACCGAAACAACTGGAAAACTTCCAAAAAGACCGATGTGGAAAACCGCGATCTCTGGGAGGCTCTCTTTGCCTATATCAGCCGTCATGCCATTAAGTTCTTCCGCGTTAAGGGACATGTCAACCTGAACAGCAAAGCAACCAAGATTGAACCAATCTACAGCAAATTTATCGAATGGAACGGTTCGTCCTTTACCATGGAAGATTTTCTCTATATCACCAAAATGAATAACAGGGCCGACGAGCTTGCAAACAAGGGAATCGCCGAGGTTTTACAGGGCGAAGGTTTATAATAGTTTTGCTATGATGATCGCCATATCATCAGCAGCCGGTTTGCCGGCGAACGCAGTTGCTGCCCCGATCACCTTTTTCGCAAGGTCTTTACCGCCCAGGCTGGCATTATTCCTGAATACCTGCAGTACGTTTTCCGTCCCGTAGCCCTTTTTATCATCGTTGCAGGCTTCCGTGATACCATCGGTGTAGAGAGCAATTCGGTCGCCGGTTTCTACCGGCACGGTAATTTCCTTATGGAGCGATTTTTTCATTAGATTGCAGACCGGAAAGCCTGTGACTTCGATTTCCCTGACGACGCCTGCTTGATCAATGAGGACAGGCATACAGTTGTGCCCCGCATTCAGGAAGGTTACTTCCTTTTTTTCTTTATGATAAAGACAGAAAAGAATAGTTAAGTACTGCTCTTTATCGACTCCCATCTCATTGTAACTTTTCTGAAGAAGATCCAGAAGCCCCTTCAGTTTTACCTCTTTCTCACCCGCCTGTCCGCGGACCACCTGTCTCAGAAAAATAGTCAGCAGAGAAGACGTGATGCCATGACCCGAAACATCCGCCATGTATAACAGCGTTTCGCGATCGTTCATTTTTATAACGTCAAATAAATCTCCTCCAAGATCTTCACAGGGATCATACAAAGAGCTTATCTCAACGGCATTCCAATACGTACCGTCTATCGGCAATGCACGAACCTGGATGTGCTTGGCAAATTCAATATCTGCTTTCAGCTTTTCATAATGCCTGAGCAGTTCATCCTCCATTTTTTTCTGCTCCGTGATGTCGCTGAGCAGCTCAATGGAATACTCCTCTCCGTTTTCAATATGTACAGGCGAGGAAATCACATTATAATACCGATCGCCAAGAAGTACATTTTTAATCCCGTGTTTTCCGGTCTCTCTGGATTCCTTCGTAACGCAGTGGCCGCATTTTTCTCCCAGACCGAGCAGTGCATAACATACTTGCCCCAAGGTATGTCCAAATTCCTCCCGCATTTTTCTGTTCATATAGATGACTTTATGGTCGGCATCCATAATCCTGACCATATAGTCCATTTCTTCAATTACTTCCCGCATTAATGACGGGTTTTCTCCGATTGGCATATTTGTTCCTCCTGTCGTTTTATAGATTGAATGCAGATACTCTTTATCCCCTTAAACAGTCCGGTTCGCCTGCTTATCTGCGAGGAATTCCAGAGCCTCAATGTAGGATTGAACGCCTTTGCCCCAGATTTGTTTTATACAGACATTCTTGATCACGGATATTTTGCGGAAATCTTCTCTTCTGTTGATGTCGCTTAAATGTACTTCCACGGTGGGAATGCCCACTGCGGCAATCGCATCGCGGATCGCAATACTGTAGTGGGTATATGCGCCCGGGTTGATGACGATCCCGTCCTTCTTTCCGTAGCAGTCCTGAATTTTATCAATAAGGTCTCCCTCATGGTTGGACTGATAAAATTCCAGCTCAATGCCCAGCTCTTCTTCCCGTTTTTTGAGCTTTATATTCATCTCCTCCAGAGTCAGCGAACCATAGATTTCCGGTTCCCTGATCCCAAGCATATTCATATTGGGGCCGTTGATCACTTGAATCTTCATCATTCCACCTCTTGTCATATTGATATTTATTAAATGAAATATTACCTATTATATCATATTTTTTGCATTCGGTATATGGCTTCAATGGCTGTGCTGATTTCTTTTCTGGTATTAAACGGTCCTACGCTCAAACGTACCGCACCCGTATTATAAGTACCTATGGTTTTATGGGCCAGAGCTGCGCAATGGTAACCTCCGCGACAGGCAATTCCATAATCCGAGTTCAGCTTTTCACAAACCTCTTCGCAGTTCATATGGTCGAGATTAAATAAAACAATTCCAGTTTTACGCCTGTAATCCCAAGGCCCGTATACGATGACCCCCTTCATGTTGCGAAGTGCTTCATCCAGAGATGCAATAAGTCCTTCTTCATGGGCACGAATATTGTTGATTCCAACCTTAGAGACGTAGCCAGACGAGTGTCCCAGCCCGATAATACCCGGGGCATTGACGGTTCCGGCTTCGTAACCGTCGGGAAATTCAAGCGGATGGTTCAGATCTCTCGATTTCGTTCCGGTTCCTCCTTGCTTCATAGGCTTCAGCCGGACTTTTTCATTCACATACAACGCTCCGGTTCCCATAGGCCCCAGCAAGCCTTTATGACCTGGAATAGCAAGGAGGTCTATGTTCATTTTTACGACATCGATAGGAACAGCGCCGGCACTCTGTGCCGCGTCAACTAAAAACAGTATATTATGACACCTGGCAATCTCTCCGATTTCTTTGATCGGTATAATCGTGCCGGTAACGTTGGAAGCGTGTGTGCACACGATCAATTTGGTATTCTGTCGGATTTCTTTTCTCAGTGATTCAATATTCAGGCTTCCGTCACCTTCACATTTTACGATAGTCGTTTCCACTCCGCTGTCTTCAAGGGCTTTTAATGGCCGCAATACTGAATTGTGCTCCATCGAAGTGGTGATGACGTGATCCCCGCTCTCAAGGGTTCCTTTTATCCCAAGATTCAGGGCATCCGTCGTATTGGATACAAATACAATTCGGCTGCTGTCTCCGATGCTAAAAAGCTTTCCGAGTTCTCTTCTCGTTTTATAGATTTCCTCCCCCGTTTTCATAGACATATGATGCCCGGATCTCCCGGGGTTACCGCAATAATCTCTCATGCACTCGACCATGGCGCGCAACACCACTTTTGGTTTGGGATAGCTGGTGGCTGCATTATCTAAATATATCATACTACACCTCCGACAGTATAAGAATGTAAACCTCTCACTTCTTAATTCATACTATGCAGAGGGCTGTTATTCTGCGATATAAAAATAGTGTTTCACGTGAAACACTATTTTTAAAGGTTTATATTTCAATACTTTTTTAAGGTAAGCAGCAGTTCAAGCAACCGCTCCAATTCGTCCCTGCTGTAGTACTCAATTTCTATTCTCCCTCTCCTTGCACCGTGGCTGATTGCGACTTTTGTGCCGAGGGCAGTTTTTAGTTCCTCTTCCATATCCGTTATCTCACGGTTTTTTTGACGCGTTTTTGCTTTGACAGGCTTGTTTCCGGTTCCCTCGTTGGCCTTATTTGCCAATGCTTCTGTTTCTCTGACCGAAAGCTCGTCTCTGATTATTCTATTTGCAAGGCTCAGCTGTTGTTTCTCTTCTTTTATTCCGGCAATGGCTCTTGCATGTCCGTTCGTCAGTTCGCCCTGCATCACCAGATTCTGTACTTCCGCAGGCAGCCTCAACAGTCTTAAAGCATTGGTAATATACGGCCGGCTCTTGCCTACGCTTTTCGATACTTCTTCTTGTGTCATTCCGAATTTCGTAATCATCTGATTCAGGGCATCGGCTTCCTCTATTGGATTCAGGTCTTCTCGCTGCATGTTTTCAATGATGGCAACAAGCATGTTCTGCTCTTCGCTCAATTCCCTAATAATGCAGGGAACTTGCTTCAGGGAGGCTTTCCTCGCAGCCCGCCATCTCCGTTCTCCGGCAACAATCTCATAGCCTTCTCCTGCCGGCCGTACCATAATAGGCTGAATGATACCGTGAGTTTCTATGGAGCGAGCCAGTTCCTCGATTTTATCCTCGGGAAAGTTTTTTCGAGGCTGACCGGAATTGGGTTTGATATCGTTGATGTCCAGAAATTGTATCCCTTCTTGGTTTTCAGCGGCATGCTCCGAACTGTGGGCACTGATTTCAACGTCATTGAAAAGGGCCTCCAGACCCTTTCCGAGTCCTCTTCCTTTTGGAACAGCCATTATTTCTCTCCTTCCAATTCAAGAAACTCTTCTGCGAATTCGAAATACGCCTCCGCTCCTTTTGATTTCGGGTCATACTCCGTGATCGGCATTCCGTAGCTCGGCGCCTCAGCCAGACGCACATTTCTTGGTATTACCGTTGTATAAACCTTTTCTTTGAAATATTTCTTAACCTCTTCCACCACCTGTATCGACAGGTTTGTCCTGCCGTCAAACATGCTGAGGATAACACCTTGAATCTCCAGGCTGGTATTCATATTCTTCTTAACCAGCTCGATGGTGCTCATCAACTGGCTCACTCCTTCCAGTGCATAAAATTCACACTGGATGGGAATCAGCACGCTGTCTACCGCCGTCAAGGAATTGATTGTCAACAAACCAAGGGACGGCGGGCAGTCAATAAATATGTAGTCGTATTTATCCTTGATTTTATCCAGGGCTTTCTTCAGCCGCTTTTCTCTTCCTTCCAGCTGGACAAGCTCAATTTCCGCACCTGCCAGCTGTACGCTTGCCGGAATAATATCCAGGTTCTTGATCCTTGTGGGAATAATTGCATCCGCAGGCTCCAGCTTGTCACTGATCAAAACTTCATACATGGTTTTTTCCAATCCCTTTTTTGAGATTCCCATGCCGCTGGTCGTATTTCCCTGTGGATCGATATCGAGTATCAGTATTCTTTTATCTTTAATTGCAAGGCATGCGGCTAAATTAATATTCGTTGTTGTCTTTCCGACTCCGCCCTTCTGGTTGAATATTGCTATGGCTTTTCCCAAAACTTTGCCCTCCTAATGGAACTATACTTCATCTTAATTTGTTCAATTACTTTTTTATTATATACCATTCCTGATTTTTTCTCCATATCTTTTTTCAGGAACGGAAAATCCTCCCGTCAGGTCTTCTTGGAATTTTTGTTAAAAAAATAAGGTTTCACGTGAAACATATCACGGGAAACCTATTCCGACAACGGTTTTTAATCCGCAGCAACAACACTGTTTTTATTTTCTTTTTTTGGTATTAATATCCTTATTTCTAGGAAATCACCCTTGTCCTCCTGATAGAATCGCGCGTTTTTCTCGATTTCCGAAATGCTGGAGAAGGCTTTTTTTAATGTGTTCAGATAGATCCGATAGTTGATGAATCTCAGTTTTTCTCCCTTCCGTTTCTCCTCTTCCTGCTTTTTCATCACATCTTCGATCAGCTTTTCCGTCTGCTTCACATTCAGGCTATGCTCAATGATTCTGTTCAGTATCTGCTTCCGCACCGCCTCTTCGCCGACCTTCAGAAGGGCTCGCGCGTGCCGTTCTGTGAGCTGGTTTTCTGCCAGCACCTGACGAATATCTTCCGGCAGAGTCAGAATTCGTATTTTATTAGAAATGGTCGACTGCTGTTTTCCGACCCGTTTAGCAATTTCCGTCTGTGTCAGTCCGTGCTCCTCCATCAGCCGTTTGTAAGCCGCTGCTTCTTCTATGTAACTTAAGTTTTCTCTCTGAACGTTTTCAACCAAAGCAAGCAGTGCGGAATCCTTATCATCCGCCTCGCGAACAATTGCCGGTATTTTTTTCAGTCCTGCCATTGCGGCTGCTTTCAGACGTCGTTCCCCCGCAATGATAATGTACAACCCCTTGTTATCTCTTTTAACGATGATCGGCTGAATGATACCGAATTCTTTGATAGAATCACACAGCTCAAATAATTCTTTCTCTTCAAAAATTTTTCTTGGCTGGTCAGGATTTGCGCTGACCATTTCAATCGGTATTTCCATCTGGTCCGATTTCTTTAAGAACATGATAATCCCCCTTTCTCGCCAAGATACTGCTCCTCTCTTCATAGTACCAGCATGCTTGTCCTAAAGAAAAGCGGATTTCATCAACAAAAAACCTCTGAAATCATCATTTCAGAGGCTCTTTCGCCGGAGTTCCCGACTTTCTCGGATATTTCGCAGGGGTCTTCTTAATCTTTTTTATAAATATGATACGATGGTCCAGGTCATATCCTTTTATTTGAACTGATCTGTTTTCCTCCAGCTGGCCTCCCAGCACTTCGATTGCGTGTAAACTGTCTTTCAATTCTGTTTCAGCCGCTCCCGTTTTATAGGCAGCAAATCTTCCGCCCACCTTAACGAAAGGGATGCAGTATTCCGACAGAACTGCCAGGTTCGCTACTGCCCGCGAAACGCACAGATCGAAGTTTTCTCTGTACTCCCTACTCTGCGCCATTTCTTCCGCTCTCCCATGGCAGAATGCCACATTGCTCAGTCCGATTTCCTTGGAAATCTCCTGAATTATTTTAATCCTCTTATTCAGCGAATCCATCAGGAGAAACCGCTTCTCCGGAAAAAGGATGGCCAGCGGAATACCCGGAAAACCGGCGCCCGTACCTACGTCTATCACACTCTGCGTCTCATTTATCTGCGGAAATCTGCAAATAGAAATGGAATCCACAAAATGCTTTTTTACAAATTCCGTCTCATCTTTGATTGAAGTCAAATTGACCTTTTCATTCCATTCCAAAATCAGCTCCATATATCTGCGGAACCTGAAAATTGTATCATTATCGTATGAAAGACCCAAATCCTCCAGTGCATCAATCAGTTGTATCATGACATAGCCTCTATCTTCACCTGCTCAAGGTTTATTATATATTTGTATTGATTCTTTTTATTCCGCTTTTCTCCTGTTCTTTTCCAGGTGGATCAGCAGTACGTTGATGTCTGCCGGCGATACGCCGGAAATTCTTGACGCTTGTCCTACTGAAACGGGCTTCAGAAGATTCAGCTTTTGTCTCGCTTCAATCCTCAGGCCGTCAATTTCATTGTAGTCAAAATCTGCAGACAGCTTTCGATTCTCTAGTTTTTTAAACCGCTCTATCTGCTGCACCTGCTTGACGATGTAGCCCTGATATTTGATCTTCACCTCAATCTGAGTTACAGCATGCTGTGAAAGCTCCCGGCGATCTTCATCGATTTCTGAAAGAAGCTCGTAGCGCATTTCCGGACGTTTCAGCAGTTCGGCTAGTGAAATCCTGTTTTGAAGCGGGGCGCTTCCATGTTTCTCCAGAAATCCATTGATTTCATTTGGTGTTACAAAGGTATTTTCAAGCCGGGTCAGTTCCTGCTCCACCGCTTCTTTTGTTTTGGAAAACCTCCGGTATCTTTCCTCTGAAGCCAACCCTGTACGGTATGACTTCTCCGTCAGCCTTAGATCCGCGTTGTCCTGCCTTAAAACCAGTCTGTACTCAGCACGTGAGGTCATGATTCTGTAGGGTTCATTGGTGCCTTTTGTTACGAGATCGTCGATCAAAACACCGATATATGCTTCCGATCGATCCAGAATAAAAGGTTCTTTTCCTTCCAGTTTCAAAACGGCATTCACTCCCGCCATCAAGCCCTGAGCTGCCGCTTCCTCGTAGCCGGAGCTCCCGTTGAACTGACCTGCGCAATAGAGGTTTTGGATTCTTTTGTGTTCCAGGGTGATCTTAAGCTCCAGGGGATCGATGCTGTCGTATTCTATCGCGTAGGCCGGCCGTACGATCTTAACATTTTCAAGTCCTTCTATGGTGCGATAAAACGCAATCTGAACATCCTCCGGTAAGCTGGATGACATTCCCTGGATGTAGACTTCATCGGTGTAAAGCCCTTCTGGCTCAATAAACAACTGGTGCCTTTCCTTATCTGAGAAGCGATTGATCTTATCCTCTATGGAGGGGCAGTATCTCGGCCCCACGCCTTCTATCTGACCTCCGAAAAGGGCAGACCGGGAGAAATTTTGCCGGATCACCTTATGAGTATTATCATTTGTGTATGTCAGCCAGCAGGATACCTGCTCTATTTCAAGCTCGTCATTCAGAAAGGAAAACGGAACGATTCTCTCGTCACCGGGCTGCTCAATCATCTTTTCGTAATTCAGAGTTCTTCCCAGTGCTCTCGCCGGTGTTCCTGTCTTAAAACGGCGCATAGCCAGTCCATACCGTTTCAGATTCTCAGCAAGTTCTACTGATGGAGACAAACCGTTGGGCCCGCTCTCATAGGACCACTCTCCGATAAAGATTCTGCCCCTGAGAAAGGTCCCCGTTGCAAGGATTACAGCCTTTGCATGATAAGCTGCACCAGTCTTCAGGATCACTCCTTTGACCTGATCTTCATCTACCATAAGATCGACTGCTTCACCCTGCTTCAGGTCCAGGTTCTTCTGGTTTTCCAGCGTCTTTTTCATTTCCTCGTGGTACCTTGCTTTGTCTGCCTGCGCCCGCAAGGAGTGGACCGCCGGACCCTTTGCAGTATTCAGCATTTTGCTTTGAATAAAAGCTTTATCAATATTGATTCCCATTTCTCCGCCCAGGGCGTCGATCTCCCTGACCAAATGACCCTTTCCGGTACCCCCGATGGACGGATTGCAGGCCATCATTGCCACCGCCTCAAGGTTAATGGAAAGCATCAGTGTTTTATGTCCCATCCTTGCACAGGCCAGTCCGGCTTCACATCCCGCATGGCCTGCCCCGATGACAATGACATCATATTCGTCTAATATAAAGTGGTTCATGATTCCTTCCTATCTAATTATAATGAATGATTTCATTATACAAAATTCCATTATGGTATAAATTTTATTATTATTTAGAACTTGCCTGCCTGTTCTATCCTTACTTCCCGAGACAGAACCTGGCAAATACCTGGTCGATAATGTCCTCGGTGACAGCTTCTCCGATGATTTCACCCAAAAGCTCGAAGCAGCGCCGTACATCTACCTCAATAAAATCAAGCGCTTCGGATTTTTCAGCCATTGCATTGGCTTCTCTAATCGCAGTCCTTGCTTTTTCCAGCAGTTCTGTATGCCTCACGTTTGTTACCAGAAGACTCTCCTCCTGCCTTACCTGTCCTCCGTATACCAAAGAGACGATTTCCTGCTCCAGTTCTTCAATTCCTATATTCTCTCTGATCGCCGTTCTGATCACCTTGGCCTGCGGTAATACAGTATTTATTTCCTCTTCCTCCACTGCTATTCCAAGATCTGTTTTATTGATGAGAAGGATAACTTTTCTTTCTCCAAGCACGGACATGATCTTTCTGTCCTCCCGGGACAGGGAACTGCTTCCGTCTACAATAAAAATGATCAGGTCTGCACGGTTGAAGGATTCCTTGCTCTTTTCAATTCCTATTTTTTCAATATGGTCTTCCGTTTCGCGAATTCCGGCCGTATCGGTCAGCTTTACCGGAATATCCTTGATACTGATCACTTCCTCAATGGTATCCCGCGTCGTTCCCGGTATTTCCGTCACGATAGCCCTGGATTCTTTTAACAACGCATTCATTAACGAAGATTTACCCACATTGGGCTTCCCAATGATCGCGACATTCAAACCATCTCTTATGATCCTGCCCGTGTTAGACGTAGACAGGAGTTTTTCAATCATATCGCCTATTTGCGATGTGCTTTCACAGAGTTTTTGATATGTCATGATTTCAATATCTTCATCAGGATAATCCAGGTTTACAGTGATATCTACCAGAAGATCCATCAGCACTCTGCGGATTTCGCCAATCCTGGAAGACAAAGCGCCTTCCATCTGACTGATAGCGACATCAAAGGTTTTATCCGTCTTGGCTCTTATCATATCGATAACCGCCTCAGCCTGAGAGAGGTCAAGCCTCCCGTTCAGAAATGCCCGTTTTGTAAATTCTCCCTGTTCTGCGAGCCTTGCACCGTTCCGCAGCGTCAAAGCCAATGTCTTTCGCAGAGCTACGATGCTTCCGTGGCAGTAGATCTCCACAACATCCTCGGTAGTATAGGTTTCAGGTGCTTTCATATAAACCGCCAAAACTTCATCTACCATATGACCGTCATCAGGGTCGACAATATGTCCGTAATATAATCGTTTATTTATAATAGACTCTTTATATTCCCTTCCATTAGGAACGAAGATTTTGTCCAGAATCGGCTTTGACTCCTCCCCGCTCATCCTGATAATTCCGATTCCTCCCTCGCCGTATGCCGTGGCGACAGCGGCAATTGTGTCTTCCATAATCCATTCACTCTCCATATCCTTAACTGTTCCGTCTCTCTCTCCGGCTCGTGAGAACTCCTGTCGTTTAGAATGGAAAGGGCCACCTTAAATATGATTAAGACAGCCCCGTTTTCTTATTCCCTCTATTTCAGCTCAATAATGACCCTTCTGTAAGGTTCTTCCCCTTCGCTTCTTGTGACAACTTTTGGGTTCGACTGAAGCGTGGCGTGAATGACCTTTCTTTCATAAGGATTCATTGGTTCCAGCCTGACGCTCTTTCTTGATTTGATTACCTTGTCGGCCAATCTGTTGGCAAGCTGCTCCAGAGTTCTTTCTCTCTTCGCCCTGTAGTTTTCCGCATCGACAACAACCCTCAGATACTTTTCTTTATCTTTATTCACTACCAGGCTGGTCAGATACTGAATTGCATCCAGCGTCTGCCCTCTTTTGCCGATAATGGTGCCGGAATCTCTTCCTACCATCTCCACATACACGCAGCTGTCATTACACTGAACTTTAATTTTCAAGCTGAGACCCATCTTCTCTGTGATTTCCTTCAGGAAGGACTCTGCGATATGGTCGTTCAATTCCACCAGATCTTCAGGCTTTTCTCTCACAGAAAAAGTACCTTCATAAGAAACCTCTCCGGATTGTCTTGGACGGTTATTCCTCTTTTCTCTTTTGTCTATTCTCTTTTCGTTTTCGTGCTTCTGATGTCTCTCGGTCTTCGGGGAAGGTTCATACTTTTGAATCTTTTCTTCTCTTATTTCTTCTTTTTTTTCTTCTGTTTTAGATAGCTCAGGCTTTCTTTCCACTCTTACCTTGGCCAGTTTTGCTCCTAATCCCAGAAAACCCTTTGTTGGTTCTTCCAGAACGATGACATTTACCTGGTCACCTGTAAGCTTTAAATCTATCAGGGCGAGTCTGACGGCTTCATCGACATCCTTTCCCCATTTTTCTGAAAAATCCATATTGTATTTCCTCCAATTATTTATTCTCTTTTGAGGCAGTAAGTTTCTTTTTCCATTTATTCAGGCCCATCGTCTGGAATATCTGGATTATGGTTCCGACAAACCAGTAAATCGTTAGGCCTGCCGGGAATGATCTTCCCATCCAGACAATCATGACCGGGAAAAAGTATTTCATCATTTTCATCATTGATGCCATGGAATTGTCTCCCATTGAAGTCTGTGACTGCGTCTGGGAAAAGGAAATAAAAGTGGAGAACCCGGCGAGAATCGGTAAAATCCAAGGGTCGGGCTGGCTCAGATCAGGAATCCAGACAAAGGATTCATGGACCGCCATAAGCATGGAGTTGCTTTCAATAAAATCCGTCGGGCTTCTAAGCAATGCAAACAGACCGAAAATGATCGGCATCTGAATCAGCATGGGCAGACACCCTCTCATCGGGTTAAACTTTTCCTCTTTATACAGCTCCATCATCTTGATGTTGAGTGTTTCCTTGTCATGAGCATACTTTTTCTGCAGTGCCTGCATTTTAGGCTGAACATCCGCCATCCTTGCCGAATGTTTGATCTGGTCTGCATATAATGGAAATAAACATAATTTTACAATAAAAGTAAATACGATGATGGTGATGCCATAGTTGTTAAAAAATCCATATAGAAAACTCAGCAGCATCCCCAATGGCTCTGCAACCCATCCTATGATTGTGTTCATTCAATATCCTCCTGCTACTCATTTCAAAGGGTCATATCCGCCTGGATGAAACGGGTGACATTTCAAAATTCTTCTTATTCCAAGAAAAGTCCCTTTCGCCGCTCCATACTTTTCCACCGCCTGGATAAAATACTGGGAACAAGTGGGATAGAACCGGCAGGTAGGCGGAAACATCGGTGATATGACTTTCTGATACCCTCTGATGAGCAGTATGATTACCCTTTTCAATATTCTATCACCCGTCCGTCCGTCCTCGTTTGATTCCGGACTTTCTTATTGCGGCTTCCATCGATTTTTTCACATCCGCACATTTCAAATTAATGATGGTGTTTCGGGCTATCCAAATAAAGTCATAGCCCTTTTCCAAATTCTTTCCTATTTCTCTGTAGCTCTCTTTCATCAGTCTTCTTGCTCTGTTTCGCAAGACACTGTTCCCAACTTTCTTACTGGCGAGAAAGGCTGTCCTATTATAATCTAAATTGTTCTTTCTGTAGAACAAGACGACATATCTTTCGCCAATTGATTTCCCCTTGTTGTAAATAGCTGCAAAGTCCTTTTTCTTGCGCAAAACGTTTGATTTTAACATTTGCATCCCCTTAACATTCTGTCCCGGCTCTTCGCCTTTTTGCTCTAAGCTTCTTGACCGGAAAAACGGACAGAATTTAGGCTAGAAAAATTTTAAAAAGCAAGCTTCTAAACAAAAAGACCACTTTTGCGGTCTCTATGCTGTCAATTGTTTTCTTCCTCTTGCTCTTCTTCTTTTTAAAACATTTCTACCGTTTTTTGTACTCATTCTTTTTCTGAAGCCGTGCTCTTTTGCTCTCTGCCTTACCTTTGGCTGCAACGTCTGTTTCAATTTCATTCACCTCCTTATTTCTACTTCATCGCGCGATCTTAATTTCAACCTGCGCATAACTGCCTTGTAATTATACATTCAACAGCCTGATATGTCAATCATTTTGTCCCCTTGCGAATCAGGAAGAATCCTCCTGCCGGCTGATCTCAAATCCCTGAACTCAATATATAGTTGTCCCTGTGAAAAGTTTGCACAAAGTTACCCACAGATAGTGGATAACTCCTAAAAAAATATATTTTCAACGATTTCAATTTTAGGTATTGCCTGTGGATAACTTTTTTTGTTATGATAGATTCATACTTTTTATTAACGTTTTATCCATATTTATACATGGCGCAAGAAGGAAAAATACAAATGAAAAATTTGGTAGAAAATTGGGAAAAAACCCTGGATCTTCTCAGACCGGAATTGACCGCTGTCAGTTTCGATACCTGGGTATATCCTCTTACTCCCGTCAAAGTGGATCATAAGGAAAACAAGCTTTATCTGTCTCTTTACAACGACATGGCCAAGTCCATCCTGGAAGGCAGATATATAACTATAATAGAAAATGCTGTAAAGGAAGCCTTCGGTAAAAAACTAAAAGTAATCTTTATTTATTCCGAGGACCCTCAAATCAATCAGGAGGATATGAATTTCACAGATGAATTATATCTGAATCCGAAATATATCTTCAATACATTTGTAATCGGCAACAACAACCGGTTTGCCCATGCGGCTTCACTTGCCGTTGCCGAGTCGCCTTCCAAGGCTTACAATCCCCTCTTTATTTATGGAGGTGCGGGACTGGGAAAAACCCATCTGATGCATGCCATCGGTCACTACATACTGCAGCAGAACCCGAGAACAAAAGTGCTTTATGTTTCTTCGGAAATGTTCACCAACGAATTGATCAAAGCCATACGGGAAGATAAAAATGTGGAATTTCGTAATAAATACAGAAGCATAGATGTGCTTCTCATAGACGACATCCAGTTTATTGAAAAGAAAGAAAGAACACAGGAGGAAATTTTCCACACCTTCAATACTTTGTATGAAGCGAATAAACAGATTATTATCTCCAGCGACCGCCCTCCGAAAGAAATCACTACCCTGGAGGAAAGGCTCCGTTCCAGATTTGAATGGGGTCTTATCGCAGATATCCAGCCGCCCGATTATGAAACACGCGTGGCTATCCTGAGAAACAAGTCGGAGCTGGAAGGTCTTGAAACAACAGAAAGTCTCCTTGAAGTGATCGGTGTCATTGCAGAGAAAATACAGTCCAATATTCGTGAATTGGAAGGTGCTTTTATCCGTGTTATCGCTTATGCAAATTTAACCGGGCAGAAGATCAACAGAGAACTTGCAAAGGAAGTATTAAAAGATGTTTTTTCTTCCAAAGACCGTCCTGTTACTCCGGAACTCATAAAAAAACATATCTGCAAGCATTTCAATATCAAGCAGGTAGATCTGGAATCTTCAAAACGCTCAAGAAATCTTGCTTTTCCCAGACAGATCGCAATGTATATCTGCAGGGATCTGACCGACTTATCTCTCCCAAAGGTTGGTGAATCGTTTGGAAACAGAGATCACACTACAGTTCTTCACGCATGTGAGAAGATTACGAATGAATTGAAATCCAATGAATCCCTGAGAGAAGTAATTAAAAGGATTGAACAAGCGATCAAGGAAGATTAGCCGGTGCATTTTTTCGACAATGTTTTTAACATTGGGTAAGAAAACAATATCTATTTATCAACAGATAAAAAATGAAATAAAAGATTGAAATTTTCTTATCCACAGAATTTATCCACAAATCCACAGGGCCTATTACTATTATTACTAAAAATGAATATAAGAAAAAGGAGGAATCCCCATGAAGTTTTCCTGTACTCAACAGACCTTATCAAAAGCGTTAAATACTGTTTCGAAAGCGGTTACCTCTAGAACCACCATACCGATTTTGAAAGGGATCCTTTTGGAAGTAAACACCGATAATACATTGACATTATCCGCTTCCGACCTGGATTTAAGCATAGAAAAGAAAATAGATGTTTTGGCAGAAGAAGCAGGCTCCGTAGTTGTATCGGCAAGATTATTCAGCGATATCATAAGAAAACTTCCAAACGAGGAAATTCAGATAGAAGAACAGGAAAACAATATTATCGTAATAAAATGCCTTTCTTCTGAATTTACCATCGTAGGTCAGTCTGCGGAAGAATTCCCTAATATTGGGGAGATAAACGAGGAAAAAAAGCTTTCCCTTGAAAAAGATATATTAAAAGAAATGATAAAAAAGACTTCTTTTGCTGCCAGCATAGACGAATCAAAAGGAATTATCGTCGGTGTCCTTGTAGAAATGGAAGAGGTATCATTAAATATGGTAGCTCTCGATGGTTTCAGGATGGCTATCACCAGAGAAGAAATGAAGAATGAGGAAAAGAAAAAGATTATCATTGCTGCAAGAATATTAAACGAAATCAATAAGATAATTTCAGAAAACGAAGAAAACAAAGAGATTTACCTCATATTGGACGAGAAAAAAGCAGTATTCCTCCTGGATGAAACAAAGATTGTACTGCGCCTGCTGGAAGGAGATTTTATAAAATATAATGATATTCTTCCAAAGGAATACAAGACAAGAATAGAAGTAAACAAAAACGAACTTCTGAACAGCATAGAAAGAGCTTCCTTGCTTGCAAAAGAAGGAAAAAACAATTTAATAAAACTATCAATTTTCAGAGATAAGATCATCATTACCTCAAGATCAGAAGAAGGAAATGTAAAAGAAGAAGTATTCGTGGAAAAAGAAGGTGCTGATCTTGATATCGGATTCAATTCTAAATATATACTGGATGTTCTGAAGGCTGTCAGTGACGACAGGCTGGTCATGGAATTCAACACCAGCGTTAGTCCTTGTCTGATCAAGCCTGTTGAAGGAAGGGAATTTGAATATCTTGTACTGCCGGTCCGTATTTCGGCAAATTAATAGAGTAAATTCAAAACCGGCTTCAGCCGGTTTTGAATTGGAAGGAATACTGTCCCAATTTAAAATGTAATAATCTCAGGGATAAAAAAGAAGATGTATTTAAAAAAAATTGAATTAAAAAACTTCAGGAATTATGAAGAGGAAGAAGTAGAATTTCATCAAAAAGTTAATGTCATTACAGGGAAAAATGCCCAGGGGAAGACCAATCTTCTGGAGAGTCTATATATTATGACTCTTGGAAAGTCCTTTCGAACCAGCAAGGATTCGGATATGATAGGCTTTGACAAGGAATTCTGCAGAGCAAAAAGTACTTCTATAAAAGAAGGAAGAGAGCTTGAGCTTGAGATCACCATTAGAAGAGAAGGCAAGTCGGCTAAAATCAACGGAGTAAAAGCATTAAAAAATATAGACTTGCTGGAAAATGTCTACATGGTGGTTTTTTCTCCTGAGGATCTGAAAATAGTAAAGGACGAACCGGAAAAAAGAAGAAAATTTATAGACCGGGAACTGTGCCAGCTCAAACCCGTCTATTATAAAAATCTGGGCAGATATAAAAAAATACTGCAGCAAAGAAACAGTCTTCTGAAACAACAGGAAATTGATGAGGATGTTATTGCTGTATGGGATGAAAGTCTGGCAGATTATGGTGCAAGAATAATTCAGGAAAGAAAACAGTTTATAGAAAAGATTAACAGGATAGGCCGGGAGATCAGTAACAGTATTACAAACAGTAAAGAGGAAATAGAAATATTTTATGAGGCGAACGTGGAATTAAGAGAAGGATATGAAGAGCAGAAGGAATATTTAAAAAGAGCTTTGGCAAAAAATTTAAAAAATGATATGCTTCGCAGAAGTACTTCCGCAGGCCCTCATAAGGATGATCTCAGGATCTGCGTGGAAGGAGTAGATATAAGGCATTACGGGTCACAGGGGCAGCAGCGGACTGCTGCATTGTCCCTGAAACTGGCAGAAATTCAATTAATAAAAGAAGAGACAAAAACCTCACCTATACTTCTCCTTGATGACGTGATGTCTGAGCTGGATGCAGAAAGACAGACATTTTTGATTTATTCTCTAGAGGAGGTGCAGCTTTTTATTACAGCCGCCGAACTCAGTGAAAGCGTAAAAAAGAGGTTGCCGGAGGGAGACACTTTTTTTGTAGAAAAAGGAAAAGTGAATAAATTGGAAAATAATTCAAAATACTAAGATATATATCTTGATTTTAAATACTTTTTTAAAAACAAAAACATCGTTTTATACCAATAAAAACGGTGTTTTTATATCAATAGACCCGATTTGTAAAAAAACTTGTAAAATCAAAGGTTTTAGTATACAATATATGGTGGTTTGCTATTGGATTTAATAGGAATGAAGCACTAAAAAAGCAGTGAATTCCAAAACGGCTGAAGCCGGGGAATTAACGTATGGCACCTGCCTGACATTTGTTGTGCAAATGTGGTCAGGTGCGATATTGGGCAAGCTAGTAACTCGAAGTATGAGGTGATGAAGAAGAATGAGTGCGGATGTAAAACAACAACAGTATAATGCGGAACAAATCCAAGTGCTGGAAGGATTGGAGCCTGTAAGAAAAAGGCCGGGAATGTATATTGGGAGCACAGGCCCGAGAGGCTTGCATCATTTAGTTTATGAAGTCGTTGATAACAGTGTTGATGAAGCCCTTGCAGGCTTTTGTAAAAACATCAACATTACCATACAAAGCGATAACTCTATCGTAGTAGAGGATGACGGACGCGGTATGCCCGTGGATCTTCACCCGAAACTCAAGCTTCCTGCGGTGGAAGTCATTCACACGGTCCTTCATGCCGGCGGAAAATTCGGCGGAGGGGGATACAAGGTTTCCGGGGGTCTCCATGGAGTAGGCGCATCCGTAGTGAATGCCCTTTCTGAAATTATGGAAGTCGAAATCAAGAGAAACGGGAAGATCTATAAGCAGACTTACTCGAGAGGTAAAACGCAAACTCCTCTGCTGGAAATCGGAGAATCCAGAAAAACCGGTTCCAAAACGATGTTTAAACCGGATGATCAGATTTTTGAAGAGTTGGAATTCAACTACGGCACGCTGGAACACCGGTTGAGAGAAATGGCTTTTCTGAACAAGGGCATTAAAATAACCCTGAAGGATGAAAGGGAAGGACAGAAGCAGACAGAAGTCTTTCACTACGAAGGGGGTATTAAAGAGTTTGTAAAACATCAAAACAAAAATAAAGAAGTAATCCATCCGGATGTCATCTATTTTGAAATGAAAAAGGATGAGGGACATGAGGTTGAAATCGCGATGCAGTATACGGATCGCTATAACGAGCTCATCCTTTCTTATGCAAATAATATCAATACCAGTGAAGGCGGAACCCATATGATAGGGTTCAAGTCGGCTCTGACCAGAGTATTCAACGATTATGCAAGAAAGAATAAGTTTATAAAGGAAAATGACGAGGGACTCAGCGGGGAGGACGTAAGAGAGGGCCTGACTGCTATTATTTCTGTCAAGCTGACATCACCTCAGTTTGAGGGACAGACCAAGACAAAGCTGGGAAACAGCGAGATAAGAGGTTTTGTAGAAACAACCACCAATGAGAACCTGACGGCATTCCTTGAGGAGAATCCAAGTCAGGCCAGGATTATACTGGATAAATGCCTGCGGGCAGCCAGAGCCAGAGAGGCGGCAAGAAAGGCCAGAGAACTGACAAGAAGAAAAGGCGTTTTGGATGGACTGACTCTGCCCGGCAAGCTTGCCGACTGCTCCGAAAAGGATCCGGCCCTTTCTGAAATATTCCTGGTCGAGGGAGATTCGGCCGGCGGTTCTGCAAAGTCAGGCCGTGACAGAAAAAGGCAGGCCATCCTTCCGCTGAGAGGAAAAATCTTAAACGTGGAAAAGGCAAGACTGGACAAAATTCTCAACTCAGAGGAAATAAAGAATATGATTACAGCCTTCGGCTGTAATATCGGTGAAGATTTCAACGAGGAGAAACTGAGATATCATAAAATTATCATCATGACAGATGCCGACGTGGACGGAGCCCATATCCGGACGCTGCTGCTTACATTCTTCTATCGATATATGACGCCCCTCATTGAGGGAGGCTATGTATATGCTGCACAACCGCCTCTGTTCCAGACAAAAAAAGGAAAAGAGGTTTACTATACCTATTCGGAAAGGGAGCAGGAAAAGCTCATGGCTGAGCTTGCCGACAAGCCCGGAAAGGCTACAATACAGAGGTATAAAGGACTCGGTGAAATGGACCATCAACAGCTCTGGGATACGACCATGGACTACAACAACAGAACCTTGATTCAGATTACTCTTGAGGATGTGACTGCTGCAGATGAGATATTCACAACCCTTATGGGGGATAAGGTTCCGCCGAGGAGAAAGTTCATAGAAGATAATGCAAAATACGTTAAGAATCTGGATATATAGGAGGTGGATTGAATGACAACAAGTTTTCTGGATGACGTCAAGCTGATACAGCATGAAATCCACGATGAAATGAAGAACTCCTACATTGACTATGCCATGAGTGTAATCGTAAGCAGAGCGCTGCCCGATGCAAGGGACGGTCTCAAGCCTGTTCATAGAAGAATTCTTTACGGCATGAGCGAGCTGGGAGTCACACCGGACAAGCCCCATAAAAAATCGGCCCGTATTGTCGGTGAAGTTATGGGTAAATATCATCCTCACGGAGACTCCTCAATCTACGATGCCATGGTAAGAATGGCTCAGGATTTCTCAATTAATTATCCCCTGGTTGACGGCCACGGCAACTTCGGTTCCGTAGACGGCGACGGCGCGGCGGCGATGCGATATACCGAAGCGAGAATGACACCCTTTGCTCTTCAGATGCTTCGCGATATTGATAAAGAAACCGTTGACTTTATGCCGAATTTCGACGAAGAAGAGCAGGAACCGGTCGTTCTTCCTTCCCGTTTTCCCAACCTGCTGGTAAACGGATCCAATGGAATTGCTGTCGGAATGGCGACTTCCATACCGCCGCACAATCTCAGCGACGTGATCGATGCTACGGTTAAGCTCATCGATGTGCCCGATGCCAACGTGGAGGATCTGATAAGGATCGTAAAAGCTCCCGATTTTCCGACCGGCGCCATTATCATGGGAAGAAATTCAGCCAAGGAAGCCTATCGAAGCGGTCAGGGAAAAGTTACCGTAAGAGCAAAGGCGGAAATTGAAGAAACAAGCAAGGGAAAACAGCAGATCATCTTTACGGAAATTCCTTTTCAGGTGAATAAGGCCCGGGTGATCGAAAAAATTGCGGAACTGGTCAGAGAAAAAAGGCTGGAGCATATCTCCGATATCAGGGATGAGTCCGATCGCAGCGGAATGCGTATTGTCATCGAGCTGAAAAAAGACGCGAATCCCCAGATTACTCTGAACCGTCTTTACAAGCATACTCAGCTTCAGGATAATTACAGCATGATCATGCTTGCTCTGGTGGACGGTAAACCGGTCACCATGAACCTGAAGGAAATGCTGGAAGTATATTTAAAGCATCAGAAAGAAGTAATCACCAGGAGAACTCAATATGATCTCAGGAAGGCCGAAGAAAGGGCGCATATCTTAGAAGGATTGCGGATCGCTCTGGATCATATCGACGAGGTAATAAAGACCATCAGGGAAAGCTATAACGATGCAAAGCCTCGTTTGATGGAACGGTTCGGACTCAGCGAGATTCAGGCACAGGCGATTCTGGACATGAGACTCGCCAGATTGCAGGGCCTGGAACGCGAAAAGATCGAGAATGAGTATGCCGAGCTGATGGAGCAAATCGCATGGTTTAAAAAAGTGCTTGCAGATGAGGCAATCCTCATGAACATCATCAAAGAGGAGCTCCTGGAAATCAAAAAGAAGTACGGACAAAAAAGAAAAACTGACATTCAGGCGGATGCAGAGGATATTGATGAAGAAGATATGATACAGGAGGGGAAGGTTGCGGTAACACTGACCCACCTTGGATATATCAAGCGGATCCCGGCAGACACTTATAAAACACAGAAGCGCGGAGGCAAAGGGGTTACAGGCCTTACTACCCGGGAGAACGACTTTGTAAAGAATTTGATTATGACTTCAACCCACGATTATTTAATGTTCTTTACAAATACGGGGAAAGCGCATAAAATAAAGGCATACGAAATTCCAGAGGCGCAGCGAACCGCAAAAGGCACTCCGGCCGTCAATTTTCTGAATCTGATGCAGAGAGAAAGAATCACTGCTGTTATTCCGATTCAGGATTTCGGCGAAGACAAGAACCTGATCGCGGTTACAAAGAACGGAACCATAAAAAAGACTCCGCTTTCTCAGTTTGACACAAACAGAAAAACCGGACTTATCGCCATCAATCTGAAGGACAACGATGAACTCATCGGGATCAAGCAGACAACCGGCACCAGCAATGTCATCATTGTAACGAAATTCGGAAAGTGCATCTGTTTTTCTGAGGAAGACGTCAGAACCATGGGCAGAATTGCCGGCGGTGTGAGAGCGATAAAACTGGAAAAAGGCGATGAAGTTGTGGCGATGGAGCTTGCGGAGAAAGACGAAGAGCTTCTGGTTGTAACGAAGAACGGTTACGGAAAGAGAACACCGGTAGAGGACTACAAGGTTCAGACCCGCGGCGGTAAGGGCTTGCTCACCTACGATAAGGCGAAGTTCAAAAAGACCGGTGAACTCATCGGAGCCATGGTTGTCAACGATAATGATGAAATTCTACTAATCAATTCCGATGGAATTATCATCAGAATCAAGGCCGGCGAAGTATCGCGGCTTGGAAGAGCAACCCAAGGCGTCAAGATTATGAGAGTCCATGAGGATGCAAACATCATCACCATGGCAAAAGTAATCAAAGATGACGACGAAGGGGAAGATCCGGAAGAGGAAGCTGAAACCAATTTGAAAGAGAAAGAGGAAGAAGAATCAACCCAGATGACACTTGAGACAGAATAACGTTTGAAGACCTCTTACTAAGGGTATACATTCGAGGAGGAAGTAGAAATGTCGTTACAGATGCAGAGTAATTATAATAAAGAACAGGATTTATGGGAACTTACAGCGAAGGGAGAGGTGGATATTTCCACCGCTCCCAAGCTAAGAGAATACCTGGACGGCGCGTATCGGGAAAAGAAGGCGGATATCCTGCTGCTGCTGGATGAGCTGAATTACATAGACAGCACCGGACTGGGTGTGATCATCGGCGCCTACGGCAGAATGCAGGAAACGGAAAACCGGATCACACTCGTCAATCCGAAGGAGAACATTAAAAAATTGCTCAGCATTACCAGTCTCGACAGAATACTTTGTTCGGATTTTTAGACCACTAGAAAGAGGAGAGGGAAATGACAGATATATTGAAATTCTCGGTCCCCGGAAAGCCTGAATACGTTGGAACAGTCAGATTGGCAATATCTTCTCTGGCTAATTGCGCAGGCTTTGATATCGAGGCGGTTGAGGATATTAAAGTGGCCGTTTCGGAAGCTTGCACCAATGTGGTATGCCATGGAAAAACTGATTGTGAAAGGTGCTACGAGGTTGCGTGCGAAGTTGGGGACGGTCGAATCATCATCTCTGTTGTCGATCGAGCAGGAGGTTATGATACGGAGAAGTATCAGAAGCCGGTGATGAATTGCGATTGTCCGAAAGAAGGCGGACTCGGCATTTTTATCATAAAAGCTCTCATGGATGAAGTTGATATCTTTTCCGAGATGGGAATGGGCACCAGTATTAAAATGGTAAAGTATTTAAACCGCTTTAGTAGGGGGTAAAAATGACCTCAACGGAAATCAGCAACAAGGAACTTTTCGATCGTTATCATGAGACCAGAAGCATCGAATTAAGAAATGAGATCGTCGAAAAGTACCTTTACATCGTTGACATATTAATAAAAAAATATTTAAATAAGGGCGTGGATTATGAGGATTTGTACCAAGTTGGCTCCATGGCCTTAGTTTTTGCTGTCGAAAGATACGACCCGTCAAAGGGTTATGAATTCACCAGCTTTGCGACTCCTACCATCATAGGAGAAATTAAACGTTATTTTCGTGACAAGGGATGGGCCGTTAAAGTACCCAGAAGGCTGAAGGAAATCTCGGCCCAGATATCTCCGGCAAAGGAATATCTTTACGGAAGGTTGAACCGGATTCCTACCATCGCTGAGCTGGCAGAGTATCTTGGATATACGGAGGAAGAAATTCTCGAAGCCATGGAAGGAGGACAGGCGTATAGTACATATTCTCTGAACCAGACCTTTGAAGAAGGCGGAGATGAGGGGGAAGGCGCAGTCCTGGAGAAATACACCGGACGGGAAGAACGGGGATACGACAGCTTTGAAAATGCGGAACTGATAAAAACGGTAATGAAGGATTTGTCAGAAAAAGAACAGGATATTTTCAAGCGCAGATTCTTTAAAAATGAAACCCAGCAGGATATTGCAGAAGAAATGGGAGTTTCTCAGATGACTATCTCCAGGCTGGAGAAAAAAATCAGAGAGAAGTTTAAAGCTGCGGTCAGAGCGTAAATAATAAAGACAACGAAGAGTTCGTCCGGAACCAGATCTTTAAGTTCGGAAGAATTAAGACGACAAAAATTTAAAACGAAGACTAGGAGAATATCAAATGAAACGAGTTTTTTCAGGAGTACAGCCGACAGGCAATATTCACATCGGCAATTATCTGGGAGCACTGAAGCAGTTCGTAGAGCTTCAGGACAATCATGACAGTGTATATTGCATTGTCGATTTGCATTCCATTACGCTGCCGCAGGATCCGAAGGAACTCAGAGAAAATATACTCGACGTAGCTGCGTTATACATGGCGGTGGGCCTCGATCCCAAGAAAGCAATCATTTTTGTACAGTCCATGGTACCGGGCCATACGGAACTGGCCTGGATTCTGATGTGTAATTCCTATACCGGGGAGCTTTCCCGGATGACGCAATTCAAGCAAAAAGCAAAAGACAGTGAATCGGCCCCGACAGGACTGTTCACCTATCCGATCCTAATGGCGGCGGACATTCTGCTTTATGACACAGATGTAGTGCCGGTAGGGAATGACCAGAAACAGCATATTGAAATCACCAGAGATCTTGCCGAGAGGGTGAATAATAAATACGGAAAGACTTTTGTTGTACCCGACGGCAGATTCCTGAAAGAAGGAGCCAGAATCATGTCCCTGGACGACCCTGCATCCAAAATGAGCAAAAGTGCGGAAAACGTTCACAGCAGGATTTCCCTACTGGATGATGCCAATAAAATTAAAAAATCCATCATGCGAGCCACGACGGATTCGGAAGGCAGTATTCGCTTTGACATGGAGAACAAGCCCGGAATCAGCAATCTGCTGAATATCTACAGTGCATTTTCCGGAATGGGCATTGCGGATATCGAGAAGAAATATTCAGGCTGCGGATATGGGGATTTCAAGAAAGATCTGGTGGATGTAACCGTGGAAGCGATTCTGCCCATCCAGGAGCGTTATAATGAGATCAGAAAGTCGCAGGAGCTTATCGATGTTCTGAAGGACGGAGCAGAAAAAGCAAATGCCATCTCAGAAAGAACCTTGAATCGAGTGAAAGGGAGGTTCGGTCTTGGGCTCTAACAAAATGACATCTGCTCTTTAAACAATAAAAATAATCGATCTATGCGCTGTCTTCCCTTCTGAAGGCAGCTTTTTTATCAGCGCTCGCCTGGGAATTCTCGCATAAAACCGCCTCCTTTTAACAGTGCACGTACAGCTGCCGGTACGGATTCTTTGTATTTGGTGTAAGAACATAAAACGGGTGATCAAGGATACCTCTTTTGGCGAAACCGAATTCCCGGCAGAACTGCTCGATCTCCGCTTCGATTTCCTGAAGATCTTCGAAGCCGGCCAGCTTCCCGTTGACCTGTTTGGGGAGATTCGAGGGAAGCGATTCGCACCGCAGGTATATTTTCCCTCCGTGCATTCCTGTTCCGCAGAAGTTTCCAACAGGGCAATCCTTGCCACTGCCAAGACCGAGAACAACAATTTTTCCTCCCGCCTGATATTCGCCAAGGAAGCTGCCTGCGGAGCCGCCGATTATCAATACGGGTGATTTATCTTTGTAGGATTTCATATGGATCCCGGCGCGATATCCTGCATTTCCCCTGACGAAGATTTTTCCTCCGCGCATGGCATAGCCGGGCGTATCGCCGCAGGATCCGTGAACGAAAATCATTCCTTCATTCATCGTATCTCCGACAGAGTCCTGAGCATTGCCGTAAACAGTGAGTTCGGCTCCTTCCAGGTAAGCACCCAGAGCATTCCCGGGAACTCCATAAATCTGAAGCACTTTTTTGGATAGACCGCAGCCTATATATCTCTGGCCCATGCAGTTTTTAATAATCAGCTCTTTCTGGCTGACATTTTTAATTTTTTGATTTAATTCCTGATAGTCCAAAGCCAAAGCATTGATATTCATATGTATTACCTCCATCAATAGCAGGCAGGACCGCAATCGTTCCTGCCTGCTAAAATATTTACTCACCTGCGTGCATAATGCCCAAAACGTCCAGCTCTCTGGAATTCAGGCCGACTCCCCGCAGCATGAGGCGATTGCCGGTAAGAGCCTCAATGGAGTTGATCCCCATTCCTCCCATCATCTCTTTTATTTCGTGTGTCCATGCGCATACCAGATTGACCAGTCTCTGTTTGCCTTCTTGCGGGTCAAGCCGGGATACCAGTTTCGGATCCTGTGTCGCAATTCCCCAATTGCAGGTGCCGCTGTGGCAGCCTCTGCAGAGATGGCAGCCCAGCGCTACCAGTGCGCTAGTTGCAATATAGACAGCATCTGCCCCCAGAGCGATTGCCTTCACGATGTCAGCGCTGTTTCGAATGCTGCCTCCGGCGATGAGAGATACATTGCCGCGGATTCCCTCTTGTCTGAGCCTCTCATCGACGCGGGCAAGCGCCAGCTCAATGGGAATTCCCACATTATCCCTGATTCTGGTTGGTGCCGCACCTGTTCCGCCTCGAAATCCGTCCAGGGCGATGATGTCGGCGCCGCTTCTTGCAATGCCGCTCGCAATGGATGCGATATTGTGAACGGCGGCTACCTTGACAATGATCGGTTTTCTATAGTCGGTCGCCTCTTTGAGAGAATAGACCAGCTGCCTGAGATCCTCAATGGAATAGATATCGTGATGGGGAGCCGGTGAGATCGCATCGGAACCTTCCGGGATCATTCTGGTTCTGGAAACGTCGCCAACAATTTTATTTCCCGGCAGGTGACCGCCGATTCCGGGTTTCGCTCCCTGACCCATCTTGATTTCGATGGCCGCGCCCGCCTCCAGGTATTCCTTATGTACGCCGAACCGGCCGGAGGCTACCTGAATGATCGTATTTTGACAGTAACGGTAAAAATCTTCATGTAGTCCGCCCTCGCCCGAGTTATAGCAGGTGCCCAGCTCAACGGCTGCATCGGCCAGGCAGGCATGGGCATTCAGGCTGATGGAACCGTAGGACATGGCAGAAAATAGAATCGGTACGTCAAGAGCGATGTGAGGAGGCAGATTGTTTCTGATCCTGCCCTTTTCATCCCGCTCTATGACAGTTGGCTTGCTGCCCAGGAATACTTTGGTTTCCATAGGTTCCCGGAGAGGGTCTATGGAGGGATTTGTTACCTGAGAGGCATTGATTAATATTTTATCCCAGTAGACCGGCATCTCCTTGGGATTTCCCATGGAAGAAAGCAGGACGCCTCCGGTATGCGCCTGGGAATAAATCTCGGTAATGGTCCGCCTTGTCCAGTTGGCATTGTATCTGAAATTATGATTTGACTTCGTGATTTTCAGCGCTGTCGAAGGGCAGATACAGACACAGCGGTGGCAGTTGACGCATTTGGAATCGTCTGCCAGCAGCTGTCCGCCGCTTTCTTTATAATAATGAACCTTGTTTGCGCATTGGGAGACACACTGCCCGCATTGAACACACTTTTCCTTGTCTCGAACCACTTCAAATTCTGGATAAAAATAATTAACCGACATACTTCACGCCTCCCTTTCCAGAGGAGACTGCGTTCCCTTCTCCGCTTAATGTAAAGATGGCCGGTTCTCCGCCTTTCGGAGACCAGAATCGGTCCAGCTCCGGAGCAACAGCCCGGATGGCGCACTCCTCGCTGGCGATATAGACCATATCCCCCTTTTCTCCAATGACCATGGACCGCAGCTTGAGGCGGTCGTTGAGCGCCATGATTCCGTCGCGGAATCCTAGAAGAATGGAAAAAGGACCGGTAATCAACAGGCTGCTGAAGGTATTGCGGAGGTAGGTGAGGATTTCTTTGTCCTCCTCCGGTTTGTTCTCAATGGTAGACCAGAACGGAGCGGCAATGACATGAGCCAGCTCCTCCATAGTAAGTCCCCGTTTTCGCAGCAGGTAATCGACGATATAGGTGATCACCTCCGTATCGGTCAGAAGGGTACACTGGTACCCGAACATTTCGATATATCTTCGATTCGTATCGTAGGAGGATATCTCCCCGTTATGTACAATGGAAAAATCACGCAGGGCAAATGGATGTGCGCCGCCCCACCAGCCCGGAGTGTTGGTCGGATACCGGCCGTGGGCAGTCCAGCAATGACCTTGGTAATCCTCAAGCCTGTAGAAATATCCCACATCCTCCGGAAACCCCACCGCTTTGAAGACACCCATATTTTTTCCGCTGGAAAACACATAAGCGCCGTCGATTTTCGTATTGACATGGATTACACAGCGAGTGGTGAATTCTTCTTCATCCAGCTGGCTTTCCGACAATTTTGTGGGGAGCGGCGTGACGAAATATCGCCAGATAAGCGGTTCATCCGTAATTTTAGCGGTTTTTCGAATCGGTATCTTTGAAAGATTAATGATATCAAAACGCCGGTCCAGAAATTTTTCACACTCCTCTTTCACCGAGGTACTATCATAAAAAACATGCAGTGCATAAAAATCCTTGTATTCCGGATAGATTCCATAACCGGCAAAGCCTCCGCCTAAACCGTTCGAACGGTCGTGCATCGTTGCAATCGATCTGATGATCTGCTCTCCGTTGAAGCGGCGGCCCGCCTTTGAAAAAATTCCTGATATGGCACAGCCGGATGGAATCCGGACCTGACCTTCCATTTTCATTTCCTTGTCCTCCTGTTTTCTATAAGCGGCATTGTTATGCAAAATCGTCCAAAAAGGAATCCGGGCGCCGCACTATTTTTGCAAACAAAAAGACAAAGAGCCCCTAAAAAGTAAGACGCCTTTGTCTATTAGGAATGAGTATACAGGATGTATCATGAAAAAGCAAGGCGAATTTTCAGATTTTTCAGTTTTCATAAAAAGTAAGTGCGGTCTTAAAAAATATACTTGACATCGGAAAAATCCGGGATTATAATTCACAACAATAGCAAAGGCGCTGTGGGTAAAACCACAAGCGTCTCTTTTTTTATTATATTTTTATTTCTCGATACGACGAAAATCTATGAATCCGAGGTTCGTGATTTTCCGGCACAAATTCTGCGGGCGGCGCTGAAGCACCGGTCAGAATGTTAAAAGGAGGAATGGTTTATGTTTTCGTCAGAAGACACAATATGGGTTCTCATCGCTGCGGCATTGGTGTTTTTTATGCAAGCCGGGTTTGCCATGGTGGAAACCGGGTTTACCAGAGCAAAAAACTCCGCAAATATCATTATGAAAAACCTGATGGACTTTTCTATCGGCTCTGTTGCTTTTTGGGTAGTTGGATTTGGCCTTATGTTCGGAGCCAGTCTGGGAGGCTGGATCGGAATTCCCGATTTCTTTGTAAGAGGAAACTACGACTCCAGCTTTCCCACAGAGGCGTTTTTCATTTTTCAGACCGTTTTTTGTGCAACGGCCGCCACAATTGTATCCGGCGCGATGGCTGAAAGAACAAAGTTTTCTGCATACTGTCTGTACAGTCTTGCGATCAGCGCAGTAATCTATCCGGTTTCCGGTCACTGGATCTGGGGAGGCGGATGGCTTTCCGAGCTTGGATTCCATGATTTCGCCGGTTCCACTGCGGTTCATATGGCAGGCGGTGTTGCTGCCCTGGTCGGTGCATATCTTCTGGGGCCGCGGATTGGAAAATACAACAGTGCAGGAGAAGCACAGGCGATTCCGGGCCACAATCTTATCGTCGGTGCGCTGGGCGTGTTTATCCTGTGGTTCGGATGGTTTGGATTCAATGGAGGATCCACCGTTTCTGCGACAGGCGATGATACGCTGTCTGCCATGAGCAGTATTTTCGTCAATACCAACCTAGCGGCTGCATCCGCAGCCTGCGGGACAATGCTGATTACATGGCTCCGCTGGAAAAAGCCTGACGTATCGATGACCTTGAACGGCGCGCTGGCGGGACTGGTTGCCATCACGGCCGGATGCGACGCAGTCAGCCCCGCAGGAGCGTTTGCCATCGGTTTGATTGCATCTTTTGTCGTGGTTCTCGGAATCGAATGGATCGACACGAAGCTAAAGATCGATGATCCGGTAGGCGCCATCGGAGTTCACGGATTGTGCGGAGCTGCCGGCACGATCCTGACGGGAGTCTTTGCTCTGGATGGGGGTTTGCTCAATGGCGGCGGCTTCTATATGACCGGAGTGCAGACTCTGGGTGTTGTCAGCGTTGCGGCATGGATTGGAATATCCATGACGATTGTTTTTCAGGCAATCAAACATACTGTCGGCCTCCGAGTTACTGAGGAGGAGGAGATGATGGGGCTGGATGTTCATGAGCATGATATAGTCAGCAGCTACGCCGATTTTATGCCTCTATCCTATAGCAATGTCATCAGCCTGGAAAAGGTGCAGGCTGATGAAACGGATGACGGACCGCTGGTGGAAGGGGCCAAAATCTTCAAGGTTGAAATTTATGCAAATCCAAACAAGTTTGATGAGCTGAAAGACGCGCTGAATAAGATCGGAATTACCGGAATGACCGTTACACAGGTACACGGGTGCGGTGCACAGAAGGGCAGAAATGATTACTACAGAGGCGTTAAGCTCGAGATGAAGCTTCTTCCGAAGATATGCATCGAAATTGTGGTGAGTAAAGTTCCTGTCAGGACCGTCATCGAAACAGCAAAGCGGGTTTTGGGTACAGGGTCAGTCGGCGACGGCAAAATTTTCGTATATAGTGTGGAGAACGTGGTGCGGATCAGTACAGGGGAAGAGGGATACGATGCGCTTCAGTACGATGAGAAACGCGCATAAGAAAAAAAACATTTTATTACGAATCATTCAATGATATAATCAAAAATTATATTTCCCGGAAAGGTGGTGAGTTGATGAAAAAGATTCTGGTAGTGTCCCGGAAAGGAAAGAGCAAGGATATGCTGGTTCAGCTGCTTGAGATGGATTCCTCTTCGCAGGTTCTGGCTGCCTTTACGGAGGAAGATGCGGCGAACCTCATGGAAAAAAACGAGTTTGACCTTATCATCATCAACTCTCCGTTGGAGGGGAAAACCGGTGTTGATTTAGCGGTCTTTGCTGCAGAGAAGTATACCGCCGGCATTCTTTTGGCGGTGCAGAATAAATATGCCAATATCATTTCCCTTAAGGTGGAGCCTTACGGTGTTCTGGTTGTCGGGAAACCCCTCGTGAAGGCGTTCTTTAACCAGGCGGTGAAATTCGCCGAGGTAACTCGTCACCGGGTACAGTCCCTGAAGCAGGAGAATCTCCATCTCCACTTGAAGCTTGAGGAGATGAAGGTGATTAGCAGAGCGAAATGCGTACTGATCCAGTATCTGTCCATGTCGGAAGGGCAGGCGCATAAGTATATCGAAAAACAAGCCATGGATATGCGCATTTCCAAGCACAATGTTGCGAAGCAGATTTTGAAAGCCTATGAGCAGGAGGAATATAACCAGTAGCGGAAATTTATAATCAGTGGATATCTATTCTGTGGAAATCCACATTCAACGGAAATCCGCTCTTGCTATTTTTTTGCCGATATCATATAATGATGAAAAAGCGGGGGGACTGCTTGCAGTTGAGAAGGTTAAAACCTGACCCTTTGAACCTGACGGTTAACACCGTGGTAGGGAAGCGATGAAGAAAAAACTATTTTTTTCAGGCGTTGCCTTATCCGGCATACGCTTTTTTATTGCGATCTGCGCCACTGCGCAGAAGGAGCAGGTCAACTTTTTAAAACTGAATAGTATGCGGGGGGACTGCTTGCAGTTGAGAAGGTTAAAACCTGACCCTTTGAACCTGACGGTTAACACCGTGGTAGGGAAGCGAAACAAAAAACAATATTGGTTCAAATGCTTGGCTTCTTCGTCAAGCATTTTGTTGTTTCCGGGATACCATCCCGCAGACAGAAAATCAATAACAGAAATAATTCCTTCCCTCTGGTTCAAAAAAATATATCAGAAAAGGAGGGAATTCAATGAAAAATCTACTGACTATTGCAGGCTCGGACTGCAGCGGCGGAGCCGGGATCCAGGCGGACCTGAAGACGTTTTCCGCACACGGAACATTCGGAATGAGCGTCATAACTTCAATTGTTGCGGAAAACACCAGACGGGTGATCTCGATTCAGGATGCGGATCTTCAAATTGTCGGTGACCAGATCGATGCGGTATTTGAGGATATTCGTGTCGACGGCGTCAAGGTCGGCATGCTTTCCACTGCGAAAATTATGATGGTTACTGCCGCAAAGCTCCGGCAGCACCGTGCTCCAAAGCCGGTCGTCGATCCCGTAATGGTCGCCAAGGGAGGCTTCGCCCTGATGCGGAAGGATGCGCTTGAAACGCTGGTTCGGGAAATGATACCGCTGGCATTTCTGCTGACTCCGAATATACCGGAGGCGGAATGCATAACAGGAAGAAAGATATCGGGCATATGGGAGATGGAAGAAGCCGCCAGAATTATTCACGGCATGGGTGCCGGAAATGTGCTGATCAAAGGGGGACACCTGTCAGGAGATGCGGAGGATGTTCTTTATGACGGATCAGAAATCTTCCGCTTTCACACCAAACGGATCAGCACACGAAACACCCATGGGACGGGATGCACCTACGCTTCCGCCATCGCGGCAAATCTGGCGAAGGGTTTGGAGGTCCGGGAGGCCGTCGGAGCAGCGAAAGAGTATGTTACTTCGGCAATCGGGCATAGCCTGTCCATCGGGAGAGGCCAAGGGCCTGTCAATCATTTCTACGGTCTCGCGGAAAAATTCAATAAAAACGTAAGAGGTACTTCAAATGAAATATAAAACTCAAATGGAAGCCGCCAGAAACGGCTTCATCACGGATGAGATGAAAGCTGTTGCCGTGAAAGAGCAAATAAGTGCGGAGGAGGTCCGTGCTCTCGCAGCAAGCGGTGCAGTCGTAATCCCGGCAAACAGAAATCATGTCAGTCTTTCGGCGGAGGGCATCGGCAAGGGACTCAGGACCAAGGTGAATGTAAATCTTGGCATTTCCGGAGACTGCAGAAATTATGAGCTGGAAATGCAAAAAGTGCGTTTGGCTCTGGATTTTGGATGTGAATCGATTATGGATCTGAGTAATTTCGGGAAGACAAACAACTTCCGGCGGGAGCTGATCTCCGTATCCTGTGCCATGATCGGAACGGTTCCGGTCTATGATGCTGCCGGTTATCTGGAGAAAAATCTGCCGGACATCACGGCCGGTGATTTTCTTCAGGTTGTGGAGTCTCATGCAAAGGAAGGCGTGGACTTTATGACTCTTCACGCGGGAATCAACCGCCGGGCGGCGGAACATTTCAAACGGCAAAAAAGGCTGACAAATATTGTATCCAGAGGAGGAGCACTGCTCTTTGCCTGGATGGAAATCACGGGGAATGAGAATCCGTTTTACCAATACTATGATGAACTGCTGGAGATCCTCAGAGAATATGATGTGACCATCAGCCTTGGAGACGCGCTTCGCCCGGGCTCAATCGCCGACAGTACCGATGCGGCTCAGATCGGCGAGCTGGTGGAGCTGGGAGGCCTGACCAGACGCACTATGTAACAGCAGGAGATTGTGCCAATACGACTCTGGCCGTCGGCGCGTCACCCATCATGGCTGACGATATCTCGGAAACCGAGGAAATCACAGCCATCTCTTCCGCATTGGTGGTCAATATCGGCACATTGAACGATCGGACCTTCGCGTCTATGATGGCGTCGGGAAGAAAGGCGAATGCGCTTGGCATCCCGGTAATATTGGACCCGGTTGGAGTTGGGGCGTCAAAGCTCAGAAACGAAGCGGCAATGATCTTTTTAAATGAGATCCGGCCTTCCATCATTCGCGGAAACCTTTCGGAGCTGTCATTTCTTGCCGGGGGGAAAGCATCGACGAGGGGAGTAGACACTTCCGCGGCCGATGCGGGTAATGACAAAGCCTCCGTCGCCCAGATCATCGCCCGGAAGTACCGCTGTGTTGCAGCCGTAACCGGTGTGATTGATGCGGTTTCTGACGGAGAGAAAATCGTTACCATAGAAAACGGTCATCCAATGCTTACGAGAGTCACAGGAACCGGCTGCATGACGACCTCGCTTACAGCCTCCTTTGCTGCGGTGACAACGGATTACCTGGCCGCCGCAGTCGCGGGAGTCACTGCTATGGGTATTGCGGGAGAGTTTGCCTTCGAACGGGCGGGAACTTTGGGAACCGGAAGCTTCCGCATTGCTCTGACTGATGCCGTAGGCTGCCTGGACGGAGCCGTAATGGAGTCGAAGGCTCAAATCCGACTGCCCGGCGGCGCGGCAGCCGACGCAAAAAAGGGGACCGGGATACTATGAAAAACCAGACGGCAGGGTGCATGGGGTACTTAGATTATTCCCTTTATCTTGTTACGGACAGAACGCTGATGAGTACGCAAACTTTGGAGGAAGCAGTAGAGCAGGCTATTCTCGGTGGTTGTACCATGGTGCAGCTTCGGGAAAAAGCTGTCTCATCCCTGGCTTTTTACCGGTCGGCCTGTTCTGTAAAGCGTCTAACGGAACAATACGGTGTTCCACTGATTATCAATGACCGTTTCGACATCGCCATGGCTGCGGAAGCGGATGGGGTTCACCTCGGGCAGGATGATCTGCCCGCTGCGGCAGTTCGCAGGCTCATCGGCCGGAATAAGATTCTCGGAGTTTCAGTATCCACCGTCAAGCAGGCAGAAAGAGCAGCGGCCGAGGGTGCCGATTATCTCGGCGTGGGTGCCATGTTTGCGACGGGAACGAAAAGCGATGCAGGAATTGTCTCCATGGAAGAACTCTTTCGAATACGGAAAGCGGTGAACCTACCCATTGTTGTGATCGGCGGCATCAATCGCAATACGGCGAAATGCTTTGCCGGAAGCGGAATTAACGGATTTGCCGTCGTTTCCGGCATCCTGTCCGGGAAAGATATTGCAGAAGCGGCAAGAGAGCTTTCCGGAATTTTCGGAGAAAGCAAAAGCCCGTAAACGACGGTTTACGGGCTTTGCCTATAGTAAATCAAAATAGAGGAGGCAGAGTTATACACTGAAGAGGAGCTCGCCGTATGCAGGGAAAGGCCAGCATCCTGAAGCAGTCATGGTTTCCAGAGTATCTGCTGCAATACGGATCTCCTTCATGATCGGAAGTATTTTTTTGTTATAGAATTCTGCCGTAGCAAAGAGGTCGCAGACGGCATTTACTTCGATCAACGCGTTATCCAGCTCCTGAACTGTTTTGTGGAGGCTCAGCGAAATAGAGGAAAGGTTGGTAATCAGCTCTTTCTCAAGCTCGCAGGTAATGGCCGGGTCAAGGGCCTTCTTGCCGAGTGCCGTATCGGTCAGAGTCTTGATATAGCCGGATACGGCGGGCAGGATCTCCTTGTTGACCATGTCGGTCATGGTAAGGGCCTCAATGTTCAATAAATTGCAATACTCGCGCAGCAGGATCTCCTGCCTCGCACGAACTTCCACTTCTGAAAAGATGCAGTGCCGCTTCAGAAGTTCCAGGTTTTTTTCTTTCGTGAAGAGAGGCAGCGCGTCCACCGCGGATTTCAAATTCGACAGACCTCTGCTTTCCGCCATGGCGACCCACTCCCCGGAGTAATTGTTTCCGTTGAAAATAATCCTCTTATGCTTCGAAATGGTCTCTTTAATCAAAGCCTTCAGGCTGGCTTCCATGTCTTTGGAACCTTCAAGAGCATCGGCAAACTGTCTCAGAGATTCAGCCACCGTAACATTCAGCATGTAGCTCGGGCAGGAAATGGATGCACCGGATCCGGGCATGCGGAATTCAAACTTATTGCCGGTAAACGCAAAGGGGGAAGTCCGGTTTCTGTCTGTCGTATCCCGTTTGAACTGAGGAAGGACTTTCACGCCCATATTCATGGTGCGATCCTGAATGTCCAAATAGTCTTCGCCCCTTTCGATGGCGTTAAGAATCGCTTCCAGATCTTCTCCGATAAACATGGAGATGATAGCGGGAGGAGCTTCATTCCCGCCGAGCCTGTGGTCGTTCCCGGCGCTTGCAACCGAAATGCGAAGGAGATCCTGGTATTCATCGACGGCTTTGATGACCGCGCAGAGGAACAGCAGAAACTTCAAATTGCCGGCAGGATTCTTTCCCGGAGAAAGAAGGTTTTCATCGGCGTCGGTAGACAGAGACCAGTTCAGATGCTTGCCGCTGCCGTTGACGCCGGCGAAAGGCTTCTCATGAAGCAGGCAAACAAGTCCGTGGTTGGACGCCACCTTTTTCATGATCTCCATGGTCAGCTGGTTCTGATCAGTGGCAATGTTTGTCGTCGTAAAAACCGGTGCCAGCTCATGCTGAGACGGCGCAACCTCGTTATGCTCCGTTTTGGCATAGACGCCCAGCTTCCAGAGCTCTTCGTCCAGCTCTTCCATGTAGGCGTTGACACGCGGCTTGATGGCGCCGAAGTAATGGTCTTCCAGCTCCTGATTTTTCGGCGGCTTTGCCCCGAACAGGGTCCTGCCGCAGTACATCAGATCCTTTCTCTTGTCAAACAGATCCTTGTTGATTAGAAAATATTCCTGTTCCGCGCCTACAGTAGACACGACCCGTTTTACATCATACTGCCCGAAAAGCTTTAAAACTCTCAGTGCCTGCACATTCAGCGCTTCCATAGAACGGAGCAGGGGAGTCTTTTTGTCCAGAGCCTCGCCGCGATAGGAGCAGAAGGCTGTCGGAATGCAAAGGGTATGCTCTTTGATAAAAGCATAGGAGCTGGGATCCCAATTGGTATAGCCCCTTGCTTCGAAGGTGGCTCGGATTCCGCCGGACGGAAAACTGGAAGCGTCCGGTTCGCCCTTGATCAGTTCTTTTCCCGAAAAATCCATGATGACGCCGCCGTCACCGGTTGGAGTGATAAAGCTGTCGTGTTTTTCGGCAGTGATTCCCGTCATAGGTTGAAACCAGTGAGTAAAGTGAGTAGCTCCTTTTTCCAGCGCCCAGTTTTTCATGGCATTCGCCACGATGTTGGCAACTTCAAGGGTAAGATTGGTACCCTCCTCCATATTTTTCTTTAACGCTTTGTAGGTGTCTTTCGGCAAGCGTACCCTCATAACCGCATCGTTGAATACCATGCTACCGAAAACCGATGTAATCTTATCCATTGGGGGTCCTCCTTAAAAATTTTGTATAGAATGACTATAATTTCGAAATAATAAACAGATCAAAAGCTATCAGGATCTCTCCGGCAATAAAAAAGGGCGCAGAGGTTAATACCTACAGCGCCTTTGCTATAATGGTTTAGTATATCGGGTGTTTGCCTGTATGTCAATACAAAAAATAAAATACTTGCAATCGTTTTTTTTTTGTGATATTGTTTACAACAAGATTTTTATTATACTGAAATCGGCGTGGATGAAGAAAAGTAATCGGGAGAAACGCAAAGCAGGGATTGGCAACGTGACTGAAATTGCCATTTGTGACACTCCGGACGAAAGAACACTTCGGAGCCGGCAGGTTCAAAGGACACCGGCCCGGTCAAGGATTCAGATCCTGGCCGCAGGAAACCTTGTCTTAGTAAATCTGCCCGTGTTGCATGCGTTACAATGCATCGAGAGGATTAAAGCATGAAAATGACGGCGTCAACCCCTGGTGACGCCTGTGATTTGAAGGCTGCGTCAATTTGGGTGGTACCGCGGATTTTTTTCGTCCCTAGGATAGTTATATCTTAGGGGCTTTTTTATTGATGTGATAACCGGTTTTCCGGGAAAAAGAATTGGGATGATGATTTCATCCGGAGGTGAAAGCATGAAGATTACAGATGAATTGATCGATTATATCGGAGAACTCTCAAGGCTGGAGATTTCCGAAGAGGAAAAGGCCGGGGTCAAGAAGGACCTGACCGATATTTTGAACTATATGGACAAGCTGAATGAACTGGATACGACAGATATGAAGGAACTGACACACCCTTTCGACGAATCAAACCGTTTCCGCAGCGAGGACGCCGTGAATGAGGACCGCCGGGAAGCGATGCTTCAAAACGCACCCGCGTCCAGAGGCGATTATTTCAAGGTGTTTAGAACAGTGGAATAGGAGGAACGATCATGACAAGAAGTGAAAAAGCCGCTCCGGTAAAAAGAGCTGCTGAAACCTCCGAAATCAGGGAGCTGACAGCTCTGGAAATAGGAGAAAAGATAAGAAATCGCAAGCTGAACTGCGCGGAGACTGTGCAAAGCTATCTCAACGCAATTAAAGAGGAGGGACAGTCTGTCAACGCCTATATCTCGGTAATGGAAGAGGAGGCGATGAAGCAGGCGGAAACCGTTCAGCGCAGAATCGACCGCGGAGAGACCCTCTCCCCGCTGGCCGGCGTACCTGTCGCCGTAAAGGACAACATCTGCACGAAAGGAATCAAAACCACCGCCGCGTCAAAAATGCTGTACAATTTTGTTCCGCCCTACGATGCCACAGTGATCGAAAAACTGGAAAAGGCGGGAGCGGTCATAATCGGAAAGACAAATCTGGACGAGTTTGCAATGGGCGGATCTACAGAAACCTCATACTATGGAATTACAAAAAACCCTTGGGATCCAAAAAAAGTTCCCGGAGGTTCCTCGGGAGGATCGGCAGCAGCCGTTGCAGCAAGGCTTGCACCCTATGCCCTGGGATCGGATACGGGCGGCTCCATTCGGCAGCCCTGTGCCTTCTGCAATCTGACGGGAATCAAGCCCACCTACGGAAGCGTATCCCGCTACGGACTGATGGCGTATGCTTCTTCGCTGGATCAGATCGGTACCATGGGCAGGGACGTAAAGGACTGTGCCGCAGCGCTGTCAGTAATCTCCGGCTATGATGCGAAGGACAGCACCTCAGTAATGAAAAAACCCTTTGATTTTTCGAATATATTGAATCGCGGCCCGGCATCGGATTATGATTTGGCGGCGGCTGCAGAGGAAGCCGGTTTGTCCGGGCTGAAAATCGGTCTTCCCAAGAATTACTTTGAAACCGGACTTTCCGGCGAGGTAAAAGAGGTGGTGCTGGAAGCCGCCGGGACCTTCGAAAAACTTGGTGCCAACGTGGAGGAGTTCGAAATCCCGGCCATCGATTACGCCGTGCCGGCCTACTATATCATCGCATGTGCGGAAGCCAGCTCTAACCTTTCCCGCTATGACGGGATCAAATACGGATATCGCTCAGAAAAGGCGAGAGATCTTACGGAGATCTTCTACAAGTCCCGCAGTGAAGGATTCGGAAAAGAAGTCAAAAGAAGAATCATGCTGGGGTCCTTTGTATTAAGCTCCGGCTATTTCGACGCCTATTATAAAAAAGCGCTCCAGGTAAGAGGATTGATCAAAAGGTCCTTTGATGAAGCATTCGCAAGATACGATATGATCATCAGCCCGGTAAGCCCGTCCACGGCCTACCGCATCGGAGGACAGATCGAAGATCCTCTTGCCATGTATATGGCAGATATCTATACCGTTTCCGTCAATCTGTCGGGGCTGCCTGCGGTGGCGCTTCCGTGCGGTTTCGGAAACGACGGGATGCCGGTAGGCATGCAGCTGATCGGAAAGGCGTTTTCGGAGGAATTGCTCGTCGGAGCGGCAGAGGTATATCAGAAAAATACGGATTACCATAAAAAGTCACCGGAGAAAGGGGGGCAGGGAAAATGAAGTATGAGATCGTAATAGGACTGGAAGTCCATGTGGAGCTGTCCACCAAAACAAAAATATTCTGCGGCTGTACCACCGCGTTCGGCGGTCTTCCCAATTCCCATACCTGTCCGGTTTGCCTGGGTATGCCGGGGAGCCTCCCGGTATTGAACAAGGCGGCAGCGGACAAGGCTATCAAAGCCGGTCTTGCTCTGAACTGCGAAATTCAAAGGAACAACCGCTTTGACCGAAAGAATTATTTTTATCCAGATTTGCCGAAGGACTATCAGATCTCCCAGCTCTATGCTCCGATCTGCAGAGACGGCTGGCTGGAGCTTCCGCTTTCCGGCGGGACTGCAAAGCGGATTACCATTCGTGAGATTCATATGGAAGAGGATGCGGGCAAGCTGATTCACGACACAACCGGAACGCTCATCGACTATAACCGCTGCGGCGTTCCTTTGATTGAGATTGTAACCAACCCTGATTTTTCAGAACCCGAAGAAGTAGCAAGCTTTTTGGAAATGCTACGGGAGATGCTGGTTTATCTGGACGTATCCGACTGCAAGATGCAGGAGGGCTCTATGCGCGCCGATGTAAACCTGTCCGTCAGACCGGCGGGACAGAGGGAATTCGGAACCAGAACAGAAATGAAGAATCTCAATTCGCTGAAGGCGATACAAAGGGCCATACTGTTTGAAAGCCAGCGCCAGATCAAGGTGCTGGAGGAGGGCGGCAGGGTGAAGCAGGAGACCCGCAGATGGAATGACGATCAAGGGGAAAGCTACGCTATGCGCTCCAAGGAAAATGCTCAGGACTACCGCTATTTTCCGGATCCCGACCTGCTTCCGATCCAAATCGGTGAGGCGTGGCTGGAGGAAATGAAAAACAGCATGGCGGAGCTGCCTCAGGCTAAAAGAATCCGTTATCAGGAACAATTCGGCTTATCCGAAACTGCGACGAAAACATTGACTGCCGCAAAAGAAGTAGCATTGTTGTTTGAAGAGGCGGCGACCAGTACCGGTCTTGCAAAAGAAACGGCAAACACCGTGATCGGCGATATTCTTCGTTTGATGAAGGATACGGCTATTCTTCCCGAGAACCTGAACATCGACTCGGGGAAACTGGCAAAAATTATTCGGATGGTATCCCAGAGGATAATAAACAGAAGTGTCGGGAAGCTGCTGGTTGAGGAGCTGTTTAAGAACGACGTTGACCCGGAGCAGTACGCAAAAGAGCACGGGCTTCTGATCGCAGAGGGCAGCAGCCAGCTTGAGGCCGCAGTGCTGGAGGTATTGAAAGACCACCCCAGGTCCATTGAGGACTACAGAAACGGAAAGGAAAAAGCCTTCGATTTCCTGGTGGGACAATGCATGCGGCAGCTGAAGGGAAGCGCCAGCCCTCAGGCAGTCCGGGATTTAATAGAAGAAAAGCTGAAGGCCGTTTCGATCCTGAGTGAAAATGGAGAAATAACCGTTTCGATCCTGAGTGAAAATGGAGAAATAACCGCTTTGATCTCGAATGAAAACAGTGGAAAAACCGATTTGGACCTGAAAGCGGAACATGAAAAATTCGAAGAGGAAAAGGCGGAACTGAACGCGATCTTTTCCTCCTATGGGAAGTACGCACCGAGAAAATCTTCCGTCGGGGAGGAAGGACTGGAACCGATCTTTGTATTTCAGTCCCAGGCATACCGCACCCAAAATTGCGGAGAACTGACTCTGGCCGACGTAGGCCGGGAGGTGAAGCTCGCCGGGTGGGTCAATACCATCAGAAACCACGGCGGAATCGCATTTCTCGATTTAAGGGATCACTACGGTATTACCCAGGTGGTTGTAACGGACCAGCAGCTGGCCAACCTGAACAGGGAAACGGTGGTAAGCATAGCCGGAACCGTCGTTCAGAGGGATGAGGAGACCTATAACCCGAATCTTTCCACCGGAGAAGTGGAGCTGAAGGCGGAAGAGATCAGAGTTCTCGGCGGTGCGCAAAATAATTTACCCTTTGAGATTGACAGTTCCACCGAGACCAGGGAGGATGTGCGGCTGAAGTACCGCTACCTTGATCTGAGAAATCCCAAGGTCCACAGCAATATGGTGCTGAGGTCGGAAATCATAAAATGCTTGAGAAATCAGATGGAACGGATGGATTTTATGGAAATCCAGACGCCGATCCTCGCAAATTCCTCGCCGGAGGGGGCAAGAGACTATCTGGTGCCAAGCAGAAAACACAAAGGAAAATTCTATGCTTTGCCTCAGGCCCCGCAGCAGTTCAAACAGCTGCTTATGGTATCGGGATTTGATAAATACTTTCAGATCGCACCGTGCTTCCGTGACGAGGACGCCAGAATCGACCGTTCACCGGGTGAATTTTATCAATTGGATTTTGAAATGGCCTTTGCCACCCAGGAGGATGTCTTTGCGGTGGCGGAACAGGTGCTTTCGGCAACCTTCCGGCGCTTTACGGACAAGGAAATATCCCCGGCTCCTTTCGCAAGGATTCCATTTGCGGAGGCCATGCTGAAATACGGAACCGATAAGCCTGACCTGAGAAACCCTCTCGAGATTATCGACCTTTCTGAGTTTTTCAGCAGCGTTGATTTCAAGCCGTTCCAGGGGAAGATCGTAAGAGGCGTAACGGTGAACGGCTGCGCCAAAATGCCGAAATCCTTCTTTGCCTCCATGGAAAAGTTTGCACTGGGCATTGGAATGAAAGGACTCGGATATATTTCCGTAAAGGAGGATATGAGCTATAAAGGCCCCATCGATAAATTCTTTTCCGATGAACAGCGGCAGGAAATCGCCCGTCTTGCAGCGCTGAAGGAAGGAGATGTCCTGTATTTTATCAGTGACGAAAAAGGCCTGGCAGAAAAATATGCAGGACAGATCCGGACAGAGCTGGGCCGGCGCATGAACCTGATCAGAACGGACCGCTTCGAATTCTGCTTTATCACCGATTTCCCCATGTATGAGATCAGTGAGGAAACGGGAAAAATTCAGTTTACCCATAATCCGTTCTCTATGCCGCAAGGAGAGATGGAAGCACTGATGACATTGAATCCACTTGAGATCAAGGCATATCAATACGATATCGTCTGTAACGGTATAGAGCTTTCCTCCGGTGCAGTAAGAAATCATCGTCCGGATATCATGGTAAAGGCCTTCGAGATTGCGGGATATACGGAGGAAGACGTGAAAAGTAAATTCGGTGCACTCTATCAGGCGTTCCAGTACGGAGCACCGCCTCATGCGGGAATGGCGCCCGGAATCGACCGCATCGTCATGCTGCTGTCGGAAGAGGAAAGCATTCGGGAGGTTATTCCGTTCCCCCTGAACAGCAATGCTCAGAACCCAATGCTGAATTGCCCCGGCGATGTGGATGAAAGGCAGTTGAGGGAAGTTCACATTAAAATCAGATAGGGGAAGCCCGGCGGGAAAAAAATTATTTTACCCAAGTCATATTGGTTAAAACTTTTCGGCTAAAAATAAAAATACTAAAAAATGTCAGAAAATATTTTTGTTAAAACACGATTGAGCAGTTGATTTTACGGGAAGCCGTAAAATCTCTGCTCAATTTCACTTAAATCTTGAAATTGCTTGCCTTTCGGGTGCTCCTATAATAAAATAGAACGAAATTAGCTTTTAAGGATTGGGGGGTAGATTATGATCTACAACAATATCGATGCAGAAAAGAAGGCCGCATACCATGTCGCCGAACTGATGATGGCAGCAGCCAGAACCGCACCTAAGGGCTGCGGGGAAGACAGTCTGGTGGCTATTATGATAGATGGAGAAGATAAAGCAAAGCTGGCGGACCGGATGAGGAAAATCGCAGAGGAAACGGGAGAGGCCTTCCACGGACGGGACGGCGGCAATGTGGACGCCAGTCATGTGGTCGTTGTCATCGGTGTGAAAGATGCTGCGCTAGGACTGGACCACTGCCGCTTTTGCGGGTTTGAAAACTGTGTTCAGAACCGGAAAGCCGGTGCAAACTGTGCAATAAAGGTAACCGATCTCGGAATTGCGGTAGGATCTGCCGTATCCGTAGCAGCGAACCACAGGTTTGATAACCGGATTATGTTCTCTGTCGGTAAGGCGGCAATGGAGCTGAAATATCTGCCGGAAGACGTCAGAGTAGCATATGGAATTCCGCTTTCTGTTTCAGGGAAGAGCGTCTTTTATGACAGAGGCTAATACACTGTTTAAGTTACAGAGCACCAGGAGCAAGATTTTGGCTTGGATCCGTTATTGAATTTTTGAATGTATTTCTAAATGTAAAGGATAGATTATGAAAAAGTTATCACAAAACATGTTGAATATGAAAGCATCTTCGGTCCGCAAACTGACAAAGTTCGCCGACGATGCAGAGGCGAAGGGAAAGAAAATATACCGTCTCAACATCGGTCAGCCTGATCTGAAGGTACCGACGGAATACTATGAGCGGGTCAAAGCGTTCCGGGAGCCTACGGTGGAGTATATGCCGTCTCAGGGCATTCCTTCGCTTCTGGAAGCCGTGGAAACCTACTACAGGAGTATCGGAATCGATGTGGACCGGAACCACATTTACATAACCACAGGGGGAACAGAAGCCGTTATGTTTACTCTGCTTGCGCTGACCAATCCGGAGGACGAGATCCTGATTTTCGAACCGTATTATTCCAATTACAACACCTTTTTCACCATCACCGGGGCAAAACCGGTAGCCGTAACCACCTGTGCGGAAAACGGGTTTCACGTGGAAAAAAGTGCGATCGAAGAGAAGATAACAGATAAAACGAAGGCAATTTTCGTAACCAATCCGGGAAATCCGACGGGAGCCGTTTTCACAGAGGAAGAGGTTCGCATGATTGCCGATGTTGCAAAGGAACATGATCTATATATCATCAGTGACGAGGTTTATCGGGAAATGGTGTTCGACGGCAGAAAAATCACCAGCTTCGGGTTTCTTGAGGACATCCGGGACCGGCTGGTTCTGATCGACAGTGTTTCCAAACGCTACAGCGCCTGCGGCGCCAGAATCGGCGTTCTGATCTCCAAAAACGATGAGATTCTGGAGCTGATCTCGAAACTCTGCCAGGGACGTCTGGCCGTATCCACCATCGAGCAGCATGCAGCCGTCGGGTTGTATTCAACGGGGTTCCGCGTCATCCATGAAATCCGGGATGAATTCGAGCGGCGCAGGGATGTGGTTTATGAAAGCCTGAAAAATATCCCAGGCGTATTCTGTCAAAAGCCCGAGGGAGCGTTTTATCTGGTCTGCAAGCTTCCGGTTGAGGATGCCAATGATTTTCTGACCTGGATGCTGACGGAATTCGATGACCGGGGAGAGACGGTCATGGCTGCGCCGGCAGATGGGTTTTACGCGACGGAAGGTCTGGGAAGAGACGAAATCAGAATCGCTTACGTACTGGAACCGGAAAAACTCAAACGCGCCGTGGAAATTCTCGGCAAAGGTCTTGCAGCATACAATAGTAAATAGAGGAAAATAAACCGCGAATATTTGCGCACCGCATAAATAAGAGAAAGATAAACAGCTTAGCGTATTAAAAGTACACCCAAAATGGCGGATTCAATCCGACAACTTCAGGTGTACTTTTTTGTTATTCCGTCACTTCCGCTTCGTTGATAGAACCTGGTTTAAAAAGGGAGAGGATTTCTCTCTCTTTTAAATTTGTTATGGCGGTCTGTAAAAAGATATGTTACTTTTAAGTATAACTGTAAAGCTTTTAAGCGAAGTAAAAGCCAGATTTACAAGAAAAGGATAAACCGACACCCCGGGTTTATAGAGGAGATATCTATGAAGACTAAGCGGCATTTCAATAAGAAAAGGAGAGTCATCATGTTTATCGTTATCACAGCGATTGTTGCAGTTCCGCTCTGGTTCGGCTGGAGCACACAGGCTCCGGAAGGGACGTCCTATGAAAGTCCGCCCTCTTCGGTTTCGGACCTGCGGCTGCTGTACGATCTTACATATAGAAAGGATCATCAGACGGTTCACGATCAGAGAATCCTTGAGGCACAGATTAAAATGATCGAAGAGGCGGAGGATTTTATCGTTGCGGATCTCTTTCTTTACAACGATTATTACAACACGGAAAAATATCAGTTCTCCGATTCAACACAAAGGATGACCGATGCGCTGATTGCACAGAAACGCAAGCTCCCGGGGCTGAAGGCCTATCTCATCACAGATGAAATCAACAACAGCTACAGCTCCGTCCTGAACTGGCAGTTTCGGCAGCTTGAAGAAAACGGAATCGAAGTCATCGTTACTGATTTAAGCAAAGTGAGAGATTCCAACCCGCTGTACGCCGGCTACTACCGGGCCTATATTCGTCATTTTGGACTGGGTAGCGGCGAAGGCTGGCTGAAAAATCCTTTCGGGGACAACGGACCGAAGGTTTCGGTTAGGAATTATTTAAGACTTCTAAATTTTAAAGCGAACCATAGAAAGGTGCTCATCACTGATCAAGGCGCCATGATCAGCTCATCAAATCCCCATGACGGCAGCTCCCATCATTCCAACATCGCGTTTCAGTTCAGCGGGAAGGCGGTAAACTATCTCCTGGAGGCGGAAAGAGCAGTAGCGGCATTTTCCGGACACGAATTGAAGGATGTGCAATATAGCGGCGGCGCCCTCGCCCGGAAGGATACGGAAGTTCAAATTCTGACGGAAGACAAGATCAAAGATAAAATTCTGGAAAACATTAGAGCAGCAAAAAAAGGTGATCAGATTGATATGGGCATGTTTTACCTGTCTCATCGGGATATCATCGACGAGTTGATCCGGGCCTCCGGGCGCGGCGTGGAGATTCGTGCAGTCCTGGATCCCAACAAGGATGCCTTCGGATTTGAGAAAAACGGAATTCCCAACAGACAGGCTGCGGCGGAGCTTTTGAAAAAGTCAGAAGGCAAAATTCAAGTGCGCTGGTATATGACCCATGGGGAACAATATCACACAAAAGCCATAGCATTTTATAAAGCAGATACCGTTACCTTAATCGGCGGCTCAGCCAACTATACAAGGAGAAACCTGGACAATTACAATCTGGAGGCCGATCTGCTGATAAAACTGAAGAACCAGGATCCGGTTGCGGAGGAATTTGCAGACTACTTCGATCGCATCTGGCAGAACCGGGACGGAGTTTACACCGGCGACTATTCAGAATATGCGGATGAAAGCCGATGGAAAGAGATCGTTTACCGGTTCCAGGAAAAAACAGGACTCAGTACATTCTGACCTTATTCGGCTATGAACCGGCCTTCCTATATGATCGTAGAAACAAAACCGCTGATATCATGATCATTAACACGCTAAGCCCTGCAGACCAGCCCCCCAGAACATCTGTGGGATAGTGGACGCCGAGATAGATCCTGCTGAATCCGATCAGGGCGATCAGGCAGGGAAAAAAAGCTGTGAGAACATTTGCAGCACTTCGGTTGTTTAAATTAAGCCGGCAGAGAAAGAGAAACATGCCATAAAAAATCAAAACAGAGAAGGAGTGACCGCTGGGAAAGCTGTAGCCGCCTTGCACGATGAGGTGAAGGGCCAGATCGGGCCGGGCACGGTGAAAGGAGACTTTCAGCGCATACTGAATCGCCGCGGCAGTTAAAGCTGTGGCAGTCATGGGAAGCCCCCAGGAAACCCGGACGCGCGGGATCAGCAGAAACAGGATACAGATCAGGGCGATGGTCTGCGCATTGCCGATAGCGGTCATCGTCCTGAAAAATGCGGTGAGACCGTCGCTCCGCAGGCCGTAGATGAACTCACGAACCACAGTGTCGAAGACAAGCACTTCTCTTGTCATCACAAAGAATGAAATTGCAGTAAAGGAGGCGAACCCTGAAGCGGCAAAACCCGCTCTTTTTTTATTGATAAAACGGAATGGTATTTTTTCCTGTGCTGTTTGTCTATCGCTTCTGCTTCCCATGCCGTACATTCCTTTCTGAGTTCCTGGGATCCTCGTTTGCCTGTTCTTAATATTATAATAGAATTGGATGGAAAAGACCACCTTGCTTGTGATATGATATACGGGAATCACAGAAGCTCGGAATCAGCGGTGTTTTGTATCGCAGACGAGATCCGTCGCTTTACCGAAGGAGGCACAGATGAAAAAAATATATAAGACATATAAATTGATATGCTTTGCATTCTGGATGTATTTTAACCTGAGACACCTCAGATATTTTCATTTCAGAATAAAAAAATACAGAGACTCCGGCGAGCTAGAAAAAGAGAGGGAACAGATCCTCAACTCAACAACGACATGGGGTCTTGGAATCATGAAAAAATACAAAATTACGCTGAATGTGTCCGGCCTGGAAAACATTCCGGAAGGACCGGTGCTTTTCGTATCCAATCATCAGGGATATGCGGATATTCCTGTTTTCGGAGCGGTCATTACCATGAAGCAGATCGGCTTTGTGGCAAAGAATACCCTGGGAAAAATTCCTGTTTTCGGCGAGTGGATCCGGGATATCAGAAGCGTTTTTATCGAACGGGATGACGCCCGCTCTTCCCTGAAAACCATGGAGGAGGGCACCGAACTGCTCAACAAGGGCTTTTCCCTTGTAATATTCCCCGAAGGAACAAGGAGCAGGGGCCCCGAGCCCGGAGAATTCAAGAAAGGCAGTTTAAGACTTGCCATAAAATCCGGCGTTCCAATCGTACCGGTTACCCTGGACGGGAGCTATCATGTTTTTGAGAAGAAAGGTTATGTGGAATCGGGAGCCTTTGTGGACTTCCATGTTCATCCGCCCATAGAAACGAAGGGCCTGTCCAAGGCGGAGCAGAACGGCCTGGCCGAGAAGGTTGAAACGACGATCCGAACAAAACTCTCGGAGATTCAAAAAAACAAACAGGAAAAATAGCATTTTTGAGGAATATAACGACTTTTAAGGGGATGGCTATCAACCGGATTATCTCGAACGCAAGAACAACCTATAACGTGCTGAGGATTTCTTCGGCGATTTCTTCGGGAGATTTCCCGTCGGTGCAAATGGTTACGAAAGCCGCCTCTCGATAGAGAGGCTCTCTTTTTTTATAAAGGTCCAGAAACTTCTGCCGGCGCTCCGCTTCATCCGCGACATCCATAAAAGCAAAGGGCCGGCTGGCGTCGCCGTTGACCCGCTCAAAAAGAGTTTCGGGGCTTGCTTCCAGAAATATCGTATATTGACGATTTAAGATTTGACGGTTCAAATCGTCTAGAATGATTCCGCCGCCGCAGGATACGATGAGATCTTCTCTCAAATCCGCAAAGGCTTCATATTTGCTTGCTTTATCCAGCACCTTCCGCTCACCGGTAACTTCTCCGGCCAGAAGGTCGATGGCTCCCGTCACATGACACAGCTTGTCAAGCAGCTCCGACTCCTTGTTCCGAAATTCGTGTTCTCCGTATTTGATAAATATTTTACGGATGGGCATGCCCTCCGCCTTTTCGATTTCCTGATCCATGTCGATCCGGGCCGTGCCGGTGCGATGGCTCAGTATTGCTGCTACCGTCGTTTTCCCCGACCCCATATAGCCTATTAAAAATATGCGATTTGGCATACCTTCCATTCCGTTTGCTCCTTCATGCTTATTTTCAGCGAAACTGCTTCATAATAGTAACATTATATATGGATATGCGCTTTCATTACAACCGGCTGCTGCGGTTTTCCAAAAAAAGTTGTAAAAGCGCATACCCTGTTATAAAATTGTGTTACACGAAGCCCGGAATATATAAGTTTTACGTCCGGGTTATGAAACGCAGAGAATTAATGAGGTGAGATATGAAAGAACCAGTATTAGTTGTGATGGCGGCCGGGATGGGCAGCCGGTATGGAGGCTTGAAGCAGATGGATCCCGTGGGATCGGCAGGAGAACTGATCATCGACTTTTCTCTGTACGACGCTGTCATGGCCGGGTTTAAAAAAGTAATCTTTATCATTAAAAAGGAAATGGAAGAGGATTTTCGGGCCTTGATCGACAACCGGTCGGGAAGATTTATCGAGGTGGAGTACGCTTTTCAGGATATCAATGACCTGCCTCCCGGGTATAGCGTGCCGGAGGGACGCGTAAAGCCCTGGGGAACCAGCCATGCGGTATTGAGCTGCAAGGACAAGGTCAACGGCCCCTTTGCCGTGATCAATGCAGATGATTATTACGGAACGGGAGCCTTTCAGAGCATGTACGAGTTTCTTACTCAGGCAGAGGACGGAGAACAGTACTGCTACAGCATGATCGGCTACCTTCTGGAGAATACCCTGACGGAAAACGGTCATGTGGCCAGAGGAGTCTGTGAAACGTCGGAGGGCGGATTTCTAAAACGGATCACGGAACGAACCAAGATCATGTGGCGCAGCGGAGAAATCCAGTATACGGAAAATGAAGAGAACTGGTTTACAGTTGCGAAAGGAACTACTGTGTCCATGAATTTCTGGGGGTTTACACCGAGCATGATGAAGGAAATCGAAAACCGTTTTCCGGCATTCCTTGATAAGGCAATGGCGGAAAATCCCATGAAAGGAGAGTTCCTGCTTCCTTTGACAGTGGATCAGCTGCTTCGGGAAAATAAGGCAAAGGTCAAGATATTGCCTTCTGCGGACAGATGGTTCGGCGTTACGTACAAGGAGGATCGGGAATCGGTTGTTAATGCCCTTCAGTCAATGAAGGATAAAGGTCTGTACCCGGAAAAGCTCTGGGATTAATCGATTGATTGACAGAGAATCTACAATTAAACAGGAGGGACTCGATGTTTGACACCTATGAGGAACTGAAGATATTCTGCCAGAAGCAGGATATTAAAATGATCGATTTCAAGATGGTAGACTTGCTGGGACGATGGAGACATCTTACCATTCCGGCAGAGAGATTCACGGAAGAGACCCTGAAAAACGGTATCGGGTTTGACGGCTCGAACTACGGTTTCGCACCGGTTGAAAAAAGTGACATGGTATTTATACCAGACCTGAAAACCACGGCATATGATACCTTCGTAGACGTTCCGACCCTGTCTATGATCGGTGACGTTTACGTGATCGGAAATCCGCACAGAAGATTTGATCAGGATCCCAGGGCAGTCGCAATTCATGCGGAATCCTACATGAGGGCCACGGGGATCGCGGATGAGATCCGGTTGGGGCCGGAATTTGAATTCTACATTTTCAATCACGTAAGCTACGAGGTTAAGCCGCAGACCTCATGTTATTGTATCGATGCGGAACAGGCTGAATGGAACGGCGGATCTCCGGAACACAATCTGGGATACAAGGTTCCTCATAAGGGCGGATACCATACAACACCTCCCATGGATGTTACCTATGATTTGAGAAGCAGGATTTGTATGCTTCTGGAGGACAGAGGCGTGGGCGTCAAATATCATCACCATGAGGTCGGAGGCCCGGGACAGCTTGAAATCGAAGTGCAGTTCGGGGGTCTTTGCGAAATGGCTGACAAGACCATGGTCGTGAAATATGTGGTGAAAAACGCAGCCTTTCAGCAAAACAAGACGGCGACTTTCATGCCGAAGCCGTTGTTTGATGAAGCGGGGAACGGAATGCACGTGCACATGCACATGTTTAAAAAAGGGAAGCCGATCTTCTATGATGAAAACGGATATTCCCAGCTAAGCCAGACTGCGCTTCATTTCATCGGCGGCATATTGAAACATGCACCGGCCCTTTGCGCCTTTACCAATCCGAGCACGAATTCATACAAGAGACTGGTTCCCGGGTACGAAGCTCCGGTCAGCATCTGCTATGCTACTGCAAACAGAAGCGCTGTGATCCGAATCCCCGACTATGCCAGGTCGCCTGAAGAAAAGCGGTTTGAGCTTCGGAACCCGGACGGGACCTGCAATCCGTATTTTGCATACGCTGCCATACTGATGGCCGGATTGGACGGAATCAAGAAGGAGATCGATCCTGTAAAAGAGGGTTACGGACCATACGACATCAACCTGTACCATCTGTCGCCGGCAAAGCAGAAAAAGATCAAGGGCCTGCCCACCTCCCTGGAGCATGCGCTGGACGCTCTTGAGAGAGACCATCAGTTTCTGCTTGAGGGGAATGTCTTCCATAGCAGGCTGATCGAGATTTGGATTAAAAAAAAGAGAGAGGAAGCAGCTTACATAAACAAAATCCCGAATCCGGCGGAATTTGGATATTACTATGATCTATAAAAGCATTTCATGCAAGGAGGCGTATGTACATTGAAGTTTAAAAATGCGGTGATCTTTCACGATGACTTTGTTTTTCGCGCCGGGGGATTTGCGGTGAATGACGGAGTGTTCCAATCCTTTAACGAGGATAAGGAAGGGGAAGACCTTCAAGGCGATTATGTGATTCCGGGACTCATCGACGTGCATTTTCACGGAAACTCCGGAGAAGATTTTTCTGCAACAACGCTTGAAGGATTAACAAAGATCGCCGGATATCTGGCAGAACACGGAATCACCTCCTTTGCACCGGCGTCCATGACCCTGCCGGAAGCAACGTTACAGAAGGCCTATGAAAATGCGGCACGATTCAGGGACGGACAGCCGGCTGGGATCGCCCGCATTCTTGGGATCAATATGGAAGGACCCTATTTTTCTCACGAGAAAAAGGGGGCCCAGGCGGAGGAGCATCTCATGCTGCCGGATTATGCCATGTTCGAAAGGTTGTATCAGGCTTCTGCAGGGCTTCTGAAAATCGTATGTATAGCACCGGAACTTCCCGGCGCCATCGAGTTCATTGAGAAGGTAAAAGACCGGTGCACCATATCCATCGCCCATACTGCTGCGGATTATGAAACGACAAAAAAAGCCGTTGAAGCAGGAGCAACCCAGGTGACCCACCTTTATAACGCGATGCAGCCCTTCCTGCACAGATCTCCAGGCGTCGTGGGCGCCGCTGCAGAATCAGAGACGGTGTCTGCAGAGCTGATCTGCGATGGGGTGCATGTTCATGAAAGCGTGATCCGTGCAACCTTTGCGATGTTTTCTGCTGCAAGGATCATTCTGGTCAGCGATGCGCTTTCCTGCCTCGGGATGCCGGAGGGCGTCTATGAGTCAGGGGGACAGAAAATCTATATGAAAAAGGGAGCGGCTGTGCTGGAGGACGGTATTACCTTTGCCGGGTCTACCACGGATTTATTCCGGTGCATGAAAAATGCCATTTCGTTCGGGATCAGACCGGAGGATGCAATCAGAGCGGCAACCCTGAATCCGGCAAGAGCACTGAAAGCCGACGGAAAGGCGGGCAGCATTTCCCCGGGAAAATTCGCCGACTTCGTTGTCTGCGACAAAAACTTCAATATCAAACAATGCTATATCGGCGGAAGGCCGGTCCGGCGTGATTGAAAAAGACATTGGAAAACAGGCAATTGTATCGGAAGCTGTTCGGGATTAAGAAGTAAAGAAACCCCGAATTTCCGGATCAATTGCCTGTTTTCGTTACTATGGATTATTCGCTATAAAGGTTATTGCTACATTTCCCTTTACGTTGCTATTATAACATATGCCCAGAAATAATCAGCAAAACTTGTTTGTCTAATTTCGACATGGTTCGCGCATATTCGACTTTTGCTTCGGCCTGGTGCTTCCGGCGCTTCATTTTGCTTTGATGATTGAGTCAAAATATTTTTCTCTTGACATGGCAAAAAGCCCCATGATACCCGCATTGTGACCAAGCTCGGAGGGGACGATGGAAGGAGTGAACAGGCAGTGGCTGCTGACGATGCTGCCAATCCGGGCAATGAGGACTTCGTGGAAGACCACGTATTCACCGCCGATAATGACGGTATCAATGGAAAGCAGATTCACAATATTAGACACCGTACAGCCCAGCTCAACTCCGATCTCATCCAGATGCTTTAGTATATATGGGTTCCTGTCCTGATAAGCCTTTACAACACTGTTAAAATCAGCAAAATCGTCTTCATAGTGAGACTTTTTCTTCATGCTCTCCTGAAATTTTTGTATCAGCGCACTGAGAAAGATTGTTTTCTCCAGATTGGCTCCGCTGTTCAGTTTTGCGGGGTCAATATTGTTAAATATCTCTCCTGCAGAATTAAAGTGGCCTTCGTAAAGCTTGGAGTCCATTACCAATCCGGAGCCCAGGCCGATGCCGCAGCTGATATAAAGCAGGTTTCTGGAATTTTTGCCGGCGCCGTATCTGGATTCGCCGAAAGCGGCCATGTTCACATCGTTTTTCATCAGAACATGAACTTGAAATTCCTCGGATATGAACCGGGGAAGATCCAGATCGAACCAGTCCTTGAACTGAGGATTGGCAAAAGCCAGTTCTTTTTTATCCGGAAACACACCGGGTGAGGAAATGGCAATACAGGCCAGATGCTCAGGATCCAGATCTTTTGAATTCAGGAGAATATGGATGGCGTTTTTTATCAGCTCCATCCGCACCTGATGATTCGCATTTTCCGATATCTTAACCGAAAACTCGTTGAAGATATCTCCCTTCAGATTTCCAAGCACAAAGATCGGATCTTTATAGTTGAGTTCAATTGCAATGATATACTTATGGTTTTTATTGAATCGAAGCAGACGGGGCTTGCGGCCGCCGCCTTTCCCAACCTCTCCCTCTCCGCACTCATGAACAATGCCAATGGAGAGCAAATCATTCAAATTATCAGCAATAGCGGGCTTGCTGAGGAGTAGCTCGTTAGAAAGCTCCGTTCGTGATGTAAGGTTTTTCTCAAATATCGTATCCAGAATAATTCTCTGATTCATGGTTCGCAGAGTTGCATTGCTGACAGAGCGGGAGGCGGGCGCCTCCTTTTTCTCACCGGGTATTATTCCGGATCTTGGAATCAATGTTCTCTCATCATTCATTTTTTAACCTCCCGGTAGATATCGCTATATGTAAGTATATATTACCAACCATAATATTTCAACCAGTAAATTACGAATTAAGACAAGATAATAATTAAGAATAATAAAATTTGTTTAATTTTTTGGTTAATAAACGAAATTTATTAATCAGACAGAAATCGACAAAATCGTTTATATACGGCGGTTTTACTCAAGTCATACAAACTCGGTGCCCTGAATTCAGCCGGTATGACTTGAAATGTGAGATTGTTGACATGGTTGTAAAAAATGAGGTATAATTCAGGCAATGGAAGACATATGAGACTTGGTAATCCAAGATTTTTAATTAGACAAAATGTAGATTCGGACAAAATGTTAAAGGAGAGAAGCAAATGGACAGAATCATCGGGGTTAATTCCAATTGTTATCACGGGTATTCCATTGAAGAGGCACTGGAGGGAATCAGCAGGGCAGGTTTCCGTCATGTGGAACTGACAGCAACAAAGGGCTGGACGGAACATGTATTCCCGACCATGAGCTTTGCATATTTAAACAGTGTCAAGAATAAGCTTAAGGAGACAGGCTTAAATCCTTTTGCCATGAGCGGCCATTGCAATCTAATGGATAAAGATCGCATCGACGATTTTATTTCCAATATTCAGCTGGCTGCTTTTTTCAACTGTGAATATATCGTTTCCTCTATCGGGGAGGCCCATCTGGCTGATAAGGCAGTTGCGTCCAACCGGGAGGTGGCGGAGCACGTGAAGGAGCTGATCCCGTATCTGGAGGAGTATGACCTGAAGCTGGTGCTGGAAGTTCATGGGGATCACGGAACAGGCATCATTTTAAAGGATATCGTTGACCGCGTCGGTTCTTCGCTGGTTTCTATCAATTACGACACCGCCAACGCGATTTTCTATGGGAACGTAGATATGGGAAAGGATCTGGACGCCTGTATCGGAAAGATCGGTTTTATGCATCTCAAGGATAAGCTTGGAGAACCGAGAGAGTGGAACTTTCCGGCCCTGGGAAAAGGCTATGTGGACTTTCCGATGATTTTTAAAAAGCTGGAAGAAAACGGCAACCTATGTCCTTTCAGCATTGAAATAGAATTTACCGAGGAAGGACCGAAAAACCTGGAAGAAATCAATCAGGCGGTGAAAGATTCCTACGACTATCTGAAAGCGCAGGGTTTGATATAAGAGACGGGTATCGAAGCAGGATCCATGCTTTGATCATAAAGCTATTATAAAAAAAGGAGGAGAACAATGAAAAAGTTTTTGGCTGTTATGCTGGTACTGGTAATGGTACTTGCATTATTTGCCGGCTGTGGCGGCGGTGGCGCCACGGAAGGAGAAGAGCCCCCTGCAGTGCAAGGCTTCAAAGTGGCTTCCCACAATGCTGAAATTGAAGGCAACCCCTACAGAGTTGTTTACGAGAATCAGCTTTTAGAAGCAATTGAGAAGTATAAAGCAGACGGACTGGTAAGCGCATTCGCTTCCTTCACTTCCAATAACGACTCCGCAGTAGAGTCGCAGCAGGTTGAGCAGACGATCAATGACGGATATGATTTAATCATGATCAATCCGATCGCGGCAACGGGCCTCGATCCAGTCATCGCGAAGGCGAAGGAAGCAGGTATTACCTACATAAACGCTGACTGTGTCTACAATTCCAACGATATTATCAATGTTACGGTAGACCAGGAAGCCTGGGCAAAGATCAATGTTGATTTTGCAGTAAAAACCCTGGGATCCGGATCCAAGATCATCCTGTTCAATGGGATCGACGGCAATTCCGCTTCCGAGCTTCGGAAAGCCGTGTACCACAAAGTATGCAAGGAAAATAACGTTGAGATCGTAAAAGAAATGGCTCATGGATGGGATGATACACAGGCGCAGCAGCAGATGGCGCAGATCATCAGCTCCGGTCTGAAATATGACGGCATCGTGAACCAGGAAGGCGCAAACGGAATCATGAATGCAATCGAAGAAGCCAAGATCGCATATCCGGGATGCATCACTTCATCCGAAGAAGTTCGCTGGATCAGAAGAGTCGCTGAAATCAACAAGGATGAGTTGAAAATGCCTTTCATTATCGTAGAGAACCCTCCCGGAATCGGAGCAACCGCGCTGGCAGTCGGTCTGAATATGTTACAGGGATACACCCTTGACAAGGCCAAGCTTGCCGAGTGGAACAACATCAAGTACACTCCGTCCTGGATTATGACCTATGACAATATGCAGCAGCAGCTGGACAGCATCGCTGATCTTCCGGACTCCACTTCCGTATCCAGCTATATGATGGTTGATGAAGCCAGAGCAGCTTATTTCGTAGACTAGTATCACAAGTAAAAATATGTCATAATGTTTTTATGGCCGACGGGGCTTCCTGTCGGCCATATCAAAAAACGATGCCGGCAGAGAACCTGGCGGCAGTACTCAAAAGCTATGCCGGCAGGGTTTTTGCCGGTCATCTCAGATGAACATAAACGGAGGTATTCTCTCTTGTTTGAAATGCATGGAATCACAAAAAGATTCGACGCTGTTGTTGCGCTGAATAATGCCTCGTTTGAAGTGGCGCCGGGAGAAATCAGAGCCCTTCTCGGATCCAACGGTTCTGGAAAATCAACGCTGGTTAAGGTTTTGTCCGGACTCGTCAATCCGAATGCAGGCGAAATCAGAATAGACGGAAAGAGAGTACAGATCGGCAATTCCCAGGAATCCCGCAGGCAGGGTATTGCGGTTGCGTATCAGGATTTGAGCCTGATCCAGAGCATGAGCGTAATGGATAACCTGGTACTGGGAATAGAGCCGAAAGGAATTCTCAGCATCATAAACCGGAAACAAGTCGAAACCCGGGCAAAGGAAGTGCTTGGGCGGCTTAAAATAGATTGCAGACCGGAAGACCTGGTCAGAAACCTTGCTCCTTCCGTACAGAGCATGCTTGAAGTAGCAAAGGCGATCTCTCTGAATCCCCGGCTGCTCCTGCTGGACGAGGTAACTGCTTCGCTTCATCATAACGAAGTGGATATACTTTTTGATACACTGAGACAGCTGAAGCAGGATGGGATGGCGATCGTAATCGTAACACACAGAATGGAGGAAATCTATAAGCTCTGCGATGAATGCACCATCCTTAAGGGCGGAGAAACCGTCGCCAGAGGAAAACTGTCCGAGATGGACCTGAACGATATCGTTTACCACATGACAGGGAAGCGTCCCGATGCGGCTGCACATGGCATCTGCCAGTCTCCGGACATTGTGAAGGAGGAAAAGGTACTTGAAGTCAGGAATCTTGTATTGCTTCCCAAGGTAAAAGATATTTCCCTGAGTGCGTACAAAGGTGAGATTATAGGAATCGGCGGCCTGGAGGGACAGGGACAATCGGAATTCATCCGTACGCTTCTCGGCGTCCGAAGACCTTCCAGAGGAGAGATCATCTATAACGGCGTCAGCTCCAGATTAAAATCTCCAGCACAAGCTGTGAAAAGAAGCATGGGTTTTGTCTCCGGCGACCGGAACAAGGAAGCCGTCTTCCCCTCCCGTTCTGTTGCGGAAAATCTGTATGCCGGAAAAACAACCAAAGGCTTGCTCTTCGGCTATCTCGGGCCGAAGGAGATCAAACGCTTTGCTGCCGGGGCAGTGGAAGAATTCAATATAAAAGCCGGATCCCTGAAGCATCCGGCCAATTCCCTCTCGGGAGGAAACCAGCAGAAGCTGGTGGTGGGGCGCTGGATCGCTTTGGCGCCCAAGCTTCTGCTGCTGGATGATCCAACCAAGGGCGTTGATATCAATTCCAGACGAGAGATCCATAAAATACTGAAACAGTGTACCGAAGACGGCATGACGGTCCTGATCTCCTCCAGCGATAACGCGGAGCTTTTAGAAATAGCCGACAGGATCTACATCTTCTATGAAGGCAGAGTCAGTGCCATATTGGCGGGAGAAAACCGAACGGAAGAAAAACTGGTTGCTGCAATGATGGGACTTGTAAGCTGTGAAACGGGAGGTGAAGCCAATGGATAAGCCGGATTTAAACATGATAAACCGATTTGAATCATTCCGTCGGTCGCCGGCCTTTACCGGTTTTGTGCTGTTTTCCCTTGTTCTCATTTTGAATATAGCGCTGCAGGGGCCGGAGAATTTCTTTACCGCGAAAAATTTCGGATTGCTTCTGGAAAAGAACACGCCGCTTATTCTGGTTACCATGGCGCAGGCCATGCTGATGATGCTGGGGATGATCGATATATCCATCGGCGTTCAGCTGTCCCTTGTCAATGTAATCGCCATTATGCTTCCTCAGGAACTGGGAGTACCGTGGCCTCTCGCCTGGCTTGCCGGGGTCCTGGCGGTCATGGTCGTCTCGGCGGTCAACGGCTTTTTTGTTGCGTATATGAGAATTCCGTCACTGCTTTCCAGCTTCGCCATGATATACATCGTAAAGGGCATTAACGTCATTATCATGTCAAAGCCCCAGGGAACAGTACCGGAGATCGTGTGGCGAACCTATGCAAAGGAGATCGGAGGCGTCATCCCAATCACCTTTCTGGTAATAGCGGTTCTGTTTTTACTCTGGATCTATTTAAAGAAAACCACCTATATAAAGCATGTTTACGCGGTGGGAGGAAACGAAAGAAACGCTTATGCATCGGGAATCAATCCGGCCAGAGTCAAGATGAAGGCCTTCCTCATGGCGGGATTTATTACAGGAATCGCAGGCTTGTGCCTGACCGCCATGAGTGCGTCGGGAAATCCGCTGATGGGAGAAGCCTATGGGTTGAAGTCTATCGCAGCATGTATTCTGGGTGGCATCGCCCTATCCGGTGGATGGGGAACCATGAGCTGCGCGCTGTTCGGTTCAGGTTTTCTCGTGTTGATTCAAAGCAGCGTTTATTATCTGTTTAAACATTTGTATGCCTGGATTCCAGGCTTTCAGGTTACAACCTACTGGCAGAACCTCGTATCAGACGGCATTATTTTGCTGGGTCTGGTTGCAACTATTTTTACGGCACAGACACAGAGAACAGCTTTTAAAACCGGTCTGATGAAGCAGCTGAAAGGGGGTGAACGGCTTGGAGAATAACGGTATAAAACAGTTTGTCAGAGATAATCAGATAGGTATGGCACTGTTCCTTTCAGCGGTACTCTTTGCCATCAATATCGCCATTAATCCCGCATCACTGAATGTGAACACCTTCGGGTCCATCATCGCTTTGACACTGCTTCTCAGCTTTGCCTCGGCCGGACAGACGCTGATTATGATAACCGGCGGTATCGACCTGTCCGTAGGAGCGGTTATGTCTATGGCGGCTATTTTTACCGCAAACACCATGGCAGGGCAGGAAGGACAGATGCCGCTGGTCATCGCTCAGGTGGTGCCGATGGCATTGATTGTTGGCCTGGTCAATGGATTGGGCGTTGTAAAACTGAAGCTTCCGGCCATGGTCATAACCATGTGCGTCTCCAATGTTGTGACAAGGCTGCAATATGTATATACCCAGGGGCTTCCCACCGGAACCACTTCAAAATTCTTTACCATGACGCTGCAGCATCGGTTTTTCGGTGTAATTCCGGGAATGGCCATTTATGGGGTAGTGATCTTTGCTGTTGTTCTGTATCTGCTGAACCGATCCCGCTACGGCCAGCAGCTCTTCCTGACCGGAAACAACAAGAATGCCGCTTATCTGACCGGCGTGCGGAATGATATGGTGGAAATCCTGGCATACGTTTTGGGCAGCCTTCTTGCGGGTGTTGCCGGAATCATAGGCGCAGGATATATGAACTTCGTCATTTGCCAATCGCTGGACTCCTATACCATGATGTCCATCGTGGCGGTGGTCGTCGGCGGAACCCTTCTGGCAGGCGGAAAAGGCTCCTACCTGGGTACAGCGGTGGGTTCCCTGCTTATCATCGTGCTCAGCAACTGCCTCGCTGTACTGAACTCATCCGATGCGGTGAGAAGCGTCATCATGGGCTGTGTGCTCATCCTGCTTCTGGCCGTTTACAATAAGGAAAAACCGATCAGACAATAAAGAAGGAGGATGCGATATGAAAAAAATGAGAGCGGGTGTCATCGGCGTCGGATTTATCGGAGCCGCCCATATCGAAGCACTTCGGAGACTGGGGTATGTAGACGTGGTTGCTTTGGCGGCAGCCCGTGATGCGGAGAAAAAAGCGGCGTCCCTGTATGTACCGAACGGGTATGCGGATTACAGGGAGATGATCGACCGGGAAAATCTTGACGCGGTTCACATTTGCACCCCCAACAGCATGCATTATGAAATGGCTATGTATGCCATGGAAAAGGGGGTTCACGTACTTTGCGAAAAACCCCTTTCCGTTACTGCCGCGGAAGCGCGGAGCCTGAGAGATTATGCGCTTTCCCACAGTATCGTCAATTGTGTGAACTTCAACCTCCGCCAAAACCCCCAGGTGGTTCAGATGAAGGAAATGGTTAAAGCGGGAGACGTGGGAAAGATCTACAGCATACATGGGTCTTATCTGCAGGATTGGCTGTACTGCGACACCGATTACAGCTGGCGGCTTGATCCGTCACTGTCGGGCGAATCCTGTGCCTTCACAGACATCGGATCCCACTGGATCGACATGGTGGAAAACATCACCGGGCAAAAGATGATCGAAGTGCTGGCAGATTTTTCAACCGTTCATAAAACAAGAAAAAAACCTTTGAAGCCCATCGACACTTACTCCGGAATGGCGCTGAAACCCGAAGACTACCAGGAAATCCCGATCAGCACCGAAGATTGCTGCACTGTTCTTTTCCATTTTGACGGAGGAGCAAAAGGCGTCTGCACCATCAGCCAGGTATATGCCGGGCGAAAGAACCAGACCATCATATCCGTCAGCGGCAGTAAAAGCTCTCTGCACTGGGACAGTGAACAGGGCAATGAGCTCTGGATGGGAAGAAGGGAAACCTATAACAGCCAGATCGTGAAGGATCCGTCGATCCTTTATGAGGAAACACAGAAAGTGATCAATTACCCCGGCGGACATACGGAAGGCTTTCCGGACACCCACAAACAAAACTTTGCGAAGTTCTACCAGGCTGTTGAGGCGAAAGACACCTCTGCCCGTGACTTCGCAACCTTTGAGGCAGGCTGCCGCGAAATGGTGCTCTGTGAAAAGATCTGTGAAAGCGCACGAACCAGGCGATGGGTCAGAGTCGGGGAATAAACCATATATTTGAAGGAGAGTTATAAAACATTTATTCTGAATGAAACAAGGAACAGGAGGGTAAAGCGATGATGAAATTAGGACTGGTGTCCGCCATACTGCCGGATTTTACCTTTGAAGAGGTGTTCGATTATACAGCGGAAACGGGCTTCGGCTGCGTGGAGGTGTGCTGCTGGCCGGTGGGGAAAGCTGTTCGAAGATACGCAGGAGTTACCCACATCGACATCAGCGGACTGGATGATGCGAAAATGAAATACTATAAGGATTATGCCGATGCGAAAGGTGTTGCCATATCGTCTCTCGGGTATTATCCCAACGCGTTGGATCCGGATCCGGAAGCGGCCCGCGTCGCGCAGGACCATATCAAGAACCTGATCGCAGCAGCTTCCCGTATGGGAATCAACATGATAACGACCTTTATCGGCAAAGATAAGAACAAGACGGTGGAAGAGAACATCGAGCTGTTTCAGCAAGTCTGGGCGCCCATCATGAAGCTGGCCGAAGAAAACAATGTAAGAGTCGCCATCGAAAACTGTCCCATGCTCTACACCAAAGACGAGTGGCCGGGAGGGAACAATCTGGCGTCAACGCCGTACGTTTGGCGCAAAATGTTTGAACTCAGCCCAAACCTTGGACTGAATTACGACCCCTCCCATCCTTATCTGCTGGGAATGGATATCTGCAGGCCGCTTTATGAATTCAAGGACAGGATTTTCCATATCCACTTTAAAGATATCAAGATCAACAAAGAAAAGCTGGATGAATACGGACTCTTTTCCTATCCGGCACTTTGGCATTCACCGAAGCTTCCGGGACTGGGGGGCGTTGATTTTGCTGCGTTTGTCAGCGCATTAAACGACATCCGGTACAGCGGACCTGCCTGCATCGAAATTGAAGACAGGGCTTTTGAAGGCAGCATGGAGGATGTGAAATACGGGATTGAGCAGAGCTTCCGCTACATGTCGCAGTTTCTGGGGAGGTAATGCATAAAATGGGACGGATTCATGAGTCAATGAAAAACAGCAAAGGGGATTTGAAATGATAAAAATCGGTATAGTCGGAGCGGGGGGCATGGGCACCGTGCACCGAAGCAACTATATCCATATGGATGGCTGCCGTGTTGCTGCCGTGGCCGGCAAAACACGGCAGGATGAAGAACGGGCGAGAGAATGGGGCATTCCGATTTACAATGATGTGGACTCTATGCTGGACTGCGAAGAACTGGACGTAGTGGATGTCTGCACTCCTACGTTTCTTCACAAGGAGCACGTGATGAAAGCGCTGGCAAGGGGGAAGCATGTCATCACAGAAAAGCCCGCAGCACTGAATACGGCGGACGCCAAAGAAATGTTTGATCTGGCAAAAGAAAAAGGTGTACAATTACTTGTCGGACAGGTACTGCGCTTTTACAAGGAAAGTCAGATTTTGAAACAGCTGGTCGAGGACGGATGTTACGGCAGAGTTCTGGACGCAACCTTTGAACGGCTGTCTGCCTGCCCAAGATGGGCCCAGGGAGGGTGGCTTTTCGACAAATCGAAAAGCGGTCATTTACCTTTCGATCTTCATATCCACGACCTGGACCTGATGGTCAGCCTGTTCGGGAAACCGGAAGCGTTTCGCTTTACCAGCTGCGGCGGTGACAGGGGATATAAAGAACAGTATCGGTTTTTTTACCGGTTTAGGGATTTCAGCGTCGTGGCGGAAGCCGCCTGGTTCAACGCAGCTATCCCGTTCACCGCAAGGTGGAGAGTCTATTTTGAAAATGCGGTCGTCATCAACGACGGAACCGTACTGACGGCTTATCAATTTGATCATGACCCTGTCGTATTTGACACGGAAGAAAAGATCAAGATTCCTACCGGAATTAACATTCCCCCGACGGGAGTATTTCTGGAGGAGCTTACGCACTTTATGGACTGCATCAGAGAGAACCGGCCTTCCGAGCGGGTAAAAGAGAATGAAATCATTGCAGTCCTGGAGATATTGGAACAAATTTCTAAGGAAGCATAGGAGAAAAAAGGAATGTATCAGATCGGTTTTGATGTGGGCGGTACCAACCTGAAGGTGGGCGTGGTTTCCGACAGTCTGGAAATCGTCGCCGGCAGGAATGTTGCATTTCCCAAAGGCGAAACATATGAAAAAATTGCGGTCCTCATGGCGGAGCAGGTAAGCGAACTGGCTAAGGAAATGAAGATTCCGGTTACAGAGTTCAAATCCATTGGGATTGCAACGGCAGGATCCATCGATGCAAGCGGTACGATTATCATTAATGCACATAACCTTGGTTTTCATAACGTACCGATGATCGACGAAATGCATAAGCATTTTCCCGGGATGCCGGTTTACCTTGCAAATGACGCGGATGCAGCTGCGCTTGCGGAGCTCCATGCCGGCGCTTTTCGGGGAAAGAAGACAGCGGTCCTCCTGACTCTGGGAACCGGAGTCGGCGGCGGAATCATTCTGGGCGGTAAAATGTTTAAAGGCGGCCTGGGACACGGAAATGAACTGGGCCATATGATTATCCAGCAGGGGGGCCCAATCTGCACCTGCGGAAACAAGGGCTGCATCGAAACACTCTGCACCGCCACGTGGCTGATTCAGCAGGGCAGGAAGGTAATTGTGGAACATCCTATCAGCCTCATTCACGAGAAAGCGGAAGGCAATATGGATCAGGTTACCGCGAAGATCGTCATCGACAGTGCGAAAGAAGGAGATACCATCGCGTTTGATATCTTCAACACCTATGTGGATTCGCTCAGCTCGGCCATCACATCGGTGGTTGCCCTTCTCGATCCGGAGGTGGTCGCCCTCGGCGGAGGTGTGAGCCTTGCGGGGGACTTTCTCTTCCACCCCGTACGGGAACTGGTGAAACAGAAATCCTTCTTTAAAATATATCATGAAGTAGTACCGGCTCAGCTCGGCAATACGGCCGGCATGATCGGGGCTTCCCTGCTGGCGAAAAATGAAGAGATGAATACCTGAGGTGAAATCAGTGATAGAAGTAAAGAATCTGACAAAACACTATGGAAGCAAAGTAGCGCTTGAAAATGTCAGTTTTTCCGTAGATAACGGTCAGGTGCTCGGGCTGCTCGGCTTGAACGGCGCGGGCAAATCGACAACGATGAATATTCTCACCGGATATATCGGGGCGACAGCTGGGATTGTGACGATCAACGGTTTTGATATTATGGCGGATCCCATGATGGCGAAACGATCTATAGGCTACCTGCCGGAACAGCCGCCTCTTTATCTGGACATGAAGGTCAACGAGTATCTGGACTTTGTCTATCGGCTGAAGGGCGTCCAGGAAAGCGACAAAGAGCAGCATGTCCGAAGCATTTGCGAGCAAGCCGGCATTTGGAGCGTCCGGGACAGAGTAATCAAAAATCTGTCAAAGGGCTACCGGCAGCGGGTCGGACTTGCACAGGCCCTGATCGGCAATCCCGGAGTTCTGATACTTGACGAACCTACAGCCGGCCTTGATCCGTCGCAAATCATTGAAATCAGAACACTGATTAAAGAGTTGGGCAGGACCAGAGCCGTCATTGTTTCCTCCCACATACTACCCGAAGTTAAGGAAGTCTGCGACAGAGTCGTCGTTTTACATCAGGGAAAGATGATTGCGGATGATACACCGGAGCAGCTTTCCCGATCCGTATACGCTCCTCATCAGGTCAATGCATGGGTGGAGGGAGAACCTGACACCGTACGTGCGGCAATCTCCGCCCTTAACGTGACTTGTTCTGTTTGCCTGCTGGGAAATAAAGAGGCGGGAGTTTATGAGTATGAAATAAAAGGACCGGAGGGTTCCGATATACGCGCCGACGTATTTCGTGCTTTTGCAAAGGCGGATCTTCCCATGCTGGCAATCAGAGGCAGTGAAATTTCCCTGGAGGATGTATTTCTGAGCCTGATCAAAGAAGAGAAAAGGGAAGGTGACAAACAATGACAGCAATTTTAGACCGGGAAATCAGAGCATATTTTCAGTCGCCGCTCGGTTATGTCTTCGTGGGCGTCATGTTCCTGTTTACAGGGTATTTTTTCTTTGCCTATAATCTCTATGGCAATACCAACGATATGCGTGGAATCTTCAGCACGCTTTTTGCTGTGGTTCTGTTTCTGATCCCCATTCTTACCATGCGGCTGATGAGCGAGGACAAGAAGCTGAAAACAGATCAGCTGCTGTTGACGGCTCCGGTCAGCAGGACCGCACTTGTGCTGGGCAAATACCTCGCTGCGGTCTGCGTTTATCTGCTGTCCATTATGAGCACCATGGTTGTGGCAGTAGTGCTTTCGCGCCTGGCAGCGCCGGACTGGCCTGTGATCTTCGGACATTTTATCGGGCTCTTTCTGCTTGGGATCACCCTCATCGCTATCTGCCTCTTTTTGTCATCTCTGACGGAAAGCCAGGTCATTGCTGCCATCGGAGGATTCGCAGCCAGCTTTTTTCTCATGCTCATCGACACCCTGGCCCCCGTTATTTCCATCGAGGCAGCAGGCAGGGCTCTGGAGCATCTGTCTTTCCAGAACCGCTATACGTCTTTTACCCTGGGAATCCTGAACGTTGAGGATACTGTCTTTTTTCTGAGCATCGCTGCGTTGTTTGTCTGTCTTACAATCGGCGTTCTTGAGAAAAGGCGCTGGAGTTAGGAGGACAGAGAATGAGCAAAAAATTACAAGCGGCCGGACATGCCGGCAAGCTGTTTCAGACAAGACTGTATTTCTGGATCCTGATCATCCTTCTCCTGGCAGGCGTCGCTCTTTTTAATTTGGTGCTGAGCCTGCTCCATGAAAGATATGACCTCAGCTTTGATCTGACCGACAACAAGCTGTTTGAGATCAGCGAAGAAAGCGAACAGCTGATCCGTTCCGTAAAGGAGAATATCCGGATTTACGTGCTTGCCAGGGAAGACGACTTTGTCGGGTCTTCCGCCTACATGGCACAGGTAAACGAGGTGATCCGGCAGTATGCAAAGCTGAGCGGCAATATTACGGTTGAATATGTGAATTACATAGCAGATCCTACCTTTGCGTCCCGATATCCCGACGTTGTCATGTCTCATGGCGATATCCTGATTACAGGAGGGAACAAGCACCGGGTGGTTACGGTAAAGGAGCTCTTTCATTATACCTATGACAATAAAGGCAGCGCCGTTGTAGCTTCCTCAAAAGCGGACCAGGTGCTCTCCTCCGCTTTACTCGGTCTGACCAGCGACGAGCAGGTTGGCGTCAATATCATAACCGGAAACGGCGAATACTCCATGCCTTCTTTTGAGGAACTCCTGAAAAACAACAACTTCGATGTTGCATATAAAAACCTGGTTACTGAGGATCCGGATCCCGGATGCAAGCTTGCCGTTCTAGTTGCGCCTCATACTGATCTCAGCCCCGAGGTGATCGAGAAGCTTGACAAATTCCTTTATAATCGAGGGGAATACGGAAAAACCCTGTTCTATACCGCAGACGCCGAACAGAAGCCCTTGCCGAATCTGGAAGCCTTTCTCAAGGAATGGGGTGTTCAGATCGAGGACGGGGCCGTATTTGAGACGAAGGAGAACCGCGTGTTCAATTATCATCCCTTTTACGCAGTGGCCGATTATGCGGAAGAAACCTATCGCGGGATGCTGCGGGACAAAACAACGCCTATGCTTATGCCGATTTCGCGTCCGCTTTCAGTAAATTTTGACTACCGGAACAACAATTCCACAGCGATTTTGCTGCAGTTTGGCGAAACGGCGGCAGTCAGGCCGTCTGACGCACAGGAAAGCTTTACCCAGGCGGATGCTACGATAAGAGGGCCGATTCCGGCGCTGGTGCTGGCAAGCTATTCGGTTAGAGACAAGGAAACCGGTACGACTGCAAAGCAGTCCAATATCCTGATCTCCGGTTCCTCCGGCATGCTGGACGCCTATTCTATCGACAATTCTTCCTTGTCCAACAGCGAATATCTGCTGCATGTGATCAATACACTCACAGAGAAAAAGGAAACCATACAGATCCGGTCAAAGACCATCACCGGAAAAGAACTCAACATTTCCACTTCCGCGGCCAATCAGCTGGGATTCATTTTCGCACTGCTCATACCCCTTGCCATCATCGGAGCGGGGATCGGGATATGGCTGTACAGGAGGCATAAATAATGACCAGGCAGAAAAAACTGATCACAGCAGGCGTCGTTCTGATTGCGCTGCTTGCTGCCGCGGCTGCGATCCTTATGAAATCACCGCCCCCAGAGCAGGCAGACGACAAGATAAACGGGGAAGTATTTTATCTTCTGAAACATGAGATCGAGGAAATCTCCCGTATTTCTGTAGAAAATCAGAACGGTGTTTATGAAGTAAAGCAGATAGAAGGCGGGTTTACGGTACACGACATTCCTGCGGAGCTTGTTAATGCGGAGTATCTTCAGCTGCTGCTGGATGAAGCGAGTAAAATCGCGGTACGCGAAAAGGCTGCCGAAAACCCGCAGGATGTGACCGTATACGGTCTGGATAAGCCAAGAGCGACAGTTCGGATCGAATACACCGACGGCAGCTCTGCCGGGATTTTCATCGGACAGGAAGAGCCGCTGTCCGACGGAGTTTACGCACAGCTCTCCGGCGACAAAGCGGTTTACCTCATGCCTCGGGCCTATACCATACGGTTTGTCATGCCGGTCGAAAATTTTATCCGTTATGAGATCACTCCTACGAGAAAGCTGGATTCGGCGCTGGCAGTGGTGCGTGACGTTTCCTTCGGAGGTTCTGCCCTTCCGGAGCCCATCGTGATTCAGTGGGTCGATGAAAAAAACGGGCAGCAGATGAGAGATGCGGCGTCCTTCGGCGTATCCACCCATCTGATCCGTTCTCCGGGCTTCCATGAGTTGGATCAGGCAGCGGGAAACAAGGTCTTCCAGTCCATGCTCGGTATCGTTTCCGAGGGAATCATCGCCTACAATTGTGACCGGAAAACCATGGCAGCCTACGGCTTCAACGATCCCTATCTGACCGCTGACTTTACCATAATAAACGGACGTGACACACAGCCGGAGGAATACCGTCTGCGGATTGTAAAACAGGACGACGGAAGCCTGATTTTGACCTGTAACGATAACGGAGTCATATATAAAATTCTGGATGTTGCCTTTACGAACGTCAGCTATGAACAGCTCGTCATGCGATGGTTTCTTACACCGTTTATTACCGATCTGAAAAAAATGACAGCAGTGTCGCCGGAGGGTAAAATGGAATTTGCCCTGTCAGGTGATAAAAATAAGGATTTGGCAGTGACCTTGGATGGGAAACATCTGGATACGGAATTATTCCGATCCTACTTCCGGCTGGTCACCAGCGCCTACAATGACGGAAAACCAAGAATTCCGTCCGGTCCGGAAGGCGTTCCTGTATTTACTGTGGTCTATGACTATAAGGATCTGCAAAAGCCGGATGATGTCATGAAGCTTTATCCCTATGACGACCGCAGAGTACTGGTGGAAGTCAACGGAACAGCAGAATTTACCATGAAGAAAGCGTATCTGGAACGTGTGCTTCAGGCGGAAAAAAGCCTGAAAGAAGGAACGCCGATCCAGGAAAATTGGTAATTCCAATCATGCCGTATATCGCCAATGAACGATAAATAAAGTCGTCATTGGCGATTTTTTTTGATTGCAATTCTTTTGAATTTTGCCCCGGCGCACCCGGAACAATAGAATAAGGACATGGTTATGAGACATACTAAGCTTATTGGAAAAGGAGAAGAAAGATATGATATGGATGAAAAATGTTTTACCTTCGACCACAGATCGTGTGGCCGTTTATACCAATCCCGATGATAATGAAATGATTCGCAGCAATACGCTGGAAAATCTCCTGTGCATGGAAGAGGCGGAGGAACAGGAACTGACACGCAGGATCCAAAAACTAAACGCAGAGTGGGACATGGAGCGTTTTGTGGAAGCAAAGGCAGCTATGTGCATAATGGGATGTTCGCTGTTTGGGATAGCAAGAAGCAAGTTCTGGGCATTTTTGACGCTGATTACAGGAACCTTTCTCCTGCAGCATGCCTTGCTGGGGTGGTGCCCGTCGGCTCCTGTCATGCGCAAAATGGGAATCCGGACCTCCGAAGAAATTCAACAGGAAAAGATGGTTCTGAAGATGCTCAGGAAGGATTTTGCCAATGTAAAGCCAAACGATGTGGCGGATTTGCTGAAGGCTGCAGAGAAACAGTAGGAAATTGAAAAATAATAGAATCGTAACGCAGAGCAAGGAAAAGAGGCCGCTTCGCTATGATTGATTCAATCATATGAAGCGCCTCTTTTCTTTGTGGGACGATCATGTCCTAATCAAAACTACGATAGAATCACTTTTCCCTCCTTCTTCATATAATATAGTACACCTGTCTCAGGTGAAATTGATATAGAAGGGTAAGAGAATATGTATAATAGATATGACTGGTGCGATTGTGATCGCGTAGCCGGGATTGACTATATCAAAAAAGGTATCTGTTTAATCCAGGAAGGCATCAAGGATATTCAGTGCGGCCTGAAGAAACTCTGCAGATGCCAGGTCCGTGAAGGAACCAGGTATATTCAAAAAGGACTCTGCAAACTTGAAAAGGGTCTGCAATGCATCGTAAAAGGCCTGTGTGATTATGATGGCTGCAGCGGCGGCAAGCACAAGATACAAGACGGAATCTGCGACATCAAGGAAGGTATCAAATGCATTAAGATGGGACTTTGTGACGTCCTCAAATGCGATATCTGTAAGGGAGTTGCAAATATCCAGGCAGGCCTTCAATGCGTAGAAAAAGGCTTAAGCAAAATTGTGGCGGGGCTGGATGATATACTGAAGGACATGGACATAAAAAGGAAGCACAGATGTGATGTCAAAGATAAATATGATTGTGGAAAAGATTATATGTACGACGACAGAAGGGACTACGGCGGATATACCGACAGAAAAGACTGCGGCAGATGGGGCGATATGTATGATTATGACGATCGAATGAGCCCTGTATACCAGCGGCCGGATTGCAGCAAATGGTAGATTACAGACAGCCGACAGAAAGTATTTGGCAGAAGACAATTGTCTTCTGCTTTTTTAATACAAAGTGAAATAAGCTGGCCCTAACTAAGCCAACCTGTATATTTCCTGTTTTCGCTGGAAAAAATAGCCCTGATTGGAATCATTCCCGACGGAGATTGCAGCGAAAAAAAAGAACAGGAGAGATAGAATGAAGAAACAGGAAACGATGGACGGAAACCAGGCGGCAGCTTATGCGGCGTATTCTATGACCGAAGTGGCTTCCATTTACCCGATTACGCCTTCTACGGCCATGGCGGAAGGTGTTGATGAATGGTCGGCGTCCGGTATGAATAATATATTCGGTCAGACGGTGGAAGTGGTTGAAATGCAATCAGAGGCAGGAGCCGTCGCAGCAATGAGAGGCGCGCTTCAATCGGGAGCGCTGGCATCCACCTATACGGCATCCCAGGGATTGCTGCTGATGATACCGGGCCTGTATAAAATGGCAGGGGAGCTGTTGCCGGGAGTGGTTCATGTCACGGCAAGAGCCATTGCCGCCCATGCACTTTCCATTTACGGCGACCATCAGGATGTTATGGCCTGCCGGCAGACAGGAGCCAGTTTGCTGGCTTCCGCCAACGTGCAGGAGGTAATGGATATGGGAGTGATATCCCATTTGTCGGCGATCAGGGCGAGGGTTCCCTTCATCCATTTTTTCGACGGCTTCCGGACTTCTCATGAATACCAGAAAATCGAAGTGATCCCCTATGAGGATATTCATAAGATGATTGATTTTGAAGCGGTGGAAGCATTTCGCAACCGCTCTCTTAACCCGCAAAGACCTGTGGCAAGAGGGACGACTCAGAATCCGGATATTTATTTCCAACAGAGAGAAAGTGCCAATCTGTTTTTTGCAGCGGTTCCCGATATCGTCCAGGGCTATATGGAGCAGCTTTATCAGCTGACAGGGCGGAGATACCGTCTGTTCGACTATTACGGCGCCCCGGATGCCGAATATGTCATCGTTGCTATGGGCTCGGTCTGTGATACGATTCATGAGGCCGTGGACTACCTGACAGCCAACGGAGAAAAGGTAGGCGTGGTCAAAGTCCATTTATACCGGCCGTTTTCAGAAAGGCACCTAATAGATGCAATGCCGGGGACTGTAAAGCGGATCGCGGTGCTTGACAGAACGAAGGAACCGGGTGCACCGGGTGAACCGCTTTATCTGGATGTAGTGAAAGCGATGAAAAACAACCATGATTATATCCGAACCTTCAATCCTCATGACAATGAAAACAATGACTTTGCATCCACTCTGATCGTCGGCGGAAGATACGGGCTCTCCTCGAAAGATACCCGACCATCTCAGATTATTGCCGTATACCGGAACCTGATGGAAAAACTGCCCAAAGACGGCTTTACCATCGGAATTTTAGATGACATTACAAATACTTCCCTGCCGAAGGGAGAACCCGTGGATACGGAGACTGCGGGCACCGTAAGCTGCAGGATCTATGGTCTCGGATCTGACGGCACCGTAGGAGCCAACAAGGCTGCGGCCAAAATCATCGGAGACAACACAGAAAAGAAGGTACAGGCGTATTTTTCCTATGACAGTAAAAAATCTGGCGGAACGACGGTCTCCCATCTCCGGTTCGGCGATCATGCCATCCGGTCCCCTTATTTGGTTTACAATGCGGACTATATCGCCTGTCATAATCAGTCATTTCTTTACCAATACGACCTGCTGAAGGGGCTGAAGGAGAACGGTATCTTTGTCTTGAACTGTACCTGGAAGCCGGAAGAGCTGGAGGAGCGGATTCCGGCATGCATCCGCAGAGACCTGGCTCAGAAGCAGATCAATTTCTATATCATCGACGGAATGAGGATTGCCGGCGAGCTTGGCCTCGGAAACCGGATCAATATGATCATGCAGGCGGTGTTCTTCCATCTTGTCAAAATAATGCCCGAGGGGGACGCGTTGGGCTTCCTGAAAGAGTCCATCGAAAAAATGTACGGAAAAAAAGGGCAGGATATCGTCAGAGACAATACCGCAGCGGTAGATCATGCCATAGCAAAACTGCAGAAAATTGAAATACCGGATTCCTGGAATAAGGCAAAAGATGATGATGAGACTGAAACAGATATGACGGATTTTGTAGAGCGTTTGCAGCGGCCCATGGCAAGACAGGAAGGAGATGAGCTGCCTGTAAGTGCATTTGCCGGAATGGAGGACGGCACCTATCCGCTGGGTACGACAGCCTATGAAAAACGCGGGATTGCGCCCATGGTACCGGAGTGGCAGATTGACAAGTGCATCCAGTGCAACCGGTGCGCCTATATCTGCCCCCATGCTACCATTCGGCCCTTCCTGCTTAACGAAGAAGAAGTGTCAAAAAAACCGAATATGTTTAAAACAAAGGATGCGTCTGCAAAAGGTCTCGGGCATCTTCAATACCGGATTCAGGTCTCACCGCTGGACTGTACCGGATGTTCCAACTGCGCCGACATCTGCCCGGCTAAGGGTAAGGCTTTAATTATGAAACCGGCCGAACAGGAGATTGAGATGGAATCTGACAACTGGGAATTTGCTATGACTGTTACCGACAAAAGCGAACTGGCGGACCGCAAAACGGTTATCGGCAGTCAGTTTGTTCGTCCGCTTCTGGAATTCAACGGCGCCTGCCCGGGCTGCGGGGAAACGCCGTATATCCGGCTTTTAACGCAGTTGTTCGGCCGCAGAATGATCGTATCAAACGCTACAGGCTGCTCGTCCATCTGGGGAGCGTATGCCCCGTCCATCGCATACACCACAGATGCGGAAGGAAGAGGCCCGGCCTGGATCAATCCCCTTTTTGAGGATGCGGCAGAATTCGGATTTGGATTGTCCCTTGGATCCGGACAGATTAGAAAAAAGCTGGCTGATTTGATGAAGCAGTCAATGGATATGGAAATTTCCGTTTACCTTAAAGAAAGCTTCCAGGCATGGCTAGAGCATATGAATGAAGGAGAAGCCTCTGAGCAGGCAGCAAAGACAATATTGGGCTGTGAGCACGAAATGGAGAACAACTCTGTTACAGCGGAAATTCTGAGACTGAGAGATTATTTGGTGAAGCCGTCCGTATGGTCAATAGGAGGGGATGGCTGGGCCTACGACATCGGCTACGGCGGTCTGGATCATGTAATTGCTTCAGGCGAGGACATCAATCTTTTTGTCATGGATACGGAAATCTATTCCAATACGGGAGGCCAGTCCTCAAAATCCACTCCTGCGGGAGCGGTGGCCAAGCTGGCGGCTGCCGGTAAGGGCACGAAAAAGAAGGATTTAGGGTTGATGGCCATGACATACGGCAATGTCTATGTTGCCCAGATTGCAATGGGAGCGGACATGAATCAAACCGTAAAAGCTATAGTTGAGGCAGAACGATATCAGGGACCGTCGCTAATTATCGCATACGCGCCCTGCGTAAGCCATGGAATCAAGTCGGGCATGGGGACCAGCCTGGCCGAAGAAAAAAAAGCGGTGGAATGCGGATACTGGCAGTTGTTCCGATTCAACCCGGATCTTCGGAAGGAAGGCAGGAATCCGTTTCATCTAGACTCCAAAGATCCTACGGGAGACTACCAGCAATTCCTGCAGGGAGAAATCCGATATTCCCAGCTGAAGAACATGCATCCGGAACGCGCAAGTGAGCTTTTCAGGCAAAGTGAGGCAGATGCGGCCTTCCGGAACAGAAGGAGAAAGCTGCTTTCGGAGCAGGAGATTTTTTGATTTGCGTCAGCCGGGGAGTATTCTTCTGAAACTAAAAAAGGGGTTCCAAAATTCCGAGAATAAATCGGGCAAGGAACCCCTTTTTGTGTGACTTATTTATGGTTTTGATCCACATATTCCTTTGCTTCCATAACCTGGATCTCATCGGGAATGTTAACTCTTGAGACTTCCTTCAGCTTTTCACTGTCGGCCCAGGCAGCAGTGGCATGATTTTCAATCGGAGTCCGCATATGAAACTCCTTAAACCGGTTCTCTCCCATTTTACCTGCCTCCAAAATAATTTTTACATCAATTGAAAATTTTTTGATAAAATCATCGATTTGATATAGTTTGTCCAGAAATAGAGCCGCCAACAAGAATTTTTTTTGAATAAATTTATATCCTTTGCAGATAATAATAACGGAGGTGATAACAATGGACAACAACAGAAACAACAACTTCGATAACATGGACAATTCTCAAAACAGAAACCTGCGCAACACTCAGGACAACAGAGATCTGCGCAATGCTCAGAACAACCAGAACAAGGATCTGCGCAACTCTAACAACAACAATGATTTGAGAAACAACCAGAATAATAACAATAATAATAACCGATAAATAGTCGTCGGTCTGCTGTTATTATTCAGAATCGGAAAACATGAGGTAGTGATTATCACTACTTCTTGTTTTTTATGGTGGGAATCATATTTTCTGCAACAATATCGCATACTATACATCAATATAAAAAATATTAAAGGAAATGATATCCATGATTTTAATCAAGAACGGTAAAATTCTTACTATGGCGGGAAGAACTCTTGATCCCGGAAGCCTGCTCATCAAAGACGGAAAAATTTATAAACTCGACCGTGAAATCGAGGCGGAACAGGATCAACTGTCGGAAACCATTGATGCAACGAATTGCTGGGTCATGCCCGGACTCATAGAATCCCACTGCCATATCGGAATAACAGAAGAAAAGAAAGGCTTCGAAGGGGATGACTGCAATGAAATGAAGAAACCGCTGACACCTCAGATTCGCGGTCTGGATGCGATCAATCCCATGGATTCGGCTTTTCATAATGCCATAAGTTCAGGGATCACCTCTATGATGATCGGCCCGGGAAGTTCCAACGTCGTCGGAGGCCAATTCGTTTTCATCAAAGCCGACGGACGCTCCATCGACGACATGGTGGTGCTGCAGCCTGCGGCAATGAAGACAGCATTTGGCGAAAATCCGAAGGGGAACTACAATGAACTCGGTATGATCCCGACAACGAGAATGACTATGGCGGCTATGCTGCGGGAAGAGCTTTTCGACGCAAAGGCATATCAGAGAAGAAAGGAGAACGCTGAACTAAATGGCGATGAGTTTGAAGCCGACTTTCAAAAAGAGTGCTGGCTTCCGGTGCTGCGAAAAGACATTCCTTTAAAGGCCCATGTCCATCGGGCGGACGATATCCTAACTGCCATCCGGATTGCGAAAGAATTTGATCTGGATATGACGCTTGACCACTGTACGGAGGGACACCTTATCGCAAAAGAGATCATGGCATCCGGTTTTCCGGCGATCGTAGGCCCTACGATCGCATCCAGAAACAAGATCGAAGTGCAGAACATGGACTTCAAAACCGCCGGAATTCTTCATAGGAATGGAGTGAAAGTTTCAATCTGTACGGACCATCCCGTCTCCAGAATCCAGTATCTTCCTATTTGCGCCGGCTTTGCAGCAAAGGAAGGACTGGGAATAGAAGAGGGGCTAAAGGCGATTACCATCAACGCAGCAGAAATCTGCAGGGTTTCGCACAGAGTCGGCAGCCTGGAGGTGGGAAAGGACGCGGACATCGCAATTTTTGACGGAAATCCAATGGAGGTTTTTACAAAGTCTTTATTCACCATCATCAACGGAGAAGTCATTTATCGCGCCGAGGAGCAGAGCATCAGCAACGAAAAAAGGATACGCAGCCAGGATCACTAAAAAAATGGCGGCATTCACGCTCGTGTTCGCTGCCATTTTTCAAAGATTCTTTCTGCCCTCCCCGGACTATAGTCCTTTGTATTCAGTTATTAAAGCTTGGGGGGGTGACATTCATATTTTTCCGCATCGCATCACCAGCGGACGACGGCGTTGACAAATTGAAATAAAGCCTGGAATCCTCCGTCACGCCGAAATCCCGGTTTGATCCTGTATCCTGAACCTTGTTGAAGGCCTGCCGGAACAAAGCATTATGCGCTTCCTCCCTGTTGAGCAGAAAATCAATGGTCTCTTTCACATACTTGTCATTGATTTGACGGTGCAGATATTCATAGACGACTTTTGCTCTTTGCTCAGAAGCGATATTGGACAGCAGATCAGCGCATAAGTCTCCGGTAACCGTCACATAGTCTGCGGTCCAGGAATAGCCCGATGCATTGATCAGGAACGGCGTCAAACCGGAAATTACGTCAGCCTGCACATTTCCGGCTCCGATTTTTTCATAATCAACATCATGACCGTTCAGCATGTTAATTGTTGCAGCGACCATTTCCATATGAGACAGTTCTTCCGAACCGATATCGAGGAATAAATCCTTAATCTCCGGGTCCTTTATACGAAAGCTTTGAGAAATATACTGCATCGCAGCTTTTAATTCTCCGTTGCCTCCGCCAAGCTGTTCCTGGAGCAAAACGGCATACTGGGGATTTGGTCTTTCCACCCTGACCGGATTCAGCAATTGCTTTTCATGTTTAAACATAAAATTCCTCCTTCGTTTTTTCTTAGTATGCGCCGAAAAGAGGTATTCTATTTTTACCATGTTTTTATTTGAGGCAGTATGCGCATTTTTACCGTGCCCGGAATGATGGAGCCGACAAACACTCCGGCAGCGTCTGCTTTGAAAATTTTAGCGGATGCCGACTTTTGATTCTCTCTTGAATCCCAATGTTGGATCATAATCCATTCTCCCGCGCTTTTGTCCAGCAGCAGCTCTGTGTCGATAAAACCCGGCTGAAGGGAATGAAATTCCTTTTCCAAACCGTCTACAATCCGAATAAACTCCTCATCAGAAATTCCTTCCGCCGCTTTAAATGTTACTATTTCCGTTACGATACTCATAATAAAACCTCCCGTTTTTTTTAATAATAATAAAAATTGAAAAATCGGGATTGTAAAAAAACGACAGAGTAAGTTTTATCTGTAGGTATAATTTGTGTTTGCCTTAACAGTATTCTTTTCTTTGATAAAACGCCCCGGAGACGTACCGGAAAAATTAAAGAAATCCCTGATAAAATGTGCCTGATCATAATAATCCGTTTCATATGCAAGTTCCGTCAATTTTTCGGAGGAGTCATAATCGATGAGGAGGCGACTTGCCCTTTGAAAACGACTGATCCTTTGCAGGGTTTTGGGCGGATAACCGGCATATTTCAAGCATAAACGCTCAAAGGTTCTGACATGAATCTGCCGCTTAGAGCAGAAACCGGATATGGAGGAGAACTGTTGATTCAGGCAGAAATCTGCAAGAAGAGCTGCGGCGTCCCGATCTGCATAATCGGGATCAAAAGCCGCAGCCAAAATGTCTTCGAGGACACGAACGGTTTCTTCCGCAGGGGCTTCGTTACGCAAAGCAGTTGCAAACTGCCGATACAGAGTCTCAGATATGGCTTCAAGGCTGATGATTTGATTGGTACAATCGGTTAACGGGTGCCGGAAAACCGGATACAGACCGAACGGATAGAACGAAATACCAAACACGTTCAGTTGACCCTTCTGCAGAATGTACCCGTGGCGATCGCGCATGCCGTTAACGTGAAATTGCTCCGTATGGTAGCGTTGATTGCCGATCAGATATTCAATCTGGTCGGATAAATTTAAAATAATATCGATGCTGTCAGATGGCAATAGCTTATGATTGACTGAAACCGGAGATTCGGTTTTAAGATGCCAGATGAATTTTACCCATGGCTGTAAAAGGGGATTGGTCATCCCATACCTTGTAATATTCAGCATAAAACGCTCCGCTTGACCGTTCCTCGCCGGTCTTTTCTTAATCCTGCTGTTCCGTCAGCAAAAAGTCCCACTGGGCTGGATCGTCCTCCTCAGCGTCATACACAACGACACCGTCGATTACAGTCATAACGGACTTGTGGTTTTTAAATTCGTCCAGAGTTTTCGCCTCAAGAGGATTCTCATTAAAGATGACGAAATCCGCATGCTTGCCTTTCTGTATGGAACCGAATTCATTGTCGATGCCCAGCTGTATCGCGGCATTGATGGTCAGCATATCCACCGCCTCAGAAACATCCTTTGCCGTTCTGATACAGCTCCAGTCGAATTCCGGCGCATCTGCAGCAAGGACGGATTCACTGATATTTATTTGCAGGCAGTTATCGCTAAGCTCTTCCGGATCAGCGGCCGGGTCATGAGCCAGCGTGAAAGCGTTCTTTTTATATCCTGCCGATCGCGTAGCTGATAATGCTTCATAGGATCCGGCTATTGCGGCTTCTCCCCGCGCATCGATATGAACATCAAATCCTCTATCGCCTGCTTCGAGACAAAGTTCTTTCAGAACTTCTTCGGAAAGCGTCCATCGGTCTCCAGAACTGCTATCCACCATAAGCTTCAGCGTCCTGAAATTGATATATCCGTTCAACTCGGCACAAGTGGTTCGGTATTGGGAAAGCTTATGCATAACGGCTTTTGGATTTAAGTCCCGGT
>JAVBVR010000071.1:0-2846 GCA_036677845.1 Anaerovoracaceae bacterium | reverse complement strand
GATTTCTGCTGATATCCATTTTAGAAAGGTTGGTGAACTCTTGCGAATGTCAACTGCTACATCCCAGATGCCTCCCTTGAAGACAGAGATCAATTTTCCCTGAGCTTTAGGGTCTCTCTGATAGTGCAAACCACGAAGCACATTTTTCCTGGAAAATGAAAAATTATCCTGGACAAAAAAGCTTGGTAAACCCGCTTTCTCAAAATCAGAAGTTTTAAAGGATTCAAAAAAGAACCCCCGGTTATCGGGAAACACCTGCGGAGTAATCAGCAGCACTTCCGGCAACGCTGTTCGCGTTACAATCATTATGTTCGCCCCCTTCCACCAGGCTGATAAGATACTGTCCATAACCATTCTTCTTTAGAGGCTCCGCGTTTTGTGCCAGTTTGTCTGCTGAAATGTATCCCCGGCGATAGGCTATTTCTTCAGGACACGCGATTTTGAGCCCCTGCCGCTGCTCAATGGTTTCTACAAAATTGGACGCCTGCAAAAGCGATTCATGTGAACCGGTATCCAGCCAGGCAAATCCCCGCCCCAGCGTTTCCACACGCAACTGATTATGTTCAAGATATAGCCTGTTTAAGTCGGTAATCTCCAACTCCCCCCGTGCAGATGGTTTCAGACTAAAGGCAAAATCAACAACCTGCTCATCATAGAAATAAAGTCCGGTTACAGCATAATTGGATTTAGGTTTTGACGGTTTTTCCTCCAGGCTGACAGCTCTACCTTCCTTATCAAATTCAACAACGCCATATTTTTCCGGATCTTTTACCCAGTAGGCAAAGACTGTTGCGCCCGCCGTCTGAAGTGCGGCAGAGCCCAGTTTCTCTACCAGTCCACTGCCGTAAAAGATGTTGTCCCCCAGAATCAGGGCGCAGGGGTCGCCGGCAATGAATTCTTTACCGATGATAAAAGCCTGCGCCAAGCCATCCGGGCTGGGTTGCAACGCATACTTGATTTTGATACCCCATTGACTTCCATCTCGTAACTGCTCCCCAAACAACGGCTGATCCTGGGGAGTGGTAATTACTAATATATCATTGATTCCCGCAAGCATCAGTGTGCTTAACGGATAGTAAACCATCGGTTTGTCATATACAGGCATGAGCTGCTTGCTGACCACCTGGGTTAACGGATAAAGGCGTGTTCCTGATCCTCCGGCCAAAATAATTCCTTTTTTGATCATGACGTCTCCCGAATGTATTTGTTATTTCAAAACGCCTAAACGCTCACGCTTGTAGCTCCCGTCCTGGACATGAGCGCACCATTCACGATTATTCAGATACCATTCCACCGTCCTTCGTAAACCACTTTCAAAGTTTTCCGCCGGTTGCCAACCTAGTTGCTGCTGAATTTTTGATGCATCAATCGCATACCGGAAATCATGACCCGGACGATCTTTGACAAATACAATCTGCTCCCGATAGGGCTTGCCATCCGGGCGAGGATTAAGCTCATCTAGCAATTTACATACCGTTTGAACCACTTCCAGATTACTCTTTTCGTGATTTCCACCAATATTGTAAGTCTCCCCGGGTTTTCCATGAGCCAGAACCGTTAACAATGCCCGGCAATGGTCTTCCACATAAAGCCAGTCTCGTACATTCTGACCATCACCATAGACTGGTAAATTCTTGCCTTCCAAAGCATTCAATATCACCAGCGGGATGAGTTTTTCCGGAAACTGACGCGGCCCGTAATTATTGGAACAGTTGGTTATCATGGTCGGTAAACCATAGGTATGATAGTATGCCCGCACAATGTGATCCGATGAGGCTTTTGATGCTGAATAAGGAGAACTGGGCTGGTAGCGGGACTCTTCCGTAAAATATCCTTCATTTCCCAGGGAACCGTATACTTCATCAGTTGAAATATGCAAAAGACGAAAGGATTGTTTCTTTTCTTCTGCCAGGGTTGACCAATATCCCCGTGCGGCCTCCAAAAGTTGAAATGTCCCTACCATGTTGGTTTGGATAAATTCACCAGGTCCATCAATTGAACGATCCACGTGCGACTCGGCAGCCAAATGCATAACAGCCTGAGGTTGGTACTTTTGAAACAGATCTTTTAAAAGGCCCCCGTCACAAATATCTCCTTTGACAAATACATGCCGAAGATTATCCTGAACAGAAAGAAGTGATTCCAGATTGCCCGCATAGGTGAGTTTGTCCAGATTGATCAGTTTAAATTCTTCACCTTCCAGACAATGATGAACAAGATTACTGCCGATGAAACCCGCACCACCTGTAATTAGTATTGTTATTGTCATCTATTAATCCCTTTTTCTCTAAAAAAGTATGGTAAAAACACTTTCGAAGTAAATTTTTGCACAACGCTATTATCTATATTAACTCAGTAGCCATGCTCAACATGCAAAAAGTCAGACAGCAATTTTTCAAACATTATAAATATCCCATTTATAACGCTCCAGATTATCTTTATCCTTAAACCACTCGATGGTTTCCCGGAGTCCCTGTTGCAGAGTGGATTCCGGCCGCCAGCCTGTCAGCTTCCGAATCTTTTCGTTGCAGCCCAGCAGCCGTTCCACTTCGCTTTTTTCGGGACGCAGGCGAATATCGTCAGCAACAATCCGGGCTTCCGGATTAATCTGGCTGATAATTTCCTGCGCGAGCTGACCAATGGCAATCTCCTGCTGCGAGGCGATATTGATTTCTTCACCAACAGCGGCGTCTGTCTCGGCGATGGCGATAAAACCGTTGACGGTATCTTTTACATAATTAAAATCGCGGGTCGGATCAATGCTGCCCAGCTTGATTTCCTTTGCGCCGGAAAGCAGCTGGGTGATAATGGTGGGTATGACAGCACGGGCGGATTGACGCGGACCG
>JAVBVR010000070.1:0-14664 GCA_036677845.1 Anaerovoracaceae bacterium | reverse complement strand
AAAAACTACCGTGAATAGATACCGATCACGTGCAGAACTTTTGTACAGCTCAAGCCACTCCGAAAAAAGACACCGGCAGAAATGCTCTGCCGGCGTCTTTTGTTTACCCTTATATTCTGTATTATTTTCTGGCTGAGCCTACCAGTGCGCATACTGCATAGGCAGCCATAATTCCCATAACACCGATCATCCAGCTTAAAGTTGCGTCCATAACTCAATTCCTCCTTTAATGAATCCAAAACGACCCGACGGTTATTTCTTGGATGCCTTTGATGTGATCGAATAGATGCCCTGGCCGATAGCAACCATTACAAAGATAACCACAACACTCATAATAAACATATTCATAAACATATCGGTTTCCTCCTCTTACGGCATTCGCCCTTAAACTTCTTTCAATTCATTAACCTTGAAATATCCAGGTTGTCCCTTGGTAGTCAGGTTTCCGATAATGATTACTGCAAGGGATGTGACAAAAGTGATGTAGACGTTTGGCAACGACCCGATCAGCCCTCCTATGGCGGCTGGCAGCGAAGTAAATGTCCAGATCATGTTGAGAATCCATGTGATAGCAAGCGTTGCCGTCGCTACGCCATGGCTTCTCTTCCAGAAAAGTCCTGTTACGAACAGCCAGAACACAGGAACCATCCATGCAAACAGCCAGTTGATCGCACCCAGGATCGGCGGGAGATAAGCGGATATTGCGATGGCGATCGCTCCCAGAATAACAACCATAATCCGGATCATGCGCGCAACGTCCTTTTCGGATGCGTCCTTTTTAAACAGGCCCTTATAAATGTCGATGGCAAAGATGGTAGCCGGAGTCAGCGATGTCATTGCAAAGGTGGACAGAATCGCAGCCAGCAATGCGGCAAGCAGCAGAGCGGAAGCCCATGCAGGCAGCATATCTACGATCATGGAAGTAGCAGCCATCTTCGGCCCTAATTCTGCGTATTCCGGAATTGCTCTGGCAGTCAGGCCGAGCGTAACCGCGAATACACCAAACAGTCCGTTTAACGGAGCCGCAAGCCATACGGACTTTCTGATGATCTTCTCATTCTTAGCCGACATAAAGGACTGCAGCAGCATCTGACTGATACCCTGGCAGAAAACAACCGCGATGATCTGCGCTACTGCAAATGTGATAAACAGATCCGGAGTACCAAAGATGCTGGTCATAAAGCTTATGGATGCGTCAGATTCATAGAATGTCTGAACCGAGTCAAAGTTTCCTCCCGGAAGCCTTAAGGCGACAAGAATTGTAGCAACAATCAGGCCGATATACATAACAGCGGCATTGATCATATTAACAACACCGACTTCTTCCATTCCGGCCAGTACTACGTAGAAAATTCCGAGAACACCGCCGAGAATCGCCGCCTGTGCAATTCCCCAGCCCGTCATGGTTGCGATTACAATACCGACGCCCTGTGTTTCCAGAGTTAAGATACCCCAGATTACGCCTGCCATAACACAGGATATTGCCAGGGCATTATTCTTTCCGAACATACCCTTCAGTGCTTCCGGTACGGTTGTAACGCCCATACGTCTGACCCAAAGCCCTGTTCCGAAGCAGGCGACGATGATCAGTACGACGTGAGCCAAGCTGAACCAGTACGCGATCGCGCCCATGCCATAGGTCATTTCGAATACACCCAGGATATGTGCGGCGCCCAGAACGGTCAATGCGATGGTCGGAGCAAGCACCATAACGCCCATTTTTCTTCCGCCAAGAGCAAAGCCGCCTTCTTCATCCTTGTTTCTCTTCTTGGAAATCGCGAAGCCTACGCCGAAAATTACTAAGATTTCATAAATCAGCACAATGGCTAATACACCTATTTTCATTTTTTAGACCTCCATTTATCTACTATTTGTTTTAAAATATAATTCCGGTCAAATATGGCGCACAAGCATTTCTCAAGATATGAAATTGAATGATGCGCCATATTAAAATGCTGTCTGTTATTAGCTATTTATTCATTCTTATCTGGCTGGTCCGAAGCTTTGTGCAATACGCAGTACCTGTCCGCCGTCCGCATGGATTTCGTATTTTACTCCCTTCGGAATGTAGAAACCGTCTTCATTGGTAAGCGGAAGCTTTTCGCCGTCAGCGATTACATATCCTTTACCGGAGATAACATAAGCCATCTGGTCGGATTCTGCAACCTGTCCGCTTACTTCGCCGTCCGGCAGAATTTCTACAACCTGGAATTCAATACTGCCGCTGCCGCCGTTGTTCTTTGGATTGGAGATCGGGAATGCCGTCGCATTTTTGCCGTCAGCTACAGCTTCCGGAACTACGTCGTTGATGCTTCTGATGAATGGCTCCGTCTGCTGGAACTGTTTTGGAGTCAGGGTTACAAGGAATTTCAGTGTCTGAACACCAATCGGATACATTTCGTGATCGGAGTTTCCCGGAATCCACATGACATCGCCGACTTTGTATTCATAACGCTTACCTTTGATTATGGAATAACCCTTGCCGGAGAGGATGAAGTAACAGTGATCCGCATCCTTATGGTTGTCAAGAATCGCTGCGCCTCCAAATCTGATCTCGCAGATGGAGAAAAAGTTATACGTGTCAGAATCCATGGTCGCAGGCACACCGAAGGCAAATGCATGAGCGTTCAGATGTCTTGCCGGAGCTGCCGGAGTGAGATCATAATAGTTTTTTACATAAGCTTTAGCCATTTTTCATTTCCTCCTATTACTATTTTAACACTTCAGGTTTTTTTATATTTGGTTTATAATAGATTAAGCTCTCTTGTATCCGCACAGTTCTTCCAGAACCTGAGTCAGAACAAAGAAATCTTTTTCGCCTCTTCCGGAAGCTGCTGCTGCCTGCAGAGACTGCCGCGTGATTGCTGTGACGGGCATAGCGACATCATACTGTTTCGCTGCAGCAAATGCAAGGTCAAAATCTTTCATCATCAGATTGACGCTGAAAGCGGCCTTGTAATCCCCGGCGGATACAAGAGCTTTTTTATAGTTGACAAGCGGGGATCCAACTGCGCTTCCGGCCATGACTTCACAAACCTGGGCGACATCCAGTCCGGCCTTCTCTGCAAGAACTACCGCTTCCGCCATCATCTGAGAAGTAACACCGATCATAACGTTCAAAGCGAGCTTCAACACCCTTGCTTCTTCCGCTCCGCCAACATAAAACTGATTTTTCCCCATCGCTTCAAATAGCGGCAATGCCTTGTCATAGGCGGCTTTGTCTCCGGACGCAAGAATACCGAGTGTTGCATTCTGTGCCAGAACAGTGCTTCCCGTAACCGGCCCTCTGATGAATTTACATTCCTTCGCCTCAATCGCATCGTTTACCTTCGCGGATTCTTCCGGCGAAACGGTGCTCATGTCGATTACGATCTTGTTGGCGGATAACCCTGCCACCACGCCGTTTTCACTCAGTGTCACGGACTGAAGCGTAGGACCGTCTGCTACCATTGTGAAGATAAAATCACATTTCTCCGCGATTTCCTTCGGTGTATCCGCCCATTTTGCGCCTTCCGCGAGAACTTCGTCAGCCTTTGACTTTGTTCTGTTCCATACGGTTACCTCATGACCTGCCTTCAGCAGGTTTTTGCTCATTGGGTTTCCCATATTTCCCAGTCCAATCCAACCGATTTTTGCCATCTTATATATCCTCCTTATATTGATAAAAATAACTTGTCTCAGTCACGTCCAGTTACAGGAACTGGCATCCGGGGAGTCCGCAGGATGTGATCTCGTCGGAAGGGAATTTTGTGATGATCTCGCATCCGTCCTTCGTAACCACAACCTCTTCCTCGATTCTTGCACTTCCGGACCCGTCTTCTGACGCACACCATGTTTCAATGGCGAAAGTCATGCCTTCTCTTAAGACAAACGGGTTGTCAAGTGAGAACAATCTTGAAATAACCGGTTTTTCCCACAGCCCAAGGCCGATCCCGTGTGCAAACTGGAGCAGGAAAGCTTCCTCTTCGTTTTTAAATCCAAGCTCCGTTGCGGCAGGCCAGCATTTTGCCACGTCCGCGGAAGTATTTCCGGCTTTGATCGCTTTAATGGAGTCCTTGATCCACTTTGATGCCTTTTCATACGCTTTTCTCTGATCCGCATTGGGAACACCGCAGGAAAAGGTTCTGTAGTAGCAGGTCTTGTAGCCGTTGTATGTATTTCCGATATCAAAATAGATCAACTCACCAGGCCGTACCATTCTGTTGGAAAAGGTATGGCTGTGGGGATTTCCCCTTACGCCGGAAATGCTGTTTACAAATTCAACCAGCTCGGAACCCCAGCCGTAGAGTTTATAGTTTGCAATGGCAACCAGCTCGTTTTCCATGATTCCAGGTCTCAGCGCCTTTGCCAAATCATAGTATGCTGCATCAACCATCGCCGCTGATTGCTTTAACAGCTGAATTTCATCATCCGTCTTGATAATCCTCGCATCCAGCATTGCCTGCTGTCCGTCAACGATTTCAATTTTATGGCTTTCCAGTGCCCGGATAAGAGGTATGTCAACGATATCCATGCCCACTTTTCCGGTAACCCCGTATTCTCTCAGGTATCCGGCAATCTGGTCGCCAACCTTCTCCACCATTCCGACTTCAACCGGTATGGCTCCTCTCATAGAACCGACGGCAGGCATGATATGATCTTTTGCCAGCCAATCCACCCTCTGCCTCTTGGACGGCGCTGCCGGATCGAAAAGAAACGGCTGCTCCACTCCGTCGATTAGAATGCAGTATCGGTTCATTTTGTTGCGGTTCCATTCCCCTATATGGGTACCCGTAATATAACGGATGTTGTCGAAATCGTAACAAACCAATGCATTCAGTCCGTAGTCCTTCATGCTCTGTTTCGCTCTTGCAAGTCTGTCCTTTCGAAGTCGTTCATAATTGACATTCGATTCAAAATCCACCCCATTCATTCCTGATCTAGGCATTTTTCTTCCTCCTTATGATCTTTCCGATTTTTATATCGCGATATTCCCGTGAATTATCGTTCTGCTTCTGTAGGTCGCAAGACCTGTGCCAAAATTTTTTTGAACCTTTAGGCAGATTTCGGTATTGATTTTGCGTTCTTTGAAATTTGAGCATTCTGCTAGGATTTATCAACTGTTTGATTGTAAAAAAAATCACAAAGCCGTTATCTTTCTGACAAAGAGGAAAAAGATACCATACAATTTCTCTTGTATCAATCGTCATTTTGTGACACAATTGTGCCATATCACGCCATTCTGCACGGAATGTGTGTCCGGTGTGTGCCTCGATGTGCCAGTCCCTTGACAACATGTGCCACTTTTTTTGTCATAGTGTGCCATATTTCATGTGTCAACCGGGAGAAAGGAGAAACCAAATGAAACCGTTTACCGAGGAGTATAATAACAAGCTGCATGAATACTGGATCAAGTATATAGAAAAGGACGAGCCTATGCCGGAAAAACTGGATGACATCAGGCCTGTCATATACGAATCCTGGAAACGCTCCAAGGCCAGGAACGTATATCCTTTTGAGGTGAAGGATGCCAAACTCAGCGCAGAGGAGCTGCGTTACGCTTTTACGCGCAACGAAATGCTCATTCAGGTAGCCCATTCCTACATCGTCAAGCTTTATTCCTACGTCAAGGGAAGCAATTTCATCATCGCGCTGACGGACAACCGCGGATTTGTCCTGGATCTAGTGGGACAGGATCCGGAAATCCAGCGAAGAGCCAAGAAAAGCGGGCTGGCGGTAGGATGCAACAGAAGCGAAGAATATTCGGGCACAAGCGGAATCGGAACCTGCCTCGCAACCGGACAGCCGATTCAGATCTGGGGAAGGGAGCACTATATCGAGCCCCATCACAGTTACGTCTGCTCCGCTGCGCCGATAAAAAACCAGTATGGCTCCATTATCGGATGTCTAGATGTGATCGGACCCGTGGGAGCGGTAAATTCCCATACGCTTGCCATGGTCTGCGCGGCGGTGGACGGTATAGAAAAAGAACTTAAGATGCATGAGGCCTATGAGAAAATATCCATCACAAACAATCAGCTGGTCAGTACGATCCAGTCCATTTCCTCAGGTATCATCATGATCGACAATATGGGGATCATCACCCAGTATAACGACCGGGCCATACAGTTCCTGAAGCTTCCGAACAGGAAATACGTTAACGAAAACCTTGTCAACATACTTGACCTCAGGCATGGGTTGAATCAATTGGTGGATCTGCGCCATGATATCAGTAATAAGGAAGTGTCGCTGAAGAACTATCTGGGCACTCCCTTGAATCTGTCCTTATCCGCTACGATCATATACAACTCCCAGCATGAAAAAATCAATACCGTCATCGTGATCGAAGAGCAGCAGCGGATCCATAAAATGGTCAGTAAAATGAGCGGATTTACCGCGCGTTTTACTTTTGATTCCATTATCGGCACTTCTCCGGAGATCCGTCAGGTCATAGAAGTGGCTAGAATGGCTTCTCAAAGTGATTCCAATGTACTGATTCTCGGAGAAAGCGGAACAGGCAAAGAGCTGCTGGCACAATCCATACATAATGCAAGCGACCGGGCAAAAGGGCCATTCATCGCAATCAACTGCGGATCACTGCCGAAGGGATTGATTGAATCCGAGCTCTTCGGTTATGAAGGCGGCGCTTTTACAGGTGCAAGCAAGGAAGGTCAACCCGGTAAATTTGAACTGGCGTCGGGAGGAACCATTTTCCTGGATGAAATCGGTGATATGGCCCTTGAGCTTCAGACAACCCTGCTCAGAGTGATCCAGACAAGGGAAATCATCAGAATCGGAGGAAGGCACCCCAAAAAAATCGATGTGCGAATCATGGCGGCTACCAATATTAATCTATTTGAATCCGTACAGAAGAAAAATTTCAGGAACGATCTTTATTATCGCCTCAACGTGCTCTCCATCCTGATTCCTCCGCTTCGGAAAAGGAAGGAAGATATCCCGGTTCTTATTGATTACTTCATTCAGGTCTATAATCAATCCATGGGAAAAAGGGTAACAGCACTGACAGAAGAAGCGCATGACCGGATGATAGACTATCACTGGCCGGGCAACGTCAGGGAGCTGGAAAATGTGATTGAACGGGCTCTTAACCTGACACAGGATGACATGATTAATGAAGACGAGCTCCCGCAGGAATTTATGAGAAGTGGTCATTCAGAAGCCTTCCCGGCGGAGCTTCCCCAAAGTGTCGAAACCAATACAACAGGTAAATCCAAAGAGTCGGAGGCTGGCAGAATTATCGCCGTTTTGGAACAGGAAGAAGGAAATATTACGAATGCTTCCGCTATCCTTGGCATTCCAAAGAGGACCCTTTACCGCAAGCTGCAAAAATACAACATCAATGCAAACGACTACCGCTTCTAATGGAATGCGGCATGGATTTTGCATTATCTATTCCATAAGAGCATTAGCGTTTTAATTCGATTCATATCGTTACCGCCCTGCATAACAGCAGCATTTGAAAGGAGATCAACCGTATGTTTTGGGACATCGTAATCATCGCAGGAGTCTTCTGGATCATCATGAGCATATTCAGCTTTCTTCAGACTGTTCAGATCCGGAATATTTATAAAATCCTGGAGCCGGCCGGAAAAGTATACTTCGGAAGAGATGCCGGCTTTCTCCGCACAAAGTATATCGCTTTTGCAGCAGTCGACAACGGCGGCAAAGTTACAGATGCAAAACTGCTCAAAGCCTCAAGAATCGTTACCGTTCCGAAAATCCTGCCTCTGGATCGTCTCATCAGCGAGGATCTTTCGACTCTTGAGCCCTCCTCTATGGGCCTGGATAATCAGACTGAGCTCGCTGTTCGAAACCTGGCTTCCAATTTTAAGAAATACAGAAAGTAGGACAGAAAAGTGAAATGTATTATCAGCCCTTTTGCAACCTGTTATGAGAATATCGCCAGCGAAGAATACTTTTTGTCTCAATTTGACGACGATATTTTCTACCTCTATATCAATGCCCCTTCCGTCATTGTCGGACGGCATCAAAATACCTATGCCGAAGTCAACCACGACTATGTTCGAGATAACGGAATCAGCGTGGTCAGAAGGCTTTCGGGCGGCGGCGCAGTCTATCATGACCATGGCAATCTGAACTACGGCTTTATTACCCGGGATTCGGGCAAGGATATCAACGAGGTGTTTCGGGATTTAACGGCGCCGGTTATCGACGTGCTTGGAAAGCTGGGTGCTGACGCCAGTTTTTCAGGAAGAAACGACCTGGTGATCGACGGGAAGAAGATATCGGGTGTTGCACAGTACCATACCGGCGTGAAAGTCCTCCTTCACGGCACCCTGCTGTTTTCCGCTGATCTGAACAAGGTGACTCAGTCTCTGAATGCAGATCCTCGAAAATTCAAGGATAAGAGCGTTAAGTCGGTCAAAAGCCGTGTTACAAATATCAGCAACTATTTATCCCGCCCGATAACCATTGAGGAATTCGCCGCTATCCTGTCCAGGGAAGTTGTCTTACGATTTCCGGGAACAGAACGCTATGAATTGACCGACCGGGATAAGGAACAGATCCGGTATCTGGCTGATTCCAAATATTCCTCCTGGGAATGGGTATACGGCAATTCTCCGTCCTTTTCCTACTGGAATGAGCTGAAATATGAGAAGGGGATTCTGGATATCGGACTCAATGTGGAAGAAGGAATCATCAGTGAGCTTAAGATTTACGGAGACTATTTCGGATCCAGGGATATCGATGAAATGACCGGAAGGTTCATCGGGATTCCCTATGAGAAGAGGGCTGCGGAGAATGTGCTGGCCCAGCTGTGTTTGTCCGATTATATCTTTGAGCTGCCGTCCAGGCGATTCCTTGACGGAATGTTTGCAACTGCCTAAATGCGAGGTTTCAATTGATCAGCGGAATCATCAGTGTTATTGTAATTTTCTTAATATGTGCCGTTGGATTTTGGTTCAACTTCCGGAAGACCTGGCCGGCAAATACGCCGGGGGTGCTTTCTTTTCTGGTCGTTAAGATCGCAGCGCCGTCCCTGGCGGTTATCAGTATATCGGACCGTTTTACCAGAGAGCTTCTTCTTTCATCGGCGTTTTATTTGCTGATTTTAGTGATTTATACCGGTCTGCTCTATCTGACCGGCAAACTTTTTTCAAAAATGCTTCGCTTGAAAGCCGGAAGGAAGACGGTCTTTGAGGTTACCTTTACCTTCTCAAACACAATTTTTATCGGTCTGCCGATCAACGAAATCGTGTTCGGGCATGAAGGACTGCCCTATCTGTTTACCTTCTATCTGATTACGCTTGCCGGCTTCTGGAGTCTTGGCGCCTATGAGCTGGCTAAGGCGTCTCCCCTTCATTCCGGCGGTTTTTCCATTCAGAAAATATTAAGTCCCGGACTGATCGGCGTAATGATCGGCGGAGTCCTGGTACAGCTTGACTGGTCGATTCCCTTGGCACTGGACAGTGCAATGCGCTATACGGGAAATCTGACCGTCCCTCTTTCTCTGCTGGTCATCGGTGCAAACCTTGTCGTCTTTGCAAGCGGCATCCCGAGAATCACAATCGATGAATTCATCATTCTCGCAGGAAAATTTGTCATCAGCCCTTTGTATATGTTTCTTATACTGAAAATGTTCCATGTGGAGGGACTCGCCTTTCAGGTATTCATGCTGACTTCAGCCATGCCCTGTCATATGCAGACGTCCATCCTGGCCGAGTACTATGAAGTGGAAGGTGCTTATGCCTCAAAGCTTGTCAGTCTGAGCACACTCGTCAGCCTGGTTGCCATTCCTGTCTTCGTTGCCTTTCTGAAATAACCTGATTATGCTTCATAATCTTTCGCGAACCCCATTATTTGGCACAACATTTGCGTTATATAATATCATTGTTATATTTTAGGCAATCAGGGCGCAAGAGAAACCGGAATACGTCCTGAGGTCAGCTCGAACACGGCGCAGAAAGGAACGAAACGGAGGAAGAAGCGAATGGAATGGTTAGATAGTCTAAAAATTGGAAAAAGAATATTCAGCAGTGTTGTCATGATCGCCCTGCTCTCAGGGATTTTTACCGCAGGGATTTACTGCCTCATGATGACAGATGCCGCCGGCACTGTATTAAGGGAAAATCCTGCCGCTGCAGCACTTGTAGTCATTGCGGAAATCGTTGTGATAATTCTTCTCGGGATCATAACAGTGCATAAAGTGAATCAACCGATCAAACAGCTATGCGACTCCTATAAAAGTGACATCGAGTCGATGAACGAGAATTACACCGCTCTGAAGCTCCTGGTTTCCGGAGACACAAACATCGCAGTTGAGTCAATACCAAATGGAGACCCCTTCCGTTCCGCCCTAATCGCACTCAGTGAGACGCTGAAACAATTGAGGGCAGAAACTGCCCGTATAGCATCAGCCGCGGCAGACGGCACCTCTGGCTCCGAGAATAAAAGGGAAGCCTTCAGCGGAATCTACAGGGATATCATAGTTGATATGGTTCAGGCCCTCCGGATATATGAATCTCCGATCCGGATATCAGCCGATTATTTTACAAAAATCGGCTCAGGAGAAATCCCGGGGAAGATAACCGACAATTCATTGGACGGTTTTCCCGCTCTGCAGCAAAGCATTCACGGGTGCCTCGATTCTCTCAGCAGCTTTACTGAAGATATGGAAACGTTGATGAACAAGGCAGTTTCAGGAAATCTTCGAGTAAGGGGAAATGCGGCAATACACAGCGGGAATTTTGCCAAGGTGTTCGAACAAATGAATCGGATTCTGGAATCGGTCATTCTCCCGTTGGAGGTTGCGGAAATCCATATCCAACAGATCGGCAGGGGAGAGATACCAGATAAAATTACAGAGGAGTATCAGGGCGACTTCAAGCTGATCAAAGACAGCATCAATGCCTGCATTGACGGCCTAAGCGGTCTTCTTTCCGGTAAGAAAGCCTTGGAACGCATGGCCTTGAACGATTTTTCAGTCACAGTCAGCGGAAGCTGCGGCGGTATCTTTGCGGAAATCACAGAATCGATCAATACGGTATCCGGACAAATCCTTCATATTGTCGATGTTCTGAACAGGATCTCTCAGGGGGATCTGCGCCATCTTTCAGAGCTGAAAGCCATCGGAAGACGGTGTGACAGCGATACGCTTACCCCGGCGCTGATCCTTATGATGGAGAGCATAAAGGAATTAGCCGACGAAACGGAAATCCTTTCAAGGGCAGCCGTGGAAGGCCGGCTTTCGGTAAGAGGGGAATCAGAGAAGCTGAAAGGTGACTATGCCGGAATCATCGAAGGGATCAACAAAACCCTTGATTCGATCCTGAAGCCGGTTCAGGAAGCATCCGCAGTGCTTCAGGAAATGGCGAAAGGCAATCTCAGGATCGCCATGGAAGGCGACTACAGCGGAGACCATGCCGTGATCAAGAATGCTTTGAACGATACCATAGAAAGTACCCGAAGCTATATCAAGGAGATTTCCCTTGTTTTGTCGGAAATTTGCGGCGGGAACCTGAATCTTTCCATCACTGCCGATTACAAAGGAGATTTTACAGAAATCAAGGATTCCCTGAACAGAATCATTATGAACTTAAATCAGGTTATGAGCGACTTTGCCGGCGCTGCAGAGCAGGTTTCCTCCGGATCAAGGCAGGTTTCCATGGGCAGCCAGGCACTGGCACAGGGCTCCACAGAACAGGCGAGCTCCCTCCAGGAGCTGACGGCAGCCATCGGTGAGATTGCTGAGCAAAGCAAAGACAACGCAATCAAAGCAAATGAGGTATACCAGCTTGCAAAAGGAGCTCGGGACGGAGGGGCCAAAGGAAACCAGACCATGAACGAAATGCTGAAATCCATGCAGGAAATCAACGAATCCTCTGTCAATATATCAAAAATCATTAAAGTGATCGATGATATCGCTTTTCAGACCAATATCCTCGCGCTGAACGCAGCCGTGGAAGCTGCGCGGGCCGGCAGCCACGGCAAGGGGTTTGCGGTTGTGGCGGAAGAAGTCAGAAACCTTGCCGCCAGGAGTGCAAAAGCGGCTGAAGAAACAACGGAACTCATTGAAGGCTCCATCCAGAAGGTTCATGCCGGAACTGAGATCACAAATGAAATCGCCGCTGTACTGAAGGAGATTGCAGAGGGAGCGGTCATTTCAACAGAAAAGTTAAGCGTGATCTCCAAGGCTTCCAACGATCAGGCAACCGGCATCGACCAGATCAACAAGGGAATTGAGCAGATTTCTCAGGTGGTGCAGAGTAATTCCGCAACAGCGGAGCAAAGTGCCGCTGCGAGCCAGGAGCTTTCCGGTCAGGCAGAACTCCTGAAAGAAATGGCAGCGCGGTTCCGGTTCACCGAAATCTCTTATGAGGCAAAACTGCTGTCGCATGTAGCGGCTCAGCAGAATCAGATGACGGCTCAGCCGAACCGGGCAAGATTGGATCTCAGTTTTAACGATGCCAGCAAGTACTGAGCAATTGTCCGGACCCGGAAACCAAACCGAAAAAGTTGAGGGGCTGTCTCGTCGAAAATCAATCGCGGCGAGAACAGCCCCTTTCAGTCGAACACGCAGCCCTCATAGTACCTGTCCAAATCCCTCATCGTTCAGAAAAAGATTATTCAGTTGATACGCATCTACAATCTCAGGATCAAACTGTGTTCCTGCGCATCTTTTAAGCTCTTCAATGGCTTTTTCGTGAGATAAAGACTCTTTATATGGCCTATTTGAAGTCATTGCCTCATACGCATCCGCAACAGCTATGATTCTTGAAACTAATGGGATTTCTTCACCGGAAAGCCCTCTTGGATACCCGTTGCCGTCCCATCTTTCGTGATGAGACAGAACATACTCTGCAAGCTTTGTATATACATCTGCCGATTTCAAAATGTGATAACTGATCTCCGGATGCCTTTTAATCTCATCGTATTCTGCTTCTGTCAGTTTTCCAGGTTTATTCAGAATGTTGCTATTGATTGCAATTTTTCCAATGTCATGCATCAGACCGATTATTTCAAGTTCTTTTAACGCTTCCTCTTCCAGTTTCATGGCTTCACCAATTATTCGGCTCAACTTGCTCACACGTTCTGAATGAACCTTTTCTCGTGAATTGGTTTCGTGAAGGGTGTGCATAATTACTTTTATTGTCTGGTTCCTCATGCTTTGGCTCTCTGTTATCTTCTTGCGATACATATAATCCTCAGCCTTTGAATGCACCTCTTTGATATCTTCTTCCGAATTGATTTTTGTTTCCCAGCCAATGGATACAGACAAAACAATGCTGTTCATTTTTTGATTTTCTATCGATTTATAAATTCTCTTTACAATTAGTTCCGTTTCGGCATGGCTTGTTTTAGGCAGTAATACAACAAATTCATCGCCTCCCACTCTAGAAATAATATCATCTGCCCTGCACTCACTTTTCAATATATCGCTTACTTTCTTTAAAAGTAAATCACCAGCCTCATGTCCAAAAGCATCATTGGTAAGCTTCAACCCATTTACATCAATCATTGCAATTGAAAACGGAAGATTTCTGTCAACATCAAGACGTTTTATTTCTTCTTCAAAGAAATGCCTGTTATAAAGTCCGGTCAACTGATCATGATAGCTGAGATACTCAATCTTTCTCTGTTTTTCTTTTTTATCGGTGGCGTCCCTAAATACCAGCACCGTACCAATCACGATTCCGCTTTTATCAGTAATGGGAGCCGCACTATCTTCAATTGGAATCTCATTCCCTGTCTTCGTAATCAGAACAGTATTATTTTCAAGCATCACTGCTTTCTTAAGCCGCAAAGCCTTTGTTACAGGGCTGACACATTTCGTTCTTGTGTTTTCATTAATAATCTTAAAGACCTCTTCAAAAGGCTTGCCGGTAGCTTCTGCCTGTTTCCACCCGGTTAATTCTTCAGAAACCGTATTCATGAGAACAATATTTCCCTGTTTGTCTGTTGAAATTACACCATCGCCGATCGACTTTAGAGTGGTGCTGAAAAGCTCTTTTTCAAGTTCAAGCATCGCTGCCTTTTCTGTCAGCTTATCAATTAATTCCTTGATTGCATCCTTCATCTTTTCAATAGAAGTAGCAAGCCGGCCAATCTCATCTTTTCTGCCTATAACTCCATTTTCGAGTTCTACATCTAGAATGCCGTCCGAAATCAAGTCTGCCATATCGATGGTCTTCTGCAGTGGCTTCGTAATATTTTTTGCCATTAAAAATACCACGAATGCGGTATAAATAATTATAGACAAAAAGAAGGCAGAAATAGTCCAGACTTTAATAAGAAAAGCCTGGTTTACTTCTTGCCTTTTATCAGCAATAACTTGATTGATGTCATCTATGTAATTTCCGGTTCCCACAACCCAGTTAAACGGTTGAAACAGCCTGACATAGCCGCGTTTCATCAAAGGTTCAGTTTGGTTTGCTTTTGGAAACCAGTAGTTTTGGTATCCTCCGCCAGATTGCGCAAGCTCCACAAAATTCTTTAAAACCGGCGTTCCTTTCGCGTCCCGGAAACCGTAGCGGTTTGTGCCCTCAACACTGGAACCAAGCAGCACAACATTGACTCATTCCGTTGTGTCAATCCAAAAGTAGCCGTCATCATGATATCTGAGGTTTCGTAACAAATCAGCGCCTAGATTTTTTGATTCCTCCAGAGACAGTTCCCCGGATTCATACTTTTTATAAACCCCGT
>JAVBVR010000069.1:0-32888 GCA_036677845.1 Anaerovoracaceae bacterium | reverse complement strand
CTTTGAAAGAGACAATTCACGGCATCAGGAGCTGAAATTGTTATAACGAACGTACGATAATAATACCTTAAGCGGCGTTGCCGCAAGGTGCGTTCGATATATCATGTTTACAGTTAACCAATAACATGATATAATATTGCGCATACGAGCGCATCTTTCGGGCATAAGAACCTATTTTAAAATCAAAGGAGATCATGAAAATGGCAGAAGAAATGCTGTTAACTAAAGAAGGCTATGAAAAAATAGTTGCAGAGCATGAAGAACTGGTTACCGTAAGACGAAAAGAGATTGCCGAAAGAATCAAGGAAGCAATTTCCTATGGGGATATCTCTGAAAACTCCGAATATGACTCGGCAAAGAACGAACAGGCTGAATTGGAAGAGAGAATCAACAAGTTAGAAAATATGATGCGCAAAGCAAAGATTATAGATGAATCGACCATTACCAACGACCGGGTTGGCATCGGTCTCAAGGTCAAGGTACAGGAGCTTGAGTCCGGCGAAATTATGAATTTTGCCATAGTCGGTTCGACGGAAGCAGATCCTTTTGAAGGTAAAATTTCAAACGAATCTCTGGTTGGAGCAGCCCTTCTCGGAAAAATGGTGAATGAGGTTGCGGAGGTCCAGGTACCTGACGGAATCGTGAACTACAAGGTAATGGAAATCTCGAAGTAGACAGCTGCGGGCAGAAGGTATTACCTGATATCATGCGGTTTTGACAGAATATGATAGATAGGAAAGAGGAATGTATATATGAGTACAGAAGACAACAGCAGGGTTCAGGCAATGAATGATGCGGAAACAGATGTGGAAATTTCGGAAGAGAGTTTGAACGAACTCAGACAAGTCAGACGCGAAAAACTTAAAAAGCTTCAGGATATGGGGAGAAACCCGTTTCTGGTTGAGACTTGGGATGTTAATAACCACAGCATGGATATCAAGGACCACTTTGATGAAATGGAAGGAAAGGAAGTTTCCTGTGCCGGAAGAATCATGGCTAAACGTCAGATGGGAAAAGCTTCCTTTATCGATATACAGGATAAGCTAGGCAGAATTCAGTGCTATGTCAGACAGGATGCGATAACTCCGGAAGAATACGAAATCTTCCTTACTTACGATATCGGCGATATCGTTGGGGTAATCGGTGAAGTTTTCCGGACAAAGCACGGTGAAATCTCTATCAAGGCTCATGAAATCAAGCTGCTTTCAAAATCACTTCAGATTCTGCCCAACAAATTTCATGGACTGAAGGATCAGGATATCAGATACCGTCAAAGATACGTTGATCTTATTGTGAATCCGGAGGTAAGGGAAACCTTTATTCTTCGTTCAAAGATGATCAAAGAAATTAGGAAATTCATGGAGGGGAGAGGTTTTCTCGAAGTAGACACTCCGATCCTGACCACCATCGCCGGCGGTGCAAATGCAAGACCCTTTGTAACCCACCATAATACTCTGGATATCGATATGAGGCTCAGGATTTCCAACGAGCTATATCTGAAAAGACTGATCGTAGGCGGGTTTGACCGGGTTTACGAAATGGGCAAAATGTTCCGAAACGAGGGAATGGACAGAAATCACAATCCTGAATTTACTTCCATGGAGCTCTACCAGGCTTATGGAAACATGGAAGACATGATGGATATCACGGAAAATATGATTGCCACAATGGCCCAGAATGTGCTGGGTTCCATGGTGATCGAATATCAGGGCAAAAAGTTCGATCTCACCCCTCCGTGGCAGAGGCTGTCCATGCAGGATGCCGTTAAGAAGTGGGTAGGAGAAGATTTTGATAAGATACAGACCGACGAAGAAGCAAGAGAAGTAGCCAAGAAGCATCACCTTGAGAATTGGAAGACAATGACCAGAGGGCATGTGATTTGTGAACTCTTCGAGGAGTACTGCGAAGAATACCTTGACGGGCCGATTTTCATTACAGGGCATCCGGTGGAAGTATCACCCCTTGCGAAGAGAGATCCTGAAGATCCGAGAATTACCAGAAGGTTTGAAGCATATATCAACTGTTGGGAAGTTGCCAACGCATTTTCCGAACTGAATGATCCCATTGATCAGTATCAGAGATTCAAGGAACAGCAGTCTCAGCTGGAAAGCGGCGACGACGAAGCCCATCCTATGGATGAGGATTTTGTCAATGCGCTGGAGGTCGGACTTCCTCCGACCGGAGGACTGGGAATCGGAGTGGACAGAGTAATCATATTGCTGACCGATTCGCCGTCGATACGGGACATTATACTATTCCCGACCATGAAACCGCTCTAAGCTTGTCTATGCTGCTCACGGCAGCGGAGGGGCAGACTGCAAAAAACCCACTGAGATTGGACAGAATAAATAGAAATGATTGGGAAAGTTTGCTTCGGCAAACTTTTCTTATCCGGATGAGGTCTTTCCCGGCGGAAGTGCGCGCCGGTTTTTATCAGAAATATTCGTTAAAGGAGATGGAAGGATGAAGGACATACAGTTAAGACAGCTTTTCGTGAACACGGAACAATATACCGGAAAAGAAGTCGTGGTCAGAGGCTGGATCAGGACCAACCGAAGCTCCAACCGATTCGGTTTTGTGGAAATCAATGATGGAAGCTATTTCAAGTCGGTTCAGGTTGTATATGAAGAGGAAACCCTTGGGAACTATGAGCAGATTGCCAAGGCCCCCGTTTCGGCGGCGCTTTGTGTAACAGGGGAGCTTGTTTTGACGCCTGAAGCCAAGCAGCCCTTTGAAATTAAGGCAAGGGAAGTTATCATCGAGGCGGATTCAGACCCGGATTATCCGCTCCAAAAGAAGAGGCACAGTCTGGAATTTCTGAGGGAGATCGCGCACCTGAGGCCGAGAAGCAATACCTTCTCCGCTGTCTTCCGCGTAAGATCTCTGGTCGCCTATGCCATCCACCAATTTTTTCAGGAGAATAATTTCGTTTATGTGCATACGCCGATCATCACAGGAAGCGATGCGGAAGGGGCCGGCGAAATGTTTCGGGTGACAACCCTTGATCTGGACAAGCTGCCGAAAACAGAAGAGGGTAAAATCGATTACAGCCAGGACTTCTTCGGGAAGGAGACGAACCTTACTGTAAGCGGGCAGCTGGAAGCGGAAACCTTCGCTCTCGCATTCAGAAATGTCTACACCTTTGGTCCCACATTCCGCGCGGAGAATTCGAATACGGCAAGGCACGCCTCTGAATTTTGGATGATTGAGCCGGAGGTTGCTTTTGCGGACATAAAAGATAATATGGAACTGGCGGAAAGCATGATAAAATACATCATCAACTATGTGCTGGAACATGCCAAAGAAGAAATGAAATTCTTCAATGAATTTATTGACAAAGGTCTGCTGGACAGACTGAATAATATCGTCAGCAATGAATTTGCAAGAATAACCTATACGGAAGCAGTGGAACTGCTGAAAAAATCCGGCAGGGAATTCCAGTTTCCCGTAGAGTGGGGCATCGACCTTCAGACGGAGCATGAACGTTATATCACGGAAGAAGTCTTCAGAAAGCCCGTGTTTGTAACGGACTATCCGAAGGAGATCAAGGCGTTTTATATGCGGATGAATGACGACGGGAAAACCGTTGCCGCCATGGACCTCCTTGTTCCCGGAGTTGGAGAAATCATCGGTGGAAGCCAGAGAGAGGAACGCTTCGATGTTCTTCTTTCCAGAATCAGAGAGCTCGGACTCCATGAAGAGGATTACTGGTGGTATCTGGATCTCCGGAAGTACGGTGGTGTAAAGCATGCGGGCTATGGGCTGGGGTTTGAAAGAATTATCATGTATATTACCGGAATGAGCAATATCAGAGACGTGCTCCCGTTCCCGAGAACTCCAAAAACTGCCGAGTTTTAAGGATGAAAATGAATCAGTTTGCAGCAACAGTAAAAGACGGAGCGATTAAAGGGATCAGAACCGCATTCATGCTTCTCAAAATCGTTCTGCCGATTTATGCCTTAGTGGTAGTAATCAAATATTCACCGATCATGCCTTTTTTGCAGGATATTTTTGCCCCGGCCATGCGGTTTTTTCAATTGCCGGGGAATGCCATCGTACCGCTCATTGCGGGTTTTTTCACCGATGAATACGGCACCATCGCTGCAATGAGCACCTTCGATTATACGACGGGGGAAATCACGACCATCGCAATGATCAGCCTGGTCGCTCATTCTATGCCCGTTGAATCAGCTCTCGCACAGAAAATTGGGATGTCTGCATGGAAGTTTGCTGCATTCCGCATTCTGTCCGCTGTTGCCGTCGGACTTCTTATTGGAAGGATCGGAGGGCTGTTGGGATGAGTGCTTCTGCAGGTATTATTCTTCAGGAAATAATTTACGGCGGTGCGGCAACCGTTCTGAATGTGCTTAAGATTCTGATTCCGCTCATGATTATCGTAGAAATTCTGATGGCCTATAACATAATGGAAAAAGTGGCGGACAAACTGCAGTTTTTAGCAGGAGCACTCGGCTTGCAGAAACAATCCATTTTTCCCTTGCTGGTGGGAGTCGTAATGGGTGTTACATACGGCGCGGGAACCTTGATTGAAATCAGCAGGAAAACGCCGATTCCCAAAAAAGACTATGCTTTGATCGGGGTTTTCATGTTTATCTGCCACGGCATCATCGAGACGGGATTTATCTTCGGAGTTGCGGGAGCCAATATCCTGGTAATCACCGCAGGACGTCTTGCAATCGCCTTTGCGGTCACCGCGGCCGCAGCCAGGCTGCCGGTTTTCCGCAAGACGGAAAAAGACTCCAATTCCTGAATATGGAACGGGATCAGCCGGGGAGTCTGTCTGTTAATTTGTTTGCTATTTCAACCGAATAATGATATACTGAAACCACTATGTGATAATTTTATGGGAGGTCTGAAAATGAAAGGCTATACGAGCGACACGATAAGAAACGTTGCACTTGTAGGACATGGCGGAACCGGAAAAACCACACTGCTGGAGGCCGCATTGCTTGCTACGGGTGTAGTTAACAGACTGGGCAAGGTAGAGGACGGAAATACAGTATCTGATTACGACAAGATGGAGATCGAAAAGGGTTATTCGATCAGTGCGTCCATCGTGCCGGTTGAATACAATAAGGTTAAGATTAATTTTATTGATACTCCGGGGTATTTCGATTTTATCGGTGAAGTGAATTCCGCAATGCGCGCCGTTGAGGCTGCTGTCATCGTTGTTGACGCATCTTCCGGAGTTCAGGTAGGTACCGAAAAGGCATGGAAGTCCTGCAAGGAGTATCATATGCCGACCTTTATGCTCATCAATAAGACCGATAAGGAAAATATTGATGTTGACAAGGTTATTGCAGATTTAAAGGCGAAATTTGGAGCCTCTGTCGTTCAGCTTTCCGAAAAGGATGCGCTGACGGAAGCGGTTGCGGAGAGCGACGAAGAGCTTCTTGAGAAATATTTCGGCGGTGAAGAATTCACGGAAGAGGAGTTTAACCGCGGACTGGTTTCCGGCATTGCGTCCGGCAGCATCGTTCCTGTTCTGACCGGATGTGCGTTGAATGGAACGGGCATCAAGGAATTTATGGACACGCTGATCAAATTTGTTCCTAACGCAAAAGAACGGGAATATAAGGGCCAGGATGCAAAGGACGCTGAGATTATCAGAAAATGTGATCCGGCTGCTCCGTTGTCCGCATTTGTCTTCAAGACCATCGCAGACCCGTTTGTCGGAAAAATCAACCTGATGAAGGTGATATCAGGCAAGCTGAGCTCCGGGGTGGAAATTTACAACGCAAGGGCTGAAAAGTCTGAAAAACTGGGATCCTTGTTCTTCCTGAGAGGAAAGACCCAGGCGGAAGCTGACCAGGTTTTGGCCGGTGACATCGTTGCCGCCGCCAAGCTGCAGTATACTCAGACTGGAGACACGCTCTGCGACAAGGCGAACATCATCAAGTATCCGCCGGTTGCTTTCCCGGAGCCCTCCCTTTACATGGCTGTTGAGCCTAAGGCGAAGGGCGATGAGGAAAAGATCAGTTCCGGATTGCATAAACTTATGGAAGAAGATCCATCCTTCGTTATGACCAGAAACACGGAAACCCACCAGACACTGATCGGGGGCCAGGGAGAAATCCAGATCGGAATTATCACAGCCAAGCTGAAGGACAAATTCGGCGTCGGCGTAGACCTGGTTGATCAGAGGATTCCATACAGAGAAACCATCAAAGGAAGCTCCGACGTGCAAGGAAAGCACAAGAAGCAATCCGGCGGTGCTGGTCAGTACGGTGACGTTCACATCAAATTCTCTCCGTCTCAGGAAGTGTTTGAATTCTCGGAAGCTCTTTTTGGAGGTTCTGTTCCGAAGAACTACGTGCCGGCGGTTGAAAAGGGCCTGAGAGAATCCATGGAAAAAGGACCTCTTGCAGGCTTCCCCGTTGTAAACATCAAGGCGGTATTCTACGATGGATCCTACCACGATGTAGACTCCAACGAAATGGCGTTCAAAATCGCTGCTTCCCTGGCGTTTAAGAAAGGTATCGTGGAAGCGAAGCCGATCCTCCTTGAACCGGTTATGCATGTTGAAGTTCTCGTGCCCGACGAGTACATGGGCGACATCATGGGCGACATGAACAAGAGAAGAGGAAAGATTCTCGGTATGGAACCGCAGGCGGGAGGCGGTCAGAAGGTGCTTGCGGAAGCGCCGATGGCGGAGATGTTCAAGTATGCGATCACCTTGCGGTCCATGACCCAGGCAAGAGGCAGCTTTACAATGAGATTTGAACGTTATGAAGAGGTTCCCGCTCACCTTGCGGAAAAGATTATCGCTGAGCACAAAAGGGACTCGGAAGAATAATCTGCACAGCGGAATCAATATAGAAAAGTATAACAGGGTAAGCTGCTCCGGCGGTTTATCCTGTTTTTATCGTATCGGTCAATCGCTGCTTTGTAAGCCGCTTTTTTATTTGAACATCCGTTCTTTTTATGCTACAATAGCAGCAGGAAAGTTTTCGAACGTTATTAAGTACGAAGGTTGAAAACATAAGGAGGACTTGAATGAGCAAAAGAGCAAAAACCGTCTTTGTATGCCAGGAATGCGGTTATGAAAGTCCGAAGTGGCAGGGACAGTGCATTTGCGGGCAATGGAATACCATGATTGAGGAAAAGGTGGTCGATAGCAGGGAGGACGACAGGAGAAGCAGATCAGCTTCCGGTGCGAGGATCAAGGCGGGCAGACTTTCGGAGATCAAATCCGGAAACGAGACCAGGATCGATACGGGAATCGGTGAACTTAACAGGGTCTTGGGAGGAGGTTTGGTGAAGGGTTCGCTGACCTTGATATCAGGAGAGCCCGGTATCGGAAAGTCCACCATTATCATTCAGGCGGCCGCGAAGATTGCCCAGTGCTGCGGAACGGTATTGTACGTAACGGGCGAGGAATCAGTTGAGCAGGTTAAAATGCGTGCAGACAGGGTTTGCATGGGGTCGGTGGACAATCTGTATCTGCTTGCAGAGACCAACATGGAGAATATCGTTCAGGTCCAGGAGGAGTTGAAACCGGAGTTTCTGATCATCGATTCCATTCAGACCATGTATTCAGGTGATCTGGAGTCTGCGCCGGGAAGTGTTTCCCAGGTCAGGGCATGCGGTAACGAGCTGATGAAGATCGGCAAAGGGAAGAATATCCCTGTCTTCATCGTAGCTCATGTTACAAAAAACGGAGATCTTGCCGGTCCGAAGATCATCGAGCACCTGGTGGACTGTGTCCTGAATTTTTCAGGGGAAAGAGATCAGGAACTGCGGATTTTACGGTCGTACAAGAACCGGTTCGGAACCACCAGTGAGATCGGGGCCTTCGAAATGACGGAAGAGGGACTGGCGGAGATTCAAAACCTGTCCAAAACATTTCTGGAGGGTATGGAGGACGGTGCCGAAGGAGCCGTTGCGACAGCGGTTTATGAAGGGACCAGGCCCCTGCTTCTGGAGATACAGGCCTTAACTTCTCCGACAAATATCGGATTTGCAAGAAGGACGGCCATCGGTGTGGAGCTTTCCAGGCTGAATATGATTCTGGCAGTTTTAGAACGAAAAGCCGGGCTGTCTCTCATCAACCAGGATGTTTATGTCAATGTGGTCGGCGGCTTGAAACCCGACGGAACGTCCATCGATCTGGCTGTTGCACTGGCGATCTACTCCGCATGCAAAGGACTGAAGGGTTCCAGCAAGGTGCTGGCTATCGGTGAAATCGGACTGACCGGAGATCTGCGTTCCATACGCAGTGCGGACAAAATCGTCAGAGAGGCTGCACGCCTGGGGTTTGAAAAGGCAATTATGCCACAGAAAAACGCCGCCAGGCTGACAGATGTGCCCGGCGGCATTCAGGTGGTCGGCGTGAACAGCCTGAGAGAAGCGATACAGATCGTTCAACAGCCCAGTGGGATGTAAAGGATGATATTATCCGGCATTCTGCTGGGGTGTAAGATCATCACCAGTAGTATCTTCTTCTGCGGAACAGCTCATTTAGCAGCATAATGTTGATCAGATCGCGAAAAAAACCGCCTCGCCGCCGCCGTCGTCCATACCACCGCTCCGCTTCAACGGTGCCGCTTGCCATATGATATGCGTCGACTGCTTCCTGCGGCATATCGATATAGTAATCCTCCTCTGCCAGGTCCGGATACATACCGGTGATGTCCTGATACATCTGATCGGAAATCTGCATGACCATTTCATGAGTCGGCATCCCGCAGTTGCATGCGTCAAGTTCGTCGCATGCCATCATAACATAGGGCTGGACTCTGTAGTAGACATCCGGATAGATGTTCTGGTATTTGACGTTTTCGTCTCCTTGCAAATACACGACAAAAATCCTCCGTTCTTTAATTTGCTCATTTATAATATTCCATTGGGGTACAAAACGTTAATGATTTTATAAAGGGGAAGTAAAATGATTTGTACGCAATTCATTCGTTCTGTCAAACTGCATAGAGAAAGGCAGGGATTGGAACCCTATGTTGCAGGGCTGGCAATCCTGAAGGATTTCGAGTGCCTCGAAATAAATAAACCGGTCACCTTTTTCATCGGAGAGAACGGTACGGGAAAATCGACGCTGCTGGAAGCCATCGCGGTAGCATACGGTTTCAATCCGGAAGGCGGGTCCAGGAACTTCAACTTTTCATCTAAGGAAACGCATTCCAACCTGAATCAATACATCACGGTAGTCAAGGGTGTCAGAAGGCCGAAAGACGGTTTTTTTCTGAGAGCGGAAAGCTTTTATAATATGGCGACTGAGGTTGACAGGCTTGACAGAGAAGGCGCTGTTCCTCTGCTTTCCTCCTATGGAGGAAGATCTCTTCATGAGCAATCCCACGGTGAAAGCTTCCTCTCTTTGATTCTCAACCGGTTTCGGGGAGACGGAGTCTACATCCTGGACGAGCCTGAGGCAGCCCTGTCGCCTTCCAGGCAGATGGCCTTGCTGTGTCGTATTCATGAACTGGTTCGAAAGGATTCCCAGTTTATCATCGCGACTCATTCCCCAATACTCATGGCGTATCCGGACGCCGATATCTATCTGGCGGATCATGAACAAAAAATTACTCTTACAGAGTACAGGGAAACAGAGCATTATAAACTGACAAAAGAATTTATCAATGAGCCCGAACGGATGATTTCCTACCTGTTTGAATAAAATTGATGGCGGAGGTGAGAGAGCGATGGAGAAGAAGCTTCTAAAATACGGTAACTGCGAGTTGGAAATGAGACTGGCAAAAGAAGAGGATCAGGCAGGGCTGAGGGAAATCTGGAAGCTGTGTTTCGGTGACGAGGATAGCTTTATTGACTTGTTTTTTCAGGAACGTGACTGGTTCCATGAAACGGCGGTTTTGTTGTATCAGGGGAAAACCGCCTCCATGCTCACAATGATTCCGGTTGCCGTAACGAAGGAAACGGGAAATATTATCAGGGCTTCCATGATATACGCCGTGGCAACGCATCCGGCCCACCAGAAGCGCGGCTATGCCGATCAGCTGATCGAATTCGCCAACCGGCTCCAGCTTTCACAGCAGATTCCGGCAACTCTGCTTGTTCCGGCAGGGGAAGCATTGTTCCGGTATTATGAAAAACGGGGTTATACCGATGGATTTTATGTGAGAGAAGCGATTCTTGATTTGAACGAAATTCAGATGCTGAAAGACGGAATCAGAGAAGGAGACAGCTCGAACAGCAGAATTGTTTCAGATGGTTCCTATTGCAGGATTACATCGGCCGGATCATCAAAGTACAATGAGACACGCCGCCAGCTGCTGACGGGATATGCTTATCTCGACTACAGCGATGCCGAAGTATCCTTCCAGAAGAATCTGAACCGGGTATTTGACACAGACCTTCTGTTGATTGATGCGGATGGTTCAGGGGGCTGCGCATATTATGAAAGAATCTCTCGGGACGAGGTTATCATCAAAGAGCTTCTGATGCCAGAGCCGTGTCTGGCTGTTGCCGTAAAAAGCATTGCAGCTTTTGTTCCGGCAAAAAGATATATCATCAGAACCCCGGTTCATAACGGAGAACTTCTTGGCGGCAAGGTGCGCCCCTTCGGCATGATCCGCATAAACGGGGAAGATGATCCGTGCATCGGAGCGGTTCACGCCGGTAATAAGGACTGTTATTTAGGAATTGCGTATGACTAGAGACGGAGGACGGAAGAATCATCCATCTATGATACCGAGGGTTCTGTGCAAAATAGAAACAGCGGACGGAAGCTGTGCAAACAGCCGGTGCCGCAAAGACAAACGATGCGAAGCAAAAGGAGGAAGACGAAATGTTTTGGATCATCAAGAAAAAAAGCCATAAAAAAGAGGATGAAAGGTTTCATACAAAGCATGTGGAACACAATTCTGAGGGGAAAAGTGCCAGAGCTGTATTCGGGCTTAAAAAAAGCAGCAACAGCGAACGATGAGGAAAAAAGAATTGTTTGAAGAATTGGAGGCGCACTTGCTGGAAGATGATGCACCGTCGGTCTATATACGCGGAATATCTGATACGGAACCCTTTCAGGAGTTCCCGTTTTCCCTGCTGAGCAGGCTGAAGAGAGTACCCCAATCCCCAAAGCACCATCCGGAAGGCAGCGTCTGGAATCATACTCTTCTGGTTGTTGACGAAGCTGCAAAGAAAAAGGCAGAGAGCGGGGATCCCCGCGCATTGATGTGGGCTGCTCTTTTACATGACATCGGAAAAGCAGATACGACAAGAAACAGAAAAGGTAAGATCACTGCCTACAATCATGAAAAAACAGGAGCTCGGCAGGCAGAGGAATTTCTGAAAGAATTCATGGAGGATGCCGCGCTGGTCCGTCGCATTGCCGCTCTGATTAGATGGCATATGCAGATTCTTTATGTTGTCAATTCCATGCAGTTTGCGGATATAGGAAATATGTCCAGGGAAGTTAGTATTGAAGAGATCGCAATCCTTGGCTATTGTGACCGAACAGGTAGGCTCCACTCCGACCGGGAGGAAGAAAAAGAAAATCTGGAACATTTTCTGGAGAAATGCCGTGAATTTATTACAAAAACTGAATGAATTTCAACAATTAAACTCATTACGACCAAATTGCATTTGACAACTGATGCCGAATTGTGTCATGATATAATATAATTCACAAAAACCAACATGCAGCAAAAGGCGCTTCAATGCCTTATGTCAGAACTTGGGAAGGGCCGGAGACAACTATGACTATCAGCTTCATCAATCCGAATTTCAACCGCATAGGAACTGCGGGTATTTCAAGTTCAGTCGAGAGCAGCGGTCAGGCCGGAGTCGCTTCTCCTGGTGCATCAGGCAGTAACCAGAGCTTTACCGATATTTTGGAAGCCGTACTGAATAAAACGCAGCAGAACAATTCCCCCGATGCCGGCGCTGCAGCCAAAGTGACAGTCGATACAGCAAATCTCGACAAGATTTTTCAAAAAGCGTCCGATACGTACAACGTACCGATACAATTACTGAAAGCAGTTGCAAAAGCAGAATCCAATTTCAATCCCGCAGCGGTATCCCATGCGGGTGCTCAGGGCATTATGCAGCTGATGCCCGGTACGGCGAAAAGCCTTGGAGTAACAAACCCGTTTGACCCGGAGCAAAACATCATGGGGGGAGCGAAGTATCTGAGCCAGCAGCTGGAGCGATACGGAGGCAATACGATTCTCGCTCTGGCAGCATATAATGCCGGTCCGGGAAACGTAGCAAAATACGGCGGTGTTCCGCCTTTTAAGGAAACGCAGAATTACATAGCAAAAGTAACGGGGTATGCAGGCGAGGAGATTTCAGCAGGTGAACTCAGTGCAGGATCAATTCAGACCAACCATGCAGTTGTGGAAACAAAGGACTATGCGCTGCTTCTGGAGCTATACCGCTACAGAATGCAGCTGAGTATCCTTGAAGATTCTGAATCCGTCGACAAATCCGACTCCTTTGCACCATTTGTTAAACCGGAGCTATACTTATTGTAGATGGATTCATAGCAATTTATAATGTTGAAGGTGATACTTATGCTGCAGTTTTTTAAAAAGATGTATCGCTTTTTCCCTGTTCGATACAAGTATCAGCGGGAATGTCTTAATATTACTTTTATCTATCTGCTCATCGGCATCCTGTGGATTCTTTTCTCTGACAGACTCGCCTATATGATCTCTCCCAGCAAGTCATTTTTTCTCATGATCAACACCTATAAAGGCCTGTTTTTTGTGCTGATCACGTCGGTGATTCTGTATCTGTTGCTCAGCAGTTTCCTGAAAAAAGTGGAACAGTCAGAACTGGATAATCTTTATCTAAGCTATTACGACGTGCTCACAGGACTTTTTAACAGAAGATACTACGAAATGGAGATCAAAAGGCTGGATACTGAGAAAAATCTTCCGATTTCCGTTATCATGGCCGATGTAAACGGCCTGAAAATGATCAACGACGCCTTCGGACATCAGCTTGGGGACCAGCTACTGCAAAAAGCAGCGGAAACAATCCGGCTTGCGTGCAGACCGCAGGATGTTGCCGCGCGCTGGAGCGGAGATGAATTTATTATTCTGCTTCCCGGCACGACCTATGAAGAGGCGGAGAAGATCGTGGATCGGATTAAGGAAAACATCAGCGGAAAAAGTATTGATATGATTCAGGTCAGCATATCCCTCGGCTGGGACACCAAAGAGTCCGCCGATGTGGAATTCGCCAAAGTCTTGAAAAACGCCGAGGACTCCATGTACAAAAGCAAGATCATTCTGAACCAGGGGCTGAGAGGCAATCTGATCAATACCATAATCAAAACGCTTCATGAGAAAAATCCAAGGGAGGAACGACATTCAGAGCGGGTAGGCGAGGTGGCACAGAAAATCGGTACGGCGATTGGATTTTCCGACACCGAAATCCGAAAACTGAAGCTGATCGGACATCTGCACGACATCGGAAAGATTGCAATTGAGGAAAGCATTCTGAACAAAGTAGGACAGCTGACGGAAGAAGAACAGGAAGAAATTCAGAGACACCCCGATATCGGATTCCGGATTTTGAGCGCTACCGGTGAAATACTGGATTTGGCGCATTGCGTGCTATGCCATCACGAGCGCTGGGATGGGCGGGGCTACCCGAGGGGGCTGTCCGGTCAGGAGATTCCCGTGGAAGCAAGGATTATTGCATTGGCTGACAGCTATGACGCCATGTCCAGTCAAAGACCGTACAGAAAAGCGCTGGATGAGGATGTTATTCTGTACGAAATCAGGAAAAATGCCGGTCATCAGTTTGATCCCGAAATTGCAAGGATTTTTGTAGAGAAAGTAATGGGTAGGACATGGAATTAAGGCGATCCGCCATGGAATGAATGCGATTCATCACCGCTTGATTTTAATTTTAAGCTATGGTATGATATGTTATAAATCTTTTCTGCACAGGCAGATATCATCAGGATTTTATAAAAGTGAATACAGCTGAATCCAGCAATGGAACGGGAGAACCAATTTTGGGGTGAGTCACGTTCGTTAACGTGTAGGGCATTCTTTTCTGTCCGAATCCGTCAGCTAATCTCGTAAGCATTAGAAAAGAGGTAATAGATATGTTTTTTGGCATACCGTTATTTAACTGATGCTGCGGGTAGAACCGCAGTTTTTTATTTCTTCTATTTCAGAAAACCACATCTCATATGCCGAGGAAGAAAGGGGAACTCCTATGAATACGAAACAATACGATAAACCGATCAGCAAACAATTATTTCAGAATGAATTTACCGAGATTACTCCGGAAATACAGAAACTAACGGAAATGTGCTATCAGAGCAGCTCCATCGAACCTGAGCTGTATAGAAAATACCAGGTCAACAGAGGTTTACGGGATCTGAACGGCAACGGGGTGCTGACAGGACTGACGGAAATTTCAGAGATACAATCCTTTGACATGGTGGACGGGCAGAAGATCCCCTGTGAAGGAAGACTCTTCTACAGGGGCTATAATGTGGAACGGATCGTGGACGGGTTTATAGAAGAAAAAAGGTTTGGATTTGAAGAAACAACATATCTGCTGATCTTCGGAAAACTTCCCAATGAGGAGGAACTTCTGGAGTTTTCAGACCTGTTGGCACGCTACCGGACCTTGCCGCCGAGCTTTGCAAGAGATATTATTATGAAGGCTCCGAACCTGGATATGATGAATACTCTGGCCAGGAGCGTGCTGACGCTTCACGCCTATGACTGCCGGGCGAACGATACAAGCGTACCAAACGTTTTGAGGCAGTGTCTCCAGCTCACAGCCGTATTTCCATTGCTGTCCATCTATGGCTATCATACATACAAGCATTACTTTGAAGGAGATAGTCTGGTGATCCATACTCCGAGACAGGAGCTTTCCACAGCGGAAAACATACTCCATATGCTCAGACCGGACAGCAGGTATACGGAACTCGAAGCCCGGATTCTTGATCTGGCGCTGGTTCTTCATGCTGAACATGGCGGCGGAAATAATTCGACCTTTACGACGCGTGTCGTTTCTTCCTCCGGTACGGACACTTATTCCGCCGTTGCCGCTGCGCTTGGGTCCCTGAAAGGACCGAAACACGGCGGAGCCAATATCAAAGTTGTTCAGATGTTTGAAGACTTGAAAAACAACGTTTCCGATTGGGAAAGTGAGCAGCAGGTCTCCGCTTATTTAAAGAATGTGCTGTACAAGAATGCGTTTGACAAGGAGGGCTTGATCTACGGAATGGGCCATGCGGTATATTCACTGTCTGATCCCCGAGCAGATATTTTCAAACGCTTTGTCAGGGATCTGTCCGAAGAGAAAGGAAGAACAGATGAATTCAAGCTGTATTCACTTGTTGAAAGGCTTGCAAAAGATATTATTGAAAAGGAACGAAAGATTTATAAGGGCGTCAGTGCAAATATTGATTTTTATAGCGGTTTCGTCTATAGCATGCTTGATCTGCCGCTGGAGCTTTATACTCCGATTTTTGCCATCGCCCGCATATCCGGCTGGAGCGCGCACAGGATCGAGGAATTGATCAATGCGAGCAAAATCATAAGGCCGGCCTATAAAAGTGTGGCGGAAAGACGGGAGTATATCGACCTGAAAAGCCGTCAGCAGGCTCAGCGGGAAATATGATGCCCGGCTGAAACACGCCAATAAAATCCTGAAATCGCAGAATATCTGTAACCGATCGGTCCATCATACATAGAATATTTAATATAACAAAATCGGGGGGCTTCAGATGGCATGGGGAAGGATCAGCACGGTACAGGAAAAGGATAGGATCATCGTAAACGGATATGCTACGGAGGAAATCACCAGAGAACAGCTGGCCAGGTGGGCGAACAATTTGACCTTTGTATCCTATTACAGCTACGGGTACACCAGAGATGGAGATTTAATACCGATTTGTGACGGGAATCTGATACAGAGCGCTTACGACAGCGGAGTAGCTCCGCTCATGGTTCTGACGCCTCTTGATGAAAACGGTACGTACAGCTATGAACTGGTCCGCGTGCTTTTTACGAATCCTGCAAGCCGGGATCGGCTTGTCAATCAGATCGTGGCAACTGTGGCGGTGAAGGGCTATTACGGAGTTGTCTTCAATTTCGGACATATTGAATACCAGGACAGAGAGCAGTTTGTGGCTGTCGTTTCGGAAACTTCGGCAAGGTTGAATCTCCGGGGTAATGTGGTAATCGTTTCACTGATTTCAGGAATAAACGACGCCGGATTTGATTACATGTCGCTGGGCAGAGCAGCTAATTTTATTGAACTCCGGGCGTTTTACTGGGATCAGGCATACGGGCCGCCCTCTGCCGTATCACCCATTGCAAGGATCAGGGGAATGATAGCGCATATGATCACAATGATTGATTCGCGGAGAATCCTGCTTGGAATGACAAACTATGGCTTCGACTGGATCCTGCCCGCTGTGCCGGGAGCCGTCGCCAGAATCATCACTCATGAGGAAGCAGAGGGACTGGCGGAAAGATTCGGCATTCCGGTTCAATACAGTGAAGCTGTGGAGGCGCCGTTTTTTATGTACAGAGATCCGGCAGGATCGCATCATGAGGTATGGTTTGAAAACGTGAGGAGCGTCAGAGCCAAGCTGAACCTTGTGAATGAATTTCATTTGGCAGGGATAAGCATTTGGACCATTATGAATCCTTTTCCAGCCGCATTTATAGGGATCAGGGAAATGTTTACCGTGCGTAAAGTTTAACGGCGGGAAGAAATCTCATACCGCCGGATCTCTTTTCAATTCGAACCAGAAAGTGCTTCCCTCGTGAAGCCTGCTGACGACTCCGAAACGGGCTTTGTGCAGCAGCAGGATTTCCTTGACAATGGAAAGGCCAAGCCCTGTACCTGAAGTATTTCTGCCGTGATTGAAACTAGATTTATAATACCGGTCCCATATATGCTCAAGCTCTTCTTCCGGTATGCCCTGCCCCTTGTCGGTCACCTCGCAGCGGATGGAGCTTTCGGTCCTCAGGACCGTGATAGATACGACTTTTTCGTCCCCGCTGTACCTGACTGCATTGTTCACCAAATTGGAAAGAACCTGCTTGATCCTGATTTCGTCTCCTGCCACGAGGATATCCGGTTCACATTGACAGGTAAACCGATAGCCCTCCTGCTCGGACAGAATCCGGTAGGAATTCAGAATGCCAAGGACGGCTTCTCTCATAGAAAATTCTGTAATATTCAGTGCCTCCACTCCCGACTGCATTTTAGAAAGCACCAGTAAGTCTGCTACCAAAAGGTTCAGTCGATCGGCCTCGTCTATGATCACCTGCAAATGAGCGTTCCGTTTTTCCGGATTATCCCCGGACAGGTCCCGGACCATTTCCGCATAGGATTTCACCATGGTCAGAGGTGTTCGCAGATCGTGAGAGACATTGGCGATCAGATCCTTTCGGAGATCATCAGCCTTAGCCAGCTCCCGGGATGTGTAATTCAACGTATCCGCAAGCTGAGTGATTTCTGAATACTGCCCCCCCTCGAATGTAACTCCATAATCTCCCGCGGCAAGTGAGGACGCAGACTTGGTGATGTTTGCGATGGGCTTGGATATTCTGCTGGATATCAGCAGAGACAGACTGAAAGCCAGAGCCAGCGAGATAAAGGTTACATATTTCAGCTGGTTTGACAGGATATCCACGGTGGATTCCACAGGGAAAAGGGGAGAAAAGATATATAGAATCACTTCATGACCTACCGTCCTGTCCAGATAGGCGCTGTATGCCAGGGTGTTGTTTTTGCGTCCCCGATCGGTCATAATGATGGAAGTGCTCCGTTCACCGCTTTGAATCAGATTTTTTTTCATGACTGCCATTTCCATCAGATAAATTCCTCCGCCCAGAATTCTTGGACGGTCCAGATTCTGTGACGGTGAGAAGATGATAGTGCCGTCGCTGGATTCAATGTGGATAAACATATCGTTCTTATAGGAGAGTGAGGAGATGTATTCCACCAGATTGCCTTCACTGTAACGGGATAGAATGGCGCCGGCAACCTTCCTGGTCTGGGAGATTTTCATTTCCTCATAATAGGTATCAAGAAAAAAGATCTGCAGAAACCACAGAATCCCCATCAGCAGGGCTGCAAACAGTGCGAAATAGAGCCATATTTTAAATTTCAAACTCTTTCTGTCCAAATTAAGCTTCAAATTTATAACCTACCCCCCGCAGCGTGACAATATAATCCCGGTAATTACCGAGATTGTTTCTGAGATTTTTAATATGCGTGTCGATGGTTCTGTCATCACCAAAGAAATCATAGCCCCAAACGTCGGAAAGGAGCTTGTCCCTGGAAAGGGCAATATTCCTGTTATGAACCAAATAAAACAGAAGATCATATTCCTTTGGAGTCAAATCCGCCTTTGCGCCGTCCACGGTAACAGAACGGGCGGTGAAGTTGATCTCCAAACCTCCGAATTTCGCAACCTCAATATGGCTTGCCGCCGTGCTGTTTCTCCGGGAAAGAACAACGTTGACACGTGCCATGAGTTCTTTCGGGCTGAACGGCTTTACAATATAATCGTCAATACCCAGCTCAAAGCCGAAGAGCTTGTCATACTCTTCCCCCCGGGCGGAAAGCATGATCACCGGAATTTCCCTGATTTTTCTGATTTCCTTGCAGGCGGAGAAACCGTCCAGCTTCGGCATCATAATATCCATAACGATGAGATCGTAATCGTTTAATTTGCAAAGGCCGATTGCTTCCATTCCGTTTCCGGCTTCCTCCACCTCATAGCCGTTGAACTCTGCGTATTCCCGGATCACTTCACGGATTTTCTGTTCGTCATCGACAACCAGTATTTTATACATTGCTGAACCTCCCGTTTAAAACCGAAGGGATTTCCTCCCAAGCGGGTTCTCTTTGTTCAGTTTACAACACATTTATGTAGATTTAGTGATGATATTATGAGTATATAACAAAATAACCGAAGCCGCAACTTGGTGCAGGAAAGATATGTGCAGGGGGGGTAGAGGAGTGAGGTGCGGGGGAACGAAAGAGGGCTGCCTCGCTATTGAGGCAGCCCCGCATATTCGTTATATATAAGAGGAGTTTCTTACTTATCGCAGGTTTTTACCTTTTTCAGATTTGCAAATCTTGGCACTCCGTCTTCCATGGGGACCTTATTTTCTCCCTGAATGAGCGGAAGTGCGTAATCGATGAACGGCTTGAGCAGTCCGTTTCCGGCATCATTGATCCATTCTCTCGGCACTTTTTTCTCAAAGTTTGCAACATCAGCCAGATCAACCAGGACTGTTTTGCAGGAGTATTCCGGACCGGAACCTCTTTCGAATGCTACCATCTTGTCGGTTTCGCCGGCCTCGGCAGCCTTGAAAGCCGCTTCGCCAGCCATATAAGCCTCGTTTGCATCCGTTTCCGACGCAATATGTGCGGCGCAGCGCTGGATGATGCCGAATTCGATGCCCCTTACCTTTGCCTTGATTTTGGAATTGGCATAATTGGCAAGGTTTGCAGCCAGTCCGCCCATCTGAACATGACCGAAAGCATCCTTGGACTTTTCATTGGCGGAGAGGATCTCTGAAACATAGTTCCCGTCCTTGTCTACAATACCCTCAGATACGGCCACAAGAACGTCGCCTTTTTCATCATACACTCTTTTGATATCAGCGACGAAGGCTTCCGGGTCGAAGGGCACTTCCGGAAGATAGATCAGATCCGGACCCATACCCTTATAGGATGCGATAGCAGATGCGGCGGTAAGCCAGCCCGCATTTCTCCCCATGATCTCCAGAACTGTCACGGAGCCGGTTCCGTAAACCTTAGCATCTCGATAAATTTCCATGCAGGAAGTTGCGATATACTTGGCAGCACTTCCGTAACCCGGACAATGATCGGTCTGCGCAAGGTCGTTGTCGATTGTTTTGGGGATTCCCATTACTCTGCATTCATAGCCGTTCTGCGCCATAAACCGGCTGATCTTATTGCAGGTATCCATGGAATCGTTTCCGCCGTTATAGAAGAAATAACGGATATCGTATTTTTTGAATATTTCCAGAATCCTCTTGTAATCCGTATCATCTTCCTTGAAATCCTTCAGCTTGTACCTGCAGGTGCCCAAAACGGACGACGGGGTATTTCTCATCAGGGCAAGCTCCTTGGGGTCTTCCTGGTTCATATCGTAAAGACAGTCGTCCAGCACACCTTTGATTCCGTGAGCTGCACCGTATACGCGTGTGACGTTTTCCGATTTCAAGGCAGCTTCTATACAACCCAAAGCGCTGGCATTGATTACAGAAGTAGGACCGCCGGACTGGCCGATCAGAACGGCTCCTTTTAATTGTGACATATTTGTTTCCCTCCTAAGACATTATTGTCAGTTGTAATCTTCAAACTTTGTCAGATGAAGTTTCAAAAACTCAAACATTTATAATAATTTGATATTATTCTATCACATGTTGAAAATATCGCAAGATTTTTTGATGATTTTATTGTCATTTGCGTATAAAATTTTGATTAGGTTCTTTTGAATAATTTGTAAATATTTATCAATTAATATTCTTATTTCATTAGTGTGCCAGAGACCATTATAATTTATAATGAATCATAGTACTATTATTTCCATTTTGATCTTAAAAATTTATTGACACGTAAAAATCATTATGATAGACTAAAAAATTGTTTGCTTGACGTTCCATCCGGTTTGGCTTATACTTATAAGTAAGGCGGTTGAAATCTACAAATCGAAGATTTGTGATTTCATCGCATGAGTTCGCCGGCAATTTTGCTCCGAAAATTAGGCGGGCTAGCAACTGGAGGAAGATTACCATGTTTGTCATAGGAGATAGGATCGTGTATCCTATGCACGGTGCCGGAATCATAGAGCAAATCGAAGAGAAACAGATTCTCGGCGAAATTAGGAAATATTACATTTTAAAGGTTCCATGCGGAGACATGAAGATCATGATTCCTGTCGAGAGCTGTGAAGGCATCGGGGTCAGGGCTGTGATAGCTGCGGAAGAAATCACAGAAGTCTTTGAGGTTCTAAAAGCGGAAACCACGGAGATGTCAAACAACTGGAACAGAAGATACCGTGAGAACATGGAGAAGCTGAAAACGGGAGACATTTACCATGTTGCAGAGGTTGTACGAAACCTTATGCGAACCGACAAGGAGAAGAAACTTTCCACAGGGGAGAAAAAGATGCTGTCCAATGCAAAGCAAATCCTGATCAGCGAAATTATTCTGGTAAAGGATATCGATAATGAAACCGCTGAAAAAATTATCGATTCTTCCATTTAAAACAAAATAATAAGATGAAAAATTGAAGGGGGATGAAGAAGAGTTAATGATAAAAAAACTATTGCGGATTATTTTAAGCCTTGTCGGTGTTCTTCTCGGTTATGGGATTTTCCTGTTATTCCGGTTTCTGATCCGGGGGACGGAACTGGCGGATAGAATTCTCTCCACGGATACTCATGAATTTATCGCAGCGATCAGCTGCGCACTTATTTTCGGACTTATTTTTTATTTATTAACCCCGACACTGGGACGTCACGGACAAAAGCTTGCAAAGAACATTGAAACGGATTTGCAGAAGGTGCCTACCAACGAGATCGTTACAGGAACCTTCGGCTTGATCGTAGGACTTGTAATCGCATTTTTGATCAGTCAGATTTACAGCGGAATCGATATTTTCTATATAGGAACAGTTCTCTCCATCCTGACCTATATATTCTTGGGATATCTCGGTATTTTAGTTGCAACGAAGAAGGGGAAAGATATTCTTCCGATTTTTTCGGCAAAAAAAGGCACCAATCCCAAAGGCAAAACTAAAATAAACGAGGCTACTCCGAAAATACTTGATACCAGCGTTATTATCGACGGCCGGATCGCTGACATCATGAAAACAGGGTTTATTGAGGGAAACATTGTAATTCCTGAATTTGTTCTGGTTGAGTTGCGGCATATCGCCGATTCATCCGACGGGTTGAAAAGAAACAGAGGACGGCGGGGTCTGGATATCCTTAACCGGATTCAGAGCGAATACGGGATTGAGATCTATAACACTGCTTCTGAAAAGTCCTTGGACGAGATTCCTGAAGTGGACGTAAAACTACTGAAACTTGCGCAGCTTATGAACGGGAAGGTCGTGACAAATGACTTCAATCTGAACAAGGTGGCAATGATAAAGGGCGTCGAGGTATTGAACATCAACGAGCTCGCCAACACTCTGAAGCCGGTGGTTCTCCCGGGAGAGGACATGACCCTTTTCCTGGTAAAGGAGGGAAAGGAAACCAATCAAGCAGTCGCCTATCTGGACGACGGCACAATGATCGTAGTCGAAGAGGGCAGAAGATATATCGGACAGACAATCAACGTGACGGTAACCAGCGTTTTGCAGACCGCCGCAGGCAGAATGATCTTTGCGAAACCGAAAAAAAATTGAGAAAAGCCATCCCGGCTGAAGCAGGGAGATGCCTGAACGCACCTGCCAGGCATTTGCAGCAAAATATGCAAGGAAAGACACATGTACAACAATAGAAAAATCGCTGTGATTATTGCCGCTGCAGGTTCTGGAAACAGAATGGGCAGCGGCATTCCTAAACAGTATACTGAAATTTTAGGGAAAACCGTCCTGACCAGAACCGTAGAGGCCTTTGCCGAAAATTCTTCTGCGGATGAAATTTATATTGTCGTAAATCAGGAATATGAAGAACATTGCCGGAGAGACTACTGCAACAGCGGAAACCCCGGTTTCGAGAAGGTAAAAGCGATCCTGGGCGGCGGCAGGGAAAGGCAGGATTCCGTCTATGCGGCTTTAACCGTTATTCCGGATGATGTGGATCTTCTGCTTGTTCATGACGGCGCACGGCCTTTTGTAACGAATGCTACGATAGAGGAAGTCATTAAAGGCGCGGCGGAGCACGGAGCGGTAGTTGCCGCTGTCCCGGTCAAAGATACGATTAAGTCTGCTTCGGAAGGAGTTTTCACTCAAACTCTGGACCGGAAGAGTCTGTATTCCATACAGACTCCTCAGGGTTTCGGCAGAGAGCTCTTGATGTCTGCATACCGTAAGGCTTATGATGCAAATATTTACGGAACCGATGATGCGTTTTTAGTTGAAAATTTGGGAGAAAAAGTGTATCTTGTAGAAGGTGACTACAATAATATCAAGATCACAACAAAGGAAGATATTACAGTGGGAGAAGCGATTTTAAAGGTACGATCCGAACAGGCTGCGGCCGCGGGTGAGCCGCGGGCTGGCACTGGCTTTGATGTTCACAAACTGGAAGCAGGCAGAAAACTGATTCTGGGAGGTGTTGAAATCCCCTTTGAAAAGGGCCTTCTCGGGCATTCCGATGCAGACGTTCTGGTGCATGCCATCATGGACGCTATGCTGGGTGCCGCCGCGTTGGGAGATATCGGACGCCTTTTTCCCGATCATGATGAGAGATATCGAGGTATCTCCAGCCTATATCTGTTAAAAAAAGTTAAGGAGCTGCTGGAGGAAAACGGCGGCAGCATTATAAACATCGATGCGGTCGTGATTGCACAGAAACCAAAGATTGCGCCTTATATCGGGGAGATGATTTCAAACATCGCGGAGACACTGGGCATCGAGGAGGGCCGGATCAATATCAAAGGCACAACGACCGAACAGCTTGGCTTCTGTGGCAGAGAAGAAGGCATTGCCGCGCAGGCGTCGGTTTTGATACGAAGACGTTAAAGGAGAAACAGACTTATGAGACTTTCGAAAATGTATTTTAGAACATTACGTGAGGTTCCCAGTGAAGCGGAAATCCCCAGCCACATCTGGCTGCTGAGAGCGGGAATGATTCGCAGACTGGTGTCCGGAGTTTATGGATTTATGCCTCTGGGCTTCCGTTCCGTTCGCAAGATCGAAGAAATCGTCCGCCAGGAGATGGATGCGAAAGGTGGACAGGAAATCCACATGTCGGCGCTGCAGCCGGCGGAACTCTGGCAGGAGTCCGGCAGATGGTACGCATACGGACCGGAAATGTGGAGACTGAAGGATAGAAATGAAAGAGAATTCTGTCTGGGTCCGACCCATGAAGAAATCTTCACCGATATTGTAAGAAACGAGGTCAGCTCCTATCGGCAGCTTCCGCTCAATCTTTATCAGATACAGACGAAGTACAGGGATGAGAAAAGACCCAGATTCGGCCTTATGAGAAGCCGTGAATTCGTCATGAAGGATGCATATTCCTTTGACAGAGACTGGGAAGGACTGGATCAAAGCTACCGGGAGATGTATGATGCATATGAAAGAGTTTTCAAGCGATGCGGTCTTGTTTTCCGCGCTGTAGAAGCGGACTCCGGAGCTATCGGCGGAAGCGTTTCTCATGAATTCACAGCACTTTCCGATGTGGGCGAAAGCGAAATCGCGTACTGTGAGCACTGTGACATGGCGGCAACCACCGAAAGAGCCCTTTGCGTCGACGACGCACCCGGCACGGAATCGGAGCTGCCTATGGAGAAAGTCGTAACGCCGGGAACGAAAACGATTGAAGAGGTGGCATCCTTCCTGGGAGTTGGACAGACCAAAACGATCAAAGCGCTGCTCTTCAAGGCATACGGAAAGTCGGAAGCAGAGTTTGAATACATCGGAGTCTTCATCAGAGGAGACAGAGAATTAAATATGACAAAGCTGATCAATGTCCTTGACATTCCCGAGCACGCCATTGAATTTGCAGATGAAAACGAAATGGGAAGGATAACCGGCGCCGTCGGAGGCTTCACCGGCCCGGTCGGCCTTCATGACTGCAAGGTTATCGTGGACAGCGAGCTGGTCGGTCAGAAAAATCTGGTTGCGGGAGCCTGTGAAACGGATCATCATATCATAAACGTAAACTACGAGAGAGACTATAGAGGCGATATTGTAACTGACCTGAAGCTTATAAAAGCAGGGGACAGATGCCCGGTTTGCGGAGCGCCTGTAAAGCTTGCAAGAGGTATTGAAGTAGGGCAGGTCTTCAAGCTCGGCACAAAATACAGCAAGGCCATGGGAGCCTACTACAAGGACGAGAACATGGAGGATCAGCTCATCATCATGGGCTGCTACGGGATCGGTGTAACAAGAACCCTTGCTGCTGTTGTGGAACAGCATCATGATGAAAACGGAATCATCTGGCCGATGGCCGTCGCTCCGTATCATGTCATCGTAACCATCGTCAACGTCGGGGAGGAGGCGCAGGAAGCTCTTGCGGAGACCATTTACAAGGATCTGCAGAAAGCCGGCGCGGAAGTTCTTCTTGACGACAGAAAGGAACGTCCGGGTGTGAAGTTCAAGGATGCCGACATACTGGGGATTCCCATCAGGATTACAGTAGGAAAAAAAGCCGCGGAAGGAGTCGTTGAATACAAGCTGAGAAAAGATTCCGCACATTCGGAGCTCAGCGCACAGGATGCGGCTGCACAGGCGATCTGCTATGTCACATCGGAATTGAACCGATAAGCAGCAGTTAGGTCATAGACTGGGACAACCATTGCAAAGTGCAGTTGGAATGCCAGTCTATGGCTTTTCTATAGAAGGAGAAAGAAATAAGATGGAGTTCATTTCACTCGTTGAACTGATCGGAACGGTGGCCTTTGCAGTTTCGGGTGCGCTGGCGGCTATCGACAGAGAGCTCGATTATTACGGCATAGCTTTTCTTGCTATTATAACAGCGGTGGGCGGAGGAATTATTAGGGATGTCCTGATCAATGAGAGCCTTCCGGCAGCCTTGGAAAATCCGATTTATGTGATCATCAGCCTGGCCTCGGCAGCGGCAGTGATCGTTTTCTACAGAAAAATCGTTCGGTATTCGAATATTCTTCAGGTCTTTGATGCGATCGGCCTGGCTGCCTTTACGGCAATCGGCGCGGAGGTGGCTGTGAAAAACGGCCACGCCCTTCCTTTTGTTATTATAGCACTCGCCCTTCTCACCGGTACGGGAGGAGGGACTTTAAGGGATATTTTTGTCAGGGAAATTCCCTTCGTATTCCGGAAAGAAATCTATGCGGTAGCCGCGATCATCGGTTCTGTCTGTTTTATCATATCCGGACAGCTTTCGGGGAACAATATGATTGCCTTATATACCTGCTTCGGTGCAACCCTGTTCATCCGCCTGAGCTGCATGAAGATGAATATCCATTTAAGTAAGGTCAGGACGAACGAAGGTGAGGATCATTCACTTGAAAGACCGGATAGGACCTCTGTTGATTGAGAAGAGAACGGGAAAAGGATTATGAACAAATGAAGCAGATCTGGGAATTGTTTGTTGCATTTTTAAAAGTAGGAACCTTTACCTTCGGAGGCGGTCTCGCCATGCTTCCGCTGATCCGGAAGACGGTGGTGGAGGAAAAGGGCTGGATGACAGAGGCGGAGATGGTAGACTGTCTGGCGATCAGTCAATCGCTTCCGGGAATGCTTGCGGTAAACACGGCAATCTATGTCGGAAACAGAAAAAAAGCCCTTGCAGGAAGCATCGCCGCCGCCGTTGGGGTTTGTCTTCCGGCGTTCATCAGTATCCTGGCCATCCTGCTGTTTCTCGGACGAATCGAAAACAATCCCTATGTCAGAGGAGCTTTTGAAGGAATCAAGGCGGCTTCAGCGGCATTGATTGCCGTGGCGGCGTATAGAATGGGAAAAGAAATATTAAAAGACAGACTGGCATTTTTCATTGCGGGCGCATCCTTTCTAATTATTGTGTTTGCCGGAATCAACGCGGTTTGGGCGATTATACTCGGCGGACTTGCAGGGTTGGCTTCTCATTTCATCCGGCTCATCCGGCACAGAAAGGCGGGATGATATGATGGCTTTGCTTCACCTGTTTTTCATGTTTTTTCGAATTGGTCTGTTCAGCTTTGGGGGCGGCTATGCCATGCTGCCGCTGATCTTTCAGGGAGTGCAGGAGTTCGGTATCATGACGGCAGCCGAATTTTCAAGGCTTGTCGCCCTGTCCCAGGTGACTCCCGGGCCTATTGCGGTAAATGCCGCAACTTATGTCGGGTATCAATATGCCGGGCTGGCCGGAGCGGCACTCGCAACCATGGGGGTCATGCTTCCGTCCTTGATCCTGGTTCTCATCGCGATGCATTTTATCCGGAGATTCGATGAGAGCAGGCCTTTGAATGCGGTATTGGATGGTATCAGGCCTGCCGCCGTGGGGCTGATCGGATCCGCCGTGATTTTTCTTGCCGAAACATCGCTGCTCAACGGTCCGGTTTTTTCACATCAGCTCGTTGAAAACACAAAAGATTATATAAATCTGTTGCCCTGCTTGGTATTTATCGGTACAATCATATTGGCGGGAAAATTCAAAATCGGTCCGATAAAGCTCACGATTCTGGCGGGTATTATCGGAGCGTTGGTAATCAGGTGAGAAATATGTGGAAAGGCGGAGTGCGGGTAATCATACCCGATGAAGAGGGAAAGATCCTTATGGTCAGGCAGAACCATGAGGGAAAAGATATCTGGATGGTTCCCGGCGGAGCCATCGAGGAGGGAGAGAACGCTGCAGAGGCAGCCGTACGTGAGGTTGCGGAAGAGACGGGACTGATAATACGGATCAAGCGGCTTCTGTGGCATGTTGAAGAAGTATCTGAAGCCAGAGGCCAGCGATTTGTGAACTTTTTCCTGGCGGAAAGAACGGGTGGCAGTCTTGAACTGGGGGCGGATCCCGAATTTGACTTAGAAGATCAAGTGCTTCGGGAAGCGCGGTTTCTCAGTAAAAAAGAGATACTCGCACTGGAACGGATTTACCCGGAATATCTGAGAACAGAGCTTTGGGAAGCGTTGGAGCCGAAGTATTATTCGAATAAGGTCTTTCGAATACGAGAATAGAAATGGAGGAAACTATGAGTATTGTCAGAATTGAGATGGAAAACGGAGATGTAATGCGTGCGGAACTGTATCCGGAAATTGCGCCGGAAACAGTGAAGAACTTTATTGAATTGGTGGAGAAGGGTTTCTATGACGGCACGATTTTTCACAGGGTTATTCCCGGGTTCATGATTCAGGGAGGGGATCCGACGGGAACCGGTACAGGGGGTCCCGGATACAATATTAAAGGAGAGTTTTCCGCTAACGGGTTTGAAAACGATTTGAAACATGTGCGCGGCGTGCTTTCCATGGCAAGGTCCATGCATCCGGATTCAGCAGGTTCGCAGTTTTTTGTCATGGTAGCCGATTCGCCTCACCTTGACGGTCAGTACGCTGCGTTCGGAAAGGTCGTCGAAGGAATGGAAACCGCAGACAAAATCGTCAGCGCAAGCAGGGATTTCAGGGACAAGCCGAAGGAAAACCAGATGATGAAAAAGGTGGTTCTGGAGTCACAATAATGTTCTTCCTTTGCCTACCGCAAATTGGTCATTTAGCAAAGCAAAATAGTCTTTTGGAGAAAAAATTGGAAGACCGTAATAAATGCTGCAACCGCAGCGTTTATACGGTTTTTTGCTGTGAAGATTATGTGAAAAGTTGGTCTGCAGCATTGACTTTGCTGTAACAATATTGTAATATTTCTCTAAGTCATAAAACTTATGGCGCCTACATATAATATAACAATGTATGACCATTGACCATTTATTTAGGTTAAAAAAAAAATGTACAAGGAGGTATGATTGTAAGAATACGTTATTATCAAGGAGAGGAAATCAAATGAGTTCAAAAGACAGTTTTAATGGAGATTCGTGTAAGGATTTCTTGAATAGATTTCAATCATCGATAGAAAAAAATACTGCAAAAGCTTTGGATAAAATAAAAACCTTAAAATCTGATTTTAAAACCAAACTGCCTGATATTGAAAATTTGATAAAAAAGACGCCGGACTTTAAAGCTTTCTTTTCAGGGATAACCGATTGGAAAGCCTTAAAAACCAAATTGACGGACGGGAACATTTTAAAAATTAAAATAACTGATTTTAGAATTGAAAAACTAAGTAAATTAAGCAGAATCGCCAAGCTGGGAATCGGAGCCGGAGTACTGGGAGCGATCGTAATCAGTTCCGTTCTTCTTCTGAACCCGGGTCAGGATGTATATAAGCTGACCATAGAAGGGCAGGAAGCCGGTTATGTTACGGATGCGGAAATGGTTGCAGCGGCCATCGAAGAGATCAAATCAGATCTTTCCGAGCAGGCCGGCGGTGCGGAGATCGTTGTTGATGACAAGGCAATCTCTGTGGAAGAAACAGATCTGAGTGCAAAGAAAATCACTTTCCTGACAACCGCTGAGCTGAAGGAGCGGATCCGTTCGGCAGATCTCTGCAAAGCCAGCATTTGGGCAGTCAACATCAATGGAACCAATGTGGTTGCGGCGGCAACGGAAGCGGACGCTAATGCCATACTCGACGGGGTAAAGCGGAATTATCTGACTCAGGGATCTGAATTGATTGACGCCAGCTTTAAAGAAGCAGTCTCCGTTACAAAAGCGGCGATGAGCGCAGCGGAAATTATAAAGCCGGAGGACGCGGTAAACCTGATTATCACCGGAACGAAAGAACCGAAGATCTATACCGTTCAGAACGGGGATACCTTATGGGATATCGCAATGGCCAACAATATGACTCCTGCCGAGCTGCAAAGCGCCAATCCGGGTTTTGACCCGAACAGACTGAAGATCGGTCAGCAGCTCAATTTATTCCAGGTGAAACCGTATGTCACGGTGCTGACAAAGGAAATTGTGGCAGCCACCGAAAAAATTGATTTTAAAACAGTATACGAAAACACAAGCACTTTATATAAAGGTGAAGTCAAGGTCAAGTCGGCCGGCGTTTACGGAACAAAGGAAGTCAAGACCGAGGTAACAAAGGAAAACGGAATCATCGTTGCATCTGCTGAGCTGGGCAGCGTAGTTACGTCAGAACCGCAGGATCAAATCGCTTTAAGAGGGACAAAGTCTATCGCAACATTTACCGGCAGCGGAGCTCTTTCAAGTCCGGTCGGACGTATTGAAGTGTCATCGCCTTTCGGCTCCAGGGGAGGCAGCAGGCACACCGGTGTGGATCTGCGAAATCCCAAGGGAACACCGATTAAAGCAGCTGATGACGGAGTTGTAACATTTGCAGCTTATTCGGGATCATATGGAAAGATTGTTAAACTCAGCCACGGGAACGGCCTGGAAACCTGGTACGCACACTGTGATACCATGAAGGTTTCCGTGGGTCAGGTGGTCAGCAAGGGTGAAGTGATTGCCACTGTCGGTATAACAGGCAGAGCCACAGGCTACCACCTGCACTTTGAAGTCAGAAAAAATGGAGTTCCCCAAAATCCAATGAATTATTTATAGGGTGCGGCATAAAACCTTTTGATTCCATAGGAAAAATAGAGTATAATTTTAGGGCAGGTGATCAACCTGCCCTGTTCATTTGCATAATTGAAATTCTGAGTATTCTATCCTTGCCATTGCGAATGTTGAGTTTTTTATAGAATAGATTGGGTAATATAAAATTAAAGGAGATGCTTACATGGCGTTTTTCAGAGATATAAAGGAAGATATCAATGCGGTTTTAAACCGGGACCCGGCAGCGAGAAACGGTTTTGAGGTTCTTTTATGTTATCCGGGGGTATGGGCGCTGATTTTACATAAACCCGCCCACTGGCTCTACCGACACAACCTAAAACTCCTTGCCAGGCTCATTTCTCAATGGGCGCGATTTTTTACAGGTATCGAGATCCATCCCGGTGCTGCCATAGGAAGAAGGTGCTTTATCGACCATGGAATGGCTGTTGTAATCGGTGAAACCACAGAAATCGGAGATGATGTGACCATCTACCAGGCTGTTACACTGGGCGGAACAGGGAAGGATACCGGGAAAAGACATCCAACCATCGGCAACGATGTTGTGATCAGCTCCGGAGCGAAGGTTCTCGGGCCTTTCAAGGTCGGAGATCATTCGAAGATCGGTGCGGGATCTGTCGTGCTGGAAGCGGTTCCTCCGAACTGTACGGTAGTCGGTATCCCGGGCAAGATCGTCCGGAGGGGAGGCAGCAAAGCGCAGGATCTCAACCAGACCGATCTGCCGGATCCGATCGCTGTAGAGCTGGAGTGTCTGCGCAGACGGATTGTCATGCTGGAAAATAAACTGAGAGAACTGGATGCAAAAGAGTCCCTGATTCTTGAAAAGACATTGAAAGATGCCGGGAGAAAGGAAGCGGAATGAAAATATACAACACGTTAACCAGAAAAAAAGAAGAATTAATACCGATCGATGAAAATGAGTTGAAAATCTATGTTTGCGGACCAACCGTATATAATTACTTTCACATCGGCAATGCAAGACCCTTTGTGGTCTTTGATACTTTAAGAAAGTATCTCACATACCGTGGCAGGAACGTAAGGTTTGTACAGAACTTTACCGATGTAGACGACAAGATCATCAGCAAGGCCAGAGAAGAGGGAGTAAGTGCGTCAAAAGTCAGCGAAAAGTATATCGAGGAATATTACAAGGATGCCAAGGCTCTCAATGTGGAACGGGCCACGGTACATCCGAAGGTGACGGAAAATATGAATGAAATTATCGCATTCGTTAAGGATCTCATCGATAAGGGATATGCCTACGAGGCCGACGGCGATGTTTACTACAGTACAAGAAAATTCGGAGGCTACGGAAAGCTTTCCAAACAGAATATTGAGGATCTGGAATCCGGCGCCCGCATTGAGGTGGGTGAAAAGAAACAGGATCCGCTGGACTTTGCTCTTTGGAAGGCACAGAAGGCGGAAGACGAGCTGGCCTGGGAGTCTCCGTGGGGAATGGGAAGACCGGGCTGGCATATTGAATGCTCGGTGATGTCCACCAAGTACCTCGGTGAGACGATCGACATTCACGCGGGAGGACAGGATCTGACCTTCCCCCACCATGAAAATGAGATCGCCCAGACAGAGGCACAGACAGGAAAACCCTTCGCCAACTACTGGATGCACAATGGATATATTACTATTGACAACGAAAAGATGTCGAAATCAAAAGGAAACTTCTTTACTGTCCGGGATATTCTGGAGGATTATGACGGGGAAACGATTCGTTTTTTCCTCCTGTCGGGTCATTACAGAAGTCCCATCAACTTCAGCAGGGAGCTGATGGACCAGTCAAAAAATGCACTGGCAAGGATGCAAAACGCCAAGAAGAACCTGAAGCATCTGGCGGAAAACGGCGTCTCAGACGAGATTGCCGGATCAGAAGAAGCAAATCACATTATATTATTGAAATATAGGGAAAAGTTTATTGCCGCCATGGACGATGACCTGAATACCGCCGACGCCATCAGTACGATCTTTGAACTGATCAAGGATATCAATACGGCGACAAAGGAGGGTGCGTCAAAGGAATTTGCCCGGAAATGCCTGTCGTTACTGGACGAACTGACCGGTGTTCTTGGTCTTCTCAGGGATAAAGTGAAGGAAGACGGCGGTATCGACGAGGACATTCAGAAGCTGGTGGACGAACGTCAGGCAGCGAGAAAAGCGAAGAATTTTGCGCGGGCAGACGAGATCAGAGACCTCCTCAAAGCCAGGGGGATCACTCTGGAGGACACCCCCCAGGGAATCAGGGTGCTGTTTTAGAAAGCAAAGACAATTCAAATTAACCTAAGGATGAGTAGTTTTGGTTCAGTGTATTGAAAGGAAGATTCAAATTGGTTAAATTGATTGGTAATATGAGCATCAAGACAAAACTGTTTTTTTTCACTGCATCGATCCTGATTTGCATCATTGCTGCTGCAGTTGCCGCACATTACAATGAATATCGCGACAAGCAGAATCAACTTCAACTTATTGAGCAAACCATCAATTACAATTACGACATGAACATAAAAAGCCAGGTAGACAATGTAATTACTCTGCTTGACGGTGTTTATAAAAAGTATGAATCCGGGGAACTGTCTCTGGAGGAATCAAAAAAGCTAGGCGCTGATTTGGTACGAAACCTCAGATATCATGATGACGGCTACTTTTGGATTGA
>JAVBVR010000068.1:0-57757 GCA_036677845.1 Anaerovoracaceae bacterium | reverse complement strand
ATGATGGTATCGATTCTTATTATTTATCTCAATTTCCAGACACGTGACCTCAGAACCGATCATCTGACCGGTGCAAATAACAGGCTGCACCTGGAGCATTATATCAAGGCGCGAATCAGAAACAGCACGGAAAGAAAAACCTTTGGAGCGATCATGATCGACATTGACGACTTTAAATCAATCAATGATAGACACGGCCATGCAGCTGGTGACGAAGCTTTGAAAAATGCGGTAAGAGTACTGAAATCCAGTCTTCGCCGGGATGATTTTATTGCCAGGTTTGGGGGAGATGAATTCATTGTCATCATAGATATCCAAACGAAAGAGGAATTGAAAGACGCGGTGGAAAGAATCATTGCGAATATCAATCATTTCAACCAAAAAGGCAGCTATCCCTATAACATAAGATTTTCTATGGGCTATGATATTTATGACCCCAGCCTGAAAATGAAACCTGATGATTTTGTGAATCATATCGATCAGCTGATGTATAGTAACAAAAAAGCAAACCATTAATGGTACAAGCCGCGCACTAAAATTTTAAAGAAGGATAAATCAGAATGGACTTAAAAACAAAGGAAACTAATATTCCCAGAATGAATCAAATGCTGGATCCTCAGATAATAGAGTACGACAAATCGAAGATGACTTCTGTCATTGCATTCGTAACGAAAGACTGGCAACGGAATACCAAAGGTGAAATACATGGCGGAGTAATTAGCGCCATCTTTGATACGGCGATGGGGTATACGGCAGCGTATATGTCCGGAAAGACTGAAATATCAACTACAGATCTGTCAATCAGTTATATCCGGCCCATGTCGAAAGAGGATATGCTAATTGTTTATTCAAAGGTTCAAAAAATGGGCCGTACATTGATCCGGGTAACTGCAGAGGGATTTTCCAAGAATACCGACAAAATCGTAGCCACATCTCAGGCGACGTTCCTGAATCATATTATACAGGAATAAAAGTAGTATACAATTGAAATTAGAACACCTTCAATTCTTTCACCCAGTTATAACAAAATATAGAAAAAGAATTATTATAAGTATTGTAATAAATTCCTGATTGATGTAAGATTAATTACACAAATCAGGGGTTTTTATTGCCATCCCTAGGTTTGGGTTAGATTTGGTTTAATTGATATTAGACTTAAACGTACTGTTTATGAAAACAAAAAATTATATTTGGAGGATGTCAGAATGAAGCTGCTACAAGACTTGAAAATCGGTATTAAAATTATGACAGGTTTTATGTTTATCGCTTTTCTCAGTTCATTAATGGGTGTATATGCTTTAAGCAATCTGCAGGATGTCGGAGCGAAAACGCTCATGACAGTTATGATCGTCAGTGTTATTTCAATTTCAATTTTCACCGGTATATTTATTTCGTCACTGCTGACCAAACCGCTGAAAAAATTTAAATACATACTCAGTGAAATTATCGACGGCCATTACAGTAAAAGGACGGACTATAAAGCAAAAGACGAACTGGGTGAAATTGCGGGGCTGCTGGATTTTGTGGCTGCGGATATGGAGGATTATGTCGTCGGAACTATAAAACAGATCTCCGAAGGCAATGTCGATGTGGAAATTCTAACGTCAGACGAACAGGACAAACTGGCAATAGCCTTTAAGAAAACAATCGGTGCAATGACTGGGATTCATTCGGAGATCAAGGGGCTCACAAAAGCAATCACCGAAGGCGAGCTGAGCAAAAGAGGAAATGCCGATTTGTATTCCGGGGTATGGAATGAGCTTGTCACAGGAATTAATGGTCTGATAGACGCCTTTGCAGAACCCTTTCATGTTACTGCGAATTATGTGGAACGAATCAGCAGGGGAGATATTCCTTCGAGAATCACAGATGATTATATGGGTGATTTTAATGATCTGAAGCACAGTATCAACGGCTGTGTCGATACGATGAACGGATTGCTCAGCGATACAAACAGATTGATTCAGGCTGCAAGGGAGGGCGAGCTGGATACCAGAGGAAATGCGGAGGCGTATCCCGGAGACTGGGGTGTATTGGTAAAGGAAATCAATGATCTCATTGATGCATTTGTAGAACCAATCAACATGACCGCCGAGTATGTGGAACGAATCAGCAGAGGCGACATACCGGAAAAGATTACGGCGGCATATTTCGGAGACTTCAACGTAATCAAGGATAACCTCAACCACTGCATTGAAACAATGAACGGTTTGGTCAGGGAAACGGATACACTGACAGAAAGAATTCTCAATGGGGAATTGTCCACTCGCGGAAATGCTGCCTCATTCGCGGGTAAATGGAGAAGCCTGGTGGAAGGAATCAACAATCTGTCGGACGCATTTGTCAGTCCGATCGAAAAAACGATTGAGTATTTCGGAAGAATCAGTAAAGGAGACATCCCGGATAAAATCACGGAAGATTATCATGGGGATTTTAGTGAAATAAAAAGCAGCATTAACACTTGTATTGACATGATGAGCGGATTGCTTCGAGAGACCAATACCTTAATTCAGGCAATACAGCAGGGCCAGCTGGATGTTCGGGCCAATACATATGGCTTTGCAGGCGGATGGGAAAAACTTGTCGGCGGGATTAATCGATTGGTTGATACGGTAGCAGAGCCGGTAAATGAAGTTACTGACGTTATGAATATCATATCAGAAGGCAACCTGAGCGTATCCGTCAAAGGTGATTATCAGGGAAAATTCGGCGTTTTATCCTCGGCAACCAATCGTACGGCGGGTTATCTGAACACAGTAATAGGAGAAATCTCTGATCTACTCGATGAATTCTCGAAAGGCAACTTAACGACAGATCAGATCGAGGGATATAAAGGTGATTTCGCAAGTATTTCTGATTCTCTTAACACCATATTTACAACGATGAATTCGGTCCTGGGTGAGATCAGTATTGCGGCTGACCAGGTTTCCATCGGTTCAAAGCAAGTATCTGATGGAAGCCAGGCATTGTCCCAGGGAGCAGCAGAGCAGGCAAGCTCCATTGAGGAACTGACTGCATCAATTTCGGAAGTAGAGGCAAAAACAAAGGAAAATGCCGGCGGCGCAAGTCAAGCCGATGCGTTGACAACCTTAGTAAAAAACAGTGCGGAGCAAGGCAATCGACATATGGGAGACATGCTGAAGGCGATGGAGGAAATCAGTCATTCTTCCGGAAACATATCGAAAATTATCAAGGTCATTGATGATATCGCATTCCAGACAAACATTCTTGCATTGAATGCAGCCGTTGAAGCGGCAAGAGCAGGACAGCACGGAAAGGGATTCGCTGTGGTAGCCGAAGAAGTCAGAAGTCTTGCTGCAAGAAGTGCTGAGGCAGCGAAAGATACAACGGAATTGATTCAGAGTTCGATTCATAAGTCAGCTGCGGGAACAGATATTGCACATCGTACAGCTGAGGCGCTTACAGAAATCGTTGAAGGAGTAACAAAAGCTTCAGATATCATTTCCGGCATTGCGAGATCATCCAACGATCAGGCTCTGGGGATTACACAGATCAATCTTGGGTTGAATCAGGTTTCGCAGGTGGTCCAGAGTAATGCGGCAACCGCCGAGGAGAGTGCGGCGTCAAGTCAGCAGCTATCCGGACAGGCCGAGCTTTTAAAGGAAATGGTTGACAAATTCAGGCTTCGTAAAAGGCCTGATTTGGAAAGCGAATTGAAATTCCTTGACAGTAAAAACCTATCGGACAAGTATTAGATACTATTGGGTCAGTTTGTGGATGGCATTTACTACAATTGACAAATGCTGTCAACTATGTTACCATCTAATCTGGAGGCTTATAATAATACTAATAAAAATTAAAATTATAGGGATGCATACATGAAGAGGATTGTTAATAACACAATAAGAGTAAAACAGACCAATGTTGAGCTAGTTACTTCAGCCCTGAGGGAACTTGGAAGCGGAACCATCGCTGAGATCGCGGCGGCTACCGGACTGAGCGTTGCTACTTGCGGAAATATTTTAAAAGAACTGAGCAAAACCGGTGAAATTATGGAAGGTGAGCTGCAAGAATCCGGTGGAGGGCGGCCCGCAAGGAAATACATGTTCAATGCAAATCATTCTTTGGCTATTTGCATCACCATAACATCTGACGGAGATTCCCACAACCTTCGCTGCGCTCTGGTGAACCTGCAAGCTGAGGTGATCAGAGAAACGGTGAATGTCTATCATTCTATTACATTTGAGGTCTTAGATCATATCATTGAAAACCTGATCAAGAAACATAAGCACATCCGGGCAATCGGTATCGGTATCCCGGGTATTACCCGGGAAGGAATCATAACTCATTGCGACGTGAAGGATTTGAACGGAATATCCTTGAAGAGCAAGCTGCACGAAAAATATAATCTTGAGGTAACGGTTGAAAATGAGATGCACTCGATGGTTTACGGATATCAAAAAAACCATCCGGAGCTAGAGGATAAATCGATAGCCGTTCTGCTGGCCCCCAAGGATCATTGTCTCGGCGCCGGATTTTTCATTAACGGTCATGTCATCAAGGGGCATACCAAAATGGCGGGCGAAATCGGATTTTTACCCTATGGTTTGTCGCAGGAGGAACTGCTCAAAAAACAAAATAATGAAAAGACATTTATCCCCATCGTTGTCAAGGCGATCGCATCGATCGTATCCATTGTCAACCCGGCATACCTAGTTTTAACGGGCTTGCTTTTTAAGCCTTACATGGTAGATATTGTTGTTAAAGAACTGCATGAAATCATGCCGGAAGAGTTTCTGCCTCAAATCGTACTGCAGCAGGATTTCGGTGCGGATTACCTAAGAGGGATTATAACTTTGACTCTGGACACTTTATCAAGCAATATCCTTCTTGTCCAGAAGCGTGACGAGGAATAATCGTTGCTGAAATAGGCTGAGTGATAGAATACTGTCAGTGATTGGCAGTATTTTTATTTTGAAATTTTTAATATTTTGAAAAATCTGTTGATTGACAAGCGGAATATCTTATGCTATTGTGATACTTAAGATAACAATTATAAAAAGTCATATATAAAGAGTTTTCACATAGAACGATACATTCGTGCCATAATAGGACACAGACCAAGGAGGATAAAATTATGAACGATGCTGCGCGGGAGTACATCAGCAGTCTTCTGCCGGAAGGTTTGCCGGACGGTAAGAAGCTGGTGGAAGAAGGGATCGAACTCGGGAAGACACTTGAATTAGGGAAAAGCAAATTTCTGGAGTCAAGCGGCTACAGAACCTATTTGGAGTATAAAAAGGACTGCTCCGAAAAAGGGAAGATTGTATGGCAAATCCTGCTGGGTCTGGCTACATTAGAGGAAGAGCTGGAAGGCATAAAGGAAATTTATAACTTTTCAAAAAGAACGGGGTTAGAAATCAATACGGTACAGGCAATCCCGAGCCAGGGGATTTGTCTGCCAAAAGAATACCGGGACGGTGCTCCGTCCACTACAAGCTATATGATCAACTCAATCGATGAGTGGATCGCCCATACAGAGGCCGCTCCTTTGCAGATCATTTTTGAGGATCAGCACCTGTCATGTCCAAACTCTCTCGAAACGACGATTGGGCCGTTGTTGGCCGGCTCTCCGCGAATTGGTATTTTTTCACAGTTTATTTGGGGATATCCCGGATTTAACGATGATGTAAAAAGATATTCCGATATGCTGAAATCGATCGGGATTGTCGCTTCGAAAAAAGATCAGGACATCATGGTGGACACTTATCTGGATGACGGGATCCCAAGCTACTTCTTAGACTGCGCTTCTTATGTGGGTTATGCACTTCTTGAGCATTACATTGTAACCAAATTATGCGGGGCAAGACTCTCCTTCAGTTATGGCGGCCTGCTTAGCGAAGGACATACCAGAATGGCTGTCGGCATGGCAATCCATAAACTGCTGTCCACGGAAGAGCAGCCGGCGATGTCCTATATCAACGGCTCCACAGTAATGCAGTGGGATCACGACATCGATTCAAACTACGGACCAAGCGTTCAGGAAATGCTGCTTGAAACGCTGGTGATCAATAAGTATAAAATGTGCATGTCGATAAACCCGGTATCGATCACCGAAAAGGTGGCAGTGGCGACCTTGCAGGATCTGCTGAATATTACTGCAGCCGGAATCAGAGCAGAAGAGAAAGCAGGCGACTGGGAGGATCTGATGGACTTTACACCATTGGAGCAAATGCGGGATGTCATGGCCGAAAAAGGAGTTCTCTTTTTCCATAATGTGCTGGAAGGGTTTAAGGCAGCAGGGATTGATATCGAAGACCCGCTTAAGATGATCATGGTATTGAAGAGATTTAATTACAGCAAATTTGAAACCCTTTTCCATCCGAGCGTTTCGGAAAAAGGTGAATTCTCACCATTTTATCCGACTGTTCTCGGAAGAGAAACCATCGCAGAAAGAGACGAGATTATCAAGGGTCTGGATCAGCAGGGATTAAAAGGATCTCTGCAGGGCAAGAAAATCGTGATCTGTTCCGGCGACGGGCACAGCTACGGCCTGCTTCTGGTTGAGGGGGTTCTTGAATCCATGGGAGCACAGGTTGTGAACGGCGGAGTCGATATAGATCCTGCGGTCATCCTTGACCTTGCTGATGAAGAAGGGTCCGGTTATATCGGTATCAGCGTGCACAACGGACAGGCTTTGGATTATGCACGTGTACTTTCTGAATTGGCCGGAGAACGGAATAAGGCTTATCAGATCTTTATGGGCGGCAGGTTAAATGCTATCCTGCCCGGTCATTCGGAGGCTTCGGATGTATCTGGAATGATTAAAGAATTGGGTATTTGTGCGACCAATGATTTCGCGGAGAGCATTAAGAGTATAAGTGCCTGAATTCGTCAGAGTCGAATCACAAAGGGAGGTGGCTTATTTTCACCAACTTTAAGATATATCACGTTATTAAAACGAAGGAGGAGTTTATAACATGCAATCACCAAGCAAATTATCCCCAATGGATGCGTACAAAAAATCAAAAGTCAGAGTGGCTGGAGTTGGAATTATCTTAGCGTTACTGTCTGCTATGACGGTAAGCCCTCAAGGAAATGCCTTGGCCTGGGCAAACAGTGTAGTTGATGTTCCGGCAGAACAAACAGCAATGATTCTTATCGTTTTAACGCTTGCTACTCTTTCCATCAGTGATTTCCTTTCAGGAGTATGGCTGCTGATCTATAACGTGATCAACGGCCGCTCCATCAAAGAATATTTCAGATTAGGCAAAACGAAAATGGCCGGCCAATTAATGATTGCAGCATTCGCGGCAGGTCCTTTTGCAACGGGCGCCCTGATGGCGGGAATCAACCTTTGCGGTCTGACCTATGCTCTCGTTATTGCCAGCGCGACGCCGATTCTGACAGCGATTGTCGGCAGAATTGTATTTAAAGAAACCTTGAACTTCAGAATGATCATCGGAATCATCATCGCAGTTGCCGGAATTATTACATTGGGCTATGCACCGCCGTCCGGAGATTACCCCTACTTCTACATAGGATTATTCGTTGCCTCTCTGGCTCCGATCGGCTTTACGATAGAAGGTATAGTTGCGACTTATGCATCTGACATGACAGATCCAAAAATCGGCGTCAGCCTTTGCAGAAGCTTTGGATCATCCATTCTTAACTTGGCGATTATGCTTCCTCTGTTCAGTGCATTAAGCGGGGACATCGGAACCGGATATGCCATCGTCGGCAATGCAATTTCCAACCCTGTCGTTATGGGAATATTGGCCTTTGCAGCTTTAAGCGGAGGATTCTCTTACCTGACAACCTATATCGCATTCAATCTGAGCGGACCCACAAGAACGCTGGCTGTCGTTAATACCTTTGGCGTATGGAGTATTCCTGTAGGTTTCATTTTTGCAGCATTTGGCGTAATGGATTATGGAATTACGACGCAGGCAATTATCGGAGCATTTGTCGTTTTGATCGGTGTAACCTTAGTTGTTGCTAACCCCAAGGATTTGGTTCAGCTGAGAGAAGTTTAGGAGGGAATACACATGTTACCATTAAAACTGAGAATATTTGAATATGCATACCAGGTAGGCAAGCCTTTTACGGCACAGGATGTACTTCGTGATCTGGCTTCCGAATACAAGGGAGAAAAGCAGTTTAACAAGAAGAGGATTATGGAATACCTTCAGTCTTTTCTTGGAGTAGGCATGCTGGAAGCCGGTGAAGTCGAATATGATGAAAATGGCGAGCTGATTGTGCACTGCAAAATTACGGACTTTGGATTAAGCAGAGTCAAGTATATTCCAAAACATTAAGCCTCTATAAAAGCAGAACTTGCATAATCGGATGCAGGTTCTGTTTTGCTATAATAATTTGATAGACAGAAGAAAACAGTCCATATAATCTTTAATAAGAAAATATTAAAAGGAGTACAGCATGTCTCTGATACTTGGCATTGATACCGGCGGAACCTATACGGACGGAGTGATTCTGGAATGCTCCGATAAAAGAATACTGAGCAAAGCGAAGGCGTTGACAACAAAGCAGGATCTGACGACCGGCATTCTTAATTGTATGGAGAATCTCAATTTAGAGGCTCCGGGCGAAATAGTAATGGTATGCTTATCAACTACCTTGGCAACGAATGCCATAGTGGAAGGGCACGGATGCAAAACAGGGCTGATACTGATCGGCGGTGTTCCGAATGGGACACTGCCGGCAGAAAACTATGCAGTGGTTCAGGGCCGCTGTGATATTAAGGGAAGTACAGTCGAACCATTGAATGAAGATGAACTACGAAGGGTGCTGAATGACTTTGCTGGAAAAGCAGAAGCACTCGCCATATCAGGATATGCCAGTGTTCGTAATCCGCATCACGAATTGCAGGTAAAGAAATTGGCACGGGAGATTCTGGATGTCCCTGTTGTCTGCGCTCATGAATTGACCTCAACCCTGGGTTTCTACGAGCGAACGGTTACTGCCGTACTGAATGCCAGATTGATTCCGATTATAAAAGACTTGATCAATTCAGTGAAAAGCGTCCTTCATAAAAAGAAAATTCATGCCCCCATCATGATTGTAAAAGGCGACGGAAGCTTGATGAAAGAGTCCTTTGCGGAAGAAAGGCCGATTGAGACTATATTGTCGGGGCCTGCCGCCAGCATTGTCGGGGGCATTTTCCTGTCAGGGACTGAGGATGCGTTAATCCTTGACATGGGCGGAACAACGACAGATATCGCTGTTGTGGAAAAGGGAAAAGTAAGAATCGCCAGGGACGGAGCAAGAGTCGGCGGATGGCTGACCAGAGTGAATGCCGCGGAGATTTCCACCTTTGGAATAGGGGGCGACAGTCATATCCGAATTGATAAAACCGGGGAACTGGAAGTAGGTCCGAAGAAGGTCTGGCCGCTTTGCGTGGTCGGTCAGCAATTTCCTGCGCTTGCAAGTGAGTTGAAAAGCTATCGAAGAAAAACGAACGCAGCGATGTTTGCTCATCAGGAAGCCGACTGCTTTATGATTTTCAAGGCCAGGGCGAATCAAGACCAAGAGCTTGGCAGTCAGGATGAAAAAATCCTTTCCCTGCTGCAGGATGGGCCGCACAGCCTTTTCTATATTGCGGAAAAAATCGGAAGGGATCCCGATCTTTTAGAATTGCAGAACTTGATCGATCTGGAGCTGATTTCGCGGATCTCCGTGTCCCCCACAGACATCCTCCACGCCCAAGGACGTTTCCTGCAATGGGATAAAAACAGCTCTACATCCGGTGTGGAAGTCTTATCGGAAAGAGTAGGAATCACAACTGGCGAGTTTTTAATGCTGGTAAACAGGCATATCTCTGTAAAACTGGCTTCTGCCTGTCTGCAAAGCTTTTCCTTTGCGGTGAAAAAACCTATCGTGGCAATCGGTGCGCCGGTTTCAGCCTGGATGACGGATGTCGCTGAAATACTAGATACAGAATTGATGATTCCTGAACATGCGGAGGTTGCCAATGCAATCGGGGCGGCTGTCGGACAAGTGAAAGGAACCGCCGAGGTCCTAATACGTCCTGACCGCGTGAAACGGCATTATATCTTACACTCACAAGCGGAACGCAAACTGTTCAAGACCCTTGAAGATGCAAAAGCTTATGCTGCAATTCAAGTCAAAAATCAAGCCGGCACCATAGCCGAACAGTCCGGATGCAAGGTGTTTGAGGTGGTTGAGAATACGGAAGATATTTATATTGATAACCTATCTTTAAAAACAAAGACGTATATTGAGACCCGTGTGAAGGCTACGGCTTTCGGCGCTCCGGATTGCTGCTGTGAAAACAAATAACAGGAAAGATATAATTCTTATTCTCCAATGAAAACATTGTTGCATTTAACATAGTCCTGTGATATTATTAATATACTTATTAAAAGTATTCTGAAAAGAATCCTTAAAATAAAAAGATCCTTAAATCACGGTTTTAATTTTAACGGAAAGAAAGGATATTGACCATGAATGAAAAACTAAGATTTGCACAATACGGGTGTGGACGAATGGGTTCTCACACCACAAAATTTGCAATTCAAAGCGGAGCTGAACTGGTTGCTGCATTTGATATGAATCCTGAAATAGTCGGAAAAGATGCAGGTGAATGCTTTGCCACGGATCATCTCGGAGTGAAAATTTCAGATTTATCAGAAGCAGACAGAATTTTATCAGAATTGAAGCCTCACATTTGTATTATTACCACCAGAAGCTTAATGAAAGAAGTCAGAGACATTATGCTGATCTGTGCAAAGAACGGTGTGAATGCAATAACAACTTGTGAAGAGGCAATCTATCCATGGAATTCATCCCCTGCGATCACAAAAGAAATTGATGAAATTGCAAAGAAGAACAATTGCACGATTACAGGAACAGGTGCGAATGAAGCTCAGTATGGCGGCATTTTTGCACTGTATGGCGGCATTACACATAAGACAGACAGGATCGTCGCCAAGGCTTTATATAATGTGGATGACTATGGTATCGCCCTTGCAAAAGGACATGGAGTGGGTCTGACGGCAGAAGAATTTGAGGCAGAAATTGCCGCAGCTGATAATATCACAGTAGCCGAGAGAAACACATTGATTGAGAAAGGTGAATTTCTGCCATCGTATGTCTGGAATACAAACGGGTGGGTCTGTGATTACTTAGGACTTACTGTAAAGAGTCAGGTTCAGAAGACTAAGCCAATATTCGCTGATATTGACATAAAATCAAAGACGATGGGAGAAGTGATTCCCAAGGGAAGGGCTATTGGCATGGCTGCTGTAGCGATTACCGAAACGGAAGAGAATATGACCATCGAGACGGAATGTATCGGTATTGTATATGGGCAGGGCGAAGAAGATACAAATGAAAGTATAACGTTTGGTATCCCCAGCACGGAATGTTATTTCAAAAACCCGGACACAGTCGGTATGACCTGCGCGATTATCGTGAACAGGATTCCTGATGTTATGAATGCTCATCCGGGGTTTGTTGCTACAAGCCAGATGCCGGCACTGAAGTACAGAGTGAAACCTTTGAATGAGTATGTTGCAGACTAGCAGGAGAAGTGTCAAAACATGGTAATAAAGGAGGGCATTGAGGATGTATTATGATGTTGTTGTTTTGGGTGCGGGACCGGGGGGCTATGTCAGCGCCATCCGATCCGCACAGTTAGGCGCAAAAACCGCCATAATAGAAAAGGACCAGGTGGGAGGGACTTGTCTCAATGCAGGCTGTATTCCCACAAAAGCACTGATAAAAAATGTTGAGATACTGCACGCCATGGAGCTGGGGAAACAGCGCGGCATCCAGGTCCAAGGGATTCAGCTGGATTACCGCAAAGCCGTCAAGGCAAAAAACAGCGCGGTAAGACAGCTGGTAAACGGAGTCAAAGGATTGCTTGCATCCAACGGTGTTGATTTATATCTAGGCAAAGGCTGTGTAAAAGAGGGAAATGTCATTTCTATAGAAAGCGCTCAGAAAGAAATTCAGCAAATTGAGTATGGAAAGCTGATCATCGCAACCGGTTCAAAGCCTTCGATGCCGCCGATTGCGGGGGCGGAGCTGGAAGGTGTTGTAACAAGCGAGGAATTGCTGCAAATAGAAGCTGTGCCGGAGCGTCTGGTTATCATAGGCGGCGGTGTAATTGGCTGTGAATTTGCAAGTATCTTCCATGCTTACGGCAGTCAGGTAACCATTGTTGAAATGCTCCCTGCTGTTGTGGCCATGCTGGATGAGGATGTTTCACGTTATATGGGCGATATGCTGGCAGAGCGGGGCATCGAGCTGAAACTGGGCAAACTGGTGAAACAAATATCCAGAAATGCAGAGGGGATTCTGGAGGTTTTAATTGATGATCAAGATGGAAAGCGGGAGATCCTGAGCTGCGACCAGGTCCTGATCTCGGTAGGCCGAAAACCCAATCTGGAAGGGCTGGAAGGGTTGAATCTCGAGATGGAAAAAGGCTGCATAAAGGTCAATGATAAATTGGAGACAAGTGCAGCGGATGTCTTTGCAATCGGAGATGTTACCGGAAGGAAGCTTCTGGCTCATGTTGCCTCGGAAATGGGGGTCAGAGCTGCGGAGAATGCCATGGGAGCCGGCAAGACCATCGAGCTGGACATCGTCCCAAGCTGCATCTATACGATCCCGGAGGTCGGGACTGTCGGTATGTCTGAGGCGGAAGCCAGGGAAAAGGGACATCGGCTTATGATCGGCAGATTCCCTCTCATGGCATGCGGGAAGGCGGTTGCCACAGGTGAGCCGGAAGGAGTATTCAAGATCATAGCAGATAAGAATACCAGAAAGCTGCTGGGCGCCCACCTGATCGGGAAAAGCGCAACGGAGGTTATTGCGGAAATGGCCGCATATTTAAAAATGGGGGCAAGCATTGACGATGTAGTCGACACGGTACATGCACACCCCACAATCTCAGAAGCTGTCGCGGAAGCAGTTAGGGATATTGACCGATGCTGCATCCATATGCCGAAACGGTGATAGTACGCAGGGAGACGGCATCAGATAAACGGATCGCCGAACAGCGAATCAGTATTCGATTATTTTTGAAGAGACAGGAGGTCAAAGAATGGAAAACAAACAATTGCTGGACATGTACAAGACGATGCAGACGATTCGTAAATTTGAAATGCAGACGTCAAAGAGCTTTGCGGAAGGTCTTGTGCAGGGATTTGTCCATCTTTACATCGGTGAAGAAGCAATCGCCACCGGTGTCTGTGCACATTTAACCAATGAGGATTATATCACCAGCACGCATAGAGGACATGGGCATATCATTGCAAAGGGTGCGGATTTAAAGCTGATGCTGGCAGAGCTATGCGGGCGGGTGACCGGTTATTGCAAAGGAAAAGGCGGATCCATGCACATTGCAGACACCGACCTTGGAATCCTTGGGGCCAATGGTATTGTAGGAGGCGGTTTCAATTTGGCTTGCGGAGCTGCTTTTTCTGCGAAAGCGCAGAAGACAGACCGGGTATGTGTATGCTTCTTTGGGGACGGTGCAACGGAAACCGGCGCCTTCCATGAAGCAATGAACATCGCGAGCGTCTGGAAGCTGCCTGTTGTTTTTGTCAATGAAAACAACCTTTATGCCATTTCATGCAAGATTACCAAAGGAATGGCGATTGCCAATACCGCAGATCGTGCTTTGGCATACAATATGCCGTCCGCTACTGTTGACGGGAACGATGTACTTGCTGTCTATGAGGCGGCTAAAGCTGCAGTCGAACGTGCAAGAAACGGAGAGGGTCCGACCTTTGTCGAGTGCAAAACTTATCGTTGGCGCGGCCATTTTGAAGGGGAGCCGGATAATTACCGCCCCAAGGAAGAGATCAAGGAATGGAAGTCAAAGGAAAAGGATCCCATTGCAAGATTCGAGAAGTATTTGACCGAAAACCAAGTAGCAAGCGAGGAAGATTTCAAGCAAATCAAGGGTTCTATCGACGAAAAGATCCGGGAAGCTCTGGATTTTGCCATCAACAGTCCTCTGCCTGATCAGTCAACCGCATGCACCGATGTCTATACGGATATTGTAGAGGAGGGAAGAGCGTGAGAAAAATATTTTTTTCAGAAGCAATCAGAGACGGGATCAGAAACGAAATGTTAAGGGATCCCAGAGTATTCTGTATCGGCGAAGACGTAGGCCTTTTTAATGGTTCCTTTGGAGCGACTGCAGGTTTATTTGAAGAATTCGGCGCAGAGCGTGTTCTGGACACGCCAATTTCAGAGCAGGCCATTGTCGGGCTTTCCGCCGGAGCAGCTTTAACCGGTATGATTCCTGTCGCCGAGTTGATGTATAATGATTTTCTCGGCTGTGCCGGAGATTTGATTATTAACCAGACGGCAAAGTTCCGGTATATGTACGGAGGCGGCATGAAGGTTCCCATGGTGCTCAGAATGGCCTGCGGCGGGGGAGCACAATGCGCCGCTCAGCATTCACAGAGCCTTGAAGCGATTCTGGTACATATTCCGGGATTGAAGGTCGTATATCCATCGACGCCCGCCGATGCATTGGGACTGATGATCGCGTCAATCAGAGACGAGAATCCGGTCATGTTTTTCGAGCATCAGATGCTGTATGGTGTAAAAGGCGAAGTACCCGACGGTTTTGAACCGATTCCTCTTGGAAGCGCAGACGTTAAAAAGGAAGGGTCGGATATCACAGTCGTAGCGACCGGGCTCTGTGTGCAGAAATCCCTTGATGCAGCAGAAGCATTGGCAAAAGAAGGAGTCAGTGTGGAAGTCGTCGATCCAAGGTCGCTGTATCCGCTGGATAAAGAGACGATTTACCGATCCGTTGCGAAAACAAGAAAGGTCGTAATCGTCACAGAAGAGGCAAAGCGTGGCGCCTGGTCCGGCGAACTGGCAGCCTGCATCGCAGAAGACCTGTTTCAGTCTCTCGATAAAAAAATCGTAAGAGTCGGCGCACTCAACGTGCCGGTACCATTTACCGTCAGTCTGGAAGAGTATGTATTGCCGCAGGTAAACAACATCGTCGATGCCGTGAAATCGGTACTGTAATATGCAGCTGTTTTCCCGGTCAGGATAATGAAGTTCAAATATTTTTATAAGGAGAATTGAAAATGGCAACGATAGTTAAAATGCCCAAAATGGGCTCGATCATGACGGAAGGTACTGTAGCCAAATGGCTGATCAGCGAAGGTGAGAGTGTTGAAGAAGGAGACGCTTTGCTTGAGGTCCAAACCAGCAAGCTGACAAACGAAGTGGAAGCTGAAGCATCCGGAATCCTCAGAAAAATTCTTGTCGAAGAGGGCGTTACCGTACCATGCCAGGAACCCATCGCAATCATCGCAGAAGAGGATGAAGACATTTCGAATGTTCTTTAGGGGATAAACCTCCGGCTGTGCCGGGGGGAGAGAGGTCAAGCACGAAAATGAAAGAATATCTTAACCAGACGAATAAAGAATACATAGCCGGCATGATACCTGAGAGCACGCCCGACTGGAAAAAATCCTGGGAGGAAGGCTACAAAATCGGCCAGGGGATTGAGATCCGACAGACACCGTTTATGAAGAAGTACGGTGTCAGGAATGACGTAGACTACAGGCTGCGCCAGGCGGAGCAAGGGAAAATATCCTGGAGAATCAATATGGGTCTCGCCAGTGTTGAAGAAGAGGCCGCAGGGTTGAAAGCAGCCGAAAAATTCAATGAAGAAACAGGTCTGTGCATCAGTTTTGCACATCAGTTGCCCAAGAATATCATTGGCATACCGAAGGAGAAACGTGAAAACGTTCCCAGTGCGCTGGGGTTTGACCTGGATGAACCGGAGGATTGGTTGAAAATAACAATGGCATCCACCGTACAGGCGGTATTTGCAGATAATCATATCGGGTATCCCAATGCGGTTTTTACTACGGTAAACTCTCTTGCAGCCGGAAGCACGTATCAGGGCTTGTTCGGCCATTTTCACCAAGTCGCTCCCGGGTGCCCGGATGAAGTCTGGAATATGAACGAAAACATCAAGGCATTGGGAGTGGTTGCGGCAAAATATGATGAAAAGATCGTGGTTGACTCCAATGCGGATGATTCGGCGCCGGCGTATTTTATGGATCTCGCTTCTACCCTTGCATGGGGGAAATTGGAGCGTTATATCGTGTCAGATCTGTGTAAAGTGCGTTACTCATTCAGCTTTGGAAATTTTACGGCGAACCTGATCCATAAGGCTGCCATGTGGCTCGCAATCAGTGACACATTCAAAAAAGACGACCAGCCGGGGGTCGGATTCATCTACCCCAATACGGTTGACCACTGGGACCATCATATCCATGCAAACTATGGATTCCAAATTCCTGAGGCTTTGCTGGTTATTCTGGTTGAAAGAAAGTTCAAGACCGGCGCAACCTTTATCTCTGTTCCGATAACAGAAAAAATCACCGTGCCTACCGTCCAGGAAATGCTTGATATGACCGGCGCATGCCAGAGGGCGGAGGAAAGTGCCGATTATTTTGAAAAACTCATCGATTGGACAGAAGTTGAAATTTTACGGGATAAAATCAAAGACATGTCGGAAAGGATGTATTTAAATGCTCTGAACGGAATGAAAGAGGCCGGTGTTGATATCACCAATCCCATTGAATTGATGGTCGTTCTTAAGAGAATGGATCCGACCAGGTTTGAGAAATTGTTTCACCCCTCCGTTGCTGATGACGGAAATGATCGGATCGTACCTCTGATGCCTGCGGCGCTCTGGGAAAAATCAGAAAAGCAGCTTACTGCGGATGCAAGCAGACTGAAAGGTTCAGACCTTCCCAAGAAGCTGAAGGACAAAAGGATATGCATCGCATCCGGCGACATTCACTATTTTGGAGCGCTTGTAATCGCAGGGGTTCTGAAAGAATTAGGGGCAGACGTTGTGGACGGCGGAAACCAGATGGAAGCAGTGGATGTTCTGGATCTGGCAGATGAGCACGGCATTAAGGATATCTGTATCAGCCTGCACAATGGGCAGGCGATACATTATGCCAGATTGCTGCTGGAACTGGCTTCCGAGAGAAATAAAAAATACAGATTCTTTATGGGCGGCGTGTTGACAAGCTTTTTAAATGAGACGGATAAAGAGCCTGTGGATGTTACTGAGCAGATCAAAGAGCTTGGTATTTATGCAGTCGGGTCCCTCGATGAATTATTAGCTGAATTAGTAAAATAGGCAGCATTGGAGGAGGCCGGTATGGAAAACCTTGATAAAGGAGAAGACCAAAATGGACAAACAGATAAAGGCTGAAGGGATAAGGAAAATCATTGCGGAGAGGATGAGCGAAAGCTGGCATGTGTCTCCGAGAGTCGTTTATACATTGAGCGTTGATATGTCAAACGCTTTGGCCTTGGTTGAAACATTAAACAAGGATAATGAGGACAAAACGCTTAAAGTATCGATCAATCATATTCTGATGAAACTCTGTGCAGATGCGATGAAAGAATATGAGTACGTAAATTCAAGCTATGAAAAAGATACCATCTCGATCCATGATCAGATCAATATCGGATTGGCAGTGGCTCTGGATAACGGACTCATTGTTCCCAACATTAAAGATGTGGGCAGTAAAGACCTGAAAACAATTGCAAAGGAAATGAATGATGCGGTAAACAGAACAAGAAAAAACCGGATTACAATGGAGGATATAACAGGGGGAACATTTACAATAACGAACCTGGGAATGATGGGGATCGAGAGCTTTTCGCCGATTATCAACCAGCCGGAGGTTGCGATTCTCGGGGTTAATAAAATTATAAATACGCCGATATATATAGATGGAGCAATTACAGTGAGGCCCATGATGAATCTCAATTTTGTTGCTGACCACAGAGTGATCGACGGAGCATATGCGGCGAAATATATCAGCAGGGTGAAGGAGTTGCTGGAAACCTGCTGACGCCTTATGCGTCAGGAAAATCGACGCATCTATGGGTGATTACCCTTGACAATCAACGAACTACAAAATATAATACTACTTTATAATAATATCCTCTGGATCTTTTTTCTTGACCCGACGGTATTCCAGTTGAATTGTTTCAGGAAGTGTGATAAACATGTATCGGTTAATTGTATGCGACAGATTCATAAAATACAAGGACGGGCTGCAAATGCAGCAAAGTGCCTTTGAAAAGGTCCGGGATGGCGAGTGTGAGGGAGTACTGATCGTTTTAGAACATGATCCTGTTTATACGATCGGAACCGGAGGGGGACTGGAAAACCTGCTATGTTCCAGAGAGTATCTGGAATCGCAAGGAATCGACATTGTTGAGATCAATCGCGGCGGGAATATTACCTTTCATGGGCCGGGCCAGATCGTGGCATATCCTGTATTTAATTTATCAAGCATGCAGCGTGATGCGCATTGGTATATTGCATCGCTGGAGCAGGCAGTAATAGACGTATTGGGTGAATATGGAATAGAGGGAACAAGAAAACCGGAGTACAGAGGCGTCTGGATTCAGGATAAAAAAGTTTCGGCAGTAGGCGTTCATTTAAAAAAATGGATTACAACCCATGGGCTTTCTTTCAATGTCAATGTGGATAAAAAGTATTTTAATCAGATCAATCCCTGCGGCATAACCGAATTTGGAATCGTATCATTGGAAGACTATATAGAAAAAATTAATATCGCAGATGTAAAGCAAAAACTGGTGAAAAGCTTTGAAAATGTTTTTGACATACAATTTATGGCGCAGACTGAGCAGGGGGCACAGACTGCGCCAAGGGGCACAGACTAAGCGTTAGGGGAGACAGCATATGAGTAAAGTCATAAAAAAGCCGGAGTGGCTGAGAAAAAGAATATCAAACATAGAGGCGATTGAAGATACCGCTGCACTGTTAAAGGATTTATCCCTGAACACGGTGTGCGACGGAGCCGATTGCCCCAATCGATGCGAGTGCTATGCAAAGAAAACGGCAACCTTTATGATTTTAGGGAGTGTCTGCTCACGACAATGCCGATTCTGTGCTGTTTCAAAGGGAAACCCGGAGGTGCCGGATCCTCATGAGCCGGCCAATATAGGAAAAGCATGCAAAGAACTTGGTCTCAAACATGTTGTTGTTACGTCTGTTACGCGGGATGACCTTCCCGATGGAGGCGCAGAGCATTTCGCTCTTACTGTATATGAGATTCGGAAGCAGAACCCCCTCTCTTCCATCGAATTATTGATTCCTGATTTAAACGGAGACTGGGATTCGTTGAAGATCATTACGGATTCGAAGCCCGATGTATTGAATCATAATATAGAGACCGTACCGTCTCTATATACAAAGGTCAGGCCACAGGCTGATTACAAGCGGTCTTTGGAGCTTTTAGCCAAGGTGAAAGTGCTAGACTCAAGAATCTTAACGAAATCAGGCATCATGGTCGGATTGGGTGAAAAGGATGAGGAAGTTTATGAGGTGATGGATGATTTGAGAAGATCCGGTTGTGATATCCTGACCATCGGCCAATATTTACAGCCATCGGAACAGCATATTCAACTGGAAGAGTACATTCATCCCGAGAAATTCGAGGCATACAGAATGGTTGCGGAAAGAAAAGGGTTCAAGCATGTATCTTCGGGGCCTTTTGTACGAAGCTCGTATAATGCCGCGCTAAGTTTGGATCAAATGAGCGACCCCAAAGCCGAATAACAAATACGAGATGGATGAGGATATGCCTCATCCGCTCTTTTTTTAGGCAGGGAAGTAAATAACGGACACTGATTCTGGAAACTTATCCCAACACAAAAAATAAAAAAGACATTGACTTATCACACTGATCCAACGTACTATTTATGAAAAGGCTGGAATAATATGCTCCGGAGAAGAAATATTCAATATCCAAAAAGTAAAAGGAGATTTACAGAAGTAAAAGGAGATTTACAGAAGTAATAGGAGATTTTGCAGATGAAAGACGACTCGCAGACCGTATATTCTCCCGATCAATCAAATAAACGCGGAAAAGCTGTCATGGATAGTTTTTTTATTTTCTTGCTGCTGCTTTCCCTGGCAATTTCTGCGTTCCATATAAGCAATACATGGAAAAACAGTGTCTCTGAAACGGAGGAGCATGCGATCCAGCATGCGAAATCGGTTGAAGCGGCAATTCAGAAATCAAGTATAACCAATCTGAAAGCTGATCCCTCAGACCTAAATCGGCCGGAATACAAAGAGCTGAAGAACAGCCTCTTAGAAATCGTACAAGAGGATGATTGGATCAGATTTGCTTACATATATCATGAACGGAACGGCAAAATATACTTTCTGGCCGATTCGGAGTCCCCGGACTCGGATGACTATTCTCCTCCCGGGCAGGAGTATTATGAGGCGGATGAGGAGACATTCGAGCCTTTACGAACTCATGAGACCGTGCTGACTGCCCCGAGCCGGGACCGGTGGGGGACCTGGGTCAGTGTATTGGTGCCCATGACGGATTTTGTGACAGGGGAAACGATTGCAGTGTTCGGAGTGGACTATCCGGCGGAAACCTGGTATGACGCGGCCGAGTTAAATACTTTGAAGACAGTCGTGCTTGTCATTTTTATCGAGACTCTGCTGGTTGCACTTTATGTTCTTCTCCGTCTGTATCTGAAGCTTCTCAGAGAAGAAAAAAAGCTGCATGAATTGAATGACAAGCTTAAGGAAAGCGAAAGAAGCAAAAGTGTTTTGCTCGACAATCTGCCCGGTATGGCTTACCGGTGCAGCTATGATGAACAGTGGACGATGCATTTTGTTTCGAAGGGTTGCTTTGATCTGACAGGATACCTCCCCTCAAGCATTCTCAATAACAATGAGATTTCATTCAATCATCTGATCCTTCCCGAATATAGAGACACACTTCGTGCGGAATGGAAAAGGACAACCGAAGAAAAGGGAACCTTCAGACAGGAGTACAGGATTACTGCGGCAGATGGAAAAGACAAATGGGTTTTGGAGATCGGCCAGGTGGTATGGGATGAAAATGATGAAGTAGTCGCGTTAGAGGGGATCATCGTTGATATCAGCGAACTGAAAAGGAGAGAAGAAAGAATTAAATATATCAGCGAGCATGATTCGCTGACAGGGCTATTTAACCGGAACTACTTCAGAGATGCAGTGAAAAGGCTCGACATAGAAGAAAATTTGCCGTTATCACTGCTGCTGCTTGATATCGACGGAGTGAGACTGATCAATGATGCGTTCGGACACCCGGAAGGAGACTGTCTTATCCGAGAAACCGCCTCAATCATTGAAAGTGCTATTCGTCCGCAGGATACCGTTGCGAGAATCGGAGGCAATGAATTTGCAGTTCTGTTAACGAAAGCCGGCGAGAAAGAAGCTGGTAATATCCTCGGAAGGATTCTGTCCGAATGCGATATTCGTAATAGTAAAAAGGTGAAAAAAAAGTATGAAATCAGTCTTTCTGCAGGCTATGCGACAAAAGTTTACAGAGAGGAAGAAATAGAAAGTATTATTAAGAGATCAAATGAATTTATGAGAAATCGAAAGCTGCTGAATCGGAACAGTGTTCACAGCAACATCATATCGTCCATTATGTCGACGGTTTATGAAAAGAGCCAGGAAACAGAGGAGCACGCAAGAAGGCTCGTATCCCTGACCAGGAAAATCGGAGAAAAAATCGGAATTACACAGAAGCAGATGGATGAACTGGAGCTGCTTTCCATGCTGCATGATATCGGAAAGATCGGGATTGGAGACCGCATCCTGAACAAGCCGGGAAAACTCGATGAAGAAGAATGGGAAATCATGAAAAGGCATTCGGAGATCGGTTACCGGATTGCCAAATCCTCTTTTGAACTGGAACCGATCGCGGATTATATTCTGACTCATCACGAACGCTGGGACGGAAACGGCTATCCCAAAGGGCTTCGGGGAAGCGAGATTCCTTTGCTTGCCAGAGTCCTTGCCGTTGCAGACGCATATGACGCTATGACGGAAGACAGGGTATACCGACCGGCGATTCTACCAGACGAAGCGATTCTGGAAATAGGGAGAAATGCAGGATCTCAGTTTGATCCGGATATTGCGCGAATATTTATAAGCATTATTAAAAGCACATCATAAATCCACCGAAAGAGAGTGTCAATAGGCACATCCAAAAAAACAGATTTCAAAGCATCTCTTGAAAAGGAGATGCTCTTTAACTGATTGTATCACGCTGATCCGGGTAGAAATCATGTATGGTGTCAGAATATGAATATACGGAATATAAAATATAACAGAGAAGGAAAAATGTGGACATGGCTCTCGTTGGATTAATCAATAATGCGGCGCTGTTATTGGCTTTAGTCGTTGTATATGAGATCAGTTATATGATTCCTGTTAAGTGGGCGAAAACGGTTCCCATTTTAAACGGAATCCTGATCGGCTTCATCGGAGTGGTTATCATGATGCTGCCCTATGAGCTGCAAAAGGGTATTTTCTTCGATACAAGAACCATCCTGATCAGCATATCCGCATTAACCTTTGGCGTGGTCCCCACAACTGTTGCAGCTGTGATGCTGATTATTTACCGTGCTATCCTGGGAGGAGCAGGTCTTATGATGGGAGTGACTACAATCCTCACATCCGCCGGCATCGGCCTTCTATGGAGGCATTTTTTAATGCCCCAAAACACAAAATACCGATGGATTAACATTTATTTCTTCGGTGTTGCGGTTCATATCATGATGCTGGTTGATGCGTTTGTCCTGCCCTGGGAAACGGCGTTGCAGATCGTAAAGCAAATCGGTGCGCCCGTCATGCTGGTATATCCCGTAGCGACTGTTTTATTGAGCCTTCTGATCCTCCACCAGAAAGAGCGGAAAGACTTATTGAATCATGTTCTGGAAGCGGAAGAACGATATAAAAGTGTGTTTGATAACAGCTATAATATCAAGCTCCTAATCGATCCTGTGAATGGGAGAATTCTTGACGCAAACCCCGCTGCCTCAAAATTTTACGGATGGTCAGCGCAAACACTGAAATCGATGAATATTGAGCAGATTAATACATTAACCCCGGAAGAGATTAAAGCGGAGATGGAAAAATCTGCTTCCGAAAAAAGGAATTATTTTTTGTTTCAACACAGAAGAGCCTTTGGGGATCCTGTGGATGTTGAAGTCTATAGCTGCCCGATTGAAGTAAAGGGTAAAGTGCTTCTCTACTCAATCATTCATGACATTTCTGATCGGGTGGCGGCCAATCGGGCGCTATCGGAGAGTGAGCACCGTTTCAGACTGCTGGTTGAGAGTGCTCCGGCAGCAATTTTTATTCAAACTGAAGGCGAAATCGCATATATCAATAAATTTGCCGCTTCACTTTTCGGCGCCGAATCTGCAGAACAGTTGATGAATACTCCGGTAATGGACCGCGTTCATCCGGATTACCAGGATATCATCAAGGAACGGATTTCAATCCTGTGTCAGGAGAAGAGGCCGGTGCCGGCGAATGAGGAGATTTTCCTGAAAATTGACGGCACGCCGGTTTTTGTAGAAGTAAACGCGGTTCCGATTCATTATAACCAAAAAGACGGTGCACTGGTAATCGCACGTGACATAACGGAACGCAAGGCAGCAGAGCGGGAAATTATGAAGCTGAATGCAGAATTGGAGCAGCGGGTTATAGAAAGGACGGCAGAACTCCAGAAATCGGTTGATGAGCTGGAAGCCTTTGCATATACTGTGTCGCATGATCTGAAATCGCCGTTAAGAGCGATTGATGCATACAGCAGGATTTTGGTGGAAGATTATCCTGAGATAATCGACGGTGAGATCAAGGACATGGTCGGAAACATCAAGAATATCAGCAGAGATATGATCGCGCTGATCAACAAACTGCTTCAGTATTCAACAGCGGCACGACTGGAATTATATGAGGAAAGTGTAGATCTGAATGAAATGTTTGTAAAGGCCTATCATGAGCTGGCTTCTGCCAGTCCCGAACGCAGTATCGAACTCAAGATGGAGACGCAGATTCCTACGGTAAAGGGGGATAAAATACTGCTGAAGCAGGTAATCAACAACGTAATTTCCAATGCCATAAAGTTTACCAGGACTCTTGATACGGCAGTCATTAAGGTTGGACATACCGTGGAAGAGAATGAAATCATAGTTTATGTCAATGATAACGGTGTGGGCTTCAGCATGGCTTCATCGGATAAACTATTCGGTATTTTCCAGCGGCTTCATCCGGCGGACGAGTACGAAGGCTCAGGAATCGGTCTTGCTACCGTACAGAAAATCATTCATAAGCATGGCGGAAGGACATGGATTTTAGGGAAGCCGGAGAAAGGTGCAACGATCTATTTTACATTGCCGAAAGGATGAAGGATATTCGTTGTCTGAATCGGGGCAAAGTCGGGAGGGGATCATTTGTTCAAAGTAATGATTGTCGATGATGCTGAGGTTTTACGAAGAGATGTGAAACGGTTAAAGCTTTGGGGAGAGGCTTCCGGATTCACCATTGAAGCAGAAGCGGAAGACGGGCTGGACGCGCTGAAGAAGCTGGAATCCAGGCACATCGATCTGATTATAACAGATATCAGGATGCCGAATATGGATGGGATCGAGCTGTTGCGCAGTATTTCTGAGAAAAAGCTTTGTCCGGTCACCGTTATACTAAGTGATTTTACGGAATATCATTATGCACGGCAGGGTTTTTTGTACGGTGCGTTTGATTATCTCGGCAAGCCTGTTGAGGAATCGGAGCTGGCTGAGCTGCTGGCCAGGATACGCCGGTACCTTGATGAACTGAAGCATGATGAGCGAAAACGCAAAGAACTGCAGGCGCTTGCAGAAGATACTCAAATAATCACAGAAGAGATCAAGCAGGTTGTCACTCAGATCAGGAGCAGAAGCCAAAACGCGGCTATGCGGGGCTCCGACTTGGTTGACATGATTTTTAATCGTTATTCCTATGATCATTCCAAAGCTCAGAGTATCTTGAAAAATGCTTTGCAGCAGATTGCCGGCGAAATCCATCGGACATATCAGTGGATGGATCTGTTTCTCGACATGGATGGAACGGCCGCAGCGGAGTATCGTAATCCTGAAGAAATGAAGGCGTCAGCGAAAGATAACCTAGGAAGGCTGATTGCGGTGACTGACAAGCTGTTGGGAACCCACAACAGTGAGATGGTGAAGCATGCCTGTGAATATATTCTCACCCATGTGGATGAAGAGATCTCTGTGAGGCTGCTTTCAGAGAAGCTGTATATCAACAAATCCTACTTAAGCGAAGTATTTAAGCAGAAGTTCGGAATGACTCTGCTGCAATATATCAATATGGTAAAAATGGAACGGGCGAAAAAGCTGCTCCGGGAGGGGAAGTTAAAAAATTATCAGATTGCGGAAATGCTTGGTTTCAATGATTGCGAATATTTCGGAAGACTTTTTAAAAAATATACAGGGGTATTGCCGAAGGACTACAGATTTTAAGAACCGCTCAAAAAGTAAATGCTCCAATTCAAAGTGAGAATGCACCTGAGGTGAAATTCTCTTTTTTTGTTGACAAATTTCTCACAATGCCGACATTTTTCATGGTAGAAACCGTTTTTTATATCTTTATATACCGAAAACTATTTTATAAAATAACGGTGAAATCGAGCTTGAACGGCTGATCCAGATTTTCTGAACAGGCGGATGCGCGCACGCAATCTCATTTTAATAATTGGTGAAAGGGGAGTAATATGGTAGAAATAGCGGTTCTTTTAGTGGAAGATTCAATCTACTCAGCAGATTTGAATCTTCGGGAAATTAGAAAAGCCGGTATAGCAGTTTGCCGCCATAAGATGGTGACCGGCGAAGAGTCCATGCGGGATGCTTTAAAGGAAGGCGGATGGGATTTAATTATCAGCGACAACTCGATGCCGAATTTCAGTGCGCTAAAGGCGCTTGAAATACGCAACAGTGTAGATAAAAGCATTCCATTTATCATCGTATCGGAAGATATACGCAGGAAGGACATCAAGCTGGCCTTTGAAGAGGGCTGCTACGCGTTTGTCCCCAAAGAGGAATTGCCGAAGCTCAGAGAGATTGTCAGAGCTGTTTTGAGGCTTACAACAACGATATAAATTGAATCGGAGGAAAAAATATGAAATGGTTTCTTAATATGAGAATAGGAGCAAAACTGGTTATAAGCTTTATCCTTGTGGCACTGATCAGCGGAGCGATGGGATTTTTTGCAATTTATAACCTGAAGCTGATAGAAAAATCGGACACTGAGCTTTATGAAAATATGACTGTGCCGCTGTCGGAAATAGGACAGATCTCGACCGCATTTCAAAGAACCAGAGTTAACATTCGAGATGCAATCTTTGCAGAAACTCCCGCCGAAATTGAGGATTACATCAATAGAATTAAAGAGAGAAGAGCAGAAATGGATGAGTTGGCTGCGTCCTTTGAAAAAACAATTCTTTCAGACAGAATGAGAGAAGCCTTTGATCAGTTGACGGCTTCCAGGATGGCATACAGAGCAGCCGTAGATCAGGTTTTTGAACTTGCCAGGGAAAACCGGGATGCGGAAGCGCTTGCACTAATCGGAGAAGGCAGCGAAGCAGGCATCGCCTCTAGGGCAGTGCAGAATGATATCGCTGCAATTGTTTTAATGAAAACAGAGGATGCACATGCAAAGTCTATGGCCAACACCTCCCAGGCTGAGAAAACAATATTGGTCATGACCATCGTCATGGGGATTGTCATGGCGTTGTCCCTGCTCCTCGGTCTGTTCATCTCGTCCGTCATTGCCAGACCGCTGAGAAAATCGGTGCACATGATCGAAGAAATGAGCATGGGCCACTTTGGGGAGAGACTGAATATCAAAACAAAAGACGAAATCGGTCAGATGGCGCACGCAATGGATTTTTTGGCTGATGAATTGCAGACAAAAGTAATTGGCGTTATGAACATGATATCCAACGGCGACATCTCTCTTGAAATTGCACTAAAAGATGAAAAGGATGAAATCGCTCCCGCACTGAAGAAAACCGTCGAAACGATAAGGGGACTGAATGAGGAAGTACAGAAACTGATTCGCGCTGCGACGGAGGGAAAACTGGATGTCAGGGGGGATTCATCCGGATATGCAGGATCATGGAAAGACTGTATTGATGGAATCAATGGACTGATCAATGCATTTGTGGCTCCGATAAACGTTACTGCTGAATATGTGGAAAGAATCAGCAAAGGGGATATCCCTCAAAAGATTACGGATACATACCTTGGGGATTTCAATGAGATCAAGAATAACTTGAATGGCTGTATTGATGCGGTAAATGCACTGGTTGAGGATGCTATGGCACTTTCGGATGCGGCGATCGAGGGCAGGCTGAATATAAGGGCCGACGCGGCAAGACACGGCGGTGATTTCGGGAAAATCGTAGAAGGAGTGAATCAGACGCTGAATACCCTTGTGGGCTTCATAGATGAAATGCCTGCTCCGGTTATGATCATCGACAACAGCTTCACCGTGAGGTACATGAATAAGACCGGTGCCGAAGTGATTGGAAAATCGCCGACAGAGCTGATCGATACCAAATGCTATGACGGATTTAAAACCTCCCACTGCCATACGGAAAACTGCGCATGCGGCGGTGCGATAAAGCAGGGCAGAAAGGTTACAGCAGAGACAGATGCCCATCCGAACGGTTTGGACCTTGATATATCTTATACGGGAATTCCGATCAAAGATCGCAAAGGCAGCATTATCGGGGCAATTGAGCTTGTAACCGATCAGACCAGCATTAAAAAAGCGGCCCGAGTTGCTGAAAAGCAGGCGGAATTCCAGAAGAAAGAGGTTGAAAAGCTGATTGACAATCTGGAAAGGGTGTCCGTCGGCGATCTGGCCCTGACCCTGAAGGTGGAGACGTCGGACGAGGATACTGCAGAAATCGGGCAAAACTTTGAAAAGATCAACAATAGTCTCTATATCAGTATGGAAGCATTAAAAATAATGATGCTGGATGTTGAAATGCTGGCGCATGCCGCGGTGGAAGGAAAACTTGGAACCAGAGCGGATGCCGAAAAGCATCAGGGCGGTTTTAGAAAGATCGTGGAAGGCGTCAACAATACCCTGGACGCTGTTATCGAGCCCATCAAAGAGGCGTCGGCCGTACTGCAGGAAATGGCAAGAGGAAATCTCCAGGTCACCATGGAGGGTGAGTACCTTGGAGATCATGCGGACATTAAAAATGCGCTTAACGAAACCATCTCAAATATCCGAAGCTACGTGGACGAAATCTCGGAAGTGCTTGCAGAAATCAGCGGCGGCAATTTGAATCTGGCCATTACTGCAGATTACAGGGGAGACTTTGTGGAAATCAAGAACTCTCTGAACCATATCATTGAGTCACTGAATCAGGTGTTTGGAGCGATCAGCGAAGCGGCGGATCAGGTATCCGTAGGCTCAAAACAGGTTTCAGACGGAAGCCAGACATTGTCTCAGGGAACAACGGAGCAGGCGAGTTCGATTGAGGAGTTGACCGCATCGGTCAGTGAAGTTGCAGAAAAGACAAAAGCAAATGCGTCAAGCGCCGGAAACGCCAACTCCATGTCACTGTCAGTAAAAGAGAACGCTGAACAGGGCAATACACACATGAAGCAGATGCTTGAGGCCATGGAAGAAATCAATGTGTCTTCAAACAATATTTCCAGAATTATAAAGGTGATAGACGATATCGCGTTCCAAACGAATATTCTCGCGCTAAATGCGGCTGTCGAAGCAGCAAGGGCCGGTCAGCACGGAAAAGGCTTCGCTGTCGTTGCAGAAGAAGTACGGACACTTGCTGCAAGAAGCGCAGAGGCAGCCAAGGAAACAACAGAGCTGATTCAGGGTTCGGTTAAAAAAGCGTCTGCCGGTACAGAGATCGCCAACAGTACGGCGAAAGCCCTTGATGAAATCGTAAACGGGATTGCGAAAACAGTTGACATTATCTCCGAAATTGCACAATCCTCCAACGAGCAGGCTATGGGAATTGCACAGATCAATACCGGTCTGTTCCAGGTCTCCCAGGTAGTCCAGACCAATGCGGCAACCGCAGAAGAAAGTGCGGCGTCCAGCGAGGAGCTTTCCGGACAGGCTGAAATGCTGAAAGAGATGGTGGGCAGATTCCGGCTTAGAAAATTGATGAACGATGGCAGAGGCGGAATTAAGCTGTTGGAAAACAGTAAAAACAAGAAGCCTGATGCGGCAGCCGCTCCGAAAATCGTGCTAAGTGAAAATGAGTTTGACAAATATTAAGGTTGTACTGCAAACAAAACCCGGCTTCGGCCGGGTTTTTTTCTGTCTATTTCCAAGAAACCTCTAAAGTTGATGCGAATTTTGTCGAATAACCTAACGAGCATTAGTTAGTATGAACAGTATCTCGGTATCAATTTAGAAAGGAGGATAAGCGGAATTCATTTGTACAGGAGATTCCAATCAAGAAACAGTAAGAGTCGCAGTAAAGAATTCATCTGGAGGGTAAGTAAAATGAAGTGGTATTTGAACATGAAAATCGGAAAGAAACTGGTAGTGGGGTTTGTTATCGTAGAATTGATCAGCGGAGCGATGGGTGGGTATACAATATACAACCTGAGGGCTCTCGATAATTCTGACACAGAGCTTTATGAAAATATGACAGTGCCGCTGACAGACATCGGGATGATATCGACGGAATTCCAGAGGACTAGGGTATATGCAAGAGATATCATCATCGCCGACACGCCGGAGGAGATCCAGGCGGTAGAAGATAAAATCATGGATATCAGAAGCGACGTGGATCGGCTGACGGAAAAATTCGAAGCAACGATCATCACTGAGGAAACAAGAACAGCTTTCGAAGAGTATCAAAGGGCGAAAGAAGCGTTCCGGGAAGGCCTTGGAAAAGTAATCGAACTGGCGAAGCAGCACAGGGATGCGGAAGCTGTGGCCATGATGTCGGAGAGCGGGGAATCGGGCAGAAACTCCAAGGCCTATCAGGAAGCCATCGATAAGCTGGTGGCTTTGAAAATCGAAGATGCCAGAGCAAAAGCGGAAGCAAACACGAGCCAGGCAAACCGGACCATTGCCATTACCATGGCAGTCATTGCATTGGTGGTCTTCTTATCGATTTTTATCGGCGTGTTCATTTCCATGATGATAACAAAACCGTGCAAGCGGTTGGTACATATGATCCAGGAGATGAGCCGGGGACATTTCGGAGAGCGGCTGAGGCTTGAAACCAAAGATGAAATAGGCCGGATGGCAGAGGCCATGGATTCTTTTGCAGATGAGCTGCAGACCAAAGTGATCGGCGTTATGAACCGGATATCGGCAGGCGACGTGAGCATGGAAATCACCGTCAAGGACGAAAAGGATGAAATCGCCCCCGCCATGAAGAAGACGGTGGAGACCATAAGGGGGCTGAACGATGAAGTGCAGGTTCTGATTCGAGCAGCAACCGAAGGAAAACTGGATATGAGAGGACAGCCGGACGGCTATTCCGGATCCTGGAGAGAAATGATCGAAGGGATCAATGGCCTGGTGGACGCCTTTGTGGCTCCCATCAACGTTACGGCTGAGTATGTGGAGCGGATCAGCAGAGGAGATATCCCTCCGAGAATTACCGACACCTATCTGGGCGATTTCAATGAAATCAAGAACAGCATCAACGGCTGTATCGACGTGATGAATGAATTGTTGAGCGATACAAACAGGCTGATCCAGGCTACCAGAGAAGGAAAACTGGATGCCAGAGGAGATGCGGATGTTTATAAAGGGGAATGGAGCACTCTGGTTAAAGGGATCAACAGCCTCATTGACGCTTTCGTGGGGCCCATCAACGTTACGGCTGAGTATGTGGAACGGATCAGCAAGGGAGACATCCCGGACAAAATCACAGATGCCTACTACGGAGACTTCAATGAAATCAAAAATAATCTGAATAACTGTATTGATGTGATGAACGGCTTGATCGGAGAGACCGACAGTCTGATTCAGGCAGCCAGGCAGGGACGCCTTGACACACGGGGAAATGCGGAGGAGTTTGAAGGTGAATGGGGAACCCTTGTTGCCGGTATTAACGACTTGGTGGACGCTTTTACAGGGCCCATCAACCTCACTGCAGAATATGTGGAACGAATCAGCAGGGGGGACATTCCGGGCAAAATTACGGACACCTATTACGGAGATTTCAACGAGATCAAAAACAGCTTAAATAATTGTATTGACGTGATGAACGGCCTGCTTTCGGAAACCGGAAAACTGATCCGGGCAGCCCGGGAGGGACAGCTCGACAAAAGAGCGGACGCCGCCTCCTTTACCGGCGGATGGGAAGAGCTTGTAGGAGGCGTGAACCTGCTGCTGGAAGCCATCGTCAAACCCATCAACGAGGTAACCGCAGTAATGAATGAGATCTCACAAGGCAACCTTTCTGTTTCCGTAAAAGAAGAGTATAAGGGGGAGTTTGAGGTACTTTCAGCGGCAGTCAATCACACCGCAAGAGACTTGAAGGCGGTAGTCGGAGAGATTTCCTCGGTTTTGGGCCAAATTTCGGAGGGGAATCTGACCATCGAACGGATTCGCGAGTATCGTGGAGATTTTGTCAGTATCTCCGACTCCCTGAATAGTATACTGGATTCCTTAAACAATGTGCTGGGTGAGATCAACACTGCTTCCGAACAGGTATCCATCGGGTCCAGGCAGGTCTCAGACGGGAGCCAGTCACTGTCTCAGGGTGCCACCGAACAGGCCAGCTCCGTGGAAGAGCTTACCGCATCTGTTACCGAGGTGGCGGCGAAGACAAAAGAAAACGCCGGGAGCGCCAACACAGCAAACGAGCTGACCGGGGCGGTGAAAGATAGTGCAGAACAGGGCAGCCGGCATATGGAGGAAATGCTCCGGGCTATGGAGGATATCAACAATTCCTCCGGCAATATTTCCCGGATTATAAAAGTCATCGACGACATCGCTTTCCAAACCAATATTCTGGCGCTGAATGCGGCCGTAGAAGCTGCGAGAGCCGGTCAGCACGGCAAAGGCTTTGCGGTTGTGGCGGAGGAAGTAAGGACTCTTGCGGCGCGAAGTGCTGACGCAGCAAAGGATACCACAGAACTGATCCAGGGCTCCATCAAAAAATCTTCCGCAGGGACGGAGATTGCAAACAATACGGCGAAAGCCCTCTCGGAGATTGTGAGCGGAGTTACGAAAACCGCGGAAATCATCGCGGAAATCGCTCAATCTTCCAACGAGCAGGCCATGGGCATCAGCCAGATCAATACAGGCCTGGCACAGGTTTCTCAGGTTGTTCAGAACAACGCGGCGACCGCGGAGCAGAGCGCCGCTTCCAGTCAGGAGCTTTCCGGACAGGCAGAGCTTTTGAAGCAAATGGTCAGCAAATTCAGACTGAGAAGCAGCCACCTTATGAGCGGTAAGGAAGTCAAGCTTCTGGACGGCATAAGCAGGATGCCGGATTCTGCGGTGATGCCTAAAATTCTTTTACAAGAGTATGAATCCGACAAGTATTGATTCCCGTTCGATGTTCGCAGAAACAGTATAGATGAAAGCCGATTGACTCATTCCTGTTTTGGATCAGAGCTTGATCGGCTTTGTTCAGGGTGCTCCGCCAGCAGCTGCCTTCGGGCAACTGCGTCTCTTGCGGCCGGACAATAGTTGACTATCCCCGGCTTCACGGTTATACTGGTGTTGGAATTTCCGTTTAATTGTGTAATAGCATTATTGAATAAATAATGCGGCGAAGGATTGATATGAAAAGAAAAGAAGAAATTCTCGAAATTGCCGGCCGATTGTTCTCCGAAAAAGGATATGACTTGTCAATGTCGGATATTGCCGGAAAAATCGGAATCAAAACCCCTTCCCTGTACAGTCATTTTGAGAGCAAGGATGAAATCATGAGTCAGGTATTGGAGAGAGAAATGACAAAGATGTATGATTTCCTCAATATGACCATAGATAAACTGCAGAATGAGGGGACAGAGCTTAAATTAAAGCGGTTATTCTTTTCCATCTTTGATTATTTTGAAAAACCGGGGCAGCTTGAAATTTTAAGGAGAATTCCGTTCGTTGAAAATGAGATGATTAAAATGAAACTGACGAAGGTCATGCTGGAAAAGGATGCCGTATTTTCTTCGAGAGTCAGGAAAATAATCGAAGAGGGCAAGTTGTCAGGCGAAGTCAGAGAAAACGCAGAGGAGGGAACCATGCTTCTCTACCTGGCCATGATTCAAGGCTTGCTGGATACGAAGCTTCTCCAGAGGTATACCGACGCACAATTAAAAGATTATACTACAACAGCCTGGGAAGCGTTCTGGAACGGAATAAAGGCGGAAAAATAATGCGGAAGCAAAGAAAAGAATGTTTGATTAACAGGAGGTTACTATGAATCAGGACATCTTGGAATTAAAAATTCGCGTATCTTGCGGATCCAGGGGAGGCAGATCGGTTCAACGGAGACGCTTTCCATGAATGGTTCGAAGATTCTTAACAATAACCGCTGCCTTTATCATATGGTTTAGGAGGGAATCAAGTGACCAGGATAGCTCAAATTCAATCTTTTGTACAGGATTATGTTGAAGCAATTGCCCAAGTGCTGGAGGTTGAGGTCGAGATTGTAGACGAAGAGTACACAAGAATAGCCGGAACCGGTTTATACAGCACCATGATCGGAGAGACTGTTCCGAGGGATTCCCTTTACCGCAGCATACTGGAGAAGGGTGAACCGGGCGTTATCTATGAACATGATAAAAACCCATTCTGCACAAACTGTATCATATATGATCAATGTATGGAATTGGCATCGATCGGTTTCCCGATTTTTTATCATGACGTTCCGGTTGGTGTTATCGGGATTATTGCTTTTACTGTCGAACAGAAGGATAGAATTATCGCCTCGTCTGCAAAACTGAAAAGCTTTCTTTCCCATATGAGCAGTTTGCTGGGGAGCAAGCTGATGCTGATGGAGACGAATCAGAGACTGCAGCATCAGGTGCAGGAGGCGATGGCAGTCATCAGCGGCCATAGCAATTCCTTCGGAGCTATGATCGGCCAGTCAGAAGCGTTTCAACACCTGGTTCAGGAGGCGAAGCAAGTCGCTCCGGGAACGTCTACCATACTGATACGCGGAGAAAGCGGGACGGGAAAGGAGCTTTTAGCCAGAGCCATTCATAAAGCCAGTACGCGGGACGGTCAGCCGTTTGTTGTCGTGAATTGCCCTTCCCTTCCGGATAATTTGTTGGAAAGTGAACTCTTTGGTTATGAGGGAGGAGCATTTACCGGCGCCAACAGGGAAGGCAAGTTGGGAAAGTTTGAGATGGCCCAGAGCGGGACAATATTCCTGGATGAAATCGGTGATTTGCCTTTATCGCTTCAGCCTAAGATTTTACGTGTAATTCAGGAAAGAACGGTAGACCGGATTGGAGGAAAGGCTCCGATTCCTGTAGATGTTAGAGTTATAGCAGCGACGAATCGGGATTTGGAGAGTATGGTGCAAAATGGATTGTTTCGCGCTGATTTGTATTACCGTCTGAACGTGATCCCTCTTGTTATTCCGCCATTACGTGATAGAAGAGAGGATATCGGGTTATACCTCTGGAATTTTGTAATCAAATATGCCGACAGCCTGAGCAAAGAGATCTCGCATATTGAGCCTGAGCTGCTGCAATGGTGCCGGAATTATGACTGGCCCGGAAACGTACGTCAGGTAGAGAATGTCGCAGAGTATATGGCAAATATGGCGAAGGGAAATACGGTAGGATTTGCCGAAATGCCCAGACACTTGATTGAGGATGATCATACTTCCCTCTCTCTGGGTTTAAGTCTGGATGAAAGGCTGGCGGAGTACGAGAAAAGGCTTTTTACCAGTTGTTTATCGAAGAACGCCTCCTTAGAGGAAAAAATGCGCGTGGCTAAGGAATTGAAAATCAGTTTGTCAACGCTATACCGCAAAATGGAAAAACATAAGCTATGCTGAGACTTGAAATGTAAATAAATGGTTCCTGATACTGACAAATGCTTCTCTTTTCTGGGAAACGGAAGGTATTCGCGACAAATCGTTATAAGACAATTCAAACTAATCTGAAAATAATCGATCTTTCTCTGGAGACTTCTCATGCTTGCGAAGTCTCCATTCTTTTTCTGTTACCCCCTTAATCTAAAGGAAAGCACTGTTATTAAAGGATTCAGCCTGAATGGATCCGTTGGCACAATTATTGCTCAAATGAATGATGTTGTTAGTTCTTGAAATACCTTTTGAAAGGAGCAGTAAATGATGGAGAAACAGAAGTCGGTTCAAGCCGGTACTACTGAAGGGGTCAACGGTCTTTCGTCGCTGGAAACGATCAACGATAAGGTGAGAATCAAAATCAACGGTGAATGGCATGAGTTTCGAGTAGGACCGGATATTGAACCGCAGCATACCCTGGCACATTTGCTACGGGAGAAAATGGGCTTGACAGGTACGAAGGTATCCTGTGATACCGGTGAATGCGGCGCATGTACCGTACTTGTTGACGGCAGGGCTGCGCTTTCCTGCATGACGATTGCTCTTTCAATGGACGGCCACGAGGTAACGACCATTGAAGGACTTGAAAAAGAAGATCCTGTCATAACGGCTTTTGCTGATCAATGCGAGCCCGGTTATGGAACCGCTATGCAATGCGGTTTCTGCACGCCGGGTTTTGTTATGTCTGCCAAAGGCCTGCTGAATGAGAATCCGGATCCGACGGATGAGGAGATTAAGCATGCTCTTTCGGGAAATCTATGCCGCTGCGGGACCTATCCGGCAGTGATGCAGGCTGTTAAGCATGCAGCCGGAACGATGAAGAAGGAAGGGAGGATCAGTAAAAAATGACAAAGCACGCCTTCGTTTCACGGGTGCCGCGTAAGTATATCGGTCAGTATCGTCCGCGGTCGGACGGATATGAAAAAGCCAGTGGGCAGGCAAAATTTGCCGATGATATTACTTTAAAGCGTATGTTCCCGGATATGGTTTATATGAAAATACTGAAGAGTCCTTATCCGCACGCTGTTATTAAAAACGTTGATACAAGCAAGGCAGAGGCACTGCCCGGAGTAAAAGGAATCCTCAAATATTCCGACCCTGAGATTGCCAAGGTTGAAATGACCTCCGCATCCTGGACCGATGCCACGGCGACACAGGATAAGAAACGCGGATGGACACATGGCGTTCTGGACAGGAAGATCCTTGGTGACACCGCTCACTGGGTCGGAGATGAAGTGGGTGTTGCCGTAGCCGCCGAATCCATAGAAACGGCGGAAGAGGCAATTCGGTTGCTGGATGTTGAATGGGAGGTTCTTCCTTTCATTGTAAACACAGCAGATGCCATAAAACCGGAAGCTCCTCTGATCCATCCTGAGGTCAATCCGAAGGATAATTACATGCCTTACTATGAATTTGCCGGACCGGACACCTATGTGGACCGCGGAGATGTTGACCTGGCCTTTTCCGAGGCGGAAATCGTATTAGAGACAGAGTCTTTTTACAGCAATCCCCAGCAGTGCGCATTGGACTACTGGAACTGCCTTGTAGACTGGGGCAGAGACGACAAGATTACCGTATGGTCTGATTCCTATGCGGCTGATCAGACTCGCATGCACTTTCACGATATGCTGGATGTGCCGCTGAGCCATGTTCGTGCAATCAGCCCCTATGAGGGCGGAAGCCATGGCAGAGGAGACTCCGGAGAACAGCCTTTCTTTCTGGTTACCGGACTTATGTCAAAAAAGCTTCGACGTCCGGTGCGGTACCGTCAGACAAGGAAGGAGCATTTCCACGATACGCGAACAAGCATGGAGGGAAAGGTCAGAATCGGTGCGATGAAGGACGGCACGATTACTGCATTGCAGATAGAAAATACCGGCAACATCGGCGCCTATGCAGATCTGTCTGTCGCCGCGATCAAATTCGTGCCCAGAGAATGGTCTGAACTATTGCCCGGCCGTATTCCGAATATGCGGATGATCGGCAAAGGAATCTACACCAATATCATCCCTGCCAGCATCATGCGATCGATCGGGAACATTCAGATGAATTATTTTCTGGGATTGGCAATGGATGATCTGGCAGAGAAATTGAGCATGGATCCCATCGAACTGGCAATCAAAAACCTGACCTGTCATAATATACCGGCGCCAAACCCATGCGTGGAAGAGATCATTCGAACCGCAGCAAAGCATTTCGGCTGGGAAAATCGCCACGCACCCGGCAAGGGGGAATGGTTTGACGGAACGAAAAAGCGCGGAATGGGCTTTTCGATCAATAACACCTGGCATACGGAGAATCATGAATTTCGTCGGGGGCCGACACAGGTCACGATAAAGCTCAATCCTGACGGTACGGTCATCCTTGATGCGCCCACAGTTGAAACGGGTCCCGGGTCTAATGTATGCGCAGTGAACGCCTGTGCTGAGACGCTTGGGGTGAAACCTGAGGATGTTCAGTGGATTTCGGTTCAGGATACGCAAACAGGCCTTAAGGATCAGGTTCAGACCGACAGCGCTGTCTCCTATATCCTTTCTGAATCCATTTACCATTGCGCTCTGGAGCTCAAAGGCAAGCTGATAGAGAAAGCCGCACGAAAGATGATGAGAACGCCGGATGAGGTGGACATCGAAGAAGGACGGATCTTTGTAAAGAACTCACCGGAAATCGGCATGACAATCAAAGAATACTTTGATTCCATAGATATCTTTACGGAGGACACCCTTGCCCCGCTGACCACTTATTATGCCAGAGAATTGTCTGCGGAAGACTTTGGAACCGCATATCAGGCAACATTTGCCGAAGTGGAGGTGGATACGGAAACCGGACAGGTGGATGTGCTCCGGATTGTGATCGCATGCGACGGGGGTACGGTTTTATACCCGCCCGGAGCGGAAGCACAGCTGGTCGGTGGTCAGGTTCAGGGGTTAGCCGAAGCAATGTTTGAAGAAATGATTTACGATGAAGCGACCGGAAAGCCTCTCAATTTTAATTTCATCGATTACCACTTCCCGACGATAGCAGACCTTCCGGAAATTGATCCGATTCCCATGGAAATATACAAGGGCCGCGGTGTTTTCGGCGCCAGCGGCATGGGCGAGGGAGCTCCCTGCTGCACACCGAGAGCAATTTCAAATGCAGTTTACAATGCAATCGGAACAAGAATCAATTCTACGCCGCTAACGCCGATCAAGGTTCTTGAGGCGTTGGGAAAGGAAGGTGAATAATATGGCCTTTCCACGTTTTAAATTTGCCAATGCAAAATCAATTGGCCAGGCAGCCTGTATCCTGAAAAACAGCAATGGCCGGGCAGCAGTAATCGCCGGAGGAACCGATCTGCTTCACGGATTCAAGGATAACATTTACAGCGAATACCCCGAATTGGTGGTCAGCTTATGCTCGGCTGACGAAGGTGAATACATAGAGGCTGAAGACACAGGTGTGCGCATAGGCGCGCTGACGACATTGCACAGCATTGAGAAGAGTGAGCTTCTGAACACAAAATACAGCGTTCTTGCACAAGCAGCGAAGACCGTAGCTTCACCTCAGATCAGAAATGCAGGCACGCTGGGAGGGAATATTTGTCAGGAGCCGCGCTGCTGGTATTACCGCGGCATGGATAATATGTTCAACTGCCTGCGTAAGGGCGGTGATCTGTGCAATGCCTTTACCGGGCGGAATGAGATTCATTCAATTTTCGGTACCATGTCTGTAGGTACAACTCCATGTAAGTCGTCCTGCCCCGCAGGAAATGGAATCCCTGAATATTTAAGCAAAATCAGGGAGGATAACATCGAGGAAGCCGCTAAAATTCTGTTGGAAACCAATCCGATACCGGCGATCACGGGAAGAGTATGCCCCCACACCTGTGAAAGAGAATGCAATCGCGGCAGCTTTGATGAAGAGGTATCCATCCGATCCATTGAGCGTTCAGTAGGTGATTTCATACTGAAACATCATGCTGATCTGATTCCCCGGCCGGATGCACCCACCGGCAAACGTGTAGCCGTGATCGGTTCCGGGCCCGCTGGTCTTGCGGCTGCGTTCTATCTTATAAAGCAGGGACATAGGGTACGCATATTTGATAAAATGCCGAAGGCCGGCGGAATGCTCCGGTATGGCATTCCTGCCTATCGGCTGCCTGACGCCATACTGGATGCACAAATCAATATTCTGCAAAGCATGGGAGTAGAATTTGAGCTCGATGCAGAGATCGGCAAAAAGACCAAATTAGCCGACATCAGGAGTAAGTATTCAGCAGTCTTTTTGGCAACTGGAGCATGGAATGCGGCGTCTATTCAGCTGGACGGTGAAGATAAAACTGTACCTGCCATGCAGTTCCTTCAGGATGTGGCATCCGGTAAAAAAGAAAAACCCGGAGACAAGGTAGTGGTAATCGGAGGGGGAAACGTGGCTGTGGACGCGGCGATGACAGCACGCAGGCTTGGTGCCGGCAAGGTTACGATTGTGTACCGTAGAACACGGGAAGAGATGCCGGCAATCAAAGATGATATTGAACAGGCACTGGCTGAAAATATCCAACTGAAAACTTCCTGGGCGCCAAATCGTGTCCTCCTTTCAGGAGATAAGGTTACAGGTCTGGAAGCAGTCAAGAGCGCTACAGTCTTTCAGGAAGCAACTGGACGATATGAGCCGGTGTCTGATTTTTCAGTGAAAGAAGTCATCGAGGCCGATTGTATCATCCTGGCTGTGGGGCAAAAAATCGATCTGAGCTACATTGAAAAGGAGTTGGGCATCAGCGGCAAAGCGATTCCCGTTTCGCCGGAAACCCAGCAGACCAGTGTTCCCGGCTTGTTCGCAGGCGGAGATGCAGTGACTGGTCCGGCAACTGTTGTTGAGGCGGCGGCAGCGGGAAGAAATGCTGCAGCGGCAATCAATCGGTTCCTGGGTGGAACAGGCAGAAAAGAAACCGCAGAAAGCACGCAGTCGTGCAAACTATCCGGTTTCGATCCCTCTTGTCTGCGGCCGTCAAAAAAGACCGGGATGCCCGAGCTGCCTCCGGAGGAAAGAAATCTAGAAAAAGAGGATGCTCTCGGATTACAATCCGAACAGGTAAAGGCTGAGGCAAAACGATGCTTCAACTGTGGATGTGTGGCCTCCTGCCCGTCAGACACCGCACCGGCATTGATTGCTTTGGGAGCGAAGATCAAGACAACAAGGAGAGTGATCGACGCGGAAGAGTTCTTTACTGTGAAGGTGCTGAAGTCGACGGTGCTGGAACCTGACGAGCTTGTAACAGAAATACAGCTTCCGGAGGCCAAACCGGAAACAAAGAGTACATACCTCAAGTTCCGGCATCGGAAAGCGATCGATTTCCCGCTGGCCTCCGTAGCTGCGGCAGTAACATGCAAAAACGGGACGGTATCCGAAGCACGCATCATTCTGGGTGCGGCTGCGGCAGTACCGATCCGGGTAAAGGAAGCAGAGGAGTTTCTGAAAGGAAAGGCGATCAACGATGAAGTTGCAGCGGAGGCAGCAAGAATTGCAGTGCGCGGCGCATTACCGCTGACCAGAAACCATTATAAAATACAGGTGACAAAAGCATTGGTGAGAAGGGCTGTTCTGGCCTGCCGCTGATGCGTCCGGGAACCGGGGTGCCTGAGGCCCGCACCCCGCTCCCTTCCCTTTGCAGCTGCAGGGAACGATATACTGCCGCAGATGTTTTATTTCGATGGAGCTTGCAATAAATAGATGGAGTGTTATTATTTTCGTAAGGTGAGGTGAAGGAAGATGGATTTGGTTTTAAAGAACGCCAATGTTTTAACCATGGATGCAGGCTTGTCGAAAGCAAGATGGGTCGCTGTAAAAAGCGGCGTTATTGAAGCAATCGGAGATAGGGATGATTTTACGGGTAACGCAAGAACAGTAATCGACCTGCAGGAGAAAACTCTTATGCCAGGTTTCATTGATTCCCATTGTCATGTCTCGTCAGGCGGATTGATTCTGTCCAGCGCCATAGACGTCATGGGTAAGGTGAAAAATCTGAGGGATCTGCTGGACATCGTCAAAGAAGAATGTGAGAAGGAAACCAGCGACAGGATAATGCTGTTCGTCGGCGTACCGACCTTCGACTGTATCGAAGAGAGAAGATATCCTACCAGGTGGGAGCTGGATAAGGTTGCAAACGGCCATAAGGTGGCGCTGTTTCTGTGGTCCATGCACGGAGGTATTGCCAACAGTGCTATGCTGGACTGCATTCCCTTGACCGGAGACATCAAAGAGGAAGTAGAGCCTGACGGTATCTTTGACAGCAATCTGTCCGCCTTTTACTGTATGGGTTACATCCAGGGTGCATACAGTGAGAAAGAAATTGCTGGTTTTTACAAATACATCGCTGACCTTGAACTGTCTGCGGGAGTCACAACCGTACACAGTCTCGACGGAATGGCCTTTGTGGATGATTGTGACATTGATATCTTCCTGAAAATACAGGATCAATTACCCATTCATTTTATCGAATATGCGCAGACCTTTGATCTAAAGAAGGTACGGGACAAGTACCGTTTCCCGCGAATCGGTGGATGCCTGAGCATAGACGGGGCGCCGGGCCAGCTGACAATAGCTGTGGAAGAACCGTTTCCGATCCAGCCTTCCTCCAGGGGATTACTCGGATTCTCTGACGAACATCTGTACAATTTTGTGTCCGCCGCCCATGCTTCAGGAATGCAGTGTGCGTTTCATGCCATAGGCGAAAGAGCAATCGACCAGATCATATATATCTACCGCCGTGTAATCAGGGAGCAGGGGCAGAATGGTTTGCATCATAGAATAGAACACTTTATTATGCCCTCTGATCTGCATGTGGAAATGGCAGCGGAACTGGGAATCAGAGTAGGTCTGCAGCCGATCATTTCGGATGGCTGGGGTGATCGGGATTATGAACAATGGCTGCCAAAAGAAAAGGCTTCAAAAGCATGGGTTATGCCCAGGCTCCTCAAAGCGGGCATTAATATTTCAAGCAGTTCGGACTGCCCCTGCTCGCCCATTGACGCCCTCGGCTGGCTGGATGCGCTGGTGAATGCAAGGGATCCCAAGAGAAGAGTATCCCTTGACGACGCATTAAGAATGAATACCATTAACGGGGCAATATCGGGCGGACATCAGAAGGTGTCGGGAAGTATTGAAAAGGGCAAGAACGCAGACTTTGTTGTCCTGAGCGGGGACCCGTATCATATACAAGGGAAATTCAAAGACGGAATTTTCGTTGAAAAGACCATTGTATACGGTAAAGTGGTCTATGAGAAGCAATAAGTTTTAACCGGTGATACTCGGCAAAATTAGTTTCAGGAGGTTATTAAAATGGAAGTACCTTATATTGAACAAAAAAAGATTCAGGCAGTCATTTTAGTGCCATTTCTCAAAGCGCTGTATGAAAAGTACGGGAAAGAAGACATAAAAAAAATATTGGGAGATGTTGTCGACAAACTCTCTTATCAGGAGGGTGTTGATTTCTTCAATGAAAACACAGGAACCACGATCGATAAAATTATAAAGCAGGGAGAGTGCTTTGCATCATCCTTTGATGGCCCTGCCATCGACGTGGAGCCGGTATCAATGTCGGACACCGATATCATACTTAACATTACGCGCTGTGCCTACGCCGATTACTTCAAGAGTATCGGAGAGACTGAACTTGGAGAGCTTCTGGCTTGCAGGCCCGATTTTCCGAGAACGGACGGATATAACGCAGGCGTTACATTGGAACGCCCGGACACCATCATGTGCGGAGCGGAAAAATGTGGCTTCCATTACAGACTGCAGAAATAAAAATTTATATTGCTTTTGCTGTTTATTATAATTTTGGAGGATGTAAAAGATGAAAAATCCAAGACGTGGTTATTTAGCCAGGATGGTTATTTTACTTGCTCTGTCCATCGGATTCCTTTATCTGGACCGGCTGGCAATCACTTATATGATGCCGGTTATCGTACCGGATTTACAACTGAATAATTTCCAGGTCGGGCAGATCAATCTGGCGACGACTCTGCTGCTTGCCGTATCCGGTATTGTATTCGGTATGGTTGCTGACAAAACCGGAAAAAGAAAATTCTGGCTCGTTATCTTTGCTCTGGCAACCTCGGTTTTTGCCGGAATGTGCGTATTTGCGACTTCCTTCGCATCGCTGCTGATTCTGAGGGCGCTTGTCGGTATTGCGGAAGGTCCTCTTCTTGCCCTGACTTATACCTTGATGGGGCATGAAGATCCCGAGCATTACGGATTGAATATCGGAATTATTGCTATGACAATCGGCATCTGCGCCAATATCGTCGGCCCCCTTATTGTTACCCAGCTCATTGGTGTTGTCAACTGGCAGATGACATTCCTGTTAAGTGCGGTCCCCGGATTTATCGTGGCGCTTCTGATTATGAAATTTGTCAAAGAAATCGAAATATCTCCGGAAGAACGGGAAATGTCTAAATCTCAGAATATGGGACAATTCCTGCAGCTGTTCGGGTACAGAAATTTTGTTATCTGTGTTATCATCGGTATGCTTCATATGACGGCATATTGGATCGTTATCGTGTACGGACCGCTCTATCTGACCAATGTCATCGGGCTGTCTGTTGAGAGGATGGGAGTGATCTCTTCTCTGGCCGGATTATTGGTATTCCCATGGACGCTGATTATGCCGCTTACGGATAAAGTCGGCCGCAAGCCTGTGTTGTACCTGGCTTATATTTTCTGTATTTTGCCGTTCCTGGGCATTATTCTTGGCGGAGGTTCAAAGGCAACCATCGTGCTATATGTTGTATTTGCAATGCTGCCCGCAGTTTTCACCCCGATCTGGAGTGGTGTCATTCCTTCGGAAAGCTTACCGGAACGACTCCAGGTAAGTTCCAGCACCGTTGTAATCGCGGCCGGAGATATCGTCGGCGGTGCTATCATGTCTGCCGTTGCCGGTAAAGTGGCAGATATTTACGGCTTGACCTCAATCTTCGTTATCGGTGCGGTTTGTATGGTTGCATGTTTCCTGCTTGTCTTTGCTTTGAAGGAGAGCAACCCAAAGCTGGTTGCAAAGAAAGCCGCTGCAGCGGCTGATGCCGGAACGGAATGAAAGAGAGTGGAGCAGAAGCTGCTCTGAGATGACTATGTGGAAAGCTGCGGCCCCAGCCTTGGAACCGCAGCTTTCCGGTGAAATGTATCAGGAGAAGGTATTATGGTGAACAGGATTTCGAATCAATCAATCATCAATTCATTTTGCGATGTTGTTCCATTTTTAAATGAATTGTTTGAGGAAGATGTTTCCTATGCGATGACTGATACGGAGAAGTACATACTGTCAGTCAACGGGAAGGACTTGAGGTTTCAAATTAAAGAAGGCGATCCCATTCCCGAAGGGGGAGCGGTCAAGGAAGCCCTGAAAACCGGGAGCTCGGTGATAAAAGACATACCGAAGGAGATCTATGGGACACCATTTCGGTCCTATGCAATTCCAATGAAAGAGTGTGGTGAAATTGTAGGAGTTTTTGTAATGGGTAAGAGTTTTGCAAGAAAAGAGCATGTTTTGTCCATCGCACAAAACATTTCATCCGCGATTCATGAAACTTCAGATGCCGTCAAAGATCTCGTAACAGGGATCAAGCAGACGGAGCTGACTAATACTTCTTTGCTGGATACGATCAGGCAGGCTCAGATTAAGACAGATGAAACCAATAAAATCATCGCTTTTATACAAGAAATATCAATCCAGACTTATATTTTGGGTGTTAACGCCTCTATTGATGCGGCAAAAGCGGGCATATACGGAAAGAGCTTTGGCGTAGTTGCCCAGGAAATAGAAAGGTTGTCCCGTACGATTAACGAATCGATAGCGAGAATTGACAGTACTCTTAATTTTTTAGCAACATCAATTACTTTGGTTACAAACGGATTAACTGAGTCAACGGAGGTTTTCAACCAGCAGACTAAAGATCTGGATCAGATCGCTGATGTGATCTCCGGGCTGAAGGAGTCATCGATCAGACTGGAGAAACTGTCCGAATCGCTTTAGCTAACCTTGTTAGTAATGTCAAACAGTACATCATTTATTCTGCTATTTCAAACTGCTCTGCGCATTATTGGCCAATAACATAGCTAAAAAGACCGCGGGCAAAGTAATTGCTCGTGCTCTCGGCCTGATCCAACAAGGTGCTGAAGATATCCAGATTAATGGCATAATCTTGGGTTAAAAAGGAGACAGACTGATCGATGGTATTTCGGAGGTTCGCATACAGTCTTCTTCTCCACTCATTTTCATCCCAATACGGGTTAATCGAAGCGATAAATGTCGCTCTATGATCAGCATTCTCATATAAGAGCTGAGTAATTCGATCCGTTTCCCCTGCATTCCCTTCTATTTGAGAGGTAATCAAAGCATCAATTAGATTAATATAATTGTTTAATTCCTGTAGATTTGGATTGATTGCTTCTCCAAAAAATTGTTGCAAGGTTTCCACATACTCTGCCGGAACCTGTTGCAAGCGAGCCTTAACTGCACTTTCGTTACCAATACCTATATATCTGCTGAGCATATAAGCCCTGGTCCAAGTTACAAGTTCAAACCAAAACATTCTAATACTATAGATTTGATCCATTTGTTCGTAGGTAATACACTGTTGTTGCTGCGGTGAATGGGTGAAACTGTTCTGCTCGCTGCCGGTAATAAAATCATAAAGGCCTTGTGCAAGTGAATCTCCCATCATATTGGTTAGGTCTGTCAGGCGTTGGAAAAATTCTATATCCTGGCCATAGTTTCCTGTTACAAATGAATTTGCTTCTTCAATTGTGTATCGAACATAGCTGCTTAGCATGTTTCTCCATTCCTCTTCATCCAAGTATGGATTGATCGAAGATAAAAAAGCCGCCATATTATACGCAACCTGATATAGACGATCCACATTCTGATTAACTGCATTGCTGTTACCTTGGAGCTGGGCTGTAATCAGATCCCTTAGTGCAAAAGTAAACTGGTTCAATAACATAGAAATCTGGTTTGAACTTTCACGGTCATATGCAATCTGCAATATATCTCCGAAACCTGTTGTTTCTATATATAATCGGCCAAACGCCTCTTCTTGAGTTCCTATTCCCGCATATCTGCTTATCATATATACTCTTATCCATGTCGTAAACCTTCTCCAGAATATTCTGGAGTTAGAAATCATATTCATTTGGCTGTATAAAATACATTGCTCATTAAAACATTTTCTCATAACAAACATCTCCTTATAGATATGATAATTAATATATTTACCGCGGCGTCAGGTTGATACAGAATAAATTTTCACTTCAATACAGGATCCTTAATATTGATGCTGGGACTAACCGGGTCAATTCCTTTGCAGCGGAATAGTTCCTGCATTGTGTTTAAAAAAATACCTGAAAATTAAAAAAATTAAAAACAATCGTATTGACAATAAAAAAAAAAGGTATAAAATTGAATTAATTCATTGAATTGATTTTGTAAAAATAACGTGTAAAGGAGGTTGATTGAATAAATTCACAATTAACCGAATGGACTACAATAATAAAGGGAGGTATTTTTGATGGAAGTCAGAAGAAATAGTCATGGAGAGGGCAAACTGGAGACGATTACATGTATCAGCGATGACAATGGTTTCTCTGTTGCCTCGGTAATCGTCCTTGGAAAAGAAGAAGCCGTTCTCTTGGATACGCAATGGACTTTGTCAAATGCGCACAGAGTGGTTGCCGAAATACTCGAAACCGGACGAAGATTGACAAAGGTATTTATTTCTCATGCACACCCTGATCATTATTTTGGAACAGAAGTCTATCAGGATGCATTTCCGGATGCGAAGATTTATGCCCTGCCGGAAGACATCGAAACGATAAACAGAGAATTGTTCGGAAAATTGGAGCATTGGGAGACTGTGGTCGGGAAATTGAACTGCCCGCACAAGCCGCTGAACCTGATTCCTTTTGAAGATGACTATATGGAAATCGAAGGCGAAAGAATCGAGATCATAAAGAAGGTTTGGGGCGATTTAAAATACAATACCGTGATGTACATACCATCGATCAAAACACTCTATGGGTCCGACGTGCTCTTTAATGAAGCGCATGCGTTTACCTGTGAAGTCAGCGCCAAAGGCCGCGCCAAGTGGAGAGCGGAAATGGATCGTTTGGAGAAGATGGGAGCCGAGGTCATCATCCCGGGACATGCAAAGCCCGGTATGGAATTCAACGCTACTTCGTACCAATTCATGAGAGATTACCTGGATGCCACGGAAGAAGAAATTGCAAACACAAGCGATGTTGCCAACTTCTACTACAACATGGAAAAAAGATTTCCTGAAGCAGTAATCAACGGAAAAAGCAATGAGATGAATGCACAAGTATTTAAGGGCGGATTGGAATGGTACTACTCTGATCAGGAAGAGGGAGAAGAAAGGTAAATTTCCATTTCAGCTAAAGCGGTGGAATGATAAAGGAGGTTTATTATGCCGGTAATGACTTTTGATACCTGGCCCAGAAGGGTCCATTGCAAGGACGGCGCCATAAAAGACGTTCCCGAACTGATCAAGGACCTGGGCAAAAAACATGCGCTCATTTTTACGGACCCGTTTATGGCCAAGACGCCTTTGGTGCTTGATCTTGCCGAGGATCTGAAGAAAAATGAGATTGACGTACATATCTTTTCTAAAATCAGTGCAAACCCTGTAGCCGCCGCAGTGGATGAAGCTGCGGAATATATGAGGGAAATCAAACCGGATGCCCTGATCTGCGTAGGCGGGGGAAGCCCCATCGATGCCGGGAAGGTTGCCAACGTAGTATATACTCATGGCGGAACAGCGAAGGATTACGACATCGCCGTCGGCGGGATACTGAAAATCAGACCGATTCTGCTTCCTTTAATCGCCATACCCACCACTGCCGGAACTGGTACGGAAGTCACTATGGTAGGCGTCATCACCGACGTGGAACGTCAGACAAAGTTCGGAGTTCTGAGCCCGCTGCTGATCCCGGATATTGCGGTTCTGGATCCCCAGGCGACTGTATCCATGCCGCCGGGGCTTACCGCTAATACGGGCATCGACGCACTGACCCATTGCATTGAATGTTATACCTCCAACATGGACTTCCCTCCCGCACAGGGTCTGGCAATTGAGGGAATCAGAATGATCGCGAAAAATCTGAGAAGAGCCGTAGCCGACGGTAAGGATGTAGAAGCCCGTGAAGCGATGCTGGTAGCATCCATGATGGCGGGAACCGCATTCAGCCTTGGTGGTCTCGGTGTTTGCCATGCGATGGCGCATCAGCTCAGCGCGTTCTTTGATATGCCTCACGGAATGGCAAACGCCATCCTGCTGCCGCATGTCATGGAATATAACCTGAAGGTGGCGGAGGATAAATTTGCGGATATTGCTGCAGCCATGGGCGGAGACATCTCCGGGAAGAACAAGAGTGAAGCGGCTAAGATGGCTTTGGATCTGGTGAAGCAGCTTGCCGCCGATGTAAACGCTCCCAAGTATCTGGATGATGCCGGCGCCACGAAGGACAAAATTCCCGGAATGGTCGAGCGAGCGATGCTCGACAATCCGATCACCCAGAATCCGCAAAAACCGACGGAAGAGGATGTAACAAACATTTATCTTGCCGCATTCAAGTAAACGAGGAGGGTTTCAAATGGAAGGACGTTTAAAAAACAAAGTTGCATTGATCACAGGCGGCGGCACCGGACTCGGAGCAGCATTCACCAGAAGATTCGTAGAAGAGGGTGCAAAGGTCGTGATTACAGGCCGGAGAAAAGAGCTTCTTGACAAAGTCGCCGAAGGTTTGCCCGAGGGTTCGGTTCTGGTATACCAGGGCGATGTTTCCAAGCTGGAAGAAGCGCAGGCTATGGTAGATGCGACGGTGAAATTCGGCGGAAAAATCGACGTTCTAGTTAATAATGCGGGAATTGATCCTGCCGGGCTCATTACGGAGATGCCCATGGAAACATGGCAGAAGGTCATCGATATCAATCTTACCGGTCCTTTTGTAATGATGAAGGCCGCGATACCTTATATGATCGAAAACGGCGGCGGCTCAATCATCAACCTGTCCTCTCTGGCGGCACTGCGATGCATACCGGCCATGCCGGCCTATATTGCATCTAAATCCGGGCTGATCGGGCTGACTCAGTCAACAGCGCTGGATTACGGAAAATACAATATCCGCTGCAATGTCATCGCTCCCGGAGCTGTTGCAACGGAAATGCTAAGGAATTCCATGGCGGGACTGGGAAGTGCAATCGGCACCGATGCAGACGGAGCCCTGAAGGTTCTGACCAAATTCTGCCCGCTTCCAAGAGCAGCTGAGCCGGACGAAATTTCGGGTGCAGCGGCGTTCCTTGCCAGCGATGAATCCTCCTTTATGACCGGAACCGTCGTGACTCTGGACGGAGGAGCCTGTGTCGTAGATCCTAACGGAGCTGCCGTATCAAGCGCAGGCAGCAACTGGGGCTAAGGAAAACAGTTATAAGATACGCGTAGAAAATTTTCATCGGTTTTAGCGTCGTTATAGGAATACATGCGGCGCGCACTGTATCCCATAATCGGAGCAGAAGCGCCGGAGTGTGTTAATATAAAAGAATTTATTTCGCTATTATCCAAAAAAGAGAAAGGAGATTCATTTCATGACTGTTAAAAAAGGTTACGAGAATATAATGGTTCTCGTAGTATCTCTCGCCTTCGGTTTTGTAATGTTCGACAGATTTGCCCTTCCAAACCTTGCGCCCTTCCTTCTGCCCGATCTGGGTATGGATGCGGCTCAGTTTGGTCTGGTCATGTCGGCATTCGCATTTACTTGGGCCGGCGTCGGTTTCCTCGCATCCTTCTGGTCAGACCTGAAGGAAAATAAGAAGAAGATGCTTGCGTTCTTTATCGTAATGTTTTCCCTCTGCTCCCTTGCAACCGGATTTGCCGCAGGATTCGTTTCCCTGCTGATCATCCGTCTTGTCATGGGTGTATTTGAAGGGCCGATCTATCCGCTGAATATGAGCTTCCTGCTGGCACAGTCCACACCGAAACGCCGCGGATTCAACATGGGCCTCATGGGAACCACTTCCGTAGGTCTTATTTCAAGCCTTATGGGTCCGCTGGTCGTCGTAGCCCTTGCACAGTCGGTGGGCTGGAGAACCACCTTCTTCCTGACAATCATCCCCGGTCTTATCATAGCGTTCATGGTAATGAAATGTCTGGAAGAGCCTGATATGAACAAAGTAGAGGGTACGACAGTAAAAGCGGACAGAAAGGGTGAATTCAAAGAGGTCTTAAAAAACAGAAACATCATTACCGGCATCTTGTTCGCCATTTGCATTCTGGGCTGGTATGTGGTAATGGCCTCCTTTACTCCCATGTTCCTCACAACAGTCAAAGGCCTGGATCCTACTACCATGAGTATTATTATGTCGGCTCTCGGTGTAGGCGGTATCGTCTGGGGTATGGCGGTGCCTGCTCTGTCTGATAAATTCGGACGGAAACCGATCGTTATCATCTTTGGACTTCTTAGTACTGTGACTCCGCTGGGGCTGCTGTTAGTCCCATCAGACAACCTTCCGCTGATGGCCTTCTGTGCATTCTTCGGATGGTGCGGCGCCGGCGTTATCGCTGTCAACCAGGGCCCCATCCCCACCGAATCCATCAATCCCAAGTTCGCATCAACAGCGGTCGCTACGATTCAGGGTATTGGAGAACTGATCGGCGCGGTAGGCGGATCTGCAGTTGCCGGATTCCTGGCGGCAGCATACGGATATTCTGCTGCGATGTGGCTATGCGTAGGCTTAATGTGTGTAGGAACTCTGATTGCATTCAACTTCTATGAGACTGCGCCTGTTGTGCTTGCAAAAAGACAGGTGAAAACGGAATCAGAAGCATAAGCATAAGCAAAGGGATTCTGCCGGATATTGAGACTTAAACAGTTCGCTATAACAGGCAGGCGAGATTATTCTCGCCTGCCTGTTCTTAGATTATTTCCCCCTACTCGAGAGAAATTGGAAGGATTTAGCAAAAAATGTGTCCTGAATTGACGAAACAGTAAATATAATTGTGGACATATTTCACCGAATGCATTATACTAAGGCTATAATTCTGATTCGGGAGGTACTTAAATGCAGAAGCATACTTCACGTCAGCTCCAGGCACAAAAAACAAAAAAGAAGATATATAATGCAGCGGTAGATCTGTTTAACAAGCACGGATTTGATAACACGACCATCGAAGATATCAGCAGAAAAGCAGGCGTTTCAGTAGGAGCATTTTACCACTACTACCCGTCAAAATCCGATATCTATTCAGAGCTTTACAAAAAGATTGACGAGTTTTTCCACAACACGGTTCAAGCCCAGATGGTGAAAGACGATTTCTATGATAATATTGTCCTTTTTTTCAAACATTACGCCGAGTACAACAGCTCACGGGGTACCGATGCGGTAAAGCAGCTGTACAATACTGAAAATTCGAGATTTCTCGACAGATCAAGATATATGTTCCGGCTTCTTACGGAAGTGATTAAAAAGGGTGAAGAAAAGAATCAACTCACAAAGGAAATGACAATAGAGGAGATAGAAGATTTTCTTCTGGTGATGGCGAGAGGCGTGGTCTATGACTGGCTTCTTCATAACGGAGACTATAATATGTCGGAAAAAATGGAAAAGTATATTTCCGGAATGAGGCCCGTTTTCGTAGTTTAGCCGGCAGCGGGGCACAACGTAAAGATAGAAGAACAATTTGACGCTTTATAGAAAAATAAAGCGTCTTTTTTTATGTTTTTATTGACTCACTTCACCGAACGAATTATAATGAATGTATTCAATGAATTCATTTAGTAATGTTGAAAAACATATTCAAGCAAGTTGTTTTTTGTACCCTGATTGCAAGGAAGGAGAGATGTACATGAGCATTAAGGAAGAGCTGATTAATGTAGTGGGTGACAGCCGTGTTATCGATGATCCGAAGGAGCTCGCTCGTTATGGGGGTGAAAGGAATTTCGATTACCATATCAAACCCTGCTTCATCGTAAAACCTAAGGATTCAGAGCAGGTGAAACAGATCGTCAACCTGGCAAACAAATCGAGAACACCATTGGTTCCGGTCAGTTCAGGGGGGCCCCATGTGAAAGGCGGCAGCGCGCCGAGTGTTCCCGAAGCGGTTATGGTTGATCTCAGCGAAATGAAAAAGATTCTCAATATCAATCGTCAGCACAGGATGGTCATCGTGGAACCTGGCGTCACCTATTCAGAACTGGAAGCTGCACTGGAAAAGGAAGACCTGGAATTCAACTTTTCTCTGAAGCCGAGAGCCAGCAAATCTGTTGTTGCAAGCGTTTTGGAGACAGAGCCGAGAATGAACCCGATGCATCAGTGGGCATACACCGATCCGCTGCGATGCGTTGAAGTTACGTGGGGAGATGGAAATCGCATGTATACGGGAGAAGCCGCCGGTGGACCCATGGATCTGGAAAAACAGTGGGCTGCCGAAAAATGGCAGGTCAGCGGTACCGGACCATGGATGTTTGATTTCTACAGAGCCTTGACAGGTGCCCAGGGAAGTATGGGGATTGTTACCTGGGCAGCTTTAAGATGCCAGGTGAAAAAACAGATCCATAGAATGTACTTTGTCAAGGATGACAGTCTGCAAAAAATCACGGAGTTCGTATACAAGGCGATCCGTTTCCGCTTCCCTGACGAGCTTTTTATCCTGAACAACATGCAGCTGGCCAGCCTGCTCGGAAAGGATGAAGCTGAAATCGACAGATGGAAGGCAATTCTTCCAAAATGGACGGCGCTGGTCGGGGTATCGGGGCGTGAAGTGCTTCCCGAAAAGAGAGTGGAAACGAGAAGCAAGGATCTGGCTGATTTTGCACAAAGCTGTGGACTGGAGCTGCTGACCGGTATCTCCAAACTCAATGAAGATATGATTAAAAAAGAAATCGTCACACCATCCGAAGGGAATTGGAAGGACACCTACAAAGGGGCTTCTCAGGACATTTTCTTCACAGCACAGTTGGATAAAGCGGAATGTTTTATTAAAAAATTATATGAAGTTGCAGATGAACTCGGTTATCCGGTAAGCAATATCGGCATTTATATTCAACCGCAGCACATGGGTTCTTCCTATCACTGCGAATTTACTCTTCCCTATGATCCAAACAGCAGCAGGGAAAAAGAACTGGCGAAGAAGATGTATGAAAAAGCGAGTGTTGCTATGCTGAAACTGGACGCCTACTATTCCAGACCTTATGGAATATGGGCGGGTCTGCAGCTCAACAAGGATGCCCAATCCTATATGGCTCTGAAGAAAATCAAGAATATCTTTGATCCCAACGGAATCATGAATCCCGGCAAGATCTCACTGTAGGACAGAAAGGAGTAATGAAAATGGCGTTACAAGATTACAGACCGATGATGGAGCGCTGCAGCAACTGCCTTGGCTGTAAATGGATTCCCTTTGACAAGGTAAAAAACCAGAGATTTGCTGAAAACTGCCCAAGCAGCAAGTACTTCAACTTTAATACATATTCCGCCAGAGGCCGGTTCCAGCTGGGACAGGTGCTGCTGGACGAGAAATCGGATTACACCGAGCAGGCAGTGGAAGCGATCTATAACTGCACTTCCTGCGGGCTTTGCGACGTTTCCTGCAAGATCACCAGATACAATCTGGAGCCCCTGACGAATAACATTGCGCTGAAGGAAAGCGCAACGGAAAAGGGGAAGGCTTATCCGGTGCAGAATGAAATCGCTAAGCAGCTGAAAAATGAAAAGACCATGATTCTCGGAGAAAAAAAATCAGACCGTCTTGATTGGTGCAAAGAGCTGAAGCTGAAGAACCTGCTGAAGGAGACCGCTGAAGTTGCTTTCTTTGCGGGCTGCAAATTCAGCTATGATAAGAAACTCCAGAAAAGCGCTGTCGATGCAGTAAAAATTCTTCAATCTGCCGGTGTCGACTTGGGCATTATGGGCGAAGCCGACATGTGCTGTGCAGGCCGTGCTCATCAGATGGGATTCCCCGGTGAGTTCGAGGAAAGCGCGAAAGCTAATATCAAGGCATTTCAGACTGCCAAAGTCAAAACCATCGTGACCCCCTGCTCCGATTGTTACCATACGTTTAAGAGACTGTATGCAAAGCTGGGCATGGAGATTGAAGTGCTTCATATCGTGGAACTCATCGCAAGACTGATTGAAGAAGGCAAGCTGAAGTTTGCAAAAGAAATTCCGATGACCGTTACATACCATGACCCCTGTCATTTGGGGAGACTGGGCGAGCCCTATGTTCCATGGGAAGGGAAGGAAAAGAAAATCCTGAAAGCAGTTCACACCTGGGAGCCGAGACGGCCGAGATACAACGGGAACTATGGGATCTATGATGCACCGAGAAAAATTCTTGAGAGCATTCCGGGGATCAAGCTTGTGGAAATGGACCGAATCAGGGAATATTCCTGGTGCTGCGGAGCCGGAGGTGTGTGCAATGAAATCAATCCGGAATTCTCGGAGTGGACTGCCAACGAAAGAATAACAGAGGCGAACACGACGGGAGCCGACGCCCTTGTGACCGCATGTCCTTGGTGCGAGAGCAATCTGGGGAAGGCAAAAGACGAAAACGGGAATCCGATCAAGGTTTACGATATTATTGATCTGGTCGTCCAGGCAGTATAAGGGGGGAAACGTGATGGCATTAGCAAAAGAAATTTATCAGGCGCTTGAGAGTATCGTCGGAAAACGGAATCTTTCTCAGGACCCTGCGATAACACAGACATACCGTTGTATTACTTCCCAGTCTTCCGCTCACTATGGTCCTTACGACCATTGGACTCCCTGCCCTCAGGCAGTGGTGCTGCCCGGGAGTACGGAAGAGGTGCAGCAGATCATCAGAATCTGCAACAAATATGATATTCATTTCAAGGCAGCGTCCACCTTCTGGGCAGCCATGGGTTTTATCAGCTCCGATAATTCCATCCAGATTGACATGAAAAGGATGGCAAAAATTGAAATCGATCCGAAAAACATGATCGCTGTGGTCGAACCCTATGCCATCGGCGCAGTCGTCCAGGCGGAAGCTATGAAATACGGCTTGAACTGCAATATGGCCGGAGTAGGCTGCAGCAGTTCCACACTGGCAGGAACCGCCGGCTGGGTTGGTTTCGGACCGAGTTCCCTCTTTATGGGAAATGCATCCGAAAATATGTTGGGGGCCGAATGGATCCTTCCCGACGGAGAAATTGTCAGAACTGGTTCCCTGGGTGCAGGTGCGGGCTGGTTCTGCGGTGAGGGCCCGGGGCCGAGCGTGAGAGCGATCTTCAGAGGCTGGCAGGGATCCACGGGGACCATGGGCGTCTGTACCAGGGTAGCAGTCAGGCTTCATCCCTGGGGCGGCCCCAAATACCTTCCGACGAGAGGAGCTGCACCGGCCTATAAAGCGGACGGACTGGACAACATCAAATGCTATACACTGTGCTTCCATGACTGGGATTCCTACGCAAAATGCTTCCAGTTAATCCATGAAACGGATGTTGTTTATCTGGGACACCGGCAGTTCAACATGTTCGGCAGAGATATCAAAACGGCCATGGTCAAGATGCTCAACGATCCGGAACTGCAGTTCTGCGATCTGCCGGATCTGATGGCAGATCCTTATATCAAGGAACAAAACGAAAAAATGAAGATTGATTTCCAGATCATTCTCTGCGGATTTACGCCGGCGGATCTGGAATATAAGGAAGCTGCGGTGGATGAGATCCTGAAGATGACCGGGGGATGGAAAGCGGAATTCTTCATGGACAAGGACATCAACGACTGGACGAAGCTTTATCTGCTCCGTCTCGGACATAAAAATCTGAACTACACACTTTGCGTTTCCTACGAAGGCAACTACGGCATGTCGTCCAACGTATTTGTAACGACTAAGCTGATGGAAGAGGCAGCGGCCCTGAAAGACCGGCTGACCAAAGCCAGCACCGGTATTGCCGACACAGGCGGCGATTCGGATATGGGAAGTGTCTCCATCCTTGGCGGCGGCGGCATGACCGGTTGGGAATTCTTCGTCTTCTTTGACAATCATGACAGGAATTCCATCAAAGAAGCAAGAGAACTCATAGATGAAACCCAGAAATGGATGTTTGAAAAGGGCCTCGGAGTAGATATGGGGCGCTGGAACGCAGATGCGAGAAGACCGGACGCATATGACTATACCCAGGAAGAACACGATGAAATGTACAAGAATCTTCCGCAGCCGCTGGTTCCGGAATATCAGTGGAAGGTGAGAGAAGCCTTCAATCCGAAGCATCTGACGGGAAGCTATTACAGAACCAAGACACCTTCGGACAGAGTATAACAGAATCAGGACTTTGCGCGTACCGATTGGTTTGACATTTTAACTCATATCAGAGGGGGATGCTGCTTAGCACAAAAAAGTGCGGGAAAGCGGTATCCTCCTTTGATTTTGTTGAAAAGTCCTCTCCCGGTAACCGCCTCCTTTGGCGCATCGGATGTATGAAAATATAAACATGATATTCAAATGTAAATGATTGTATTTTTCCGTCATTTATTGTAGAATTATTTAGGAAGAATTATGTTTATAATTAAGACCGGTGTTACGGTATGAAAGGTATGGGAAATGATGAGCTTACCCTGGGAAGAGTATCATGACAATGAAGCGATTCGGCAGAATGTACAGAGTGCACTAATCGATTGCCGTCATAATGTTGTAAACGTTACGGAAATAATTGCAGAAGCAAAGGTCGGAGAGGTAATCTCCATGATGGAAGCCTGCTCCTGCTCGAAGTGCGTATATGATATTCTGGCAATTGCGTTGAATTCACTGCCGACAAGATATGTTACGACGGACGTCGGAAAACAGTTCATCCAGCTGAATTCTTATAAAAAGCAGTTTGAGACCGATGTGGTGGCGGCACTGATCAAAGCCTGTCAGATTGTCAAGGATTCGCCGCGGCATGGATAATAACATCATTACAGCCTAGATTTGAAGATCAATATGAGATCATGATAGAGTCAGGGAGCAGCCTGTCCGGTAAGCGGACGAGCTGCTCCTTTCTGATGGGATAAGAAGAAGCGAATCTGCCGCAGGGCTGCAGAAACCATATTTTGCACAAATACCAGTATTTGAGGGTTTCTATATTCCTAGTATTCCTATATACTTTTAAAAGTGACGTGCTTGAAAGTCATAAACAAATAAAAACTATTATGAAGCTTTTAAATAAGTGTCTAGAGAATCAGGAGGTTAAGAAATGAAAAACCGAATTATTAAAACTACGCTGGCACTGGTGATGCTTTTCATCATGGCAGTCCCGGCTCAGACGTTTGCAGCGGAGTATGGCAAGGGCCACACGGTGAAGATTTATGGAGGCAACTATAGAACCTCATACAGCCAATATATGAAAAAGTATAATGGCTACGCTATCAAGAATCAGCCGCTGCAGCAGACAAGGCAGGCGGCTCCGGTCAATCAGGCTCCCGCAGCGACAGGTACGGGATCTGCAGCAACAGCTGCGAAACCGTCAACTGCAGCGCCGGCTGGCACAGCGATCGGAACCTATGAACAGCAGGTGGTAGATCTGGTTAATAAGCAAAGAGCTGCAGCGGGGCTTCCGGCACTTAAGATGAACACAAAGCTTTCAGGTGTGGCAGAGAAAAAGGCGGAGGACCTCAGGGACAAAAATTATTTTGCGCACCAGTCTCCGACATACGGATCACCATTCGATATGATGAAACAGTTTGGAGTCAGCTATAAAGCGGCCGGAGAAAACATTGCAAAGGGTCAGAAGACACCATCAGCGGTTATGGACGGATGGATGAATTCAGCGGGCCACAAGGCAAACATTCTCAGTAC
>JAVBVR010000067.1:0-6597 GCA_036677845.1 Anaerovoracaceae bacterium | reverse complement strand
CCGGTTTATTAGCAGGAATTTCCCTGCCGGATATCCGGGCAACAAAGCTGCAGAGAGCCCGAAGTTTATCAGGGTGAATGTGGCAGGATTTACCTGTGGAGACAGGCAGGGCGAGAGCGATTTCTTCAAGGAGGGTATTGCCTGCGCGTTCTCCCAGTCCGTTGACCGTGACACTTAAAGCCCCCGTCCCCATGATGACGGCACATATCGCATTTGCTGTGGCCATACCCAAATCGTTATGACCGTGGAATTCGAGCATCATGGTTTTTGAATCCGCCACCAGCATTCGGAACATGTCCATTACCTGGACGGGCGAGGCAATCCCGACCGTATCGGCAATTCTCAGCCGATAGGCTCCGCACGAAACAGCATGTCTTGCAAACTTCCGTAAAAAAGAACTATCCGCCCGGGTAGCATCCAGAGCGCCTACTGAAACCGACGGGAAAAGACTGCCGGCGGCAGGAACCAGTTCCTCCAGCTTTTTAAAAACCCAGGTCTCGTCTTTTCCGATCGCCTTCAATAAAATAGATGAAACCGGAAAGCTGATATGTACGCCCTCGATTTTCAGTCCGGCGGCGGACTCTATGTCTTCCCTTTTCGCCCGGCACCAACAGGAAATCCGGCAAGGCAAATGAAGATCGATAATTTCCCTGATGCAGCTTCTTTCCTCCTGACCCATGGCAGGAAAACCGGCTTCCAGCTCATCCACACCGGCGTCGGCCAGCATTTCGGCAAGCCTGAGTTTATCCCGACGGCGGAAGGAAACGCCCGGCGCTTGCTCACCATCCCTGAGTGTTGAATCAATGATGTAAATGTTATTCTTGCCCGCGTTTTTCATCTGTTAACCCACCAAGCTGCATGTAAAGCCCGTACATACGACTGGCCTGAAAACCCAATATCCTGTAAAAGATGTGAGCAGCCTTATTCCTTCTATCCGCCAATAGCTGGATTCTCAAAGCGCCTTTCCCTTTTCCCCATTCTTGCATCATTTGGACGAGGGAAGTTCCGATATCCTTATGCCGGAAACGATCCTGGACATACAAATCCTCAACCAGGATGGAATATCCGCCGGCCGCCGTGGAAATAACCAGTTGGCCTGTCACCATACCGACAAGAACACCTTCATTCTCTGCAACAAATATTACTTTCTCTTCGTGGCTGCTGAAAAATAATGCCAGTCCGGTTTTCTGCTTTTCCGGATCTGCGGCAAAATCCGTTTCAATGGAAAAGAGATCAGCAAGAAGAGCCGATGCTCCGTCTATGTCCGCCCGGTTTCCCTTCCTTAATCGTATTTGCATAAGCTTCCTTTCTCTAAACAGTTATTTCCAATGACCGGGATAAATATGACTCCCGTACCGGTTTTTACGCTCTCCGATAATCCATTCTCTGGAAATAATATCCTTGATCCTTAACAGTTTAATGTCCTGTCTCAGCTTGCGCAACAGGTAAATCATTCACTCTGGATTTCAGGATAAATGGAATTGTTTCCTCATCGATCACAAGCGAAAAAGTTCTCTGCCCGCAGCAAAATAGTCGTTTGCTGACCGACAACGGGGCTAAATCTCTTAAAAGAGCAATCCGCCATTTCAAGCTCGACAACTTTGCTGGTTCCAATTGGCTGAAACAGCAGGATATGGGATGCGCCCTTCAGGAACACGCCTTCCACTGTACCCTCCACAAGGTTATCCCCTGGTTCAATAACTGCATCATCCTTACTAATGACCAGATTTTCAGGTCGGATACCTAAGGTACGGGTATCACCCGGTTGTATCTTTTCAGAGCCGGGGAAATTTGGCGGAAGGATGATTTCTCCTCCCAGCTCTTCACAATATCCTGTTATAAACGACTCCGTAACAGAACCTATCCGAAAGGTGAAAATATTCCGAATTCCGAAAAATTCCACAACATCTCGAGTTGCGGGATTTTCATACACAACCCTGCCCGCGCCGGTCTGTCGGATATTGCCGTTGATCATGATCGAGATGACATCTCCCAGAAAAAACGCTTCCTCGATATCATGGGTGACCATGAGAATAGCCATCCGGTAGCGCCTCTGCAATTCCTTGAGGACGAACCACAGTTCCCTTCGGAGTCCTTGGTGAAGAGCGGAAAAAGGTTCGTCCAGGATAAGGTGCGTTGTACCAGCGGCAAGGGCTCGCATAAGGGCCACACGCTGTTTCTCCCCGCCGCTCAAATGGCCTACCGACCTGTTCATCAAGTGTTTGATGCCGACGGTCTCCGCCAGATCTGCGATAAAGTCTTCATGGCCATGATTTTTGATTTTCTTGATTTTGGCGGAATAGCCAATATTCTCGCTCACCGTCAGGTGGGGAAACAGCGCCAGATCCTGGGGAACGTAAGAAATATGCCGTTTTTCCATTGGCAACGCGGTCAGTTCTGTTCCATTTAAGAGAATACTTCCGCTGTCGGGTTTCCTGATCCCGATGACGGACTCAAGGAGTAATGTCTTGCCGCTACCGGTAGGTCCAACGATAACGTGACATTCCAAGGCGGAAACTGACAAGGTAATGTCACGTACCAGGAATTTTCCCGCACGGATCGTTACATTCCTGATTTCAAGCATTCATTTCCTTCCTTGAGAGTCGCCGCACACCGTAGAGCACTCCGAGACCAATTACGGTAATAATCAGTATTAACACAACCGTTCTCTCGATTTCAGCAGTGGAAAGCATCATGTAAATCGCTATCGGCAGGGTTTCTGTTTTCATTGCCATCGTGCCCGCGATAGTAATAGTGGCCCCAAACTCGCCAAAGGCTTTCGCCCAGGTGAGAATTGCGGCTACGAGAATCGCTTTTTTGCATAGAGGAAGGGTGACACTTCTAAACGCTGCGGCAGGTGTCGCACCCAGCGTGCGTGCCACATTTTCATATCTCGTCGGGATCTCATCCAAAACTGCCTTAACGAGCCGGGTTGCCACACCAACCGTAGTAACAAACTGGGCAAGGATGATCCCATTTTGGGTAAAAACAAACTGCACTCCGTGGTTTTGAATCCATCCTCCCAACGGATTATTGAAAAATATCAGCAACATCGCGCCAAGAGCCGCCGGAGAGACGATCATCGGCAATTCCAGGATTGTATCAACGACTGTCTTCCCCCAGAAATCATAACGCGACAGTGCATATGCGGAGGGCACGGCAATTGCTACGGAAAACAGAGTAGCGATTGTGGCGCTCATTATGCTGAGACGTATGGAATACCACGTTCTTTCAGACACTAATATTTTAGCAAAGGCATCTGCACGATAGAAATAGAGAAGTGACAGAATGAGTCCCGTTAATAAGGTAAATGTGCCTAATGCGCAAATCATGGAGAGTCGCTTCAATGTCATTTATTTATCCATTCCGTAGGTAAGACATATTCCCCTCCGACCGGTTTCTTTTTCCCGATCCACTTGCTTGCTTCGTCCGGCGTCATGAAATAATGGTACTTCTTAAAGATGGCGGACCCTTCCCTGGACTGGAGAAAGTCGATGAATTTCTGTGCAATCGGCTTATTGCCGGTGAATTTGGAAATGGCGACCGGGATATAACCAATGCGTGCTATCTCCTGTTTCTTCAAGGGTATAGTCTCGATTTTGTCTGGAGCCCAGTACTGGAATACACTCCAGCCGATGACTGCATCGGCAGCCTTCAGGGAAATCACTGTGGCCGTTTTCTCGCAGCTTTCGGTATAATTGACCAGGTTCCGCCTAAAAGCTGCCTTCTTCTCCGAACTGAAATTCTTTTCGATGATTTCGACGGCATAGAGGCCGACACAGACTCCCGTGGGATTGGCGATTGCTACGTGAAGCCCGGGTTTTGTCAAATCGAGAAGCGATCTTACCCCTTTGGGATTTCCCTTCTGTACATTAATTGCCGGGACGAGATATATAATACGTTTCTCCGTTTCGGGGTAGACTGCACCTTTCTTCTTGGCAAGCTCCATAAAGTCTGAAGAACCCGGAAAATAGATGTCACCTTTTTTTGCCAGCAGCATCTGGGAAAGGACAAAACCCGAACCGCCGAATACCAAGTCAATCTTTATTCCCGTTTTCTGCGCAAAAATCTTTGCCAACTCTTCGGTAGGTGGTTTACTGGCGGCTCCGGCGCATATCAGCAATCTTTCTTCAGCGTAAGCTAGAGCTGAAAACCATAGAAATATAGAAACGATAATTAAAATAATCGATAAACTCTGATACATCCATCCTATTTGTGTTACTTCAACCTGAATATATCGGAAAAGATGGGTTTTCATGGTAATCATTCTCTTTTCTATATTAGATAGTTATCGGCTGCAATGCCCTCTTCCAGCGCATCGATGATTTCGTCAATCGCTGCTTCACTCTCGACTTTGCCGTACCACCAGTTCTCCGGATAAATCACCATGGCCGGCCCCCGGTCGCAAACCTTGAGGCAACCGGTACTCGAGACGACAACATCCGTTAAACCCCTGTCGGAAAGTTCCCGTTCCATATACTGAAGTAATTGCAGGGAGTCCTTTTTGCTGCAAACCCCTTGGGAATCACCCATAGCCCGGAAGCTTCCACAGACGAAGATATGATGTTTAGGTTTTTTCATTTTCATTTCCTCACTTTCATTGAGTTCTTTTGTATAGTTGATTATCCGCACCCCATGCCGCTCCCGCTGCACTGCTTACCGATACCGCAGTGACCGGCGGAGCGCAGAAGTATTTTCGGTATTGCTTTCCCTGAAAGAGTGGCCTCGACGCCCTCTCCAGCCAGGCCTTCCATCACGACAACGTGAATACCGCTTTGTTCCAGAATGGACAGAGGACCGGGGCCGATACCGCTCACGAGAACTGTGTTGCAGTCATGCAGCAGGCGGGCCATTGTTTTCCAACGCTCGGCTCCGCCACCGGAGGGCGGTGTGCCCCTTAGTTCGACAAGAGAGGCCTTCTCATTTACCATACCGAATATCCATAGACCGTCTGATTCACCAAGGTGCAGGTTAACAAATATCCCCTCCATACTGGCCACAGCCACATAGGGTCTTGCCTTACTTTGCTTCGGTAACGAGGCTTCCCGGAGAAGATCCCTGATTTCGTCATTTTGCTTCTGTCCGATCATCCCTGCCGCATCGGCGCGGCAGCGGCTGCAATGGACCATCTGGGGAAGGTATGTCCCGGCCTCCCTGCGCAGTATGTCCACCTTTTCGGGTGCCAACGGGGCGATATCCGCAAAAGGCGTGCCGGCCACATGATACATGGGGATGGCGTTAAAGATATCCGCTTTCACGGCCGCCATCCGGCTTGCAATTTCCACGACATGATGATCATTGATGCCGGGAATGATCACCGTATTGATCTTGACGGTGATGTCTTTCGCCTTGAGTCCTTTTATCGCTTCCTGCTGATTTTCAATAATGACACGGGCGGCCTCCATACCCCGATAAACCTTACTCTTCAACCTGGCCCAGGCGTATATCTTCCTGCCGATTTCAGGATCAACGGCATTGACCGTCACGGTGACATGACTGACATTGAGGGTGGCCAGATCGTCCACATATTCTGCCAGGGCCAGGCCGTTGGTCGCCACGCAGAGCACCAATTCCGGATGCCTTTCCCTGACCAGATAAAGTGTTTCCAAAGTCTCCCGGGGATTGGCGAAGGGATCACCGGGACCGGCGATACCCACCACGGCTATATTGTTGATCCTTTCCAGGACGCAGTCGAGATAATCCGCCGCCTGAAGGGGCGACAGGACGGCACACGATACGCCCGGCCGGGATTCGTTCACGCATTCAAAGTCACGATTACAATAGTTGCACTGCATGTTGCACGCAGGAGCTACGGGCAGATGAATCCTTCCTGTCCGATGGCGGGCACCTTCGCTGAAGCAGGGGTGATCATGATAATTCATAATAGTAACTCCTCTATATGTAACTATATCCAACAGCAGAGCTGTTCTGTTTATGCTCGATCAAGGCATTGACAATCCGATCGAAGAGCTGTTGCGTTCCTTCGTATCCAACATGAAGAATGCGTTGGCCGCCGATTCGATCATGAATCGGGAAACCGGCGCGGACCAGGGGAATGTTCAGGTTCTTTGCAAGATAATAGCCCTTGCTGTTGCCGATGATTATATCCACGCCGATGCTCCGGCTGATCTCCAGCATGCCTTCAAAGTCTGAATCTTCCCGGATGATGATGTCTTTATGACGGGCGGACAGCCCCGATGAGACTGTATCTTTGAATCTCTTTGCCGATGCCCCTGTGGCGCACAGGGCCGGGACAATGCCGATTTCATCCAGAAATGAAGCCATCGACGCTACGAAGTCCACCTCTCCGAAGACCACGGCGCGACGGCCTGCGACGTACTTGTGACCATCGATATAGGCATCTATCAGCCGTCCTCTTTCTTTTTCATGCTTCTGGGGCATGGAGACGCCCGCGATTTCTTGCAGGGCGCTAAAGAACAGGTCGGTTTTGCCAATGCCGATGGGAATTCCCAGTGTCACTGTTTTTACACCGAAGGCATCTTCGAGATATGAAGCGGCTGTACCTGGAGATGTAAGATCTCTGCCTAATTGGATAGTCGCGGCAGATTGTCCCATGGACCGAATGGACGAAACCGG
>JAVBVR010000066.1:0-16066 GCA_036677845.1 Anaerovoracaceae bacterium | reverse complement strand
TTGGGTAGGCCTTCTACTCCGAATTTGCTGAACATCTTCAAATGAGCGCCGTGGGCCTGGTCGACAATCAGAATTTTGTTATACCTGTGAACAATTTCAGCAATCGCTTCAATATCTGAACAAATGCCGTAGTAGTTCGGACTCGGAAGAATCACCGCTTCAGCATCGGTATTATTCTTCAGCAAGATTTCAATTTCTTCAGGAGGTATCGCCCCGGAGATTCCGAATTCCTGAATTAATTCCGGATAGGCATAGAGGGGCTGGATCTCTGCCAGTGTTAATGCGTTAAAAACGGATTTATGACAGTTTCTCGCCATGATTATCTTTTTACCTTTCGGGACAGAAGCCAGAATAGCCGCAATGATACCGCCGCTTGTCCCGTTGATCAGCAGATACGACTTTTTTGAATCATAAAGCTCGGCATAGGTTTCCTGGGCTTCCTTTAAAATCCCCTCAGTCTGGAACAAATTATCTGCTCCGATAATTTCGGTAATATCACAATCCATATAGTTATCCAGGAACTCATCGAAACCGAATCTTTTATAGATTGCCGATCCTTTATGACCGGGCATATGAAATGAGATCGGATTTTGTTTGGCATGACTGATTAAAAAATTCTGAATAGGCGTTTGAATGCTCATTATGATTAACAACCTCCTAAAATAAATGCAAGCTGCGCTCGTCAGTTGATTTCAGGGCTGGCGGCTGGACATACTGCCGGCCCTGAACCAGTTATAACTATTAAATATGAAACTCATTTTAAGATAGATACCGGTTCTATTAATATTATAATACCTGACGGCCCTCATACAAAACTAATATTTGTGACGTTCAAACTTGAGACAATAAAAAGTATCCCGGTTATGTTGAACCAGCCATACCACAAGTCACCTTACAGTTGATTAGTTTGCTTGAAAGTTAATTTGGAATCACTTGTTTCGGCCCCTTGTTGCAATCGAATTCATTTATTAGTATGATATATTAGAATTTAATTTGTAAGGAGGCGCATATTATGGATTGTAAAACCAATAAAAGTATGAAATGTCCCTGTACATACAGCTGTTCTCATCACGGAAAATGCTGTGAGTGTATCGCATACCACAAACCTTATGGTGAATTTCCTGCTTGCTTTTTCAGTGAAAAGGCCGAAAGGACATATGACCGCAGCTTTCAGGCATTATGCAGAGACCGTAATAATTAATATTGACTGGAGGATTTCAAATGTCAAAATCGATCATTATTATAGGCTCCGGTATGGGAGGTCTGACAGCAGGTATCTATGGTCAAATGAACGGGTTCGATACCCGTATCTATGAGATGAGTCATCGCCCGGGCGGTCAGTGTACATCCTGGAAACGCTCCGGATATACCTTTGACGCTTGTATTCACCATTTAATGGGGTGCTCTCCAGAATCAAAGATTTATCATCTCTGGCACGAGATCGGTGCTTTACCGACAGAGCTGGCATATACGAAGGAATGCGTCAGCGTGGCCTCCCCTGACGGCAGAGTCTTCTATGACTACTATGATCCGGATGAGCTTGAACAGCACATGTGTGCATTGTCACCGAAAGACGGAGATGTCATCCGGGAATATATAAACGGAATCCGTGGCGTGGCAAAATACGATATGATGGGTGATATGATAACGGGGAATGTCCTGGGCATACTCCGGCATCTGCCGACGGTGATTCATAACATGAAATGGTTTAAGGTTACCATGGAGGAATATGCCAAACGATTTACTGATCCTTTTTTGCAGAAAGCGTTTCCCCTCTTGATCTATTCGAATCCTCCTCTTCCCATGTTTTTACATCTGATGCGCCATGCTTGCGGCTATCATCGTGATATCGCTTGGCCTGTCGGTGCAAGCATGGCTTTTGTCGACGGAATCGTCAGCCGATACAATTCGCTGGGAGGAAAGCTTTATTGCCGTAAGAAGGTTGTCCAAATTATTACTGACCAGGGCAGAGCGGTCGGGGTGAGGCTTGAGGACGGCACAGAGGAATTTGCGGATATTATTATTTCTAACGCCGACGGAAGAAAAACGCTGCTGGAAATGCTGAAAGGGAAGTATATGAATGAACGGTTAAGGAAATACTGCGAAGAACCTGCCGACATGACCGAATTTGCAGTTACAATTTTCCTCGGGGTGAACCGTGACCTATCTAAAGAACCATCCAGCCTGATCCTGCTTTTGGATAGACCAGTTACTCTGGCGGATCAAGAATTTACGTCACTTGAGATGCAAACCTATGGATATGATAAAACCATGGCACCGGACGGGAAAGGGGTCATAAAAGTTGAATTTCGGTCATCCTATTCCTATTGGAAGAAGCTTTACGAGAACAGAGACGTCTATGAGGCGGAGAAGCAAAGCGTGGCTGAAAGGGTAATCGGTCTTCTGGAAAGGCGTTTTCAGGGCATTAGAAATCAGGTGGAAGCCGTCGACGTATCCACGTTGCTGACATGGGAGCGTTTTATGGGCGGTACCCATGGTTTTTCCAATATGCCGAACAAAAAGCCGGATTTCATAGGCAGTTTGTTCCGTGATAATGATATGACGATTCCCGGTCTTGCAAATTTTTACTTTGTCGGAGCCTGGGCTACGTCCGCGGGAGCACTGTTCTTAAATGCACTATCCGGTAAAAAGGTGATAAAAAAGATTTGCAGGAACGAACGGCAAAGGTTTGCTGCAATTACAGCCACATACAAACAATAAAGGAAGGAAACGTATTTATGAAAAATAGAATACTGATCATCTGTATGATAGCTCTTTCTATCCCGCTGATCCTTACAGGGTGCATTCCGGGGGATGGCTCCTATACGAATGGCGACCCTGCCGGATTCTTCTGGGGCATCTGGCACGGCTGGATTGCTCCGATTTCACTTATTATAGGATTATTTAATCATGATATCAGGGTATATGAGCCTTTTAATACCGGATGGTGGTATGATTTTGGTTTTTATATAGCAATCATCAGCGGGTTTGGAGGGTTATCCCTATCACGAAAAAAGAATAAAACCAAGGAGTAAAATGTTATATGGAATTTAAGGAAAAGGTACGATATAATGTTTTAAAGTCGGCATCTTGCCGGGTATACTACCAACACCGGCTGCAGGCCGGTTCAAATACAGCAACGACAGAAAGAGGGAACGATGGCTAAAGTTTTAATTGCAATGAGCGGAGGGGTTGACAGTTCTGTAGCGGCGGTTCTGCTGATGGAGCAGGGCTACGAGGTTGCTGGTGCAACCTTCAAGCTGTTTGAAAATGAGGATATCGGAATTGAAAGATCCAGGACCTGCTGTTCTCTGGAGGATGTGCTTGATGCGAAAAGTGTGGCGGACAAGCTGGGTTTCCGTCACGATGTGTTTCATTTCGGCATGCAGTTTGAACAGGATGTAATGGTTCCGTTTGCCGAGGCTTATAAAAGAGGTGAAACGCCCAATCCATGCATTGAGTGCAACCGGAGCATCAAGTTCAGCAAGTTTCTGGAACGGGCGCTGTTGCTGGAATACGACTACATCGCAACAGGCCATTATGCAAGAATTGAAAAAGACCCGGAATCCGGGCGGTATCTGCTAAAAAAAGGGGTGGACCAGTCAAAGGACCAAAGCTACGCTTTATACACCATGTCACAGGAAGAACTGTCCCGAACCCTGTTTCCGCTCGGCAGCCTGAAAAAGACGGAAATCCGGGCTATTGCCGAAGAAAAAGGCTTTGTCAACGCAAGAAAGCCGGATAGTCAGGATATTTGCTTCGTAAAAGACGGCGATTATGCCGGTTTCCTGAAACGGACTCTTGGCGTAGATCCCGCCGAGGGAGAATTTGTTGATAAGGAAGGAACCGTTCTGGGGAGGCACCTGGGGATCATCCATTATACAGTGGGTCAGAGAAAGGGCCTGGGAAAGACATTCGGAAAACCTATGTACGTGGTGAGTATCGACAGTGAAAACAACCGTGTAACCCTGGGCTCCAATGATGATCTGTTCACTGACTGCTTCACGGCAGGAGAGATCAACCTGATTTCTGTAGCCGAGTTAAAAGAGCCGATGGAGGTTATGGTAAAGACGAGATACACACAAGCCGAGGTGCCGGCAACAATCCATCCGCCAAAAGGCGGAAGAATGCTTGTGAAATTCAAAGAGAAACAGCGGGCCGTCACACCGGGACAGGCCGCCGTGTTCTATCAGGGCGATGTGGTGGTAGGCGGCGGAAAGATCCTGAAAGAGAAATAGAAGAAAACCCTGCTTATCACATTAAGCAGGGTTTTTATATCTGATTTCTTTATTCTTTGTTATCTGTTTCTTCAACCGCTTCCGTTTCTGTTCCTGTTTCAGCTGTTTCCTCTGCAGGAGCTTCCGCATCGGGTTCCTGCTCTGCACGCTTCATTCTTTTCGGTAATGTTTTCTTTGGAGCTTCTTTCGATTCCTCTTCAGGCTCATCTTTCTTGGCCTTTCTTGAAGGAGAAGGTGCGGGTTCGTCCGTAACCACCTTTGAAACAGCCCATCTCATGATTTCAAACTTTGTTTTGTCAGCGCCGACCTGAATCGTCAGGGTTTCATCCTTGGTTTTTACGACTTTTCCGCAAATCCCTCCGATTGTGATTATTTCATCTCCAACCTTCACAGCGTTTCTCATTGCTTGTACGGCTTTTTCCCTCTTTTTCTGGGGGCGGATCAGCAAGAAATACATGATAACGATTAAAAGAATTAAAGGCATTAGCATTCCAAGTTGTTCGTTCATTATTCATCCTCCTCTCACGTAATAAAAAAATTATATAGTAAAAAAAATAAATTGTAAATGCTTTTTTCTTGATTTAGAATTTTATATATGTTAATATAACAAAGCGGGTTTTTACATCCCTGCTTAATTTAAACGCAAAAGATATAACTTTATTACGCCGGCGTGATGGAATTGGCAGACGTGCGGGACTCAAAATCCCGTGGTGGCAACACCGTATCGGTTCGACCCCGATCGCCGGCACCAAAAAAACAGTGAGTTTCAGAGAAATTCTGAAACTTTTTTTGTGTGAAAGGAAGCTCTTCAGGATGCTGAAAATCAACTTTTTCGTATAATTCCCCCTTTGAAAAATATAATGTAGAAGAATATTTTGGGGAAGACTGTGCAATCACAGGTCTGGTTAAGGAGGATATGATGGAAAAAGTTTTGAAAAACCTCAAGGGCTTTTTATATGCATTGATCCTGTTCGTTCTGCTGACACTGCTGCTCAGCGTCATGATAAAGCTGACGCCGGCGCCGGAAGGCTGGTCCCTCTATTACATGATCGCCGCACTCTGTGTTACATGTTTGTTTCTTGGCATCTATTCGGGAAACCTCATTAAAAGGAAAGGCTTTCTGTATGGGGCATTGTATTCGATTATCTATCTTCTTGTTTTGTCAGCTTTTTACATGCTGGCTTTTTCTACCGGAATGGAAATGGGAGCAGGGCTGATGAAATATCTGATTCCGATTCTCTTTGGAAGTGTGGGGGGAATGATCGGCGTCAATCTGCGAAACTGAAGTCCATGAGAAAAATATACGTATTTTCAACACTATCTCATGTTTTCGCTTGTAGGAAGGCCAAATTAGTAGTAAAATATTCTGTAATATAAAATTTGACACCAGATTTAATTACAATCAACATGCACAGAAGAGAAGGTGAGAAATACAATGAAGAAGGCATTGGCAGTAATCCTGACCATCGTCATCCTCTTCGGCTGGTATGTCTCTCTCGCAGGCATTGGTTCTATCGCACCGATCAAGGAACAGATTAAATTCGGCCTTGATCTGTCCGGCGGAGTCTATGTTGTCATGGAGGCACAAACCAACGAAACAGGAGATGGGCTGAAAAAGCTCATGACACAGACACAGGCGGTAATTGAAAAAAGAGTCAATCAATTAGGCCTGTCTGAGCCGGTCGTAACCATAGAAGGAGAGAACCGCATCCGGGTTGAACTCCCGGGCGCAGAAAACGCAGATGATGCAATAAAAGCAATCGGTAAAACTGCTCAACTTCAGTTTATTATGGCCGACGGAACGGTCGTTTTAGACGGAGGTCAGGTTAAAGACGCAGGAATTGCGCAGGACCAGGAAAACGGCGGATATGCAATACAGCTGAAATTCAACAGCCAGGGTGCGGCAGCTTTCAAGCAGGCGACGACCGATATCATTCAAGGTAGAATTCAATCAACACAGGCCGGCATCCCGGGGAACGTTATTATGATCGTTCTTGATGGACAAGTTATTTCATCTCCGGCGGTAAAGGATATTATTCCCAACGGAGAAGCTATTATTACGGCCGGAGTCCCTGGAGGCTTCGGGGAAGATGAGGCAAAAAATCTGTCCGCATTGATCCGGGGCGGTGCGCTTCCCGTGGAACTGAAGGAAGTTCAGACCTCGGTGGTAGGACCAACCATTGGTTTGGATGCGTTGAATATGAGTGTTATTGCGGGAATCATCGGCATTGCCCTGATTTTTATCATTATGCTTGTGATGTACCGCATTATGGGAGTGGCTGCCAACCTGGCCCTGCTTCTGTATATATTAATTGTTTTTTGGATACTTGCAGTCATGGGATGGGTGCTGACCTTGCCCGGAATCGCCGGTATCATCCTTTCCATCGGTATGGCGGTTGATGCAAATGTTATTATTTTCTCCCGAGTCAGGGAGGAGATCACAAACGGCAAAACCATAAGGGTTGCTGTGGCTTCCGGCTACAAGCGGGCGTTGTCCACGATCATTGACTCCCAGATTACAACCATCATTGCCGGCGTGGTGTTATATCAGCTGGGTTCGGGACCGGTGAAAGGCTTTGCTATGACCTTGATGATTGGTATTATTGCCAGTATCTTTACCGCAGTCGTCGTCACGCAGCTATATCTTGGCTTGTTATCCGAGAGTAAAAAATTTGCAACCATGCGGTGCTTTGCGGTAGCAGTAAAGGAGGCGAAATAAATGTTAACGATCAGAAGACAGTTCTCCTTTATCAAGCATAGAAAGATTTTTTACCTCGTTTCACTATGTGTAATTATTCTGGGCATTGGCACAGGCCTGGTCAGAGGATATAATTTCGGGATTGATTTTACCGGGGGTACCATGATTCACCTGGATATGGGCCGGACGGTGGCTGTCAGCGAACTGAACCAGGTATTAAAAGAAAACGGAATCAATGCTGATATCGTGCATGCCGGAAATGACAATGAGGAAGTCATTATCAAAACGGTACAAGCCCTTGATACAGATGCAAGAAAAGAGGTCATGAATGCTCTCTTTGAAAGATTTGATATTACCGATGCCTCTGTACTTGAGATCGAGCAGTTCGGTCCGTCCGTTGGCGATTTGCTGAAAAAAAATGCCCTGAAGGCTGTGGTGCTTGCCGGTATCGGCATGCTCATCTATATCATAATAAGGTTTGAGTGGAAATTCGGTATTGCTGCAATTATAACGGTGTTCCATGACGTACTGATCATGCTGTCCTTTTACGGATTGTTCCATATCACGGTGAACAACCCGTTCATCGCTGCGGTTTTAACACTCGTCGGCTATTCTATCAATGACACAATCGTCGTGTTTGACAGAATCCGGGAAAACCTGAATCTCATGAAAAAGAACAAGCTGGAAGAACTGGTCGATACCAGCATCAACCAGACACTGGTGAGATCCCTTATGACTTCCGTAACAACGGTTTTAGCGATCATTCCACTGTTTGTTCTGGGAGGAGAAACCATCCGGTCGTTCACGCTTCCACTCATTGTGGGAATCGCTGCCGGAACGGCATCTTCCATCTTCATTTCAGCCCCCGTATATTATGAGCTGTGCCAGGCCGTGGGGGGGCCGAAATACAAGGCAAAGAGGAAAAAGACCAGGGATAATGATTAAAAGCTGGTAGAGGACAAGGCTTTATGGAATTAATGGAGAAATTCTTAGACGAACTGCAAGAGATCAATCCCAACCTTAATATTGAGCTGATCAAACGGGCATATCAGAAAGCAGAGAGTTACCATGAAGGGCAATTGCGAAAATCGGGTGAACCATACTTGGTTCACCCTGTTGAAGTTGCCAAGATACTGGCTGAGCTGGGCTTGGACGAGAATACAATCGTTGCAGGCCTTTTGCATGACACCGTGGAAGATACTCCCTACTCCGAAGAAGAATTAAGGGCTGATTTCGGTGAGGAAGTCGCACTGCTCGTTGATGGTGTGACAAAGCTGGGAAGCCTTGTTTATGAGAGCAAGGAGGAGAGACAGGCGGAAAATCTCAGAAAAATGTTTCTGGCCATGTCAAAGGACATCCGGGTACTCATCATCAAATTGTCTGACCGCCTGCACAATCTCAGGACCATAAATTATATGAATGATGAACAAATCCGGGATAAATGCCTGGAGACTCTCGAGATCTATGCACCTCTGGCTAGCAGGCTCGGGATTTATACCATGAAATTCGAGCTGGAGGATATCGCCCTGAAACAGCTGGATCCCGAGGCTTATTATGATCTGGTAAGTCAGGTCAAAATCAAGAAGCAGAAGCGGGAAGAGAATATCAACAGGGTAATCAGCGAAATCAAGGAAAGCCTCAATGAATTAAGCATTAAATATGATATTACCGGACGATCCAAGCACTTCTACAGCATATACAGAAAAATGAAATACCAGAGCAAGCAGCTGGAAGAGATCTTCGACCTGACTGCGATCCGGATCATTGTCGAAAGTGTAAAGGACTGCTATGCTGTCCTCGGTATCGTGCATACCATGTGGAAACCGATTCCGGGCAGATTCAAGGATTACATAGCGATGCCTAAGCCAAACCGCTATCAATCCCTGCACACTACCGTTATCGGAGATAACGGAGAGCCTTTTGAAATCCAGATCAGAACCTACGAAATGCATCGTATCGCGGAATACGGGATCGCCGCCCACTGGAAATATAAAGAAGGCGTTTCGGAGGACAAGGAAGAAGGAAAGCTGGCGTGGCTGAGACAAACCCTGGAATGGCAGAAGGACCTCAACGATCCGAAGGAATTTATGGAAACCCTGAAGGTCGATTTGTTTTCAAACCAGGTTTTTGTTTTCACGCCAAAGGGAGACGTCATAGAACTGCCGGCTGGATCTACACCTCTGGACTTTGCCTTTAAAATCCACTCGGCCATCGGCGTCAAATGCATCGGTGCCAAGGTCAACGGAAAGATGGTCCCCATTGATCATACTTTGAAGAACGGAAATATCGTTGAAATCGTTACTTCATCCAATTCCAAGGGACCGAGCATCGACTGGCTGAAAATCGCCCAGAGCAGCAACGCCCGCAACAAGATCAGGCAATGGCTCAAGAAAGAAAGTAAATCTGACAATACTGATAAAGGTAAGGAAATGCTGGAGAAGTATACCAAAAGAAAAGGGTATGACAGCCAGCAGCTCCTGAAGAGCCAATACATCAACAAATGTGCAAAAGCCTTTAACCTGGCGTCCGCCGATGATCTTTACACAGCCATCGGAGCCGGGGGCGTACTTTTAAGCAAAGTGATTACCATACTCCTAGGTTATTATCACGATGAAAAACAGTCTGAACTGAGGAGGAAAGAGAAGAGCGAACAAGCCGAGGAAACGAAGAAAAAGGTTAAGCGCAAGGAGCAAACTGGTGTAACCGTAAAAGGAGTAGACAATCTACTCATACGCTTCTCCAAATGCTGCAACCCTGTTCCCGGAGATGAGATCATCGGTTTCATCACGAAAGGAAGAGGGATATCTGTTCACAGGAAGGACTGCATCAATGTCATTACACTGCCGGAGGAGGAAAAGCAGAGATTTATCGAGGTGGAATGGGACAAGCAGAAGGAAAACATGTCCTATGACACGGATATCAACATCCTTGCAGAGGACCGAAAAGGGCTTTTCTCGGACTTGTCGAGAGTTTGCGAAGATATGGACGTCCATATCGCCGGAGTCAATGCTAAAAGTGCGAAGGATGGTGTGGTCAACATTACAATGACCCTGTCCATCTCAAATACAGGACAGATCGAAAAGGTTCTGAGATCACTCAGAAGCGTGCAGGGAGTTATGGATGTTTACAGGGCAATCATTTAAGGCAATGATAGAAATGGAGAGTAGAGAATGCGGGCAGTAGTACAAAGAGTTGTGAAGGCGGACGTTGCCGTAGAAGATAAAATCACAGGCTCCATCGATAAAGGGCTAATGGTGCTTTTGGGAGTAGAAGAAGATGATGAGGAAGCTGATGCGGCATATCTGGCGGACAAGATCGCCGGCCTGCGCGTCTTCGAAGATGACGATGGGAAAATGAATCTTTCTGTCAAGGATGTGGGAGGCGACCTGCTAACCGTATCCCAGTTTACCTTGTTCGGGGATTGCAGAAAGGGGAAGCGGCCGAGCTTCATCAAAGCCGCCAGACCGGAGAAGGCAAATGAACTTTACAGAAAGTTCGTGGAGCTTTGTCGGGAACAGGGACTTCATGTTGAAGAAGGAATTTTTCAGGCCGAGATGTTGGTGCGGATATACAATGACGGGCCTGTTACCATATTGATCGATAGTAAAAAGGTATTTTAGCCAGCCGACCGGCTGCATCATTCGGGTGGGTTGGCGGCAGAAAGGAATTCAAATGATTATCAAGAGCTTTCATACCGGACCTTTGGCAGTGAACAGTTATGTCGTCACAGACGAAAAAACGAGGAAAACTTTTATTGTGGATCCAGGTGGACATAATCATAATATGGTTAACTATATAAAAGAAGACAGCCTGGAAGTGGAATATATTATCCTGACCCATGGGCATGGCGACCATCTGGGAGGAGTCCCGGATCTGATGGAGGTTTTTCCGGCCGCAAAGCTGGTCGCAGGCATCCATGACAAGGAATTGCTTGCTGATCCGAACCTCAATATGTCCAACATGGTGCAGGGATATCCGGTTTCCCTGACGGCTGACCGCTTTGTAGAAGACGGGGAAACACTGAACGTCGGGGACCTTGAGCTGAGATTTCTTCATACGCCGGGGCATACTCCGGGGGGGATCTGCATTCTGGTTGAGAACTTTTTATTCAGCGGAGATACGCTGTTCGAACAGTCCATCGGAAGAACCGATTTTCCCGGATCCTCCTACCAGGCCATCGTAAAGGCAATCAGGGAAAAGCTTTTTGTTCTGCCGGAGGAAACCACCGTGCTGCCCGGACACATGGGATCCACTACAATCGGATTCGAGAAGGAGAATAATCCTTTTGTTTAATATTTATTTACCATTCCCCTTAAATCATTATGAGTTTGAGGAACTGATCAAGGTTTTCCTCAGATCCGGTGCATATTCTATCCTGGGCCCGAATGAACATGGCGGATGCGGGATTGAAATCCGGGTTCCGTTTTTTCCGGACCAGGATACAGGAAAACCTGAAAAAAACACCAAAAACCAGATCAAGCGCTTCCTGTTCCGGGAACTGCAGCGCCATACAGGAGAAACGCCCGATTGGGGAATTCTGACCGGCGTCAGGCCGGTCAAGCTGGCCGGAGAACTGCTGCTGAGAGAGGGTACGGAGGAAGCGGTAAAGGATATTCTGATGCAGGATTACTACCTGACTGAGGAAAAAGCGGAGCTGCTGCTTGACATTGCAGCTTATCAAAGAAAGCTTTTAAATGAAAGTCCGAAGGAAGCGGTTGGCCTTTATATCGGCATTCCGTTCTGCCCGACCCGGTGTGTTTATTGTTCCTTTCCGTCCAACCAGGGAAATGTGAGAAGCATTGCGGCATATCTGACTGCTTTGCATCGTGAGATTTCATTTACTGCAGAACATATGAGGCGGAAGGGCTGGTATCCGGAGTCGATCTATATCGGAGGGGGAACGCCAACCACATTGACTGCGGAACAGCTGGAAGCGCTTCTGGAGCATGTAGTTTCGGCTTTTGATTTGAGCGGTTTACAGGAATTTACCATAGAGGCCGGACGGCCGGACACCATTTCAGCGGATAAACTTCAGGTAATTAAAAAATACAATGCCGGGCGTATCAGCATCAATCCCCAATCCATGAACGTTCCAACCCTGGAGCGGATCGGACGGAAACACAGGCCGGATGATATTGTCGAAGCATTCAGGCTGGCCCGGGAATCGGGAATCCCCATGATCAACACAGATGTGATTGCAGGGCTTCCGGAGGAAGAAGCGGAGGATTTTATCCATACGCTGGAACAGGTTCTTGCGCTGGAGCCGGAGAACATCACCGTTCACACGCTGGCGCTCAAGCGGGCTTCCAAACTGAAAGAGATCGACAGCGAATACAACTATAAACAGGGAAAACGGGTAAGAGTCATGCTGGATCGGGCAAAGGAGATGCTGGGCCGGGCGGGCTATCAACCATATTACTTATACAGACAAAAGCAAATGACCGGCAACTTTGAGAACGTCGGTTATGCAAAGGGCAATACCGCAGGGATCTATAACATCCGCATCATGGAGGAGGCCCAGACTATCATCGCTCTGGGAGCCGGCGGAATTTCAAAGGCGTATTATCCCGGAGAAAACAGATTGGAGCGGGTTGCCAACGTTACCAACTATGAGATCTATATTGAGCGGTTGGATGAAATGCTAAAAAGAAAAGAAGATAATATATTTATGTAATATAGGAGGCTAAGTATGTTAACGAACGCGCCGAAAGGAACTAAGGACATCCTTCCCAGCCAGGTTTACAAATGGCAGTATGCGGAGAATGCATTCAGGGAAGCATGCAGCAGATATGTAATAAAGGAAATGAGGACTCCGGTCTTTGAACATACGGAACTGTTTGCCCGCGGGGTGGGCGATACGACGGATATTGTTGAAAAACAAATGTATACTTTTGAGGATTATGGGAAAAGAAGTATTACATTGAAACCGGAGGGCACTTCACCCATCGTGCGTGCATTTGTGGAGCATAAGCTCTATGCGGAGGTGCAGCCCTCCAAGTATTACTATATTATTCCGTGTTTCCGTTACGAAAAACCGCAGTCAGGAAGGCTGAGGGAATTCCATCAGCTGGGGATCGAAATCTTCGGAACGGACAATATGATGGCTGACGCGGAAGTAATCGGATTTGCATCAGATTTCCTGAAGTCTATGGGGATCAATGATCTCGAGCTTCGCATCAACAGCATCGGATGTCCGGAGTGCAGAGAGACGTACCGGAATGCACTGAGGACATTCTTAAAGGAAAAGTATGAGGCACTGTGTGATACCTGCAAGGGAAGATACGAAAGGAATCCCATGCGCATTCTGGACTGCAAGTCTCCTGAGTGTCAGATGCTTATCAAGGGAGCTCCGGTTATGCTGGATTATCTCTGTGACAGTTGCAAAACAGCTTTCGATGATCTGCAAAAGAATCTGGATGCCATGGAAATCGAATACACTGTGGACCCCGGCATCGTCAGGGGACTGGACTACTATACAAAAACGGCCTTTGAATTCGTTTCGAACAAGATTGGCGCGCAGGGCACCGTCTGCGGAGGCGGCCGTTACGACAATCTGATCGAGCTGATCGGAGGTCCGCCGATCCCCGGAGTCGGTTTCGGTCTTGGTGTCGAACGGCTTCTCCTGGTGATGGATGCAGCAGGGATAGCGATCCCCGAGCCGGATAATCTGGATGTATTTATCGCTGTCATGGGCGAACGGGCAAAACGCTTCGGGCTGAAGCTGATGAGGGATCTGAGAATGCAGGGTGTCAAGGCCGAGATGGACAGCCTGGGAAGAAATATCAAAGGACAGTTTAAATATGCCGACCGGCTGCAGTCAAAATACACGGTCATAATCGGTGACAACGAACTGGATCAGAACATGGTTTCCATAAAAAATATGAAAACTTCGGAACAGAAACAGGTACCGCTTCAGGATATCATGAAAGAAATAGTCGAATAGGAGATTTACAGGATGGAAAACGTATTTAAGAGAACCCATATGTGTGGTATCTTGACGGAGAAAAATATTGACGAAAGAGTTGTACTCAACGGCTGGATTCAGAAGAGGAGAAATCTGGGCGGGTTGATTTTTTGCGACCTGAGGGACAGAACCGGAATTGTACAGATCGTATTCAATGATACGATTCCTGAAGAACTGTTCCAGACGGCTGATAAGCTGAGGAGCGAATATGTGGTCGGAATCAAGGGCGTTGTAAAAGAACGGCAGGCCAAGAACAAGGAGCTTGCCACGGGAGATATTGAGATTTTTGTAGATGAACTGAAAATTTACTCGGAAGCAGACACCCCGCCGATCTACATCAAAGATGATGACGATGTTTCAGAAAACCTGAGGTTGAAATACAGGTATCTGGATCTGAGAAAAATGAAAATGCAGAAAAACCTGTCCTTCCGTCATGAGATCGCAAAGATTACAAGAGATTACTTCGACAGCGAAGGATTTACGGAAGTCGAGACTCCGATCCTCTGCAAACCGACTCCGGAAGGAGCCAGAGATTATCTGGTTCCCAGCAGAGTGAACCCCGGTCAGTTCTACGCACTGCCCCAGTCGCCTCAGCTTTTTAAGCAGCTGCTGATGGTCAGCGGAACCGATCGCTATTATCAGATCGCAAAATGCTTCCGCGATGAAGATCTTAGAGCTGACAGACAGCCGGAGTTTACCCAGATTGACCTGGAGATGTCCTTTGTGGATGTGGATGACGTGATCGATGTGCAGGAACGTTTTCTTCAGAAGCTTTTTCGAGAGCTCATGAACGCGGACATCGAACTGCCTCTGCCGAGATATCCATACAAGGAAGCGATGGAACGGTTCGGCAGTGACAAGCCCGATACTCGTTTCGGATTTGAATTGAAATGTTTGAATGAGACGGTGAAAGACAGCGAATTTCAGGTGTTTTCCAATGCGCTGGCCGCAGGCGGCGACGTGAGAGGCATCAACATTGAGGGCGCCGCCGAAAAATTCAGCAGAAAAGATATCGATAAAATGCAGGATGCCATAAAGCATTTCGGTGCGAAGGGTCTCGTATGGATCAAGATCGGTGAGTCTGAAACTGCATCATCTGTGAGCAAATTCTTCACGCAGGAAAAGATGAAGGAAATTACCGATATTTTTGACGGAAAACCGGGAGATTTAATTCTGATTGTTGCCGATAAAGCAAAGATCGTGTTCGACAGCCTTGGTTTCCTGCGCAGGGACATTGCAGGCAAACTGGGACTCCTGGATGATTCAAAGTTTAATCTGCTGTGGGTGGTGGACTTCCCGCTCTTCGAGTATGACGAAGAGTCCGGTGAATATTTTGCTATGCATCATCCGTTTACTTCACCGAGAGTGGAGGATGTTCCGAAACTTGATACGGCTCCCGGAGAAGTCAGAGCCAGAGCGTACGATATCGTGCTGAACGGTGTTGAATTGGGCGGAGGCAGCATCAGAATCCATGACAGCAATCTCCAGAAGAAGATGTTCCAGGTACTCGGTCTTTCCGATGAAACCGTGAAAAGCAAGTTTGGCTTCCTTTTGGAAGCATTCCGGTACGGTACGCCGCCTCACGGCGGTCTTGCCTATGGTCTGGATCGTCTGGTCATGCTTCTGGCCGGAGAGCACAGCATCAGAGAAGTGATGGCTTTTCCGAAAAATCAGGCTGCCATGGATCTGGTCAGCGAAGCGCCGACCGTGGTGCCGGAAGAGCAGCTGGAGGAACTAAGCATCTGTGTTGTTAAGGAGAACGAATGAAAAAAATAGGGATCATAGGCGGAACCTTTGATCCGGTCCATTATGGGCATCTGATCCTGGCGGAGCAGGCGAGAGCCGAGGCTGCCCTTGATCAGGTGATCTTTATGCCGGCTATGGTTCAGCCTTTTAAAATGAATACAAGCATTACCGACGGGAACCACCGTTACGCGATGCTTCTGGAAGCGGTAGCGGGAAATCCCTATTTCTCGGTATCCAGAAAGGAACTGGACAAGCCTGAAATTTCCTACACCATTCATACCTTGAATGAATGCAGGGAAGAATTCGGAGAAGGTACGGAGCTTTATTTCATCATTGGCACCGATGCCTTCTTAAAACTCGAAAAATGGTATGCGGCCGAAGATCTTCTGGAAGACTTTTGTTTTGTTGTCGGCACCAGAC
>JAVBVR010000065.1:0-194156 GCA_036677845.1 Anaerovoracaceae bacterium | reverse complement strand
TCGAGCCGACCGTTTCAATGATATTTGTTCCGGAATAGCCATAATCAGCGCCGTCTTTCACCGTGACGCTGAGAGCGCCAACAGTGGACACCGGAAGATCTGTGGTTCTGTTGGCTATGGCATAAAAGCCTGTACCGTCATTTGCCGCAAGTATATAATCATTTCCGGACTTTATCGATTCGACCTGTTTGTATATCGTAGTGCCGGCTGCTACTGATACTGAAGGTATTGCAATTGGTGTTAAGCTCATCAGTAATACTAGAAAAAACGCATAAACCCTGGTTAATTTTTTATCGCTGTATAATCTCGTTATCATTAGTCAAGCCCCTTTCTTGTGTTTTTAGTTCAAACGTGCAATCTAAACAGAGAATATCTGGTCATCCCCCTTCTCTTTTATTTAATTTATAAAACGCAATTAGAATAGCACGGTTACGAAGGGTGAAACTGTAAAAACATGTAGACGAATCATGCTAAACCTGGTCTTTTTATCATCAATAAAAGTCAAAAAAACCATGTTGAAAAGCACAAAGGAAAAGTGCCGTCATAATCCGACATCATCGTCATGCATAATATTTACTTAATGTACCGACATATGACGAATTGAAGTGTCAGATAATGTTTTAGAGAAAACGATTTTTGTAAGGATGAAAGGAGTGGAGAAAAAAGAAGCCGGAAATCTAATTATATAGAGATTTCCGGCTATGAATACCTGATTATTTTATGTTATATTAAATATCTTTCTTACACATTAAACCGGAACAGAATCACGTCCCCGTCCTTTACCACATAGTCCTTCCCTTCGGAGCGGATCAGGCCTTTTTCCTTGGCCGTGGCCAGGTTTCCTCCCAGCCCGATCAGATCATTGTAAGCGATGGTTTCCGCTCTGATGAAGCCGCGCTCGAAGTCCGTATGTATCCTTCCGGCGGCCTGGGGAGCCTTGGTTCCTCTTTTTATAGTCCATGCGCGAACTTCCTGAGGACCTGCTGTCAGAAATGAAATCAAATCAAGCAGATGGTAGGATGCTTTGATCAGCTTGTCCAGGCCGGACTCGGTAATACCGAGCTCCTGGAGAAAGACAACTTTTTCTTCCTCATCCAGCTCTGCTATTTCAGCTTCCACCTTGGCGCAGATGACTACCACGTCAGATCCCTCAGATTCAGCAAATTCACGGACAGCCGCAACGTACCCGTTGTCTGTTTCCGAGGCAACCTCTTCTTCTGAAACATTGGCCGCATAGATAATGGGTTTGAATGAAAGCAGATCCAGGGTTTTAATAAATTCCGTCTCTTCTGCACTCAAATCAAGGACTCTCGCCGACAGTCCCTTTTCCAGGGTATCTCTCACTCTGAGCAGGAGATCGAGCTCTGCCTGCAGCGTTTTATCACCCTTTAGATTCTTCTGCGTCTTCTGAATTCTTCTTTCCAAGACCTCCAAATCCGAAAGGATCAACTCCGTGTTGATGATCTCGATGTCGGAAATCGGGTCGATTTTTCCGTCCACATGCACGACGTTTGGATCATCAAAACATCTTACAACATGAATGATGGCAGCCACTTCCCGAATATGGCCCAGAAATTTATTGCCGAGGCCTTCTCCCTTGGAAGCTCCCTTTACCAGTCCTGCTATATCATAAAACTCAATGGTCGTATAGACGGTTTTCTTGGATTCATACATCTCGTGAAGCACTTTTAGCCGCCCGTCAGGAACGGTTACGACGCCCACATTGGGCTCGATGGTGCAAAATGGATAGTTGGCCGCTTCCGCACCGGCCTTTGTTATCGCATTAAATAACGTGCTCTTCCCCACATTGGGAAGCCCGACAATTCCTAATTTCATCTATTTCTCCTCTAGTAAAAAATTCTGTGTCTGTATTTGCTTCTTCTTCTCATCACAAGATAGATGATAAGAAAGAGTATGAATACGGAGGCGCTGAGGACCTGTGCCTGTTTCAATGCTCCGATCATCAGGCTGTCCGTCCGGAGTCCCTCGATAAAAAACCGCACAAATGAGTACAGGATTCCATATAACAGGAATATCTGTCCTTCAAATTTACGATTGTTGGCTACAAACAGGAGCACAAAAAACAAAAGGAAACACCATACGGATTCATACAGAAACGTTGGATGCACCATTTGGCCATTGACCGATATGGCCCAGGGCAGATCGGTTGGCCCGCCGTGGGCTTCCTGATTAAAGTAGTTGCCCCAGCGACCGACAGACTGTGCTATGGCTATAGAGGGAGCAGCCAGGTCCAACAGATTCAACGGCCTGATATTCCACAGCATGCAAAGCAGAACAGCAGTTAGAAAACCAAGGATCAGTCCTCCATGGATGGCAAGCCCACCGCTTCTGATATTAATGATTTTATAGAAATCTCCCGCATAATTATCCCAGTTGAAGAGAACATAATATAGCCGTGCTCCGATTACGCCCATAGGAACGCAGATCAGAACAAAATCCAGGGACTTTTCAGATGCTATATCGTGGATAGGCGCTCTCCTGTAGATGATGATTACAGCAAGAACCATTGCAGAAGCGATGACGATTCCATACCACATGATATCGATACCGAATACTGTAAATGCAACTGGATTTGGCGTCGGCATTGTATTTTCCTCCTTCTCCCCCTATTTTTATTTCCATTTTATGTTTTATTACGTCTCAATTCTTAATATTATACACTAAAAAAGTTCAGGTCACAACCTATCTTCTATATTTCCCCAAGTGGTGTGATTCCATTGACATTTTTAATAAAATCTTAAAAATATGGAAAGGAAAAATATGTTATAATAACTGGAATGATACCATAAATGGTGTTTTAACGCAGCATAAGCGCGATAAATAACTTTTATATAATAAAATATGAAGACATTTTATGATATCATTCGTTATAATTAATAAGCCGGGTACTTGAGCGTCTCCGGCTTCAATTTGCCCGCAAATTGCAAACAGATCACAGGAGGTATTTATGTTTCGGAAAAGAGTTAATGAGGCAGAAAAAGAAGGGGGAAAAACCGTTAAAGTCAAAAGGGCAAGAAAACCCATGTCAAAGAAAAAGAAGAGGATCATCATTTCAGCGGCTATCGTTCTTGTACTTGCTTTAATCGTCATCATTCCCAAATTTATGTCCGGCGGCGCACCTGCCCTCGCCGTCACAACCGGTACAGTTGAAAGGATGGACATTGAACAGGCGGTTACCATAAAGGGAACCATTCAGGGCTCTCAGAAGGCGGATGTTGCTACATCCCTGAATTATGAAATTATCTCCATCCTGGTGGAAGAAGGCGATGTCGTTCAAAAGGATCAGGTTCTTGCTGTCCTCGACTCGAAAGACCTGCAGGATGACTACCAGAGGGCGGCGACCGCATTAAACCAGTCAAAATTCAATTATGAGGCTTCCAAAACGCTCTATGAAGAAGGCGCGATCTCAAAGGAAGAGTACCTGCGGGCACAAAGCCAGTATGAAAGCGACCGGGTTACCCTGAATTCTCTTAACATAACTGACAAGGTCAACATTAAAAGTCCCATTGCAGGAACCGTTACAAGAGTGAATGTCAACATCGGACGTTATGCTAACGATACAGAAAACGCCGAGCCCATGTTCGTGGTGGAAGACCTTCAGAATCTGAAAATGGACGTCAGAATCAGTGAATATGATATCAGAAAAATCCAGGTGGGCCAAAAGGTGACCATTACTGCAGAAGTGCTGGGAAGTGAAAGTGTAGAAGGCGTCGTATCCAGAATCTCTCCAACCGGAGAACTGAAGGACGCCACTTCAAAGGAAATGGTCATTCCCGTACAGATCGATGTGAAGAAAGAAAATTCCAAACTGATTGCCGGCGTCACCGCCAAGGCAAAAATAGAAATTCAGAAGCAGAAAAATGTTCTGGCGGTTCCCATCGATTCTGTCCTTGAGGATATCGATACCGGAGAAAGCTATGTTATGGTTTTGAACGAAACAATCCTGAAAAAAGTTCCTGTAAAACTTGGGATCGAAGGAGATTTCCATGTGGAAATCACTTCCGGTGAGATCAAGCCGGAAGATCAGGTAGTCCTAAGCCCGACCTTTGAAATGACCGACGGCATGGAAGTTGCTCCGGTACCCGGAATGTAAGGGAGGCTGCCATGACGGATGAAATCATTAGAATGGAAGCTCTGACCAAAATTTACGATACCGGAGAAATCCAGGTCAAGGCTTTGAAGGAAATCAATCTGACCATACATAAAGGTGAATTTATCGCAATCATGGGTGCTTCCGGTTCGGGAAAGTCGACGATGATGAATATCATCGGCTGTCTGGATCGCCCCACTGACGGCTGTTACTATTTAGAAGGCGACAATGTTATGGAGAAGAGTGACAACGAATTATCCGCTGTCAGAAATAAAAAAATCGGCTTCGTTTTTCAGTCATTTAACCTTATATCGCGCACCAGTGCTCTGAAAAACGTGGAACTGCCCATGGTTTACGCCAAAGTTGGAGCAGAAGAAAGGAATGAAAGGGCTCTGGAGCTCTTAAAAAACGTCGGCCTGGAAGACCGTGCCCACCATATGCCCAATGAATTATCCGGCGGGCAGAAACAGAGAGTCGCAATCGCAAGGGCTCTGGCCAACAAACCTCAGATCATTCTGGCGGATGAACCCACAGGCAACCTTGATTCTCAATCCTCTGTCGAGATCATGGAGATTTTTACCTCTTTGAATCGGGAAGGGAATACCGTTATCATCGTAACCCATGAGCGGGATATCGCCGAATTTACCGATCGAATCATCACCTTCAAGGATGGAATTATTATCAAGGACGAAGTGTCCAGGGAGGTGAGACGATGCTAATTTTTGAAAACATTCTTCTTGCTCTGACCGCCATCAAAAGCAATAAGATGCGCTCCTTCCTGACTATGCTTGGCATTATCATCGGGATCAGCTCCGTAATCGCCATCACTTCAATCGGTGACAGCGCCAAAGGCATGGTGGGAAAGGAATTTGAAGCCTACGGGATGAATAATATGTACCTCTACTTGAACTGGCAGATGACCCAAGAAGGCGTAGAGTACAATGATCTGATCCTGCCGGAGGATATTGAGGCCTTGAAGGCAAGGTTTCCGGAAGATATCAAATACATCGTCCCCAGCACCAGCGCCAGAAGCGATACGAAAGTAGGACGAGTGGAAGGCAAATTGGATATGTACGGCGTTGGTGCCGATTATAACAAACATAAAAAGAATATGACCATCCTGCACGGAAGGATGATCAACAAGAGCGATGTGGACGGCAAAAAAGACAGGATTGTCATTGAGAAAAAAGCAGCCTTGAATTTATTCAACAAAGAGGACGCAGTCGGCCAGACTTTAAGTGTGGTCATCAACGGAGAGATGAAAGATCTGACCGTTGTCGGTGTTTATGAAGTTCCCGCCAGCCTGTTTGAGGGCATGTTCATGAGTGATTCTTATTCCACCTATGTTCCCTACCCGATCCTGGAGTATGCGGATCGTTCCTCCTGGGCCCTTGAGTTATACACCAATGAAAAGAAAAACCAGGATGCCCTCGGAAATGAGTTCACAAAATATCTGGCACGGATCAAGGATAAGGATCCAAATTTTTATGTATTTGAATCAGCCGAGTCTCAGATGACAACAATCAATAGAGTTCTTGGAACCCTGTCCATTGCAATCGGAGCAATTGCAGCCATTTCTCTCGTTGTCGGAGGCATCGGAATCATGAATATCATGCTCGTATCTGTTACCGAACGGACCAGGGAAATCGGCATCCGAAAATCCCTGGGTGCAAGAACAAATGATATTCTTATGCAGTTTCTGATTGAAGCCATGATTATCTCGGCAATCGGAGGCATTATCGGAACGACACTGGGAATAGGCATTGCTGCGGTAGGAATGAGCTTTGCACATATCGATGTCGTCATAGATCCAAGGGTCATTGTACTGGCTGTAGGTTTTTCCGCCGTCGTCGGCATGTTTTTCGGCCTGTATCCAGCACGAAAAGCCGCAAAGCTTGACCCCATCGAGGCATTGAGGTACGAATAACAAAATAGCGAAAAGAGAATAGCACGATTGTCTATTCTCTTTTTTCATTCCAATATCAATTCATTCAGGTTTAGGAACCAGGTATGAGAATTGTTTTCCGAGGAAGTTTGGGGGGGACCATTCGACCAGTTAATTGACGATGAAGTATATGGCAAACAGGACAGCAAGCACATACATGAACCAGTGGACTTCTCTGTATCTTCCCGTCAAAGCGGCTGAAAGCACATAGCTGATGAAGCCGAAGGCCATTCCGGAAGCGATTGAGAAAGTAAAAGGCATCATGATGATCGTCAGGATGCAAGGAATCGCTTTGGTTACGTCCGACCAGTCAATCTCATTCAAGGAAGAACACATTAAGATTCCCACAATGATCAGTGCGGGTGCTGTCGCTGCAGCTGGAATGCAGATAAACAGCGGAGAAAGAAATGGCGCCGCCAAGAAGCACCATGCCGCTACAAGTGCGGTCATACCGGTTCTTCCTCCTGCATTAACTCCGGCAGCACTCTCTGCGTACGTCGTTGTGTTGGAGGTTCCAAACAGTGCACCGATGATCGTTCCGAAGGAGTCGGCTACCAAAGCTCTGCTCCCGTTTTTCAGGTTTCCCTTTACATCGATCATTCCGGCTTTGGACGCAATGCCGACAAAACCTCCGATGGTGTCGAAAAAGTCAACAAAAAACAAGGAAAAAATCGGTACGATCAAGGACAGTTTGAATGCCCCTGCCAGATCCAACTGGAATGCGACAGGTGACAGGGAAGGCATTCGGTCAAAAATACCATAGGCACCCGGCTGGAAGCTCGTAATTGGATTGCCTGTTGCCGGGTCGGGCATGAAAAGCCCGATGAGTGCGGTTGCAGCAATTCCGATCAGCAGATTTCCCGGAACCCTGCGAATGACCAGAACACCCGAAATCACAAGACCGGTCATTGCCAAAAGTACTTTTGGATCTCCTAATTCTCCGATGGAAAGGACGGTAGCCGGATCCGCCGCTACAATCCCGCTGTTTGTCAATCCTATAAATGTGATAAAGAGCCCTACTCCTGCAGTTACCGCTGCTTTCAGGGAGGGCGGTATCGCACGAATGATGATTTCTTTCATTTTCGTCAAGGTTACGATCAGTGCAAGGCACCCTGAAATAAAGACGACTCCCAAGGCGGTCTGCCAGGGCAATCCCATGCTGCCGCAGAGCGTATAGGTAAAAAATGCATTCAATCCCATTCCCGGCGCCAGAGCGAAAGGATAATTTGCAAGCAGCCCCATCAGCAAAGTAGCCGCACCGGCCGCCAGACAGGTTGCCGTCAAAACGGCATCGAAATCCAAACCGGTTCCCGTTTCCGGGCCTGCCAGCACCATGGGGTTGACGATAATGATGTAGGCCATCGTAACAAAAGTGGTAAGCCCCGCGATGATCTCGGTCTTGAGACTGGTTTTATTTCCTGCGAAATCAAAATAGTTTGAAAGAAATCCGGTATATCGATTCATATTCCATCTCCAATAAGTCATTCATTTTGAAAACATACTTAAATATTATAATAAAAAACAAATATCATCGCAATATGGTTGGGATTAAATATTCTGCTGGTAAACCCTCCTCTTTATTCGGTATAATGAATTAACCGGTAAAGTATCATAAATCAGGAGGAAGATCAATGGACACAAAGTACGTAGTTATTATCCAATGTGAGATTTCAAGACAGAGATGCAGCGGCTTCGCCTGTACCAATGCTTTTTACAGCAAAACAGATGCATTTCAGGGGTATGGCGAAGACACAAAATATATCTCAATCCCTTGCGGGGGCTGCTGTGGAGCAGGACTTGCAGCAAAGCTGGAGCATTTCTCCAACAAGCTTCTGAAAAAGACTGATTTTAAAAAGGATGATGTGACGGTTCATCTGTCATCCTGTATGGCTACGGATAATTATCACCACGACCGATGTCCTCATTTTGACTATATAAAGGGCCTTGTCCAAAAGAAAGGTTATCATAGTATTGTGGAAGGCACCTATATCAGCCGTACTTCGGAAAAGAGGAGAGCAGACGGGATATACAAGAACTACTAACGCGTTCCCTCCCTCCGTTTTCATATCACATGCAATTTCCACATACAGCACTCAGCCGGAACGGGTTCGTTCCGGTTCTTTTATTTTGCAGAGAATATCTGTTTGAGCGATATTGCCAGAGGCCATTTGGTATAAATATTGACGGAAGCTCTTTGGTATAAATATAGAACGAGGATTAAATAATAGAAATGAAGATAATCTGAACAAGGAGCGGAATCATGGATGATTTCAACTGGGTTTGGGAAACCGTTGCGATTTTTTTCGTCGGAAAATTCATTCTAAGACTCGGCGGCAGGAAGTCAATATCGCAGATGACTATTACGCAGACAATTGTTATGATTGGTATCGGCTCACTGCTGATCCAGCCAATCGCGGAGAAGAATGTCTTTGTGACTTTATCTGCAGCCCTTTTGTTTACTCTTTTAATGGTTATCGTTGAATACCTTGAGGTAAAGTTTGATGCGTTTGAGACCTTCTCGTCCGGTAAATCCGTAGCTGTCATAGAGAACGGAAAACCAAACATGAAAAATATAAAAAAGCTCCGGCTTACCGCAGACAGGCTCGAGATGCGTCTAAGACAAAATGGAGTCCGCTCGATTGAAGATGTAAAAACCGCAACGATAGAAATCAGTGGTCAACTGGGCTATGAACTGAAGGACGAAAAGAGACCGCTGACAAAAGAAGATTTTATTACACTCATGTCTGAAATAGCTGACATGAAGAAATTAATGCGCGGCAATGAAAAGCTGCTGGAAAAGCAGTCAAACAGCAGTGATATTTTTGCTGAAATTGTAAAGAAAGACCATGAAAAAAGGGGTGAATAAAGGCAAATGATCAACCAATTACTAAAAATAATATCAAAGATTGCGGCATCCACGGATGAGGTTCTGCCCGATATCCTTATATTGAAATTTACCATCGTCAACGCATTTATCATTCGGATGGCCGAAAAAAAATGGGTGCTGATCGATACCGGCCTTGAGAATTCTTATGAATACATTATGATGGAAACCGAGGAACGGTTCGGTGAGGGCAGCCGCCCGGAATCCATCGTTTTAACTCATGGCCATTTTGATCATACCGGTTCCGTTTTGAGATTGGCAGAGCGATGGAACGTACCTGTTTACGCACACCCGAAGGAACTGCCCTATCTCACGGGAAAAAAGAATTATCCTCAGGGCGATCCCTCTGCCGATGAAGGATTGGTGGCCAAAATGTCCTCTGCCTTTCCACACCACAGCATCGATCTGGGCTTTCGGGCTGCAGCGCTTCCTTCGGACGGGAGCATACCCGGAATACCCGGCTGGCAATGGATCTATACACCCGGACATACAGAAGGCCATATTTCTCTCTTCAGAGAGAGGGACAAAACACTGATCGCCGGAGACGCTGTTACAACGACTAAGCAGGAATCCTTCCTTTCTGTGCTGACACAAAAAGAGCAGATCAAAGGCCCGCCGGCTTATTTGACTCCGGACTGGGCACTTGCAAAGGAATCCATCGATTTGATAAGAATGCTAAATCCGAAAGTAATGCTTCCAAGTCACGGCAAACCCATATCCGGAAATGAACTGCGGGAGCACCTGCGGCTGCTCACAGAGAATTTCTATGAAATAGCAATTCCCGAAAGCGGGAGATATATTGAACATTAAAAGAACAGCGCCGCTGCTGTGTTCCCAAAGGAAACCTTGAAACCTGTTACCGGCTTTATGCGAAGCATTGAAAGACGGCGGTTTCCGGGAGGACACACACTGCGTGCGCTATTATAATTGACTCTATTTACTTCATGCTCTCCTTGTAAATCTCTACGGATGCGCTGGCTCCGATCCTGTCGGCTCCCGCTTCGATCATTTCCATGGTTTTTGCTAGATCGCGGATTCCTCCGGAAGCCTTTACCTGAAGATCGTTGCCCACGGTCTTTTTCATCAATGCAACATGATGAACCGTTGCCCCTTCTTTGGAGAAACCCGTGGAAGTCTTCACGAAGGCGGCGCCCGCTTCTCTCGACAGCAGGCAGGCTTTCACAACCTCTTCGTCTGTCAGCAGGCAGGTTTCCAGAATTACCTTTACGTCAGCGCCATGCTCATGGGCAACCGCAACAACCGTTGCAATATCCTGTCTTACGTAATCGTAACGGCCCTCTTTCAGCGCGCCAACATGTATGACCATGTCGATTTCCTCTGCGCCTTCGCTGCAGGCCCATTCCGTCTCAAATGCCTTTGCATCCGTACTGCAGGCTCCCAGAGGGAAACCGATTACGGATGCGATTTTAACATTGGTGCCTTTCAGCAGCTCATTTGCCAAGGTCACATAACATGAATTGACACAGACTGCGTAGAAATCGTATTCCTTTGCTTCATTGCACAGCTTGATCACATCGGCTTCCGTCGCCTCCGGTTTCAGGATGGTATGATCAAAATATCGATTTAAATTATTCATTTTACCTCACCTATTTAATGATCTCACCCAGCATGCCGTTGCTCAGACCGGCGGCATTGCCCTCGTCGGTATCAAGATGGATTTCGCTGTCATGACCGTCTCCGGAACGAACCAGTACGTTTTCAAAGGTCACTCCTCTATCTCCTTCAAATTTGATCTTCACAATATCCTTGTCCTTTACTCCTGCTTCAACAGCCTGTGAAGGGGACAAATGAATATGCCTTAGGGCGATGATGACACCGTGATCAATGGCGACTTCTCCTGCGGGACCTACCAGTTTCACACCGGGTGTTCCGTCCAGCTTGCCGGATTCTCTGACCGGCGCTGAGATCCCGATTGTTCTGGCATCCGTCAAGGAAAGTTCCACCTGTGTTTCCGGCCGAGCAGGTCCCAGAACTCTGACTCCCTTTAACACTCCTTTGGGTCCGACAATATCGACCTTTTCCTCACTGGCATACTGTCCCGGCTGCTTCAGAGCCTTGGCAGGAGTCAACGTATGTCCCTTTCCGAAGAGTATTTCGATATCCTCCTGATTCAGGTGAAGATGCTTGTTTGATAATCCGACTTCCGCTTTGTAACCCATTTTTCTATCTCCTTTTACGATTAAATTGTTAATGAAAACACCCGTTCATCCTTACTCCTCCAGACAGGTTATGTATGGAAGGTTCCTATACTTCTGATCGTAGTCCAGTCCATAGCCTACGATGAATTTATTCTCTATTTCAAAACCGACGTAGTCTGCTTTGATATCAACTTCGCGTCTCTCCGGCTTATCCAGCAGAGTACATATTTTGAGCGTTTTCGGCATCCTGCCCAGTAAATAATCTCTCAGATAGTGGAGTGTTATTCCGGAATCGATGATATCTTCCACAATGATTACATTTTCATCCTCGATGCCGGAGTCCAGATCCTTAAGAATCCTTACAACGCCTGTACTTCTGGTTGAGGCTCCATAACTGGTAACTGCCATAAAGTCGATTTTGGTATCCACGGTAAACTCCCTGATCAGATCACTCATAAAAAGCACTCCGCCTTTCAATATGCAGATGACCAGAACCTCCTGCCCTTTGTAATCCTCAGAAATCTGTTTTCCAAGTTCTTTGACCCGCTGCTTCAGCTGCTCCTCGGTGATCATGACCTGTCCTAAAGTAGAAATGTTTTCCATTCTAAACTTGCTCCTCCTAACATTCTGTCCGGTTCTTTAGAACCGCTTGACGGAATTTATTCTGGAAAATCACAAATCTTTGATTTGTAGATTTTCGTCGTACTAACATTCTGTCCGGCACTGTGCCGGTGCTGTATTTCAAGAACTATGCTTTATTGATTTACATCGTCCTTCACTTCAAAGTCTGCATCATCAATAATATTCTTACCGCGGAATTTTTCCGCTGGTTTTACCTTGTCGGTCTCTTTCCAGTATTGATCCAGTTCGCTCTTGAGGTACCAGATAATAAATGTCCAAAGCACAATGTCGTCGACAAAACCGAAAATGAGCACCGGTGCAGGAATCAGATCAATCGGGCTGAACAGATAAATGGTCCCTGCAACGATGATCAGTTTCTTCCGTAGGGGCACTTCCTTATCCTTCATGAAATATTTAATTGCTTTTAACCTTTTAAACAGTACCTGAAGGTAAATAAACTGCATCGGTCAAACCTCCCCCAAAAGACGATCCAACTCTTCGATCAGCTTATCATATCCCGTTCTCTTCAGAGAAGAGACCGGGATGACTTTGTCTTCCGGGGAGAGCCCCAGCGTTTTTCTGATGGTGCTGATGCTCTTCGCTATTTCATTTCTGGAAATTTTATCCGATTTGGTTGCTGCAACAATCCCGTCAAAGCCGTAATGTCTGAGCCATTCGTACATCTGGATATCCTGCGGCGACGGCTTGTGTCTGATATCTACAAGCTGGACAACTTTCAAAAGTCCCTGTCTGTTGGCCAGATACCCTTCGATCATATCACCCCAGTTTTCTGTCACTGACTTGGAAACCTTGGCGTACCCGTAGCCGGGCAGATCCACGATGCGGAACTCATCATTGATTTCGTAGAAATTTATAGTTCTGGTTTTACCCGGACTTCCGCTGACTCTTGCCAGGTTTTTTCTGTTCACCAGCAGGTTCAGCAGAGAAGACTTTCCGACATTGGAACGTCCGGCAAAGGCAATCTCCTTTTTATTGTCCTCCGGGTATTGGTTTTTCTTGACTGCTACTGCAACCAGTTCTGCCTTCTTTATTATCATGATATTCTTCCCCGGAAATTTAACTTTCCGCTTCTGCCTGAATTACCTCGGCCGTTTCTGCGACGCCGGTTTTGATATTGTCCTGAGACCCGCCTTCTTTCTGAATGAGCGCGTGTTCCAACGCTTCCTTCACATTATGAATCAAAACGAATTCCAGCTTCTTTCTGACATTGGCGGGAATTTCCTCAATGTCCTTTTCGTTATCCGCCGGAAGCAGTACCTTTTTGATACCAGCCCGATGGGCAGCGAGAACCTTCTCTCTGATGCCCCCAACAGGAAGAACCTTGCCTCTCAGGGTAATCTCCCCCGTCATAGCAACATCCTTTCTAACCGGCGAATTGGTGAGAGTGGATATGATAGCCGTACACATGGTGACGCCTGCCGACGGGCCGTCCTTGGGCGTCGCCCCCTCCGGAATATGAATATGAAGATCGTTATCCTTGTAAAAATCTTCGTTGATGCCCAGGTCCTTGCTGATGGATCGGATATAGCTGATACCGGCCTTTGCCGACTCCTGCATGACCTCACCCAGCTGTCCCGTCAGAACCAGCTTTCCAGTACCCGGGATCAGAGTCGTTTCAATAAACAGCGTATCACCGCCGACGACGGTCCATGCAAGGCCAGTGGTTACGCCCACCTCGTTTTCCCCTTCTATAATATCATATCTGTAACGCTTTTTGCCAAGGTAAGATTCAATATTTCCGGCAGTAACACGAAATCTCGTGGCATCCTCCTCCACAATTTTTCTTGCGACTTTTCGACAGAGGTTAGCGATTTCTCTTTCCAGATTTCTGACGCCGGATTCTCTCGTGTAATGATTGATGATGCTTCGGATCGTGCTTTCGGAAATCGTGATATTTTCCTCTTTCAGTCCATGTTCTTTTGTCTTTTTCGGTATCAGGTACCGTTCGGCGATCTTGACCTTTTCCTCTTCCGTATATCCAGGCACCTGAATGACTTCCATTCTGTCAAGCAACGGCCTCGGTATGGTATCCGTGGTATTGGCCGTGGTAATAAACATGACCTTAGACAGATCAAAAGGAACCTCCAGATAATGATCCGCAAATTCTTTGTTCTGTTCCGGGTCGAGAACCTCCAGCAGCGCGGACGCAGGATCACCTCTGAAATCGGCGCCGATCTTATCGACCTCGTCAAACAGGAAGACCGGATTATTGGTCCCCGCCTCTTTGATTGCAGACATGACCCTTCCGGGGATAGCCCCGATATAGGTTCTTCTGTGTCCCCTGATTTCGGCCTCGTCTCTGACTCCTCCGAGGGACATTCTGACAAATTCACGATTGACTGCCCTGGCAATGGATCTTGCTACAGAAGTTTTTCCGACGCCTGGAGGACCTACCAGGCAAAGGATCGGCCCCTTCATACTCTTTGAAAGCTTCATGACCGCCAGGTATTCAAGAATCCTGTCTTTCACCTTTTCCAATCCATAATGATCCTCGTTGAGAATCTTTTCGGCATTTTTAATGTCGATGGTTCCTTTGGACGCCTTATTCCACGGCAATGCAAGAATCCACTCAACATAGGTTCTGATTACGCCGCCTTCCGCAGAGGACGGCTGTATCTTGGACAATCTTTTGATTTCCTTTTCTACTTTCTCATTGACCTTCGGAGCAAGCTTCAGCTTTTTCAGCTGGTCGAGCCAGGTTTCAATTTCATCCTCGATAGCCTCGTCCTGACCCAGCTCTTCCTGGATGGCACGCATCTGCTCCTTCAGGTAATATTCCCGCTGTGTCTTATTGATCTGGCTTCTTACCTTAATGTTGATATCCTGTTCGATGGTAAGGATCTCGATTTCCTTGTTTAGAATCTCATTGAGGATCTCAAGCCTGTCTTCCGGATCAAAGGCTTCCAGAATCTTCTGCTTCTCTTCCGTCTTGATGTCAAGATGAGACGTGATGACATCAGCCAGTCTCCCCGGTTGGTCCACGGAAGACACTGAAGGAAAAATATCCTGGGATACTTTTGGATTCAGATCCAGATAGTTCTCGAAATTCCCCAGCGCAGAACGCATTAAAGCCACTACTTTGGATGGCAGTTCTTCGAATTCTCTCTCCCTTATTTTCTTCACGGCACATTTGAAATATGGGACTTCAAATATGACATCCTGAATCTCTCCCCTGCTGATGCCTTCCACTAAAACGCGGATCGCATCCCCCGGAAGTTTCAGCATCTGCTTGATTTTCGCAATGGTTCCGATCTTGTAAAAGTCCTCATGGGTAGGAAGGTCGGTTTCAGCATCTTTCTGAGCAGAGAGAAATACGAGCTGGTTCATCATCATGGCTTTTTCCAGTGCACTGATTGACTTCTCCCTGCCTATGTCAAAGTGAAGAACCATATAAGGAAAAATGGAAAGTCCCCTGAGCGGTATCATCGGCATTGCCTTGACCGAGTTGTCTTTGACTCCCGTGATCGCTTCCTCCATCTCGGCCTTCAACTCATCTTCTTCAATTTTTTTGCTTTTCTCTTCTTCATCTTCTTCCATGTTTTCTGCTGCTGTGTCGTCTCTGTCCAGATCTTCGTTCTCAGATCCGCTTATATCATCCATGGAGTTTTCCTGCTCCTCGTCTTTCATCTTTCCGGTTTTTTTTATTTTTTTCTCAGCCATATTGCCCTCCTGTTTTCCCCTTTCGCTTCCTTTTGAGTCTTATAAATATGTTCTGTTTCACCGGCAATGACGGTCCCCATTCGTCTGCTAAAAAATCAGGCGGCTTTCCGCCGCCTGTCTTACGATGCAGATTCCTCGCTCTTCTTGTTTCGTTTCGACTCCACAAGCACTAAAGCCGGCCCTGTGTTATAATCAATCGTTCCTTTTGTTATAATGCATTTTGTAATATCTTCCCTGGATGGGAGCTCATACATAATATCTGTCATAACATGCTCTAATATACTTCTTAGACCTCTCGCACCAGTTTTTCTTTCAATTGCTTTTTCGGCCACCCTGGTAATCGCGTCATCTTCGATCTCAAGTTCCACGCCGTCCATCTGGAACAGCTTTTTGTACTGCTTCAGTATGGCATTCTTAGGTTCCTTGATAATCCGAACCAGCGCTTCCTTGCTCAACTCTTCCAGTGTTACCATAACGGGCAGTCTGCCGATGAATTCCGGAATCAATCCGTATTTCAGTAGATCTTCCGGCTGGACCTTCTTAAGGATTTCTGATGCCTCCTCCTTGGACGACCTGATGTCTGCATTGAAGCCGATGGTTTTTTCGCCTATCCTTCGCTGGATAATCTTATCCAGTCCGTCAAATGCACCGCCGCAGATGAACAGTACGTTTGTCGTATCAAACTGGATAAAATCCTGGTGCGGATGTTTTCTGCCGCCTTGAGGCGGAACGCTTGCCACGGTTCCTTCCAGGATCTTCAGCAAAGCCTGCTGAACTCCTTCCCCGCTGACATCTCTGGTAATTGATGGATTTTCTGATTTTCGGGCAATTTTGTCGATTTCATCCACGTAGATGATACCCTTCTGGGCTTTTTCCACATCATAATCTGCTGCCTGGATCAGTTTGAGAAGAATATTCTCAACATCCTCGCCCACATATCCGGCCTCCGTCAGCGCGGTTGCATCAGCAATAGCAAAAGGAACATCCAGAATTTTTGCCAGAGTCTGCGCCAGCAGCGTCTTTCCCGAGCCTGTAGGCCCGATCATTACAATATTGCTCTTCTGAATTTCAACCCCGTCATTATCCAGCTTGCCCATGCTGTTTACTCGTTTATAATGGTTGTATACCGCTACCGCCAGTGATTTCTTCGCATCATCCTGATCGATTACATAATCGGATAGGATGGTCGCGATTTCCTTCGGCTTCGGCAATTCAAATTTTTCAGCCTTGCGATCGATGTCGTCGAGAGAGCTTGCGAACTCTTCTTTAATGATGTCCTGACAAAGCTCGATGCACTCGTCGCATATATAAACATTTGGCCCTGCCACAAGTCGTCTTACCTGATCCTGCGGTTTGCCGCAGAACGAGCATTTCAACTGTTTTGTTGCATCATATTTACTCATAAGCCAATCCCCCTTACTCTCTGGATTTCTTTACCTTGTCAATAATCCCGTATTCTACTGCTTCCTGGGCACTCATAAAATTATCCCGGTCCGTATCCCTGGATATTCGGTCGAGGTCCTGACCAGTATTTTCACTAAGGATTCTGTTTAACTTTTCTCTTGTTTTTATAATCCATTCCGCATGGATTCTGATGTCCTCGGCCTGACCCTGGATTCCTCCCAGAGGCTGGTGGATCATGATCTCCGCGTTCGGCAGTGCAAACCGTTTTCCTTTTGTCCCTGAAGAAAGCAGAAATGCTCCCATGCTTGCCGCCATACCGATACAAATGGTTGCCACATCCGGCTTGATAAACTGCATGGTATCAAATATGGCCATACCTGCAGTCACCGAACCGCCCGGGCTATTGATATATAACTGGATATCCTTCTCAGAGTCCTCTGATTCCAGGAATAGCAGCTGAGCGACAATCAGGCTCGCGATATGATCATCTACGGGTTCTCCTAAAAATATGATTCTGTCCTTTAACAGTCTTGAATAGATATCATAGGATCTTTCACCTCTGTTTGTCTGTTCAACTACCATTGGAATTAGTGTCATCTAAGTATACCCCCCTTGTGCGGCTTACGCCGTTCTGTTATGGAACTGCCGGCAGAACTCGCTCCGTTTTACGAGCTGAGCGCCTGCCTTCAGTTTTCGTTCTACATGTTATATATTACTCAACTATCGCATTTTCAAACATGAAATCAACTGCTTTTCGCATTTTTATGTCTTTGGCCACATAGGAATAATTCTCGGCTTTCATATATTCCTTCAGCTTATCAACTTCCATCTTATACTGCTCCGCCATGGCCTTCAGTTCGGCTTCCACTTCCTCGTCTGCCGCGTCCAGATTTTCCGCATCTGCCACCGCTTCCACGATCAGCCTGGTCTTTACCTTTTTATATGCGTCTGCGCGAAGTTCCTCTCTGAAATCCTTCGGTTCCTTATTCAGATATTCAAAGTACTTCTGAAGGTCCATTCCCTGATAACGAAGCTGCTGGTCAAATTCCTGCATCATTTCATCGATCTGGTCTTCTACCATCACTCCCGGAATATCGATATCATTCGCTTCATATACCTTTTCCAGCACGGCATTCTTTGTCTCGTATTCTGCCTTGGATGCCGCAGCCTTTTCCAGCTTTTCCCTGGAGTCCTTCTTCAGCTCTTCAAGTGTGTCAAACTCGCTGACGTCTTTTGCAAATTCGTCGTTTAGCTCCGGTTTTTCCATTTCCTTGATCTCATGGACCTTGCACTTGAATACCGCTTCCTTTCCTGCCAGATCTGCGGAATGGTATTCTGCCGGGAACGTGACCTTTACGTCTCTCTCGTCTCCGGCAACTGCCCCCACAAGCTGTTCTTCAAAGCCCGGAATGAATGTGCCGCTGCCGAGAGCCAGAGGCTGTCTTTCCGCAGTGCCGCCTTCAAATTGTTCGTCACCCACATAGCCTGCGTAATCGATGAGAACGGTATCACCGTTCTGAGCGGGCCGGTCGACAAGCACCATTCTTGAGTTTCTTTTTTGTAATGTTTCCAGTTCCTTATCGACATCTTCGTCTGTAATATTGTGCTCAGCTTTGGCAACCTTTACTCCCTTATAATCCTTCACGGCAAATTCGGGTTTGACGGTTACGGTAATGGTTACGGTAAATCCTTTTCCTTTTTCTATCTGATCAAACTCCGCGGAAGGCCTGTCGACGGTGTCCAAGCCAAGAGTTTCAAGCGCTTCCGGGTATGCTTTTGAAAACATCTTATTAATCGCATCCTCAAAAAATACATCTTCGCCATAATGGGTTTCGATAAGTTTTCTGGGAGCCTTTCCTTTTCTGAAGCCATCAATAACGTACTTGCCCTTCGTTGCCTGGTATGCTTCAACTACAGCTTTTTCAAATTCTTCTGCAGTAAATTCCATTGTGAATTTTGCCAGGTTTTTCTCTTTCGAGATTAAAGTTGAAATCATTTATTCTATCCTCCTAAATTTTAAGCACCGATAAGACCAATGGGGTTCCATTGGTCTCTTATGCACAATGTGCGCATATTATTATACCCTCAATCCGGCACAATGTAAAGTATTATTCAGTTTTTCACGCCATGATCCCTGATTTTGTCGCATATGCTCCTGAAGATGAGAAAGATAGCCTGTAAAAGCTATCTTATATCCCAGGATTTCATATGATTTCATATGATTTCATTCGATTTTAAATATACTTGTGATCTTCCAGCAACCTCAGGCCTCTGGCATATTTACTTCGATCTTCTTCTTTCAGCCCATACTTTTCCGCCAGAGTCTCGCCGATCTGGCGAACCTCTTCCTGATCTCCGGAAAACAGTTCAATTTCCAACTCGCAAATCGGAAGGTTGCCGTAGTCGGTTACGATCTCCCCTTCGTCAATAGCCACTTCACAAATACTTTTTCCGGTATCGATTCTTAGCCTGCTTCTTAAAAATCTGGTTTCAAGCATGCTGTGAAGCCGTCTGCCTGCAACCAGTGCGATCATATCGCGTCCGATGTCGCTTTCTTTAAAAATATCGGGATCCGGCATGATAAAACAGGCTTCATTCGTGACCGGAACGTTGATCTCTTCTCTGGTATGCAGTCCTTTTTTACTTGCACCTTTCCACTTTAATGAGGCAACGATACGGGAACCCTCCATACGAACACGGAATGCAATGTCATTCCTTGATAGAATATTGTCATCGGTGTCAAAATAAGCTGCCTTCATGTACACTTTTTCTCTTGAGTCTTTTTCTTCCATGCCCAAAAGATAGTCGTCTTCCCAGATGCTTTTCGCGATATCCTTATCCCCTATACTATACTTCATTTCTATTTCCATATTTGTCTTCCCTTATTCCTTTACTTCAGAGCCGATATATTCAGAATTCATGAAGTCTTTTTTGTCTTATCATAGTAACATATCATATATAAAAATTCAATCATTATCCTGATGTTATTATTAAAAAGACACACGCAATAGAAAACGCGAACGCATAAAGAAAGTCCGGCCTCTGTCATCAAATTGGCAAAGAGGCCGGACCGGTGTATCTGTCATTGAGAAGGAGCTCGTCTTCACTGATCGATTATTTTATACTGTTGGAGTTTGGGATCTGACGGTCCCTGAATATGCCTGCCCAGACTTCGATATTGTTCCAGGTACTCCCAAATTTCCTCTGTAATCAGTTCCCCCGGATAAATAACAGGAATACCCGGAGGATAGGGTGCGATGGGTTCTCCGGCAATGCAGCCTTTTGCCTCTTTCCATGGGATTGTCTTTTTCATGTGGAAGTGCGCCTGCCTTGGAGATAAAGCGTACGGCGGGATTGACGGCAGATGTATCTCGTTCTTAATCGGTTTCCTCTTTGGATGTTCTTTCGAGATTGCTCTCAGTGCCGATATCAGTTTATTGATATCATCCTTCTTATTGGCAAAGGATATAATTGCCAATACATTCAAGTAGTCGGACAATTCCATATCAATGTTGAAATTGTTAAACAGCAGCGACTTGAGTTCAAATCCCGTTATGCCGAGATTTTTAGCCGAAAGGATCAGCCTGGTACGGTCATAGTCGGCGATCGCATCTGTACCGACCATACCTTCACCGATATACGTAATGCCGTCTATGCTGTCGATTTCCCGTCTTGCGTAATCAGCAAGCTCTATTGCATTTGCAATGAGTTCCTTACCGTGCTCAGCCAGCTCGTATCTGGCCAGATCCAGGGAGGTCATTAAAAGGTACGATGGACTTGTGCTCTGAACAATATGCAGATTTGCTTCCAGCATGGCATGATCAATCCTACCGGATCTGACATGCAGCATGGAGCTCTGGGTCAGAGAACCGGTCACTTTATGAGTGCTTTGCGAACAGATATCCGCTCCCGCAGTGATTGCGCCTTCAGGGAGCTGTTCCGAAAAATAACAGTGCGCACCATGGGCCTCATCGACAATCAGCGGAATATTTTTATTGTGACAAATTTCTGCCAAATTCTTAATATCGCTGCAAAAACCGTAGTAGGAAGGGCTGACGGCAAAGACAGCCCTGCACTTCGGGTTATGATCAAGAAATAACCGAACCTCTGCCGGATCAATTCCTCCGTGCACACCCCATTCACGGGATAGTTTCGGCATGATGTATCTTGGTGTCGCCCCGCTAATAATCAGCCCCATCAAAACCGACTTATGCGCATTTCGCGGGATCAATATCTCGTCACCCTCCATCGCAGTGGAGGCCACCATCGCTTCATTGCCGCAGGTCGTGCCATTGATCAGAAAATATGTTTTATCGCTTCCGAAAACATCCTTTGCAAGATTCTGTGCATGAGCAATCGCACCGTCGGGATTGTGCAGATCATCCAGATATGGCGTTTCCGTCAAATCAAATTTAAAAATGTTCTCACCGACCAGGTCCACCCATTTGGAGCTGATTCCTTTTGCCCCCCTATGTCCTGGGATCCGAAAGTAGGAAGGGTTCTGTTCAATGTACCTTACGATAGCATCAAACAGGGGGGTTTTGTCATTTTTATTGTTCATGTACTCAATTCCTTTCCCGCAAAATCGGAATTCCTATTTCAGAATCAGCTCTCTTGAATAATTTGCAAAGGTTTCGCACCCTGTTTCAGTCACTCGGAATGCTTCACTGATGGATACCCCGAAATTATCAAAATACATGCCGGGAATACAATGGAATGTCATATTGGGCTGAAGAATTGTCTTGTCTCCGTTTCTGATGCTTGCAGTATGCTCACCCCAGTCCGGTGGATAATTGAGTCCCATGGAATATCCGATTCGTGCTTCTTTTTCAAGCCCATACTTTTTCAGTACCTTCCTGAAGGAATGTTCCGCCTCCTCAAGATAGATTCCCGGTTTGATTGTACCGAGAGCTGCTTCCAGTCCTTCGACAGCGATCCTGGCAACATCGGTCACCCTGGGATTTGGCTTTCCGATACAAACCGTTCTGGCCAGCGGAGAATGATATCTTCGATAGCAGCCTGCTATTTCTATTGCTATGACCGTATCGTCAGGATATTTCTCATCCGACCAGGTCAGGTGCGGCGCACCTGCCATTTCCCCCGCAGGCAGCATAGGAACGATACTTGGATAATCGCCTCCGAATTCTTCCGTACCATGAATCTGAGCATAGTAAATTGCCGCAACCACATCACATTGCCTTGCACCCGCTTCAATCGTATCACTGGCGGCCTTTATAGCTAATTCCGCAAGTTTTCCCGCTTTTCGCTGATAGGCGATTTCCTGTTCGGACTTGATGATTCTTACCCAATTGACCAGCAGATTCCCATCCACAAATTTTGCGTTTGGCAGTTCAGCCTTCAATGTCTCGAATGCTTTGGCAGTGAACCAATAATTATCCATTTCAACCGCAATGGTTTTATCGGATGCCCCAAGCTCCGTAATGATCTCGGCAAACCGTTCCATGGGATGATGATAAGGATTTTGAACCAAAGTATCGCTGTAAGCTCTGACATGTTCTTCGTCCAGCCAGGTCGTCTTAACGACGCCGCTGAAAGCATCCATATACCGCCCAACAAAAATCGGCATTTCATCATCTAAAGTCACAATGATACCTTGGTGCACATAGAACGACCAGGCATCATGTCCGGATAGATAACACATGTTGGCAGGATCTGTAACAAGAAGCAAATCAATTCCTTTTTCTGCCATGGATAGCTGCGTCTTCTTCATCCTGCTGAGGTATTCATTCCTTGTAAAATACATTTTTCAGCCTCCTGATTCGACTTATTTTATTGATCATTCAATAATATTGGATTGTTGATTCATTCTATCAAGAAGAAAGCATTTATAGAATCACCCGCCGGTATTGTTTAATCCCCTCCCGCGTGTGGCAAAGCGGCTTCGTTGCATGATGTTTCGCCCGCAGTTTGTTTTGGCGGAATCAAAACCTCCTGAAGAATCATGACAGAAATCAGAACCAGAGTGATCCCGGCCAATTTCCATCCCCAAATATCCTGACCGAAAACAATATAGGAACCGATAACGGATACCGGCACTTCGACGGTTGCAACAACAGCGGCTTTTGAGGATTCTATATTGTACGACAGACCTGTTGTGAATAGAAAGTACGCCGCAGCGGTAGGCACAGCTCCCAGCAACAGAATGTTTACCCAGAACCATAGGTTGAATTCGATCCGGAAAGCGGCCAGTGGATTGGAAAAGGACAGAGAAAAGAGAAATGCCATGCCGAAGGTATAGGTTAAAAGCGTAAGCTGCTGATAGGTTTTCAGCAAGACTTTGCTGACTAAATTCATAATGGCATAGCAAAGCCCTGTAAATAAGCCGAAAAGAACCCCCGATATATTCAGATCCAGAACACTCAGCGTTCCTCCGGTTGCCGTCAAAAAAACACCTGCCACACACAGGAAAACAGCAATGACTTTGATAATAGTCAGCGGCTCTTTCAATGTGAATCTTGCGATCAGCAGGACAAATACAGGGGCGGTATACATCAGAGAAACCGTCGTCGCAATGTTCGTTCTCTCCAAGGCCATATTGATGGATAAATTATACAGACAGTGGCAGACCAGCGCCAGAAAGGCAAAGTATAGCAATCCTTTTCTGTCGATTTTCAATAAATTCCTGTCTTTGCAGGCGGTATAGGAAAGCAGGATGCAAAATCCGATCATCATCTTCCACGAAACCAGATCCCTTGCCGGCAAGCCCTGATCCAGGATGTATTGTATGTATAAAAATCCTGTCCCCCATAACGTGCCGCTGAATCCCACGAACAGATATCCTGTCGTTTTACCGCCAAGTCTCATACTCCATCTACCTTCCTATATCAGATGGTCATCCCTGCACCTTCTTCAGCCGATCTGCAGAGCTGCGCATAAATATGCATCATGCCCTGCTTGACTTTGGGTTCCGGTTTGATCCATTTTGCCCTGCGTGCCTCCATTTCGCCGTCACTGACATCGACGGTAAGCGTCGCTGCCTTGATATCTACCGAAATGATATCTCCTTCCTCCACCAGGGCCAAAGGTCCCCCTTCATACGCCTCCGGTGTGATATGCCCTACGATGGGCCCATGGTTAAAACCGGAAAATCTTCCATCCGTGATTAAGCCGACGCTGTCATCCAAACCTTTCGCAACGAGGGCGTCCGTGCTCAGCATAATTTCTTTCATACCCGGGGCGCCTTTTGGCCCTTCATACCTTATGACCATGACATCCCCGGGTTTGATCAGTCCGGCCAGGATCGCTTTGACGCCTTCCTGGTCCCTGCCGAAGACTCTGGCAGGTCCCGAGAATTTCTTCATGCTTTCCGGCACAGAGGAGGAGCGGATGATAGCGCTCCCGGGAGCCAAATTCCCCCGCAGGATTGTCAGACCGCCGTCAGCGCTGATTGGGTTGCCCAAACCTCTGATCAGATCTGGATTTTTATTGCATGCCTTTTCGATGACCTGCCCCAAGGTTTCTCCGGTCATCATCTTTACATCAAGGTTGAGAATAGACCGGAGCTCCTTCAACAAAGCAGGAACGCCGCCGGCCTTGTGAAAATCGACGATGCTGTATTGCCCCGAAGGTTTTACCCCGCAGATACAGGGTACACTTTTCCCGATCCTGTCGAAATCATCGACGGTAAGCTTGATGCCGGCTTCTCTGGCTATGGCGATCAGATGCAGGATCACATTGGTGGAGCCTCCCATAGCGATGTCAGCGGTCACGGCATTCAAAAATGTTTCCCTTGTCAACAGATCCCTCGGTTTCAAGCCCTCCTTAACCATCTCAACGATCCGTTTGCCGGCAGTTCTGCAAGCCCTGAGCTTATCCGCATAGACAGCTGGAATCGTTGCCGTATGCGGCAGCGTCAACCCCAGAACCTCCATCATGATCTGCATGCTGTTGGCCGTACCCATGCTGGCACATGCCCCCGGGCACATGCAGGCTGTATTTTCGATGTCCCTGACCATCTGGCTTTGATCATCCTTTCCGATGGTCAGAGGAGCAACGTCGCACGGCAGCACTTCCCTACCTTCATATTCTCCCGCCAGCATCGGGCCTCCGGTAATAATAGTCGAGGGAACATTCACCCTGACCGCACCGAGGCACACGCCGGGAATGATATTATCGCAGCTTGCCATAAGGACAAGCCCGTCAAACTGGTGTACAACGGACACGTATTCAACACCCAGGGCAACCGCATCTCTTCCAGCCAGCTCATATTTCAATTCTTCTTCTCCGACGATCATGTCACCGCAAGTGGACGGGGCGCCGAATTCAATCGGTACACCGCCTGCTGCCCAGACTCCCTGCTTGATGACTTCCGCGAATTTTTTCAAATGGGCATGTCCCGGCGCTCCTTCGTTATAGGTGTTAACGATGCCGATATGGGGCTTCCCTTGGATATCTTCATCACCAAAGCCGCAGCCTTTCAACATGGCGCGCCTCATGATCGCATCGGGTCCAATAAACTTTTTATTCATCCTATCCCTGCTTTCTTACATGAAACCTTCATATTTTTTTTTAACGACTGCGGAAAATACATAGTCGATCATCGTAATGAAATCAAACACCGGCAGGCCGGTCGCATCCTGCACAGCCTTGCCGTAAGGCGGCAGCATGCTGCATTCGAGCAGGATCGCCTTAATGTCAGGATTTTCGCTGACCATGTTCTTTGCAATCCCAACAACTTCTTCTTCTACAAGATCAGAGTCAAAAACTCCGGTTTCTTCAACGCCGTATTTTGAAAAGTGTTCTGTATTTTCCAAGCCTCTGACGATGACATCAGCGGCGTCTATTCTCACTGCATCAAAAAAAGTCTGATCCAGGCTGCTTGCCACAGCACTGATAATTCCCAGCTTTTTGCCCTTCCCTATGATCGTTGAAATAAACGGTCCCTGCAGAAGGCTGGATAGGAAGACGGGAATATCCAGCGCTTCGGAAACTTCTCTCTGGAATAATGCAAAAAATCCACAATCAGCGGTGATGGCACGTACGCCTTCTTCCTGCAATTCTTTTCCTGCTTTGATCAGGATATCCAGCGCCGTCTTGTCCTTGTTCAGCAATCTGTCAAACGTCAGGCCCTCAACCAATTTGTACCTGACCGGATATTTGTATGTAGAAGCGTTGCCGACATCACCCGGGATAAAGGGCGCAAAGAAATCCAAAAGCAAGATGCCGATAGCTTCTCCGTAATTCATCTTTCCTTTTTGAGCTTTGTAAATCATTTGATACAATCCCCCCTTAGTAAGATACTGCTGATCATAATGATCATTGCTCCGCGCTAAGCGAACATACCTGCCAGAGCTGTTATCATTATCTCTGGCAGGCACGCCATAACGGTTTTCAGACCTATTCAACCCCAAGCTTCTTTGAATTTTTATTTGAATAGATTATTTGTAGCTGTCGATTTCCGAGTAATAGAGATCCAGCAATTCTCCGGCCCTTGGTCCGCCTTCTTTTCTATATTTTTCATATACTGACTGGCTCAAATCATAGAATACTTTTCTCTGCTCATCTGTAATCGTCACGATCTCAATCAGGCCTTCACTCTTCCATCTGTCAATGATTGCCTGGTCATCTTTGGAGAGATTTGCGGTATATCTTTCGTTGACTTCTTTATCAACATCAATGACCAGCTGCTGTGTTTCAGCATCAAGGGATTCCCAGAAATCCTTGTTGATGACAAACGTGAAGTTATAGATGTCGGAGTTCGCGAAAGTCGCATAATCGCAAACCTCATAGAACTTCATGTTATCAACCGCAACCAGTGGATTGGTCTGTCCGTCAACAAGTCCGAGCTGCAATGCGGAATATACTTCTGCATAGGGTATTGGAGTTGCGCTTGCGCCGTAAGCCTCAAAGCTTGCTGCGATGATCGGCGCAGCCATGGTTCTCATTTTGAAGCCTTTGAAGTCTGCAGGCGTCTGCAACGGTCTTGTGCCCGTCCAGACGAAATATCCTTCCGGCACCCATCTTATGACTTTCAGGTTTTTTTCATAATGCAGGTCATTCATTAATTTCATGGTTTTGCTGTTGTCAAAGAAGTTCTGGGTTTTGGCAAGATCATCAGGAAGCAGGAAATGCAGCATCATTAGGTTTGCTTCCTTCAGGAATGCACCCATGGCTCCTGGATCGGTGATTCCGAGCTGCACACCACCGCTCTGGATCAATTCTGTCCCGGCAGCGGAGTCTCCAAGCTGTCCAACAGGATAGATCTCAATCTGGATCTGGCCGTCTGTTTTTTCTTCGATGATTTCTTTGAACAGCTGTGCGTAGATGTCCTGATAATCACCCGGATATTCCTCATGGACATACTTCCAGACGCTAGGAGCTTCCGGGGCTCCTTCTCCATTTCCTGCTGCCTGGTTTGCCCCGCTTCCGCAGCCGGTAGCGGTTAAAACAACCATGAGAGCAGCAAGAAAAAGCATTGAGAATTTCTTCATCTTCATTTGATTCTCCTCCTTAAAATACTTTAATAATTAATTCTCTTAATCTAAATCACGGTCAGAGGTTAATAAGCCAGATTTCTGATAAACAATGCTATGTCCGGTACTAAAATCATCATCAAGGATGCGATCACATATATGGTCAGATAAGGAAACAATCCCTTTACCACCGTTTTAAAGGATACATCGAATATGGCAGATGCCGTAAAAATATTACATCCGAACGGAGGCGTAACTGCACCAATCGCCGCCTGCAGAGTGACGATCATTCCCAGGTGAATGGGGTCTATCCCAGCCTTTACGGCCACGGGAAAGAAAATCGGGGTGAGGATCAGTATGACTGGAATGGAATCGACAAAACTGCAGCATATAATGAAAAATGCGGTTACGACGAACAGGATTTGCAATGCATTAGGGGCAGATCCAAGCAAAGTTGCAATCATTGCCTGGGGAATGGAGGCAAAAGTAATAACCCAGGAAAAAGCGGCACCTGCAGCCAGAAGAATGAATACCGTCCCTGTTACCATGCCTGTAGACAACGCAAGGCGATACAGATCCTTCCAGGTCACGGATTTATAAATGAACTTTTCTACGACGAAAGCATAAGCAACAGATACTGCTGCCGCCTCGGTGGGACTGAATACACCTGTATATATGCCACCCAGAATCAGGATCGGAAATCCCAATGGAATAATGGCTTCTTTAAAAGCCTTCCTTCTTTCCTGCCAGGTAGCCTTCTCGATCTGGATGATTCCCTTCCGTTTTGCAACGATGAACTCATATGTAGAAAATAATAAGAATAAAAGCAAACCGGGTCCAATACCTGCAATAAACATTTCCGCAACCGATACGCTGGTGAGGACTGCATACATAATCATAGCTATGCTCGGCGGGATCAGCAAAGCGATATTGGCCGTAGACATCAGCAGTCCGATGGCATGAGAAGGAGTGTAATTCAATTGCTTTAATTTTGGAAGCATCGTTTTTCCTACGGCGACCAAAGTCGCCTGGGTGGATCCGGATATTGCTCCGAATATCGTACATGTTCCTGCTGTTGTGATCGACATGCCTCCCCGATAGTGCCCCACAAAGCTTCCCACAAAATTCAGCAGCCTTTTTGCAGTCTGTCCCGCACTCATGATATCCGCGGCATAGATGAACATCGGTACGGCCAGGAGGACAAAGGTATTGACGCCGCTGATAAACTGTGCAGGTATATTCGTTAAGTCAAAAGTCGGATAATACTTCGCCATAACAGCGAGTGGCCCAACGATCATTCCCAGAAACATGGGAAGCGCCAGTATTAAAAATCCGAACATCACGATCAGTAATATAGCTACCATGTTAGCACCCTTTCTTTTCTCAGCTTAAAAATTCCTTCAGAGCCGTTATAGAGTCACATCTTCCGTGTCACCCATCCCATAGACTCTTTCCGGCCCGATATAGACCCGGCTTTTGTTTTTGATATTAATAATAAAAGCAAGAGCAAATTGTATCGCCGATAGCAAGAACCCGATCGGCATGATTATGATAGTCCACCAAGCAGGTATGGACAAGGCTGAGGTGATCCTTCCCATTTCCTTGACATACATAACATAATCCCAGGAGATTTTCGCTATAAACAGCAGCGCTAGTACCGATAAAATTGAATTTGTAATCACCATGATTTTTTTAATCCTGAGCGGCACCAAATCCAGAACAACCGTCATCGTAATATGCTTGCCGAATCTGGCAGCGTAGCTGACTGACATGAAAGTAACTGCAACAACCAGAAAGATACTTGTTTCTTCCGCGGCTTTCCAGCTGTAGTCCATAAATTGCCTGGTAAAGACATTAGCAACCAATATTAATGTGATGAATATGATGGCATATGCAATGATGATCTCTTCCATTTTCTTGATTGAAGTATTGATCATTTTCAGGATGTCCATAGGTATCGTTCTTCCCTCCTTATGTAACGTACTTCTTTGTCATTATCTCAAGTCTCACACGAAATTTATACCCCTCAAAAAGACTATTGTTCCCCCCTTAAAGGGTAATTTCTAAATATTTTGTAAATTCAAACTAATCCTGGATCTTCCTGATCCCGCTTGATTTTGAATAGTTTTCAAACCACTTCAGAGCGGTTCGAACATGTAACTCAATTCCGGTTTGCATCGCATCTTCATCCAGATTGAATTTTGGATTATGCAACGGATAACAAGTATTCTTTGCCTTGCTCCCCGAACCGACATGGATAAACACTCCCGGCATCCGGTCGGTAAACTCTGAAAAGTCTTCTCCTGCCGTAGATCGTTCTTCTACTATCGCACTGCTTGTCTGCAAAACATCCGGAACGATACTTTTAACAATCTGTACCATCCGTTCGTCATTATAGACCGCAGGATGGCTGTCGGTCCATTCCAGTTCGTAAGTTGCTCCATGGGCTTCGCAGGTTGATTGGATGAATCGTTCGATCCTGCCTCGGAGATTCTCTTCCTGCGTCATTTTATACAGATATCTCGATGTCCCCTCCAGGCTCACACAATCAGGTACGATGTTGGATGCCGTTCCGCCGTATATTCTGCCGGCCATGATCAGTGTGGGCTTCTGTATGTCTATTTCTCGAGTCTGAAGAGACTGAAGGCCTTGTATGACGCTGGCCGCGCATAAAATCGGGTCAACAGCAAGATGGGGGCTTCCTGTATGTCCGCCTTTCCCAATAATCCTGATATGAAAATGATCCGTCCCCGCCATCACGGCTCCTGAAGCCAAACCGATTTTTCCGGTTTCCAGATATGGCCAATAATGCATTGCCATGCAGGCATCCGGATGATATTTCTCGATCAACTTTCCCTCCCTGATCATATTCAACGCCCCGGCATTCTCCTCATTCGGCTGAAAGACAAACAGTATCCTTCCCTTTATTTCGTTCCTGACATCAGTTAAGATCCTGGCAGCTACCAGCAATGACGCCATACTGGCATCATGTCCGCATGCATGCATCAAGCCAGGAGTTTGTGACATGAAATCCACACCGCTCTCTTCCTCCACGGCCAGAGCGTCCATGTCGGAGCGCATGAGTAAGGTGGGTCCGTCCGCATCGGAATTCAGCAGTCCGGTCACCCCTGTTTTGGTAATGTTGGTCGTTACGGTTAGCCCCAGATTCCTTAAATATCCGGATATTTTTGCTGATGTTCGATACTCTTCATAACCGAGCTCAGGTTGCATGTGAAAATCACGTCGAAGTGCAATCGCCTCCTGCATAAGATTCTCTACCTGTCTCTTAATATCCAATTTCATCATTCCTTCCTTCTCTGCCTCCCGCTAAAGCGTTCTGCCAACTTCATACCCATCCCAGATTGCATTATGGATATTTCTTACTTTGCTGGCGTCGCCGATTAGAGAAACACACTGAAAACGGTCTCTCATTTTGTTGTACAGTTCCCTTTCCGGCTGATATCCGACTGCGCAGATGATCGTATCAGCTTGAAGGATTACTTCTTTGCCGTTTTGATCTGTGATTTTCACCGAGTCTTCTGTGATCTCCTTGACGCAAGCACCGGTTTTGACATCGATATTATGGTATTTGATCAAATCCATCAACATCATTTTGTTGGAATGTGAGATAAAAACCGAATCCAGAATGCGATCCATCATTTCTGCAATGGCAACTTGATGTCCGTGATTAGTAAGCCATAACGCCACTTCACATCCGACAAGCCCTCCGCCGATCACAACGACTTTTTCACCTACTCGTTTTATTTCTTTCAAGGCTTCACAGGCAGTCAATACATGATGTCCCGTAATTCCTTTTATAGGGGGGATCCTGTCGACCGCTCCTGTCGCAACGACAATTTCATCCGGGGCTGCTTGTTCGATTATTTTTTCATCGATCAAGGTGTTGAGATGAACCTCAACCGAATATTCTTTCAGTTCCTTTTCATACCACTTGATCAGATCCCTCTCATCTTTCTTGAAATCGGGTATGGACGCTTCTAATAGATGTCCGCCTAAAGCACTTTCTTTTTCATAAAGAGCAACCTTATGCTTTCGAATGGCAGCGACTCTCGCCGCCTCCATCCCGGCAATACCGCCGCCGATGACCATGATTTTTTTTGACTCCGATACCGGATGAAGCCGATATTCATTTTCCCTGCTGCATGCCGGGTTCACTGCACAGGAAACTATTTTTTTCGTTTCGAGTCTTCCCATGCAGCCGTCATGACACCCGAGGCAAGGGCGGATCCGGTCAACACGGTTTGCCATGACCTTGTTCGGCCAATCAGGATCGGCAAGCAAGCCACGTCCTATCAGCACCATATCAACCCGGCTGTTTGATATGGCCTCCTCCGCCAGTTCAGGTGCATCCATTCTGCCTGCTGTTAAAATGGGTACTTTTACAACTTCCTTTAACTTTTCAACATAGGGTAAATAGCATCCATGTTCCATATATCCCGGCGGATGTGCCCAATATAATGCTTCATATGATCCCAAGTCCGCATTGAAAGCATCATAGCCTGCTTCCTCAAGTATCTTTGCCGCTTCGTAGCTTTCCTCAACATCTCTACCCATTTCTATATATTCCTCGCCGGGCAGCCCGCCTTCTCCCAAGGCCTTGATACAACTTTTTACACCGAATCGTAAAATAACGGGAAAGTTCTGTCCAACTCGTGTTTTGATCTCCTGCAGAATCTCAATCGGCAACGTCAATCGGCCCCTGAGGGTTCCTCCGTATTTATCAGTCCGCTTATTGAAGGCCGCCATGGTAAACTGATCAATCAGGTAGCCTTCATGCATCGCATGGATCTCAACGCCGTCAAAACCTGATTCTGCTGCCACCTTGGCCGCATCACCCATTTTCCTGACCAGATATTCCACCTCATCTGTTGTCAGCTCTCTGCACATTACGTCCCTCTGCCAAAAATGCGGTACCGGGGAAGGAGCGATCGGCATCGTCCTGACCATGTCCGGATAGAATGATACCCTGCCGAATCCCATCGTGATTTGCATAAAAATTTTGGCTCCATACGCATGTACCCGCTCCGTCATTTCACTGGCCAGCATAATGAATGCTTCCGGATTCGTACCAACATTTTGGAAAAGACCTTCCTTTGTTTCCTCCAGCACATTTTCGACTTCTATTCCTCCGGTTATAATGAGTCCTGCTCCGCCGCGCGCACGCTCCACATAGTACTCTACCGCCCGCTGGTTGAAGCAGTTATCCGGTGTGCACATCCCGGAAGGTGCCATCGGCGCCATACCGATCCGATTTTTAATTTCCAGTTTTCCTATTTTAATGGGTTGAAATAAACTCCTATATTTTTTCAAAATCTGTCCCCCCCCTCTGCGGCTTTAGCGCAGCTGAAGCTGCAGCAAAATGGCACGAGAAAAAAGCCGGCATCCTTGAACTTATGATGCAGGCCGGAGATGTCAATAAAGTTATAAAATGAAGACATTGGAAAGGGAAAGGAAGTACCTGCACCCTGACATGGATACCAGTTGAGCAGGATGGTGTAATTGTGTCTAAAATAATCGTCTGCATACTCAAACCTCAAGAATACAATGCAATAAACTTATTACACCAATATTAACACCATAGCTGCAAGAGCCATATGACTCATTCTGACTATTTTCACCCCACCTGATGGTTATTTTAAGGAAGTGAGATCCAACCTCTATCCGCATAAACCTTGATGATTAATTCACTGCGGCTTTTCAGATTCATTTTTCTGAAAATACTCTTGATGTGCTCCTTGACCGTATAAGTGCTGATGAACAGTTTCTCTGAAATCTGCAGGTTACTGCAGCCTTGAAGAATCAGGCTTACCAGCTGCTTTTCCCGGTCAGTAAGGTCGTAAAGGTCGATCACCTTTTCCGCACTTAAGGTCAATATCGAGCCGAACCACGCTTTTCCATAAACAAAAACAATATAGTTTGTGATGATATTCCCAAATTCATCCAGCTCACGGTTGACCAGCAGCTCAATGATATAGTTGTCCATTAGCTTATAAATCGTAATATTTTTCCCTGATTTCGCTTCGTTTTCCATCATTTCTTTGATAATTACCGTCAACGCGCAGGACATTTCCGAAATACCTTTCTCATGGGTTATTTCATTCATGCGTTCAATGCCGATTTTATTATAGGAGATTAGCTTGAATTGTGAATCAAAAACCAGCACTCCAAAATACATATTAGCCTGAATCATCTTGTACAAATTGGCTTTGAATTTTATTTCCTCGTCTTTTAGATGGTGCATGTAGATGTTGCCGATGGCCGGTCCAACATATTTGCAAATCTCATAATCCTGCTCAGAAAATCTTGAAGCGGCACTCCCGCGGTATAATCGGATTCCATCTCCTCGCTCATTGATTGGAAACATCAGACTGTAATCGATGTCATATTTCTTGTAGAAATTACAATACAACTGATGGTCCCTTTCCACATTGGAGTTTCTAAAATCAATGACTCTTGTCTGGTCTTCCGTGGATTCGCTTGAAGCCCTGTGATTATAATCGATGAGGGGATCAACGCTGCGGCATTTTGCGACATACTCCGGAAGGAACGTGCTGTTCATCTGATAACCGTAAATTTTTTCGATGAACGAATCATTTTTTAATGTGATGAATATACCTTTATCAAATTCAACTATATTTCGCAGCTGCTGCAGGACTTCCTTTTCAAATACTTCTGCATTGTTGAGAGTAAGGATAAACTTTAAAATCTGCTGGTAATGTCCCATTGTCATGGTTTTAAACATTAGTACCCTCCTTGTATCATCACAATTTTTGGTGCTGATGGTTCTATTATAACAAAAAAAATACCGGGTAAAAGGGCACTTCCTTGTTAACCGGTATTTTTTTATAGAAAACTTACTTTCTTACAGTTACCATTCTGTCCGGTGCTTTGCGTCGTTGACGGAATTTAGGCTGGAATCTTCATCTATTTCATGCACTTCTCAATCGCCTTTTCGTAGATCTCCAACCCGGCTTCCAGCTGTGCGTCGGTTACGCAAAGCGGGCAGAGGAAACGGATGACATTTCCGAATGTACCGGCACTTTCGAGAAGCAGACCGTGCTGAACGGCCTCGTTGACGATGGCGTTGACGATGTCTGCATTGGGCTTCTTGGATGCCTTATCCATAACGAATTCCACACCCATCATTGCACCGAGACCTCTGACGTCGCCTATTACCTCATACTTTTCTTTCCATTCGTTGAATTTCTTCATGCATTTATCGGCAATCTTCCGTGCTTTGGCCGGATAATCTTCTTTCTCCATCACTTCGATGACCTTCAATGCGGAAGCACAGGATATCGGATTTCCGCAGTAGGTTCCGCCGATGGTTCCCGGTGTGACAGCATCGATGATCTCAGTCCTTGCGGTTACTGCGGAGATGGGAAGTCCACCTGCGATGGATTTCGCGCTGGTCATGATATCGGGTGCACACCCTGCCTCTTTATAGTATTCCGAAGCAAACATTCTTCCGGTTCTTCCGAAGCCCGTCTGTACCTCGTCGGTGATCATCAGAATACCGTATTTATCGCAGATTGCTCTCACTGCTTTTACCCATTCGATGGGAGCCGGCACAAAGCCGCCTTCACCCTGAACCGGCTCAAATACGATGGCGGCCACATACTGGGCAGGTGTTGCTTCAATGAACATTTCCTCGATTTTGTTAATGTAATAAGCAACCGCTTCCTCATCATTCAATCCGGCAGGTTTTCTGTACAGATTCGGAAACTCCGTTCTGTAGATTCCGTCCGGGAAAGGTCCCATTCCAACCGCATATGCTTTTTTTGCGGTCATTGTCATGGTCAGCATGGTTCTGCCGTGGAATGCACCTGTAAAAACGATGATGTTCGGTCTGCCGGTGTAGCTTCTGGCAATCTTGACCGCATTTTCGTCAGCTTCCGCGCCGCTGTTCACGAACATTGTCTTCTTTGTATCGCCCTTCACCGGCACGATGCTGTTCATCTTCTCCGCAAGCTCTATGTATCTTTCATGGGTCGTGATGTTCATCATGGCATGGAAGTATTTTTCACTCTGGGTCTTTACGGCATCGATTAATTCGGGATTACTGTATCCGATATTGAGTACTCCCACTCCTCCGATCCAGTCAAGGAAAACATTGCCGTCAACGTCTTCAAACATCGCACCTTCGCCGCGCGCTATTACGCAGGGATATATGCATTTAATAGCATTGGGCATTGCCTTCGCTCTTCTGTCAATAACTGCTTGTGCCTTTGGTCCCGGTAATGGTGTAATGACTTTAGGTAATGCATCTCTTAACATATTAATATAATCCTCCTTTTTACCCCATATGCCGGCTCCGGAACGCGTCAGGCCGCCGCCCGATGTGGCTCCTTCCGGCATATGCCGATCAATTATTCTGGCCTTCGCCATATCTATTTATAATAACAACATAAAATATAGCATACAAATTTCATGCCGAAAGAAAATTGTTTTCCTGAAGAAAATAAAATGTGCAGGAAAGCCTGATAATTCAGCCTTCTGTATTTGACCTGTCCGTTTATTCCAGCCAGATTCTCTGGTATCTATGAAATTTATTTCTCACTTTTGAGAAATTTTGGTCACACTTTTCCCCTTCATGGGATACTCTGATCAATTGTTATCCGGTTCCTACAAATTTAATATCCAGTTCCTACAAATTAATATCCAGATCCTATGAATTGATATCCAGCTCCGAAAGCTTCCTGTAAAGCGTAGCCCTGCTGAGGCCAAGCTCCTTCGCCACCATGTCCTTTGCGTTACTGCTGTTTGCATATTTCTTCAGTTTTCTGGTCAGGATCTCTCTCTCATAGAATTTAACCTGTTCATTGAGGGGCAAATCGCTCTCCTCGATCTGAATGGTATTTGCCTCGTTTTTCAATAAGCGGTTGGGGACTGCATCAATACCGATCTTATCTCCAAAAGCCATGTTGGTTCCGTACTCTACGGCATTTTCCAATTCTCTTACGTTTCCCGGCCAGTCGTAATTCTCGTAGATACGCTCCACCTCATCGGTAAAACCGATGATTTTTTTATTCATGAAGGTATTATATTTGCTCAGGAAATGGTACATCAGCAGTTTAATATCGGTTCTTCTGCCCCGGAGCGGCGGTATGGTGAGTGGGATAACACTGAGGCGGTAATATAGATCCTCGCGGAAGGTTCCCTCCTTGATCATAATTTCAAGATCCTTATTAGTTGCTGCAATGACTCTCACATCAGCAATGATAACCTTATTCCCGCCCACTCTTTCAAAACGCATATTCTGAAGAACATGGAGCAGCTTAACCTGCAGGTGCAGCGGCATGTCTCCGATCTCATCAAGAAAAATGGTTCCTCCGTTTGCCAGTTCAAATTTTCCGAACTTGCCCTTGTCACTGGCTCCGGTAAAGGCTCCCTTTTCATAACCAAAGAGCTCGCTTTCCAGCAGGTTTTCAGGAATCGCACCGCAGTTCACCGTTACAAACGCCCCCTTAGCTCTTGCGCTCGCATAGTGAATCGCCTTGGCAAACATTTCTTTTCCTGTGCCGCTCTCTCCTGTGATAAGAACGGTTGAGTTTCCCCTGGCCGTTAGAAGAGCCTGATTTTTTGCTCTTCTGATGGACTCACTTTCTCCCATAATGTCTTCAAAAGTATATTTCAAAGCCCTGGTATTGATATTGTAAACCAGTTTCTGGGCTTCCTCAATATCCCGGAAGGAAATAACGACTCCGGCAACCTGATTTTCCGTATAGAAGGGCTTCGCGGTCACGATGAAGTGAAAACTGCCTCTCTCGTTGTTATATACTTCCTCATTCTCCGTATATCCGCTTCCCGACCGCAGAACTTCAAGAGCAGGAGTGCCGCGCATGAATTTACTGATATGACTTCCGATCATATCTTTTTTTGTCGTTTTAAATAATTCTTCTGCGATATAATTACAGTGCCTGATGTATCCCCTGTTATCGATCGCGAAGATCCCTTCGTGAGTGGTCTCCAATACGGTAGACATTTCACTCATACTGAGTTCCACTTTATTCAGTGCCTTCTTTTGTATCGCTTTTGCTCCAAGGAGGTCCGCCATCTTTTCAACAAAGGTTACCATATTCTTTTTCTTGTCCAATAAAATCGATCTCTGAGTCTCATTCAGTGCAACGAGACCGATGATTCCGATGATTTCGTCTTCTGCTTTAATCGGAGTGCAGATTTCAGCGAGTTCATAACTCCCGAAGGTATCCACAGATATACCATAGGTCTTGTCATTCTGCGCATCTGTGATATTTTCCGTATTTCCGGTGCGAAGAACCCTGGCGTAAAGATAATTGCCGTCAATTTCACCGGCTTCTTCTTTTTCCCCGATTCTCTGAGCATACACCGATGTCCCCCCGACGATGGTGAGCAGATTGTCTACAATCTCAACTTCAACACCGACCGCTATGGCAATCGCCTCTGCCACCTGCTGTACGCTGGGTGCAATTTCTTTGAGTAAAGACATCCTTTTCCTCCCTTTAACACAAAAAATAGGCCTTCTATATTATTATACCAAATATTCTTCATGATTGGAACAAAATTGAGACATCATTCTTAATTTTAATACACCAATCATTCTTGCTGCAGCAGAAGCGCCTTGATCCGGTCGTTCAGCATCTGCAGCGCAACGCTGTTGTAGCCGCCTTCCGGGATGATGATATCCGCGTTTTTCTTACTCGGCTCTACAAATTGCTCATGCATAAGTTTAACCGTCGTCAGATATTGGTTGATGACTGAGTCAAGACTTCTTCCGCGCTCTCGAACGTCCCGGAGAATCCTCCGAATGATCCTGACGTCAGCGTCGGTATCGATGAAAACCTTGATATCAAACAGATCCAGAAGCTGACGATTTTCAAAAATCAAAATCCCCTCGACGATGATTACCTTCGCAGGAGCTACCCTGACCGTATCCGCCGTTCTGTTGTGAATCACAAAGTCGTAAACCGGACGTTGGATCGGCTTTCCTTCCTTCAATTCTATGATGTGTTCCACCATCAAATCTGTATCAAAAGAGTTGGGATGATCATAATTGAGCTTTTCTCTTTCCTCAAAGGGCAGATGACTGTTTTCCTTGTAGTAAAAATCATGACTCAATATGGTAATCTCATTATGAAATTCTTTTTTAATTCGCTTAATCAGGGTTGTTTTTCCCGATCCGGTTCCGCCGGCGATTCCGATTACGATCGTATTCTTCATTCTAAGCCTCTTTCTTGGTTACTGCCGTTCCGAGCTTCAGCGAGCTTTTATCCAATTCCAGTATAAGGTTTGATATCTCTATGATTTCTTCCCGTGTTGCACCGTTCCCGACTGCCAGATTTGCGTTGTAAAGGATTGACTCAAGGTCCTCATGGATCTTAGAGAGCTGGTTTTTCACCTCTGCAAGCTGCTCCTTGGTTGCAACTCCGTCTCTTGTTTCTTCCATGCTGATCAGCTGATCCGAGTCAATGTCGTATTCCGAAACATCCTCAACCACAGTGCAGTCGTAGCCCAGGACCTGCTTGACGGTGTTGGCAAAAGCCTTCTTGGCCCCATCCTCCCCGTGAACAAGAAAGATCTTTTTTGGCGGGGTTATGAAGGACGAGAGCCATTCCAGCAGATCCTCCCTGTCCGCATGGCCCGAGAAACCTTCCAGGTTGAAGATTTCCGCATCAACATGTATTTTTTCCCCGAAGATGGTAACATCCTTATCCCCGTTGACAATGGATCTTCCGAGGGTCCCTTCCGCCTGATATCCGACAAATACCACGCTGCATTTGGGATCCCAGAGATGGTGTTTCAGATGGTGCTTGATTCTTCCCGCTTCACACATCCCACTGGCGGAAATGATAATTTTGGGAGCAGGATTAAAGTTGAGCTGTCTGGACTCCTCGCTGGACCTTGTAAATACCAGGTTCTTGAAATCGAGAGGATTGTCTCCTTTTAAAATATACTCCCGCGTCTCATCGTCAAACACCTGAGCGTTTCTGCGGAATATTTGCGTCGCGCTGGTAGCCAGGGGGCTGTCAATATAAACCATGATTCGATCCAGTTCCTCTTTCAATTCCCTGTGTTCCTCATAGAATATATTCAGATGGTAAATCAATTCCTGGGTTCTTCCAACAGCAAAAGACGGGATCACAACAGTTCCGCCCCTCCGGGTTGTTTTTAAGATAATATTGAAAAATTTATCCAGACTGTCACTGCTGGTTTCATGCACACGGTCCCCGTAGGTGGTTTCCATGATGAGATAATCCGCCTCATCGATTGTTTCCGGATCTCTCAGGATCGGCTTATTCTTGACGCCCAGATCTCCGGAGAACACGATTTTAGAGACATGCTCCCCTTCTTTGACCCATAGCTCAACAATTGAGGATCCAAGAATATGGCCCGCATCCCGGAAGCGGATCCTGATATCGGGATTGATTTCAAAAAGCTGACCGTATAATACCGGTTCGAGGTACTGAATCGATTCCTCTGCATCCTTGAAAGTATAAAGAGGTTCTATCATAGGTTTTCCCGACCGCTCTGCCTTACGGTTAACCCATTCGGCTTCCTTTTCATGGATGTAACCGCTGTCCTTCAGCATGATCTCAACCAGGTCGGCTGTTGCATCGGTACAGTAAATCCTCCCCGTAAATCCGCGCTTTGTCAGCAGCGGAATCCTTCCGCTGTGATCGATATGGGAATGGCTCAGTACCATAAAATCAATTTCCGAAGGAACAAATCCGAAGTCCTTTTCATTCAACTCCTCCAGTGCTCTGCTCCCCTGAAACTGTCCGCAATCCAAAAGAATCTTATACTTGTCCGTCGTGATTAGATGACAGGTACCGGTAACCGACATAGCTGCTCCTAAAAATTTCACATTCATTTCAGTTCCCCCTATAGACATGAATTGTTAAAGGTTAACAAACCTCTGTTTATTATACAATTATTCTTGAAAAAACAAAACAGATAACCCGATCAGCGCCCTAACCGGAATCCAAGGCTGGCTGCCGCAATGCAAAGCCCGGCAGAGAGTGCTGTATAGGCCAGAAGCGTTCCATATTTTCCCTCCCTATAAAGAGTGATGTTTTCAACCTGGAAGGTTGAAAAGGTGGTAAACCCTCCAAGAAATCCCGTTCCTGCCAAAAGCCGCATCATACTGCCTGTATCGGATGCGAGAAGTAGACCCAGCAGAAAAGAACCGGACAGATTGATCAAAAAAGTGGCCATCGGAAACCGGGTTGAAAGAATCCGTTTCATCTGAATCGAAAGAGCGCAGCGGCATACCGCTCCCAACGAGCCTCCAAGAAACACCATAAGATAGTTAACCGCCATTTTCTTTCAATTCCTTTCTTTGTATCATTTTATCGCTGACATGGAAACCCAGCACAGCCGAAAAGAATCCTCCCGTTATACTGATCATAATATACCATGCCGCAGAAAATCCGCTTCCACGCGCGACCATAAGACAAACCTCTGCGCTGAAGGTGGAAAAAGTGGTGAAAGATCCCAGAAATCCGATCCCGATTCCAGAGATGAAATTTCTGGACAGACAGGGAAGTGTGGCAAGATACTTCACAACAACTGCAAGAAGAAAGCAGCCGACGATGTTGACTAACAGGGTATGATACGGGAATACTCCCGTTCCCATCGAACAGCTGATCCAATACCGTGTTACCGCTCCGAGTGCTCCGAATATAGCAACGTAAAAATAGTACATAAATGAGTGCTCCTTGATAACGTTCTGTTTGTACTTATGAATTTCCTTTCGTTTATTCTCGGTGTTTCTATTGATTCATGATCATTTCTGCCGGAACGGAAAACACCGCTCCTTCCTTGACGACTGCTTTCAAATCATCAAGCAGGAGAGGAAGCTGGTCGCGCTCGGCAACGCATTCTATAACCAGCGGCAGATGCTCACTGGGCGAAAAGATATGGCGGCCGTAAATCACCCCATCCCTTCCGTAGCCGGCAACCGCTTTCGTTACGGTCGCCCAGATCGCGTTATGCTTCTTGAGTAGCTGAAGAACCTTCTCGTATTCGTCCTTCTTTATGAGTCTGGGGCTCTCACGGGTGTAGATTTTGACAATATAGTGCGACGCACTCCGCAGGTCTTGGCCAGTGCTCTCAATCTTGCTGATCTGTCCATGTACAATCATCTTCCTCAACCCTTCCTCAATTTTTTTATATTCGGCCCGTTCCATTACAGACTCGATAACAACCGGAAGATCATTAAAATAACTGTCTTCCAAAAGATCATAACATAAATCTCCTCGGTGATTCAGCCCGGCTTCTCCTCGCCGCATGGTGGCGCCCGGAACACCCCGATCCAACAGATAGGACAGGATTTTCCTGCCGATTTCGCTGTGATTTTCCTTTTGCTGTTCATTGATAACAATTTTCAATAGAACATCCGGCATGGCTCGGCTCCTTTTCGCTTTAATTACTTTCATTATACCATATGTCTCACCCAAATGAAAAGCCACCGCAGTCAGCGGGGCTTTTCATTTGGGTGTAATAATGTCCAAAGGGAATAACTCCCGCCGAATACTATCAATCTTCGGCATCGACGCCCTTTCACTTCCACTTCGCTCCGTCAGCGAACGATACTTTTCACGACGTTTAGATCCCTATTCTGAAGAATTCCGGCCAGAATCGGTTCTCTGCCTGCGGCACCATTTCCTTCCCGGTTCATGTCTTCAATGCATCGATTCAGTATGACTGTGCTTTTCTCATCGGGCTCATGACTCTGTCCCTCCCGATAAAATACCAGGCTTCTGTAGAAACCTTTTCTCCGCGTCGGGTCTAAAAGAAGCCGGCCTCCCTCTGATGCAATCTTCACACCCTCCTGCAGCACGTCAAGACCGGAGGCCTTTTCCAGCAGGATGACTTCCGCCTTGCCCGTACAATAACCTTCGACTTTCCTGTTGTTGGTTACAATAATCCTCTTCATTTTTGCATCTCCTCTCATAAAAATCATATTGAAATCTGCTATTTATCAGGCTCTGTTTCTCGTCTTATCTCATATTGTAAGAATGCACCGCAGTACACTGCAATCGGCCAAATGAAAAAAACATGAACCCAGGTTAATGTTCCTGCACAAAGCGCGGTTTGTTAAAGCTGAATGCACGACAGTCTAAATTCACAACAACCTGAATTCGCATCAGATTGACTTGGATCCACAACTGACTTATACTTGACATAGGGATGAAAGAAAAATAAAAGTATTATCATCAAAGGAAGCGAAGCCATGAAAATCGGGACTTTTGCAAGAAAATTCAATCTGAACGCCAGCACTGTCAGGTTCTACATCAATAACGGCTTGCTGACTCCGTGCAAAATCGGCGGACAATACGAATTTGATAAGGAATGCGTGTCCGATATGGAAAAAATTCTTAAATACAAAAAGTATAACTTTACTCTGGAAGAAATCCAGCTGCTTTTTTTTATGGAGAAAGCCTCCCGCTTTCAGGACGAAATCGTTTTGAACGTGTGTACGGATATCCTGAAGAATAAAAGAAAACAGCTGATCAAAGACAGAGATGACCTGGCTAAATTTATTGAGGAGATAGAAAAAGAAATTGAAAGTCTACCCGCTCTCCCTGTTAAAGAGGCATCATATGGCGGTGTTCCGTTTTCCATGATTCCATACTTGTATTGCCCCGATTGCCAGCGGCCGCTGAAACTGGATTCGGCAAGCCTTTCAAACGGAAGCATCCAAAAAGGAGAGCTGTCCTGCGAATGCGGGTATTCGGCCTCTATTCTGGACGGAGTCATCCTGTGCAGGAATTTCACGGAGGATACACCGTTCAAGGCTTTTGAGAATGTCGAATCAGTCATGGCTATGAAAGACCAGTTCAGCCCGGCTTACAGAAAGCTGATTGCAAAAACTTATATTTGGATGTATAACCGGATTGCAAATCATCTGAACGGCGGCCGGCATATAATGGCAGGCCCGTTCACATTTAATTTTCTTTTGGAATATATCGAGAAGCTTGGAAAAAGCAATACATATATCGTTTTCGACCCATCTTATAAGAGGATCTGCAAAATTAAAAAGTATCTGTCGTCCTGGGACTATCCCGTCGTATATATCGTTGGAAAACCCAACGAACTGCCGCTCAAGAGCAGTTCCGTCGATATTTATATCGACGATTATTCTACAGTTAATTCCATGTTTACGTACAACACTTTTTCCACGGATAAGATAGCCCGGCTGATGAAGGATTCCGGGGAAGTCGCAGGAATTTTTACCACTTACCAGCAGGCGCCGAAAAGTCTTGCGAATTTTCGGCAGAACCACCCTGATTTCAGGCCGGAAAAAATGACGCTCGGCGGATTGAAGTACCAATGGTCTTTGGAGAATATTAAAACCGTGGAGGAGAAAACCATTGGAGCAACAACACCCGGCGAACTCCATTTCCCCCAGAATGCTCCGGGAGAAGTGATTGAAGTTCACGGGTATCATGCCAGGAGAAAATAATCAAAGAAAAAGAAAAACAGGGGCAATACGATTTTATACTTGCCCCTGCTTTTTATCATGCATTTTTTATTTCGTCATCAAGTTTTGTAAAATCTGCGCCATTTGTGCCCGTGTCGACAAGCCGGTTGGATCCAGCTTTCCGCCGCTTCCGGAAATAACTCCCGCTGATACAAGCGTTTCCGCAGCCGATTTTGCATAACCTGCCACAGAATCCGAATCACTGAACGCGTCCAGCGATCCATCCTTCTCTGCTGAAGGGATTTCATTCATCACATCCAGGGCACGATAGAGAAGTGTAAACATATCCTGTCGGCTGATCTTTTCATTTGGTTTATAGAGGTTATCTCCCACCCCCCGAGTGATCTTCATCTTTTTTGCTGCCGCAAGATAATCACTGTAATATGAATTTCCTGCATCGGCAAAATTGTCAGTGCTGTTTTTCATCGGCTCAATGCCGTATGCGCGCATTGCCATAACTAGAAATTCTGCTCTGGAAATCGCAGCACCAGGGCTGAACGTATTTGCTGAAGTACCTGTTGTGATTCCTCTGGCGGAAAGGAACGTGACAGCGTCAGAATACCATGCACCGTCTTTAATATCCGTGAAAGTAATTTTATTGTAGCCAATTGCATATTTGGAAAAATGGGACACTTTGAAATCCACTTTGCCGGTCTTCTCATTGAAAGCCCCTCTCACCGTCTGGAGATTCCCGCTGTCGTCGATAAAATAAACAACAACTGCGTTCTTATCTTCACCGGGTTTCAATGCGTATGGAATGCTGATGCTCGCCGTGCCGCCATTGAAAGCGCTGATGATTTCATTGCCTGCCATAACGGTAAAATCATAGACCGGCCGGTCACCGACCACAGACTTTACACTATCGTTGAGCGATTGGACATCGAGCTTCTTCATTTGAATGCTGATATCTCCCGACGTGCTCCCTTCACTGATGGAACTCAAGGCTTTTGCATCAAAGGTTACAGATCCCAGATCCGTTTCAACTCTGACTTCTGCTTTTGTTGTTTTCACAATGCTGTCAAATGCCGCCTTTCCAATGAGAACTTCAGCAGCGTTTGCTCCCGCACTCATATTTACGTTGATTTCGATCACAGCATTTTTATTCTGATTTTCTGCCTCCCTGGCCTTTTCAACCAAACCCGCCATGTTTACTGCCGGAACAGCTGCTGAAGCGATACCTAGGGCATTGGTGGAAGCGGTTACAGTTGTTGATACGGTGGTCGTACCTTTTACAGTTGTCGTTTTCGGCTCCGCAGAAGCCGGTTCAATCTGAGTTTTCGCATTGCCGCCGCCCCCGCCTCCGGATGACGATGCCTGATATGGTGTAAAGTTAACCGTTAGTTTTGTCTCATTCTCTCCGCTTTCAGAGGTTGCCAGCCAGATTACTGTCGTCGGATCAACATCGGATCTAATCCAATATACAAATTCCTTGTCTGTTCCGCCGGCTAACAGGCCGGCACCTTCATGCGCAGGGGTAAATTGTATGTAGCCTGCTTCCGTATCTGCAGACACTTTATAGAATAGATTGGTGATTGGATAGGCAGAACCGTCATTGACTTTCACATTTCCAATCAGAAGGCCGAACCATTTTGCTTCAGCCTGCATATCACTGCCGGTGTAAGCTGACAATGCGGTTTTTCCTTTAACCGCAACGGTAAAGTTATTTGTAACCCCTGTTCGAACCGGCGTTCCCACACTGATCTTTCCCTGGTTCTTCCATTCTGCCGCAATTGTTTCATCTGTTGCAGCAGTATCCTTTACCGTCAGATTTACCTTGTTTTTAACCGTCAAAACAACTCCGGCGCTTTCACCTGAAGCATTGTAGTTTGAATCACCGTCTTTTGTAACAGTTAAGGTTGTGCTGCCAGCCGACAGGATCGTAATTTCGCCTGTGGCTTCATCGACTGCAGCCACACCGGGATTGCTGCTCGTATAATGAAATGCTCCCGTTCCGCCTGCACCGGATACATGCAGCGCAGGCGGAGTCAGTCCAATCATTCCTGTCTCTGATGAAAGAGCCAGAACCGGAGTCTGATCCGCTTTTGACACAGTAATACTTACGGAAATATTCGAAACCTCATTGTAATTTCCAGTATCAGCCGGAGTATACTTCACTAAAAAAGTGTTCGTCCCGGCATTTCCAACCGATGTGGAATCCGGGTTCTGCCAGGTGAATCCGGCAGGAAGATCTACACCAGCCAGTGTCTCTCCGTATGTAGCAGTGAGTCCCGCCGGTACAGCATAGCCCGGAGCAGCTTTTGCAACCACAAAAGACTTCCTTGCTGTTTTTCCTTCATAGGCGGTGCCGGATTTTCCTTCGACAACAGCGGTATAGGTGCCCGCATTCCTGATTTCTGTGGCTGCAATCGGGGTTCCGTTCTTTTCAAAGGACAAAGTATAATCAACATCTTTTACTAGTAATTCCGGAGTTTCTTCCACTGTTTCCACTGTAATTACCGGATTGATCTGACTGCCGGTATAAACCAGCGGGCCGCCGACTGTTATATCAAGGCTGTCAAATACGATGTCTACCGGATACCGCGTAATGGTCATGGAAGCTTTTGTATTGCTGTCAATATGTGCATTATAAACATCCAGACAGTACTCGTCTCCATCATTCACTTCCATATCGCCAAGGCTCATGCTCCATGATTTTTGACCGTTCTTCATATAGGAATGATCACTTATCGTTACAACACCTGTTGAGGAGGAGCCTGTTCCTGTTCCTGTTCCTGCTCCGGCGCTACCGCCTCCGGATCGCTTTAACAAAAAATCAGCGGAGTGCTCCGGCGGGACGCCGGGGATCTGAAACGTCGCCTTGTCATAGCTGCCTCCATCATAGATTACTGTTTCTGTTCCGATGTAATATGCGGTTAAACGCTCCGTTTCTTCCACCTGTCTGATGCTGATATCCGTATTCAGCACAGCCGAAGGACCCGGGTTATCATTATCATCCAGAAACGATACGGTAATCTTATTAATATGATAGTCTATACTTGATCCATTCAGCAACATCCATCCAAAGGGGTTGGCAAGCGGACCTACGCGATTGCCTTGAGTCATCACGGAAAATCGAATACCCGAACCCGATACAATGTAATCGGATTCGGCTTGATACTTGTAAAAGTTTTGCATCGCCTCGATCTCATTCCATTGCACGTACAGCTGAGTAAAGGTGCTTGCGTACTGAAAGTCGCCTATTCTTGCCGTACCGAGCTTCAGTCCTGTTGGCGCAGGCAGACCGGCCGCCAGAGATGTCGCCGGAAACAGGGTTAGCAGCATGGATATTGTCAGTATCCACGCTAGCCTATTAAGCAGTTTTCTTTTCATATAAATGCCTTCCTTCCATAAAAATCAGTTAAAAATGTAAAAGAGAAGTATCCTCTTTCAGCAAAAATTTGTTTGACAGATTCAGTAATAATTTTTTCAAATTTGACATTGATAAATTTATTTGCTATTCTACTTTCACGTTAACGTACACGTGTAAGTAGAATAGCAAACTTTCTACACTCTGTCAACCAATCTGCTTGGATTATTTTGTTAAATTTGTGTTAACCCGCGGGAAGGCCGCAATTGTATCCGTAATTTACCCATGATATAATAGGACGAAGAAAACCGACGTGAATCGGACAATTACGCCACGTGTTTCGGAAAGGGCCCAAGGTGGATAAAAAACCTACAATTAAGACAATTGCAAAGCTGGCAGGCGTTTCTCACGTTACGGTATCCCGTGCACTTCGCGGATATCCGGACATTTCTGCTGCGACAACGGAGAAAATCCGAACCATCGCGCAGGAAATCGGGTATACGCCCAATGCTTTTGCAAGGAGCCTCTCAACCAAACGGGCAAGCAGCATCGGAATGATCGTTCCCTCCATGGGCGCAGACACCATCTATAACGAAGTATTCCAATCCGTCAGCAGAGCGGCTGCGGAGCAGGGATTGTCCGTTCTTTTGGGAAGCTGTGACCGAAGCATAGAGTTGGAGGCCTCCTTCAGCCGTTTGATGTGTGAAAACAGAGTCGGAGCTATCATCGTCGCATCCGTCAGCAGCGATGTATCCCATATAAAAAGAATCTGCGAGGGTCTGGTACCGATTATCTTTACCGGTGGAAAGACCATTGACGAAGAAGAAAACTGTATTGCAGCTGACTACAGGCACAGCGGCAGAATCGCTGTTGAACATTTGTATGAACTGGGTCACCGGGACATTGCCTTCTTTGTCTATCATCCTGACAATCAGACAATTGCGCAGAAAACAGAGGGTTACAAAGAAGCAATGGAAGCACACGGCTTGATTCCCACGGTCTATTGGGAGGGAGACAGTTCAGACACCTTCTCTGCAGGGAAAAGTTTAACTGAGCGATTGATTTCAGAAAAAAAACTGCCCACCGCCATCTGGTGTGCTAGCGATCTGATGGCTATGGGCGTCTTGGATGCATTAAAAGTGCATAATATTTTTGTTCCAGCTCAAATCTCCGTGATGGGCCATGACGATTTGTTTCTGGGCCGCATGTCTTTTATTTCACTGACGACCATTGCCCTTCCCAAGGAGGAAATTGGCCGGGAGTCAGTACGAATGGCGATCTCCCTCATGGGTGAAGGGGAGCAGATACTGCCGCAAAAAATGATCTTTCAAACTAGGCTGATCACAAGGGGAAGTACCGGTCCGCTTGCCGACTCCTTGTGAATCAATGCAGCACAGCAGCAGTTCGCTTCAGTCAATACCCAATCGCTGCGGCAAAAATAATAAATATTGTACCGATTATCATGTGAAGCCCTACCAACGGCAAGTACAATTTCAGCCATTTGCAGTAGGAAAGCCCGGATACGGCAAGGCAGCTCGTCAGGGTTGTCGAGATTGGAGAAATTAAATTGACAATTCCGTCGCCGAGCTGGAAAGCAAGAACCGCAGATTGTCTGCTGATACTCAATGCATCAGCCATCGGAACCATGACGGGCATCACCACCGCCGCATGGGCGGAGCCCGACGTTATAATAGGATCAATCGCCGCATTGGCATAGAACATGCCGAGCAGCTGCGCCCAGGACGGAAAATGGTAGACCACTCCGATCAGAGCATTTGCAATGGTATCAAGGATATTTCCTTCAAAAAGAACGGTTCGAAGTGTGGCGGCGATTCCAATAATCAGAGCCCCCTTCATCATTTTTCTGCAACCGGCAACGAAGGTATCGCAGGTTTTGTTCATTCCGATTCCCGAAAGAATTCCGGCCAAGACTCCCATAATCAGAAAGGCTATCGCGATCTGTGAAACGTCCCAGCCTAGCTTTGAAACACCATATGTAACCGCACACAGCATAAGGATAAAATCGATCAATACCAGAGTCTGTCGAAGGGTCAGTGTTTCTTTGCCGGTCGCCTTTTGAGCGGCTTCCCACAGTTCTTGCCGGTCAGATAGCACTACCTCGTTAATTCCCATTTTTCTTGCATAGAAGACCAGATAAATGCTTGTGGAAACAAGCAGCACTGCCAGAAGCAGCCATCGAATCCAAGCTCCCGAGAATAACGGGAGCTCTGCGATCGACTGTGCTATTCCAACAGAAAAAGGATTGAAGATTCCTGCAGTGAAGCCTACATTGGTTCCGATCATCACCATTGCCATGCCGATCATTGAATCCATTCCCAATGCTCTGGCTATAGCAATGCCAATGGGGACAAATATAATGGATGCTGTGGAAAGCCCCATCGCGAAACCAAAAATCGAAAAAAGCGTAATAAAAACAGGGATAATCAAAATACCTTTATTTTTAAATATAGATATCGTCTTACCGCACAGTGCACTGACACATCCGCTCTCCATCACGATTTCAAAAGATCCTCCGATAATAAATATGAAGAAAATTAGTCGAGCTACGTTTGCCGAAATCAGAGTTTCATAAAACTTTGCGGGAATGAGCCATGGCCCGACCGGCGTTTTCTCTACATGATGGTAGCTGCCGGGAACAACAAGATTCTGTCCCGTAACCGGATCGACTGCCCGCTCAAAGGCACCTGACGGGATCAAATATGTAAGAATGCTTCCCAGCAGCACCAAAAGCAGCAGGATAAGGAAAACGTGCGGAAACTTCTGCATTGATCTGTTTCGTGGAGTCTGCATGTTTTATTTTCCTTTCTATCATCAGTGATTCAAGTATATCATGGGATTATTAAAACGCAATTTTTTTAATTAACAGCATATTTTTCAAGAGAACGTGCACCCTGCGGGTGCACCATAAGAAGGACTCAGATGTTCTGAAACATCGAGTCCCTGATCGCATAAAGGATGCAGACCGGCAGTCGGCCTGCCGCATTATTCCATATCATAGTTTCCTTCCAGCACGAACACCGTCTCCTCGCAGATATTGGTCGCATAGTCCGCAATTCTTTCAATGTGTGCCGCAATGAACAGGAACATGACGCTCTGATTTGCCTTGGCAGCATCCTGATCGATGATGCCCATGAGTTCGTCGTAAATATTCCGGAACAGTTCATCCACCTCTTCATCTGCCTTCCAAACCTTTCTGGCAAGCCGCAGGTCCTTGTTGACAAAGGCGTCGATGGCATTTTTCACCATTTTTACAGCCATGTCGGCCATCCGGGGAATGTCAATGAGTTCCTTCATGTACTCCTCGTTTTCAAACCGGAGCGTGTATTTCGCTATATCCTCGCAGTGGTCGCCGATCCGCTCCAGATCCCTGACCATCTGCATGACGGATATCATGTATCTCAGATCGCCGGCCAGAGGCTGCTGTGTCGCCAGGAATTTCAGGCATTTGTCTTTGATAATATCTTCCAGGTCATCGATTTCCTCGTCATTTCCAATCAGTTTCCTTGCCAGGTCAGAATCCTTTTCCACTAAGGATTTTATTGCATTTCGTATGGTTTCCTCCACCAGATTTGTCATATCAAGCAAGTCGTTTGTTATTACGGACATCTCATGGTCCATTTGCGGTCTCGCAGTCATCATCCAAACCTCCCGGTTATATAATCTTCCGTCTTTTTATTTGCCGGATTTGAGAAAATTACTTCTGTTTTATCTGTCTCAATCACCTTTCCACTCAGGAAAAACGATGTATAATCGGATACCCTCCCCGCCTGCTGCATGTTATGGGTAACGATAACGATGGTATATTTCTCGGCCAGTTCCTCCAGCAGTCCCTCAATCTTTGATGTTGCAACGGGATCAAGTGCGGAGGTCGGTTCATCCATCAGGATGACTTCCGGTTCAACTGCAAGGCATCTGGCGATGCAGAGCCTCTGCTGCTGTCCCCCGGAAAGGCCCAGGGCCGGCTTATGGAGTCTGTCTTTTACCTCTTCCCAAAGCGCCACCTCCCGCAGCGTTCTCTCTACAATATGATCCAGGCGGCTTTTGTCCTTTTCTCCGTGGATTCTCGGTCCGTAGACGATATTCTCATAGATGGTTTTCGGGAAGGGATTGGGCTTCTGAAATACCATGCCTACCTTTTTTCTCAGTTCTATAATATCATACCCGGTTCGATAGATATCCATATCATCAAATTTGATCGTTCCGTCGATACTGACGCCCTGAATCAGGTCGTTCATTCGGTTCAGCGTCCTTAAAAAGGTTGACTTGCCGCAGCCGGAAGGCCCGATGAGCGCAGTTATTTTATTTTCATAGATCTCCATGTCGATATCCTGCAAGGCTTGGAAGCTTCCATAGTACAGGTTCAACTTTTCTATCACAAATTTTAAATTCATTCCTGTTTCCAGTTTAGTATCCATAATTTCCTCCAAGTCTGCTGCTGATCAGATTGGCAACGGAATTGATCAGCAATACGATAAAGATCAGCAAGGCTGCCGTAGCATAGGTTTTTTCCTGAGAAAGACCCTCCGCTGCCAGTACATACAGATGAACTGACATGGTTCTGGTAGAATCAAATATCGTATGCGGTACTCTCAAGGAGCCCCCAACGGTCAGCATGACCGCCGCCGTCTCCCCGATGGCTCTTCCGATTCCAAGAATAAGGCCTGTCAATATGCCCGGTTTGCAGCAGGGTATGATGACCCTTACAATCGTCTGCCATTTAGTTGCTCCCAGGGAAAGACTGCCTTCCCGATAGGACATGGGCACCGTTTTCAAGGACTCCTCCGTCGCACGAATCAATGTCGGCAGAACCATCATGGCCAGTGTCAGGCCGCCGGAAATGACAGACCAGCCCATCCCTAAAAAGATCACGAAAAATGCAAAGCCGAACAGGCCGAAAATAATGGAGGGAATACCTGCCAGAATCTCGGTGAAAAACCGTATGATCGTTACTCCTTTTCCATTCTTTGCGTATTCTGTAAAGTAAATTGCCGCAGCGATCCCGATGGGTGTGGCAATCAGGATGCCGACTCCCGTGACCATGAGAGTGCCGACGATAACCGAATAAATGCCTCCTTCTTTTCCCATCCTTCTCGGATCTTCTGTCAGAAATTCAAAATTGATATGGGTAAGTCCGTTGAGAAGAATATATCCGATAATGATAATCAGGGCAGCCAGCGTGACAGCGGCGAGAATTCCAATAACACCATAGAATACCGCATTTTTCGATGCCTTTATTTTTTTCAATTTATTTGCATAGAGTGATTGGTTTTTGTCCATCAACTTGCCTTCCTTCCCAACCCGTTCATGCTGAACTGTGCAATAATATTAAGCAGCATGATGATAATAAACAGAATAATTCCTACTGCGAACAGCGCCTGCTGGTGGGTAGGAGATGCATAACCCATCTCCAGGGCAATGGTTCCTGTCAGTGTGGCAACCGGGTCCATGATGCTTCCCGGAATTTTTGCCATATTCCCCGTAATCAGGAGTACCGCCATCGTTTCTCCGATGGCTCTTCCCATTCCGAGAATAACGGAAGACAGAATGCCGGATTTTGCAGCCGGTATGAGAACCCTGACGATGGTTTCCATCTTGTTTGCTCCCAGCGCGAGAGAAGCTTCCTTAAACTCCTTCGGTACGGCTGAAATAGAGTTTTCCGAAATACTCACGATGGTCGGCAGGATCATAATTGCTAAAATAATGGCGCCTGCCAGGATGCTGAAGCCCGTCGCAGATACATCGGGATTGATGATTTTGTAAACCGGCAGAATAAAATTTCTGATCGCCGGAACAATCACAACCAGCCCAAAGAAACCGTACACCACAGAGGGAATGCCTGCAAGAAGCTCAATAGCAGATTTGAATGCCTTTGCAGCCTTTTTCGGCAGGATTTCGGACAGGAAAATTGCACATGCAATCCCGGTCGGGACACCGATGATAAGAGAACCCAGAGTAACCGACAGCGTTCCGAAGATTAGCGGCAAAATTCCGTAGCTTCCGTTGGTCGGCGACCAGGTAGAACCGAATATAAATTCCAGGACGCCGTAGTCTCTCAGCACCGGCAATCCTGACTGAAATATGAAAACCGTGATCAGTGCGACGGAAATGGTCGCCACGATTGCGGATATCATGATTAATTTTTCAATGATTTTCTCATATGTCTTCATTTTACTTGTCTCCTTTGCAGTCTCGGGGAGAGCCTTACCGCAGACCTTGCGACAAGGCTCGTTTTCACAAACTGCTATATATTAATTTGAGGAGAAGCTTACTGTACCGGAATGAATCCGAACTCTTCCACAATTGCCTGACCTTCCTCACTCAAGATGAAGTCGAGAAAGAGCTGTGCCGTTTCTGAGAGTTCACCGCCGGCCACATAGAGGAACGGCCTGGAAATCTTATATTCACCTGAAAGAACAGCTTCCTCTGTCGGTTCCGCACCCTCCACTTTGACGGCTTTAATCGTATCGCCAAGAGCTCCGATGGATACATATCCGATGGTATTCGGCGTTGAGGCAACGGTTTGCTTGACGGCTCCCGTCGATCCCTGAACCAGTGCATTCTTTGTCGTACCGTCGATTTCCACACCGGCTTCATTTTTCGCGGTTACACCGATAATTTCCGTAAAGGCGCCTCTGGTACCGGAACCCTCTTCCCTGCTCACTACAACAATTTTAGCGTCATCTCCGCCCACCTCACTCCAGTTGGTGATTTCACCGGTAAATATCTTTTTGATCTGTTCCAGTGACAGATTTTCTACTTTGGATCCGGAATTGACGATCACCGCCACGCCATCCTTTGCGATAATATATTCCTGCTGTGCCGCTTCCTTTTCTCCGTCTTTTACGTTTCTTGACAGGGCTCCGAAGTCAGCTATCTTTTCCTGAATGGCTTTGATCCCCTGACCTGAGCCGCCCCCCTGTATTTCCACCAGTATTCCCGGGTAGATATCCATAAAAGCTGCCGCCAGTTCCTCGGACAAAGGCTGAACCGAAGTTGATCCCGCGGTTACAACGGTGCCTGAGATTTCAGCTCCGTTTCCCCCGTCGCCATCCGATTGTCTGCCGCATCCGGCCAATATTCCCATTACCAGTAATGCTGCCAAAATAATCGCTGTTATCTTTTTCATATTTTCATTCCTCTTTCTGATATCTTTTCATCTTTGATCTCTCGTTTACAATATCCATGTTACAGAGGTTTTGTTAAGAGTGAATAAAGTGAATGTTAAGAGTATGTTAAATAAAAAAGCGAAAATGAAAAAGCGGCTTTCGCCGCTTCAATTCTAAGCGCCTTCTTCTTTGCGCTCATGACTCACTGCGTACAGGATCCCCCCTATGATCAATACGCTCCCGATGATGTAATTTAAATTGATTTCCTCGCCTAAAATCATTATCCCCAGGAATGCCGAGGTCAGCGGCTGTATGGGATAAAACAGAGAACAGGTCGCTGCATCCAATGCTTCCAGAGCTTTGTTCCAGAAAAGCAATCCCCCGGCGGTACAAACCACTCCGATATAAAGGATCCATACTGCAACAACCGGTGTGATTTTCGAAAGCTCAAATCCTGTCATGTTCATCTCAATCAGAGCCGCAGGAAGAGCAAAGATCATGCCGATTGTCATTCCGTAAATCGTTACGCTGACTGCATCGTATTTCTGGCAGGAAAATCTCACTATGACCGAGGTAAGCGACCATGCAGTCATGGAAATAAAAGAGAATACAACACCCGGCACCGTATTTCCCGTTCCGAGATCTCCTATGATAACCGCTGTTCCGATCAGCGTGATGCCGACGGCAATGGCCTTTTTCAAGGTGATCTTCTCATGCAGTATCGGAATCGCCAGCAGGATGATCATTGCCGGATTCATCGAAGTAATCAAGGACGCCATGGAAGCGCTGCAATAATGGGTCCCCAGAAGCTGGAATCCAATGGCGAAAAAATATCCGATGAAACCGATTAGCAGGATATACTTGTAATCCTTCTTTTCGATTTCCGCCTTGGGGTATTTGCGATAAACATAGAAAAGGATCAGAACTGCAATAAAATATCTGAGAAAAAGCAGCACAAAGCTCGGTACGATTTCCAGCACATATTTGCTGGCAACGTAAAGGCTTCCCCATGAGGTCAGAGTTGCGATCAAGTAGAAATATGCTTTATTCTTTATCATGCTTCGATCCTGTCTATGGTATGCTTCGGTTCCGTCAATGGTAATGCTCCGATCCCGTCAATGGTAATGCTTCGGTCCCGTTTATGGCGTGTTTCATCCATCGCTGCCGAATGGGTATACGATCGCTTATTTAAATATCACAGTAAAGGTAGATCCTTTTCCGGGTTCACTTTCCACCTGAATCTCGGCCTCGAACAGCGCGGCGATATGCTTCACAATGGCAAGACCGAGGCCGGTGCCTCCCACCTTTTGTGATCTGGATTTATCGACACGGTAAAACCGCTCAAAGATCCTTGCCAGATTTTCCCCGGAGATTCCGATTCCTTCGTCGTTTACACTGATATAAACCTTTCCCTCTTTTCTTTTCGCCGTGATGGTGACGGTACCGCCGTCATAGGAATATTTCACGGCGTTTTCAATCAGGTTTACCATAAGCTGCTTGAAACGGTCCGGATTTCCGCCGATATAGATTTCATAAGCATAATACGTGACGATCTTGACCTTCTTTGCTTCAATGATCGGCTTCATGGAGTCCAGAATCTCCTCAATGGATTCTCTTACATTGATATCACTGTCTGAATTGACCTCACGCTTGTTTTCAATATCCGATATGATCAGGATATCCTCAATGAGCCGCTTGAGCCTTGCGGTTTCGATCGCGATGATATCCAGGAACTTGTTGCGGACTTCCGGATTTTCCGCCGCCCCATCCTGCAAGGTTTCCACAAAACCCGAAATGGAAGTCAACGGTGTTTTCAATTCATGTGTGACGTTAGCCACAAAGTCCTTACGGATCTGATCAGCTTTTTTATTCTCCTCCATGGTCGCCTTCAGCTGTTTTTCCATCGAGCTGATCGGCTTCATAAGATTTGCGGTATAAATGAAGGCAATCACTGCTGCGATGGCGATCCCGACCAGTGAGGAAATAAGCGACGTCCTGACAATAAAATCGTTGATCATTCTTAATTTGTCAATTTCAAGGGCAACGCGGGTAATCAGTATTTTCTCACCTTGATATACCAGAGTATCGGCAACGTATAAAAAATCAACACCCAGCGTTTTACTCTTCCGGCTTCCAATCCCGCTTCCGGACAGAATTGCCTCAGTTATCTCTTCCCTGCCCAGATGGTTCTCCATCTTGACATAATCCGGTCCCTCTGCGGAGTCCGCCAGAACATTTCCTTTCAAGTCAATAAAGGTAAGGCGGATTCCCATCTCGTCGGTAAATTCCTTCGCTGCCTCTACGTAGTCCACTTCAGCCCCGACATCATATTCTTCAGACAGCGCAATGTTGATGAGCCTGCAATACGTCAAAAGGACTTTCTCCTGCTCTGCCACAAAGTTATTGATATTCACGTGAATCGAAATGACGCTGGTAATGAGGACACTGACTAGAATCAAACATATGGAAAATAAAAGAAACCGCTTTTTCATTCAACACCTCTTTTATACTGAAATATAATCAATCTCGGCGGGTTTGATCATCGTGATGCGGCATGCACAAGTGAATTCCACGAAAGCGCCGCGCCGCGGGTATTCTCGCAGGAAACCGTGAAACCGATTACCGTCTTTCTTGAAGCGTTTAAAGACGGCGGTTCCCAAGGGAATACTCCTGGTAGGCGTATCCAATGAAAATTTACTTATTTACGGCATCTTATAGCCGATCCCGCGGACGGTCTGAATATATTTTCCTTCATTATCTTCATCGACGAGTTTCTTCCTCAGATACCTGATATGGACATCCACGGTTCTCGTCTCGCCGATATACTCAAATCCCCAAACCTTGTCAAGAAGCTGATCCCGGGTCATCACTCTGCCTCTGTTTTCTGCCAAAACCCGCAACAGGTCGAACTCCTTTAATGTCAGTTCCAACACCTTGCCGGCAAGCTTTACTTCATGTCTGTCCACATCGATGGATAAATCCCCGATGACAATTCCGGCGCTCTTTGTTTTACCCGGGCTGCTTCCGTTTCCATCCGTCTCCGGACCTGTTTCGGACCTTCTCAGCACCGCCTTGACCCGGGCCATGAGCTCCCGAATGCCAAAAGGCTTGGAGATATAATCGTCGGCTCCGAATTCAAGGCCCAGAACCTTGTCTATTTCCTCATTTTTAGCAGTCAGCATAATGACCGGGGTGTTGTTGCCCTCCGATCTCAATTCCCTGCAGATATCATATCCGTTTTTGCCGGGAAGCATGATATCCAGCAGGATCAAATCCGGCTTTACGCTGCGGATCATTGCAAGCCCCTGCAGGCCGTCTTCCGCTGCAAGCCCTTCGTAACCGCTCTGATTCAGGTTATACAGCACAAGTTCTCTGATATTCGGCTCATCTTCAATAATTAAAATCTTCTGCATATTGACCCTCCGTTGGCTCATTATATCACACTGTTAATCAATTGAAAAAGAGGAAAGAAAAATTTCATTAGAATGTGTGAAGACTCCCGGATAGCAAGACTGCGCGTTCAGAGTGAGAAATGAATGCTCCCTCTGGACGCGCAGTCTTAAACTTATTAAGGTGGTTATATTGTTAAGAGTTGGAGGCTTCCAGTTGCGTCCTGACGCATGGCGCCAACGGACGGACCATATCTCTAAGCTCCTCCGTCGCTAAGAGGCTATGGTCTACTCATAGCTGTGCTTCAGAGCGATGTCAACAGGCTTTCTGCCATCTTTCCATTTGATCTCTCCAGGAGTGATGCATCCCTGTACCGGGCATACGTTCAGGCAGAGATGACAGCCAACGCACTCGTCATTGATGGAAGGTCTTCTCTTCTTCGTATCCCAGTCGATGGCCTGATGGGCAGCATCGTAGCAGGATATGTAACATCTTCCGCAGCCGATACATTTTTTATGATCGATATTGGGTATAATCTTGAAATCTCTGTTTAGGTCTTCAGCAGGAATAATGTTTCCTAATGCAAGTCCGATGAAATCCTCAAGCTTGTCATACCCTCTTTCGTCCATGAAGTGGCTGACTCCGCTGATCATATCTTCCACGATTCTGTAGCCGTACTGCATGATGGCAGTGGTAACCTGAACATTTTTGCAACCCAGAAGCAGGAATTCAACAGCATCTCTCCAGGTCTCGATACCACCGATACCGCTGATATCATGCTTTCCGACGATCTCGTCCTGAAGCATCTGTGCAATAAATCTCAACGCGATTGGCTTGACAGCAGCTCCGGAATATCCGGAAATGGAGGATTTGCCGTTTACTACAGGCATTGCAGTCATATTTTCAAAATCAATATTCGTGATGGACTTCACTGTGTTGATTGCCGATACACCGGCAGCTCCGCCTTCGAGAGCAGCACGCGCAGGAAGTACCATGTTTGTTACATTCGGAGTCATCTTGGCGATGAAAGGAATTTTTGTAACGGAAGTAACAGCCTGGCAATACTGTTTTACGAGCTCAGGAGTGGATCCAACGTCGGAACCCATCGCGTGGCTTGTCATCTGCGGACATGAGAAGTTTCCTTCGATCAGGTCGGCTCCGGCCTGGTCACACATCTTGGCAAGCTCCTTCCATTCTTCATCTGAGCTTCCCATGATGGTGGCAACCATGATCTTTTCGGGATAATCTTCCTTCAATCTGCGCATGAATTCAAAATTCTTTTCTGTCGGCTTGTCAGAGATCTGTTCCATGTTTTTGAAACCGAGCCAAGGCAAGCCTTCTTTGTTTGTCTGGTCAAATCTTGGAGAACATTCGTCCGCTACGAAGATACCGACGGTTTTGAAGAACACTCCTCCCCATCCCGCTTCGTATGCTTTTCTGACCATATCGTAGTTTCCGCCAACCGGTGATGATGAAAGGAAGAACGGATTTTCACATTTAACACCTAGATAATTGATTGATAAATCTTTTTTAACAGCCATCTTACTTTACACCTTCTTTCTTTTCGAGGTAGCCAATGATTTCAGCTGCTGCTTCTTTTCCTGCCGCTACTGCTTCAACAACGGTCTTTCCGCCGTTTACGATATCGCCGGCTGCAAAGATTCCGGACACATTCGTCTTACCTTTTGCATTCGCAGCAATGGCTCCTTTATCCGTAACTTTAACAGGTGCGATTTTTGTCATGTCTTCGGGCGCCTGGCCGATTGCAAACACTACCGTATCGGCAGCCACCTTTGCTTCGGATACTCCGTCTCTGCCCTGGAACACAGCAAATTCGACCTTGCCGTTTCCGATTATTTCTTTCGGTGCAAAGTTGGTTGTAATTGTCACGCCAAGGGAAGTCGCATATTGAATTTCCATCATGTTTGCAGGCGCTTCCTCAAGAGTTCTTCTGTAGTAAACCTTTACGTCAGCCCCAAGGAGCTTGGCGGTTGTCGCGCAGTCCATAGCAACGTCTCCGCCGCCGATTACAACGACTTTTTTGCCCGGGTCGAATTCACCCTTGGAATCTCTGGCGGCTTTCAGGAAGTCAATGGCATTTGTAACACCTTTCAGATCTCTGCCCGGAATCTCAGGAATCTTGGCATCCCAAAGTCCTGCGCCGATAAAGAAAGCTTTAAAGCCAGCCTTTTTTAATTCTTCAATGGTGATATCTTCGCCGACTTTTGTATCGAATACGAATTTAACGCCTAAGTCTTTCACGGTTTTAATGTCGAAATCAACCACCTGCTGTGGCAATCTTGCCGGTGTGATCCCGTATGTAAGTACTCCGCCGGCCTTTTCTGCCGCTTCGAAGATCGTAACCTGATATCCGGCCTGAGCAAGCTTTGCCGCACAAGCAAGGGAAGCAGGTCCGGATCCGATGCAGGCAACTTTGTCAGCCTTTTTCTTGGCAGGAGCTGTGAGAATCTTCATTTTGTGTGCTTTTTCCTGTTCTACGACGAACCGCTGCAATTTTCCGATTTGAATCGGTTTGTCAATTCCGCATCTGCTGCAGTACTCTTCGCAGAGTCTGTCGTAGGGACATACTCTCGCACAGCTTCCGCCCAGAACGTTGTTTTCTCTGATTGTCTCAGCCGCACCCTTTACATTTCTGAATCTGATTGACCGGATAAACTTCCCTGGGTCTGTACCCGCAGGACATCCTTTACTGCAAGGGGCGTCTTCACATAGTAAGCATCTTGCTGCTTCTTCCATTGCCGTTCTTGGTGTAAAACCTTCTACAGCGTCAGCAGTGTACTTCGCTTTTACTACCTTACTCAAATTTTTCAACTCCTTCTCTCATTTAATGATGTTTCCCAAATGCCTCTTTTTAACGACTCTGTCCGTTTGATTTAACTGTCTTTTGTTAAAAAGAAGATCGCTTCGTTTTCTGCAACCGCCTTTCCGATTCGGGTCATAACACGCTTGTCACAAAGGGTTTGCAGTGTGAACCGGTACTGTTTTGTCTGAAAAAATCATCAATTTGCTGTAAAACTGCAATCCTGGTGAAACCAGTTACACACAATTTCATTTTAACACTTTATTTTAATTTTGCAAGGACTTTCTGAAAATATAACTTCAAAAAAGCGAAATTAAAGCGAAATAATATCTTCAAAAAAATACGAATGATATCTCATTTTTTGATTATAAAAATAAGCAGGTCTCCCTTTGGTACCTTTTCCATATCGGTACCTCCGGCAGAACCTGCTTTCAGGTTTTCTTCTTACATAATCAATTTTTCGTCTTCGGTTTACCAGTCCAGTCTGAACTTTTTATCGGGACATACAAAGGTGCAGAGTCCGCATCCCGTACATTTTTCAGAATCCTGAATCATCATATCGCTTTCTTTTTTTATGACGCCGTAGATACACGCTTTCACGCAGGCCTCGCACCCGGCGTTGTTGCATACAGAGTTGTCAATTCGGCTGACAACAGGCTCAATTTTGATCTCCTCGAAAGACTTCAGGTTCTTTAAAGCCGCTCCGCGGACCGATTTTACTTCCTTTACGCCCTTTTCATCCGCCCATTGTTCCAGATCCCTTACGATTTCGGTGATCCGTTCAAATCCGTTGATCATGACCGCGGTACCGATTTCAACTGCAGACGCTCCAAGCATAATATACTCCAGAACGTGCCTATAGTTTTCTATCCCTCCGATCCCGCAGACCGGTATGTCCACAGCTTGTGCGATAGATGCCACCGACGCCAGACCGAGAGGTCTGATGGGCGCACCGGAATATCCTCCATAGGTGGATAAGGTCGGTTCCATTGTATCAATGTCGACGCCAAGAATACATCGCACTGTATTGATGGCGCTGACGCCCGAACCGCCGGCACTCTTTACCGCCTTTGCAACTTTTGATATATTGGTGGCGTTTTGAGACAGTTTTGCAATGACAGGAATCTTTACGTTACGGACGACTTCCTTCGTCATCTCGTAGACCCGTTGCGCGTCGGAGGCAACGACCTCCAGAGATTCTCCCATTGGAGAGGAGATACCCAGCTCGATGGCATCTGCACCGAATTTTTCCATCTTCATAGCAAGATAGGCCAGTTCCGAAGGAGTGTGGGCCGATACACTGGCAATGACTACGCCTTCCTTACTCTTCGCAATATCCATTTCCCGCTGCCAGCCTTCCACCTGAATATCGCTGTACAGTCTGATATTCTGTGCTCCTGAACCGTTGAAAGCGATTCGCGGCCTAACGTCAAGCAAGGCGTCACTGACGATGGTTTCTGTGATTACCGCACCGGCACCGGCAGCGATTCCCTTTCTGATGCTTTTCCCGTCTCTGTTCCACGGACCTGCAGAAACAATGACAGGATTTTTCATTTTTAAACCCAAAAAATCTGTTTTCATTAGAATATCTCTCCGATTCTTTCCCTGTGTCCACAGGACTTTCTGATCTTTAACTTGGACTGCAGCAGAATTTCTCTGCTGTTGCTGTCTTCTCCCTTGGAATCAATGATGTCGAACAGCAGCCTTGCACCGACAACACCCATTTTATGCATCGGTTTCTCAACTGTCGTTAGCTTGGGCTCTATTAGATTGGACATTCTGATATTATCAAAGCCTACAAAAGCGATCTCATCGGGAATGCTTATCCCGTGGTCCTTCATGGCGTCTATGGCTCCGAAAGCAAGAAGATCGGATGAGGTAAAGATGGCTCTCGGTCTCCTTTTCAGATCGATGAGCCTTTTCGCTGCTATGTATCCGCCTTCAATGGTATTTTCCGCCTCCTGAATATATTCTTCCCGCTCCGTTATTCCCTCTTCCGCCAGCGCCTGCTTATAGCCCTCCACTTTTCTCTTGTTTTCCCGCTCAGGCGTTGTACCGTAAATGACCGCAATATCCTTATACCCGATGTCAATCAGATGTCTCACCGCCTTGTGTGCGGCACCTTCACAATCGATTCGCACTATGGGGACATTTTTAACGTCTCCCCTGTTTTCGCCGATCAGGACAATCGGGATTCCTTGTTTTCGAATTCCCTCCACATCCTCATTTTCAAGGAGCGAAGAAACCAGAACAACTCCGTCGACTCTCCTCTTCATAAGGGAATCCACGTATTTTCTCTCTTTTTCCACCGCATTTTCGGCATTGCAAAGCAACACCGTATCATTCTTCTGATGAGCCACATCCTCAACACCCTTTGCGATTTCCATGTAGCTCGGATTCAATATATTCGGAATAAGCAAACCTATGGTATCGGTTTTATTAAAATTCAATCCGCGAGCGAACCAATTGGGAGTGTACTCCGATTCCTGTATGACGTGAAGGATGCGTTCCTTCGTGTCGGGAGCCACGCTTTCCGGATGGTTCAGCACTCTTGATACCGTAGCAACCGAGACGCCGGCTCTTTTCGCAATTTCCTTAATATTCATTTAACAACATTGCTCCAATTCCATCTTAAATCTTTTCACCGAATCCCTATCATTTCCATGAAAGGGAAGGAATCATTTCCCTTACATTTCCGGGCGATGCACCCTATTGCCATTATGTCACGAAATAATTGAATTTTCAAGAAAAAACATTAGAATATCATGAGTCGTTACTAGTTACAATTTTTTCCGTCCGCTATGTAAAAGATGCGCTGTTTCGAAGCTGTCCGGCCCGGAAACCCTATGGGCTCCAGTTAATGCCGATGTTGTTCGTTACAGCGCATTCCGTATTCAAATCCAAAAACATTTTAATTTTTCATTATTTTCAAATTTTCATGCCTGCATTCGGCAGCTTCTTATCGGCAAGCTCCACAAGGGTTTTCTCAATGTCTCCATTGGATCTCGAAGTAACTTTCCCCCGGTCGATATCTCTAAAATCTTTCACGCCGTATTGGTGTGCGATCTCTGATTTCATTCGCTCAATTTCTGCATTTTGCCTAAAAGTCAGCTTCATTTTTCCCTCCTCGTCCAGTACTTCTTTATGCCTTCAATTTAAATTTAAATTAAAATCAGCTTATGGATGAATATTCATAAGCTGATTTATCATTAATTATAACTTTTTCTTATTTTCCTGCTAACTGTTGTTCAGCCATTTCAACTAATCTTCTTGTCATATAACCGCCAACGTAACCATTCTGTCTAGCAGTGAGATTTCCCTTATCCATCTGATCGTAATTGGAAATTCCAAGTTCGTTAGCAATTTCAGTTTTCATGTTGTTCAAACCATTTTTTGCATTTGGCTTTACAAGGTTATTGCTGCTATTGTTGCTTGCCATTTCTATTCACCTCCTTTGTGGTATTAATTTAACCTGGTGCGGGATTTATATTACAAGTAAATTTTACATGCACTGCCTTTGATTTCTTAAGCAACATGAAATCCAAAAAATCTGCTTAACGTTCAAAAATATCTTTGGACTCGGTTTTCACCACCATATCGCCCACATGATACCCGCAATGGTCACAAAGATAGTCATACGCCGAGCAGGCTCGCAAACCGTGAAATCCTCCGTAACAGGAAATCACCTTGTTATGTGCCGCTACGTTTCCGTTGAGCGCCTTCAAAGCTTGCTGTTCCGTCCATTGATGCATAAAATCACCTCCGATTATATTATTACAAATCTTTTTTTTTCTATGATTAGCTTGCCCAAATGTTTTTTTGAATTTGTCATTAGAATAAATTACCTGCTATTTCTCATAATAAGGAGAGTAGGAAAAAAGATACAAAATCAAAGGGTTCATTGAGATTGCAATAAAAACTAATACTATTAAAAAGAAAGGGGCTTTAAAATGGCAGTATCGCACAAAGGGGCAATTTCCTTCGGACTGGTTTATATCCCCGTCGCACTTTACACAGCGACCAAGGACAATGACGTCCATTTCAATCAGCTGCACAAAGAGGACCATTCCAGGATCAGATATAAAAAGACCTGCGCACATTGCGGCAAAGAAGTGACAAGCAGCGATATCATAAAGGGGTTTGAATACGACAAGGATAAATATGTTATCATGACCGATGATGATTTCGAAAAAATAAAAACGGAAAAGGATAAAACAATCCAAATCCTCCAATTCGCAGATCTGGAAACCATCAATCCGATTTATTACGAAAAATCATACCATACGGTTCCTGAAACCGGGGGAGAGAAAGCATTTGAGCTTTTACGAACCGCTATGAAGGAGGAAAACAAGGTTGCTATTGCCAAAACCGTCATGGGCAATAAGGAAACGCTCCTTGCCATTATTCCGGCACAGGACAATATCCTGGTGAGCACCATGTTCTTCGATGAGGACATCAAGGAGCTGCCCAAATCTTACACAAAACCAGAGCTCAACGAGGGAGAACTGACGATGGCAAAAACGCTCATAGAGTCCATGGTAAAGCCTTTTGAGCCATCTCTTTACAAGGATGAATATCAGGAACGGCTTCGCAGCCTCATCGAACAGAAAATATCAGGCAAAGAGATCGTGGCGCCGAAGGAAGAGGCCCCGAGCAACGTAATTGATCTCATGGATGCTTTAAAAAGAAGCATTGAACAGAATCAGAGCACGGCTGCCGCACCTGCGAAGAAAAAACGAGCCCCGGCGAAAAAGGCTCAGCCGGGAGCATAGGCCCCATTCTGCGGCCCGGGCAGAAGGTACAATCAGTTCAGGGAGCGCCATGGCGCTCCCTGTCGGTTTTGTTATAAGCTATCGGAACATTGCATCCGCCAGCTTTCGGAGAAGTTCTTCTCCAAATCTGTAAGACTCCAGATAATCCATGGTAATGTCACTCAAGCCTGCCCTTTCCCGAACGATTCTTCTGTACTCCTCCATGGGAGGCGGCAAGGCATCTGGTGGTTCCTGTGTGTAGGTGCCCAGACGGTTCGGAATGCCGCTTATCTCACTGACATTTAGAAATGTCGTATTGCTCGTCGTTCTCCGAATCTCGTAATGGACATGGGATCCTGTTGCGTTGCCCGTACTCCCTTCGATCCCGATGATATCGCCTTTTCGGATTCTCTGCCCGGCGACTGCCAAAATCTCCGACATATGGCCGAAATAGTACCGATAGTCTGTGCCGTCCTCTCTGATCCTGACATACTGACCCATACCATAGCCGGTATCAATTCCTGTTGTTCCGCTCCTAACATCCCATCTTGCTGCTTCGACGACCCCGTCTATGGTGGAGTGAATCTCCTTGTTGTCGACGCCAACCAGGTCAAGACCTTTGTGAGCGACTCCCTTGTAGACCTGCGTCACGCGAAATCTCCCGTATAATGGACTATTCATATTCAAATCCCCTTTGTATCATGAATGTGCCTCTTTTATAAAAAATGTGCTTATGCACAAGGCGCTTCTATCGATCAAGTGCGCCTCTTTCATACTATTCAAAAGCGGGAGTCGGTGCATCTCATCGGCGATAAAAAGACAGGGTGCTGCATTTTTTACAGCACCCCGTACAGACTAATCGGAAATATGTCCTTTTAAAAACTGTGACTGGTTATCATGATAGGGCATCCACGGCTTGGCCTCTTCCATCATCCTGCGGGCCTGAGAATCATCCTCACTCTGCAGCGTCTCATGCCCAAAGACACTGTACATCTGCCGTGATATATTTCCGTCATTCTCCAACTGGGCGATTGCGGGGTCGGAGTCCGTTCCGCCATGCGCCATCAATCGATCCGCCAGCTTTGCAATCTCGAGTTCATTTTTTTTCTTTTGTATTTCCTCCAGTTTTTTCAATCGTTCATCCATGTTATCGCCTCCTGAACATAATATAACCAGTTAGAAAACGTACTATGTAATTTATTGCACGTCGTAAATGAACGCGGAAAAAGATAAAGTTTTTCCAAAATATGCCGATATACGGTTTAAGAAGTGTGTCCTGTACCGGAAAATTTCGGGTGAAAGGAGGGAATAGAATGATAAATGACATTACAGCCGTTCAAAGGCATGGCGTAATCGGCACACCGAAGACTTCAAATCAATCAGCGTCGGAAAAAAATAAGATTGCCCAGACGGAACAAATTGCAAAGATCGACACCGTAGAGATCGGAGTCAGGCAGGAAACGTCCGTCACCTACTCGAAGGTCACAGGTAAAAAGCTGGACTCTTCGGAAATTGATGCTTTAAAGGCAGAAGCAGATGCGGCTACAGAAAACCTGCGCAAGCTTGTCGAAGAGCTGATTCTCAAGCAGAATAAATATTATAAAGCGTCTATTATGGACTCTTCCCATGATTTCATGGCAGAATTGGGAATCACGACGTCGGATGCAGAGGCCGCGAAGCTGGCAATCTCAGAGGACGGTGAATTCGGCGTAAAAGCGGTAAGTGACAGACTGGTAGATTTTGCGATTGCAATTTCAGGCGGGGACAAGTCGAAGCTGTCAGAATTGGTATCAGCCATTGACGAGGGTTTCGCAGCTGCAAAAAAGGCTTTCGGCGGGGAGCTTCCGGCCATCTGTCGGCAAACCTATGACGAAACCATGAGGAAGCTGAATGAATGGGCAAAGGAGTCAGATTCATGATTCAACTGAGGCCCGGGCGTTTTATGAATAGAACATGCTCGGGCTTTTTCCTGTAAATTCAGAAGTGTTTTCGGGTGAACCAGATCAATTTTTTCGTGTGATTCAAACATCTTTCTTTACAAACGAAACAAAACATTATATAATATTGCTCATCGGGGTGTGGCTCAGTTTGGTAGAGTGTTGCGTTCGGGACGCAAAGGCCGCCGGTTCAAGTCCGGCCACTCCGACCATTTTCTTTTTTTATGGGCTAAAAATTTACGGGGTGTAGCGCAGCTTGGTCAGCGTGCTTGACTGGGGGTCAAGAGGTCGGGAGTTCAAATCTCCCCACTCCGACCAGTAAAACAAAAATGTAGCCTTCATGGTGGCATTTTTGTTTTACAATACAGGGGAGATTTGAACTCAAAAGAGCGCGAATGCAGCAAAACAGTTATATGAACTGTTTTGCAATGAGAGGCCCAGCCGACTGAATGAGGAGGCGTCGGGCGGCAGATTTGCAAATCAGGAAGAAGGCAAATCTGTGTAAATTTCCCCACTCCGACCATGAGAGAATAAAGGACGGTTTTTAACCGTCCTTTTTCTTCATCATCTTAAAGAATTCCCTTATAAAATATCCGACAATTCCTTCGAAACATATTTCCTGATGCTCTTTTTTTTCAAATCCTGTTTTTTTACCGCCTCTTCCTGCAGCGGAATCAGTATCGTAAAGGTAGAACCCCTGCCTGTTTTGCTTACAAGAGATACAGTGCCACCCAAAGCCTCAGTGAACGACTTCACAAGATACAATCCGATACCCGTTCCCTCTGCCTGTCGGGACAGGGTATTGTCTGCCTGTTCAAACTTATCGAATATCGCAGCTTGTTTATCTGGCTCAATACCGATTCCCTGGTCCTTGACCTCCAGCTTTAAAAAGAATCCTTCAATCGACAGTCTTACGAAAACATGCTTATTTGCAGGTGTGAATTTTATGGCATTGGAAAGCAGATTCAATAGAATGCGTTCATATTTCTCATCGTCAATCGAAATCCATAACTCATCAAGATCCGTTTTATAGCAAACCTTGATTCCTTTTCTGTGAGCGACGGCCTTCACCGATTCCGTGATCTCCCTGGTCAGCTCCGCCACTTCAATGTTATTATAATTCAATTTCATTCTTCCGGCTTTCAGCCGGGTGATATCAAGCATGTTGTCAACAAGCCTCTGCAGCCTGTTTGAATTTTGTTTTATTTTGTCGAGATATTTCAAAGATCTGCTGCCGAGCTCATTCTCACACACCAGTTCCATCGTTTGGAGGGCGGCATTGATTACTGCAATGGGCGTTTTAAATTCATGCGTTATCAGTGTAATAAAGTTATCTTTCAATTCGATTGTTTCCCTAAGAAGTCTTTCTTCTTTTAAAGCGGCATTTTTTAGAGCACGATCCTTCTGTTTGCGACCTGTTATGTCCCTGTTGAAGCCTACCGTACCGATGATTTCGCCCTTTCTGTCATAGACCGGCGTCTTGTACTCTTCACGCCATTTTCCTTTAATCTGAAATTCTCTCGTGTAGGCTCCCATTCTCCCGGATAATATTTCACTGTCGTTGTTTACATTTTCTTCAGCAATGTTCCGGGAGAAAATATCATAATCGGTATGTCCGATAATTTCGTTCTTCCCGTGCCCGCAAAAAGCTTCCATATGTTTATTCGCTATCGTATATCTTCCCTGTACATTTTTAAACCAGGCAACGAAGGGCAGATTATTGAGAACGATCTCAAGTTCCATGTTGTGATTGATAATATGGGTTAAAGTATATTTATGGCTTGTGATGTCGGAAATCTTTATAATGAAATATTTCTCATCATTCAGCACGAGCGTGTCTGTTTCTGCTTTAATGTCGATGATGCTGCCGGCTGAGGTCCTGTGCCTTGTGATAAATGCAATATTTCTATGAAGTAAATCTTTGATATTTTCTTTAATATCAATATCAATATCCTTCAGCTTCCGTCCTGTCATGTCCTCATAGCTGTAATCATAAAAGGCACATGCGGCATCATTTGCATCAATTATACAAAGGTTATCTTCTTTAACAATAAACATAACCGTATTTGACTTCTTGAAAAGACCGTTATAACTGGATTCCTGCTGGAATTGGCTGATGTTCATATATAAATCCTTTCTCTATCAGCGCCAATAGAATAATTATTTTTATTATATATCCTATTGATTTTCAGTTAAACTGTCATTTTACAACAATGTAACGCAATATTCGACATAAGATGACTTCTCTGTCAGCAGTTTCAGTGAATATTTTTTCTGTGCGCATCAAAAAATAGAAACAACAGTTTAATCATTAATGGCTCACAGGCAAACTGTCGTATCTGTAATTGTTTGCCCCGGGCCGGCAAAGGAAGGAGCATGGAATATGACCAAAAGTATCAGGCCGAAGCCAGATGACCGAAGAGACAATGTTGATAAAATACAGTACAATATCAATAAAACGATTGAGAACATGGAACTGGCTGATGAGGTGATCCATAAGACCGATGATGAAAAATTGAAGCGCGATCTGATAGAAAAGAACAAAAGAAGGGATGATGCTCTGGATGGGATGAGAGAAGAAATCAGGGATGAGGCGAAAGCCAGGAAAAAAGGGCATTAGTATAATCTCCGCTGTCTGGAAAGCTGTCAAACTAAAAACCAAACCGGATGCTGAGGCGCCCGGTTTGGTTTTCATTTGCATTCGGTTCTATTCTGCTGTACCCGGTTCTATTCTGCCGTCTCCTTCACCAAGACCGGCTGCTCTTGAAATAATAGTTCGTCTGTCTGACTTGTATCGAAAATCCAGTCTCCGATCCGGTCTTTTGTAATGATCACAGGCATCCTGCTGTGGACGCCCGCCATGGAGGCGTTTGCTTCTGTGGTCAGGATCGCAAAGCGGTTCTCACCGTCGAACTGATTGTAGATTCCTGCCATATAAAGCATTCCTGTATCCGGTATCTTGAACAGGTATTTCTTTTTTAACCCGTCCCATTCATAAAAACCTGTTGACGGAATGACGCACCTTCTTCTCTTAAGGGAAGACCCAAACAGCTTCTTTTCTCTCGCCGTTTCCGATCTGGCATTGATGATCACACCTTTGTTCCGGAAGTTGGGGAATCCCCATATCATAAGCCTCGGAATCACAATGTCCCTTTCCGGAAGCAGAATGGGAACCACGTCGGTGGGAAAAATCTCACCTGTCTTCACCTTCTCAAGCTGAATTTCGTTGCTGATCTGGTCGATAATCTCATCGACTTCCTGGAGTTCCTTATCCGTGAAAAAAGTATATCTTCCGCACATTGGTTTGATCTCCTCAGGTTCTTTTAGCAATATTATACCCGAAAAAATTGATATTTTACAGCCCCGCTCTTCAGATTCTGCTTTTCTGATTTACAGACCGGAGAAATGGATCGTCCATTCTGGCACACAGCTCTTTCAGCCCGCTGCCATTCAGACCGCTCAGAATCGACAAGGCCCCGTCTTCCGCCGTATCTGCGGAAAGATCTAAATAATCATGTAAAAACCTGCTGATGTGCAGAAAGCCGTCTTGATACCTCCCGGCCATCTCCCTGCTCTGATCGGTCAGGCGAACCAGCGAATACTTTTCTTTGACGACAAACCCCATTTTCTGCAGCTGATCGACCATCCTGTGGGCGCTTGGCCTGCTCACGCCAAGATGATCCGCGACGTCCGAAGAACGGATGCCGCTGTTATTGCTTAATTGATAGATTGCCAGCAGATATCGAATTTGTGCCGCGGTTAACATCATCCTCTCTCTCCTTGCGAAACGAAGTGCTGATCCGAAATCGCCGATTATGCAATTGCTTCTGCCGCGGCATTGATCTTTATTTTACCGTCTTCCGGGTACGGACGAAGCAGCAGATAGAGGAATACCGCCATCAGAACCAGAGCTGCAGCCGTTCCGATGCCGAATCCGCCTCCTGTAAAGAGCTTTCCGAGCTGATAAACGCATAGAGAAACAACATAGGCGAAAACCGTCTGATAACCGATGGCAAACCATGTCCACTTCACGTTATTCATTTCCCGACGAATAGCGCCGATCGCTGCAAAGCATGGTGCGCAGAGGAGATTGAACACAAGGAAGGAGTAGGCGGAGAGAACGGTAAAGCTGGCAGCCAGGGGTCCCCAGATCTCGCTGCCGTCTTCGGCAACTTCCGCAAAACCGTACAGAACACCAAAAGTACCTACAACATTTTCCTTTGCTACGAGTCCGGTAATAGCAGCCACCGAGGCCTGCCAGTTTCCCCAGCCGAGGGGGCTGAAAATCGGTGCGATTACCCTCCCGATTGAAGAAAGGAAACCGTCGCTCAAGTCCTCCACCATTCCAAACCTGCCGCCCACGATACCGAAACTGGAGGTGAACCAGATGAATATCGCTGAGAGAAGAACCACTGTTCCCGCTTTCTTGATAAAGGACCAGCCGCGCTCCCACATGCTGCGAAGCACGTTGACAAGAGTCGGCATGTGGTAGGCTGGAAGCTCCATGACAAAAGGTGCCGGATCACCTGCAAACATCCTCGTCTTTTTCAGAATGATTCCGGAGCAGATGATCGCTGCGATTCCGACAAAATAAGCACTGGGAGCTACCCACCATGCACCGTTCAGCAGGGCTCCGGCGATCAGTGCGATAATTGGAAGTTTGGCGCCGCAGGGAATAAAGGTGGTAGTGATAATGGTCATTTTGCGGTCTCTGTCGTTTTCAATGGTACGTGACGCCATGATACCCGGGACACCGCAGCCGGTACCGATCAGAATCGGAATGAACGATTTGCCGGAAAGGCCGAATTTACGAAAAATCCGGTCCATAATAAAGGCAATCCGCGCCATATAGCCGCAGGCCTCCAGAAATGCGAGAAAAGCAAACAGCACCAGCATTTGCGGAACAAAACCGAGTACTGCGCCGACACCACCGATAATGCCGTCCATCACCAGGCCCTGCAGCCAGTCGGAGGTGCCTGAGGAAGAAAGAAAGCTCTCTGCTGCCGGGGGTATGATCTCACCAAACAAGGTGTCATTTGTCCAGTCCGTCACCCAAGCTCCCACGGTAGTAACAGACACATAATAGACGAGAAACATTACAACTGCAAAGATCGGAAGGGCAAGCCAGCGATTGGTGACAACCCTGTCGATCTTATCCGATGTTGTCAGCATTCCTTTACTTTTCTTATTGTAACAGTCTTGCATAATAGAGGAAATATAGAGATAGCGCTCATGGGCGATAATACTTTCCGCATCGTCGTCCAGTTCTGCTTCACAGCTCTGGATGTCCGCCTCAATATGCGCTTTCAGTTCATCATCCAGCTTCAATTGTTCCAGAACCTTCTTGTCTCGCTCGAAAAGCTTGATGGCAAACCAGCGCTGCTGGCTTTCCGGAACCTTACCCGCCATAGCTTCTTCTATATGGGCAATTGCATGCTCCAGACTGCCGCAGAAACGGTGCTGCGGCACCATCGGAGCAACTTTTTTTGCAAGAGCAACCGCTTTCGCTGCTGTTTCCGTGATACCGGTTCCTTTCAGTGCTGAAATCTCGGTTACGGGACAGCCCAATTCCTCGGACAGTTTTTCTATGTAAATGATATCTCCGTTTTTTGCAACAACATCCATCATGTTTACTGCAACAATCATGGGAATGCCAAGTTCGATCAGCTGCGTGGTAAGGTAAAGATTACGTTCCAGATTGGTGCCGTCCACGATATTTAAAATTGCATCAGGCTTTTCGTTGGTAAGATAATTTCTTGCAACGAGCTCCTCCAGTGTATAGGGAGAAAGGGAATAGGTCCCCGGAAGGTCTGTAATGATAACATCTTTATGATTTTTCAGTTTACCCTCTTTTTTTTCAACAGTAACACCCGGCCAGTTTCCCACAAACTGGTTGGAACCGGTGAGCGCATTAAAAAGAGTTGTCTTGCCGCTGTTCGGGTTGCCGGCAAGTGCAATTTTGATTGACATATTTCGTTTTCCTTTCAATGAACGGTTAGATTTATAACCGATAAATACATTTTTCGGGTTAGCATACCCTAACCCGTGTTCCTAAAAAAAGCAGAGCAGCATCCGGTCAGTCAGCTCTGCACTATTGCACCGCAATCATTTCCGCATCCGCCTTACGCAGAGACAGTTCGTATCCACGGACCGAAACTTCAATCGGATCTCCAAGAGGAGCGACTTTTCGAACATGAATTTGCGTTCCCTTCGTGATACCCATTTCCATGATCCGGCGTTTCGCAGACCCTTCCCCGTTTACTCTTGTTACGGTGACTGTCTGGCCGCACTTGGTTTCTTTTAATGTATTCATTTATTTAACCTCCTTCAGAATTGACTAAACCAAAATTTTACTTGCCATTTCCTTACTGATGGCAATTCTGGATTCCTTTACGTTTACAATCAAATTTCCATTGAACTCGGAGATCACGGTAACAGCCCCTCCTATTACAAAGCCTAGGTTTTCAAGGAATTTCCTGGTCTCTGCTTTTCCGCCTATCTTTCTGATGAAGTTTTCTTCGCCTGTTTTCGTCATGGATAAAGGCATCATGGACCCCTCCTTAACAACATGTCGGTAAGCCTCAACTAACCGCAAATCCAAAATATTGGTTAGCTTCAGCTAACCAATATAATGTTAGCACATGCTTACTCCGTTGTCAACTCATTTTATTTGGCGAATTGCTTTCGGATCAATAATGTGGTATTCTTTGGTTAGTTGTACAGAACTTGTTTATTTGGCTGCTGTCTGTTTTACTGTACAAGTACTGATTAAAAGGAGTGATGAACAAATGAAAATACAGGAATCCGCCGAAATGTATCTGGAGACCATCCTTGTTTTATTGCAAAGAAACCAAAGCGTCAGATCCATAGATATCGCCTGTGAGCTTGATTATAAAAAGCCGAGCGTCAGCGTGGCCATGAAGAACCTGAGGGAAAACGGATATATTAATGTAGACGCAGACGGGCATATCACGCTGACCGAAAAAGGGAAAAGTATAGCAGAAACCATGTACGAACGTCATACCATCATCTCTGACTGGTTGATCCACCTGGGCGTTGATGAAGCGGCTGCGATCGAGGATGCCTGCAGAATGGAGCACGTAATCAGCAAAAGCAGCTTCGAAGCCATAAAAAAACATTTACAAAGTATTAATAATGCTTGATACTTACATTTCAAAAACAGTAAGAAACGCAGCGGTACGACCGGACCATACCGCTGTAATTTTTTGTCTGAATCGGCGGATTTAAATTACTCCGATTGTCAAACTCGTTCTCCTACAGGACTTCGGCTCCCATGGACGGACAGCCGAAGGCGATTGCATCAAAAGAATCCATCATTTCAGGGTTAAATTTTGACGATGTAAACAAGGCTGCCTCCGCCCCGTCGGATTCCGCACCTTCTTTGACCCGAGCCGCCATGGCCCTTGTATTGCCGGTACCGCTCCAATAAACGACCGCTACTTTACTCATAACAATCCCCTCTTTTCCTGTTATTTTCTATTATCAAGCCGCTACGATGAGCTGCATTCTCGATAACCGAACCCATCTAGAAAGTCCATGACATCTTTTTTTCGCAAATCCCTGATTAATCGGGTTGGCCGGTATACCAGAACCAAAGCCCCCGTATCATGTGTCCGCAGTATTTCTATGTAAATCCCCTTTTCATTCAGCTTGCTGTTGGCATGCTGCACCTCACACAGAAGGCCGTCCCCGGAGGTAAAAGAGCAGTGAAACAAACTGCCTGTTTTTATGCCTGCCAGCGTGGGGGCACAGTGTGTAATCAGCAATTTTTCCAGCATCGTTTTGTCCTCCCATTATGAGCAGCATCCGCTTAAGATGCTGTCCAGGGCATTGGCGCTGCTCGAATGGCTCCTCGCAATGGGAATGCCGTTTCGCTTCGCTTCCTGGACAACACCGAACACCATCTTATGAGAAACCGTATTTGTGAACAGGATCAGTAAATCCGGAGTACCGAGCTTCTTTTTCAACGCTCCGCTTTCTTTTGTAAAGACCTTTGCCTCACAGCCGTATTTTTTGCATATTTCTTTATAGCGGCATTCCATACATTCGTTTCCGCCTATGATAACAACACTCATCTTTCACCTCACCCCTCATTGTTAGCTATAACTAACCAATTGCTAAAACAAAAGGCCTTTCCCGGCCGTATTTGGTTAGTCAATCCTAACCTTATTCATAATATATCAAACCAAGTTTGCGCTGTCAACACCTTTTTCCCGCAGTTATCCCGCAGTCTTTTTCCCCCCAGTCTTTTCCACGAAGTTGTCCCGCAGTTTGAAACCCCGCAATTTCAATCCCCGCCATATTGCCGCTATCTTCATAGATGACCGCATTCTTCCCGTTATAAAGAGTGATTTTGATTTCACCAAAAAGGTCTTCCTTAATCATCTCCTTCATTTGGCCGTGCTTTGGTGCGACCAGCCCCCCTGCAGTTCTTGTTTTTGCTTCGATTCGCAGTTTTCCTTTTCCATTTTCAAAGAAAAGAGATATTTCCCGGTCAGTCAAATATTCGACCTTGAATTTGCTTCTGTTGTAGGTTGCAAACCGATACTCAATCCCGTCAATCATCAGACAGCAGATAAATCCCCGAAAGGTTTTTTTCATAAACGGAATATCTGCAGCAGAGCAGGAGACACTTGAATGATTGTATTTAAAATGATTGCATTGAATCCAGAGATACCGTTTTGGAAAGGACGTCCCCCAATCTTTCTCGATATATCCCTTTCCGCCGCTGAAATCGATTTCTTTCCCGTTTATTTTTAAAGTGCCGTGAAGCGTATGATCCATGCTTATGACGCCGTGGTAGCATTCCATCCTGGGAAAGTATGCAAAATATCCCATGATACCCGGCATCGTTATAGATTTTTTAATTTTACGAAACAAATCCAGACACAAGGTCCCTTTTATGGTAATATCTTCTTCCAAATCTATCACCACTTTCGATTCTGTAAAAACATTATTGGCAATCCGAACCATAAACGGGCTTTCGATGGTAATGAATTTGTCCAACGAATACTTAAAATACCCGGTTTTAATGGTTTCCTGCCCCGCCTCATCCATATCCGCATAAATATATTGTACAAAACAATGATAATCGTCTTTGGCCAGGCTGACGCCCGGTATCAGGCTGACCGCAGTCCTCGCGTCCTTTGATACCTGCTTATAATACCATCCTTCAAAATAATGATTAGGCATATGATTTCCCTGAAACGGCATGGGCGACATGGCTTTTTGAAATAACATTACGTTCCCCTGACAACTGTCTTATAAGAGTTGTATTCCCAATTCTGAAGGATATAATTCCTTGACGTCCCACTTCTCAATATTGCTTCAGTAAATCCATCAGTCTGAAATCAGTTCTGAAAAGCCGGGCAAACTATGTTGCAGGGTTCCCGGCCGTTATTACGCGTACCTGGGAATAATTGCCTTAAAAAATTTCTTAACCAATTAAACGGATGTGGCCTTGTTAATTGTTTTATATATGACACGGGAAGGAGGTTCTTATGACAAACCATCTCAAGGAGAATGATGACGCCATTTCACATGCAATTGAAAAATACGCCGACATGGTCCGCAGAATCTGCTTCCTGTATCTAAAGAACCGGGAGGATGTGGAGGATGTGTTTCAGGAAGTATTTTTGAAATACTTTTTGCATGTATATCAATTAAAAGACGAACAGCATCAAAGGGCATGGCTTTGCAGCGTAACATTCAATAAATGTAAAAATCTTTGCAAAAGTTTCTGGAGAAAAAATGTAGTCAGTATTGAGGAAATGGAAATTCCCTATGAAAGTCCTCAACAGGGAGAGCTTTTAAAGGAAGTCCTGAAGCTTGCCCCGGACGATAAAGAAGTAATTTACCTTCACTATTTTGAAGGATGGACAATACCGGAAATTGCAGAAATGAAAAAGATAAATGTCAATACCGTCTATTCCCGGCTCAGGTACGCAAAAAAACGGCTGAGACAGAAAATACAGGAGGTTTAAAACATGGACAACATTGATCATTTTAAAAATTATATGAATAAAATCAAGGCGGATACCGAGCTAAAGGAGAATACAAAGAATTACGTCAGAGAAGCTCTGTCCGACAGAGAACAGAAAACCAAAAGGCATATAGGGAGTTTCTTGATAAAAGACTTTTTCTCAAAGAAAGTTCTGGCACCCGTCTGCTCGGTCGCTGCATGTGTCCTTCTTTCTATCGCAGGATATGCCTATTATACAACACCCGTAAACTTTGTCAGCCTGGATATCAATCCCAGTGTGGAGCTTGGAGTCAATGCCCTGGATAAAGTTGTAAGTGCCGAAGGAATCAACGATGACGGCAAGAGCCTGGTTAAGAGGCAGAAGATAGCCCATATGTCCGTCGGAGACGCAATAAACGCCTTAGTCACAGAAGCTTCAGAGCAGAATTATATCAGCGAAGACGGATCCACTATAATCGCAATAACAGTAGAATCCGAGAACAACAGAGATGTGACAAACTTGCAGCGGGTTTGTGAAAAGGGAATCCAATCTGCATTAGGAAGCATGAATAGAGACGCCGTTATATATAAAGGCAGTGCCGGGCTCAGTATTCGGGCGGAGGCAGAGGATCTGGATATCTCCCCCGGCAAATTAAAGCTGATTCAGTATCTGCAGACATTGGACCCCGATGTTTCAGTCGGGCAGTACAGAGATTCCAGCATTTCCGAAATAATCAGCGAAGCAAACAAGCTTTTAACGGAGGACGGTTTTCCGGAAAATACGAATGGGAAACCGGAGGGCATCGCCGGTGAAATACTCGAAGCAGCCGAACAATTGAAGAAGGCCCGTGACGAATCATCCGAAGGAACACAGGACATCAACCACGATAAAACAAAAGACGACGGCTTGCTAAAAGAAGATTCCGATAATTAGGAGATATCGTTCGCATTGCGATTGATATATAGCATTTATTTCTTGCGGAAAGGGAAAGGATTAAAAAATGAAAAGAAAAACAGGTAAGAAGTTTATTTGGTTTATTGCCGCTTGTATGATACTGACCGTATTTCCCATGACGGCATTGGCATCGGGAAACGCACCAGCAGTGGTAAGCGGACAGGAAACACAGACGGGAACTGCGGTGCCTGCTTCAAAGGACACGGCTGTGGCCGCAGTACCGTATACGGCTGATATGAGCGGCTGGTTTGAGGATGCCGAACTCGATACCTTGTCGTATCATGTCGTATCGGCGGAAGACGCATCATCAAATGATGTCTATTCGGACGTAGCCATCGTCGACAGTGTAGTTACATATATCCCGGCAGCCGCCCAGGCTTCTCAGGATGTAACGATCATCGTAAAAGCAAATGACGGCACAGTGGACAGCACCGCCAATGTTACGATTATCGTAGCTGTCGGCTCCGTACCTTCAGATTCAACTAACGAGCCAGACAGAAAATCTGCGGATTACACCCTCGCAATCGGAGACCAAGCCGCAGGCGGGGCCGGTTATCATCGGCAGGTTACCATTACCGATGTACACGACTCCGGGCTGAACGGCAAATATCTTGTCATCCAATACACATCGGGGACAGGTGAAAACGCCAAAGTTTCAGTGGTCATAACCGAACTTAACGACAGCAGCACAACCGTCGGCGTTTCTTACCAGGCGGCGGAAACAGCGGTAGCAGCCTGGCTGACAAGCGGTATGCCGGATCTTACCGGGGAAAATCTGGGAGTAACCGTGTTTGCAAGTGCTAACTCCAACTAATGTAGAGAGAAAAGGAAGAAAATCATGAACAAACGAATCATTTCAGTCGTGCTTGCAATTATGATGTGTCTCTCTGTTATCGCTCCTGCAGCGGCGGCAGGCACTCCCTCTGTTACGGCAAACTACAGCTCAGGTGCAGTTTCCGTAACGGGAACAGGCTTTACGGCCAACACGGACTACATGGTACGGATTGTGAACACATCACAGGCAAACATAACGGCAATGGGTCAGGTTTTATCAGATGCAGCCGGAAGCATCTCCGCGTCCGTTACAACCGGAGCTTTCAATCCGGCAAACCAGTACACGATTTATGTCAATGCTGCAGACGGCAACCGAATTGCATCAGCTGCCGTAACCTTTGCTCCGGGCAGCGTCGGTTTTCAGGATGTCTTACCTGCGAGCTGGTATTATGAGGCTGTCAAATACGTTGCAGCGGCAGGGCTGATGAAAGGAACCGGCAGCAATACCTTTGAACCAGACAAGTCAATGACAAGAGCGATGTTTGTCACGGTACTGTATCGTCTTGCCGGCGAGCCGTCCGTATCGGAAGGCGCAGCATTTACGGATGTCGTGCCCGACAGCTGGTATGAAGATGCCGTTGTCTGGGGAAGCAAAAATGGTGTTGTAAAAGGCGTCGGCGGTGAGAAATTCGATCCCGTCACACCGGTTTCAAGAGAGCAGATGGCGGCATTCCTGTACCGCTATGCAGATCATGCGGGATTGGAACCCGGTACGGACGGAGCAGGCGGCAGCATAAGCGGCTATCAGGATTCCGGCAAGGTATCGGACTGGGCTCTGGAAGTTATGATATGGTCCGTAGAAAAGGGCTTAATCGTCGGAATGGGAAATAACAAGCTGGAGCCGCAAGGCACAGCCACCCGCGCCCAGGTAGCAACAATTGTAATGCGCTATCTCGAAGAGCTGAAATAAAATCAAAATGGGGTTTGAAATAAACAAAACAGTATCGTTATATTATTTGATTAAAATAAGCGTCCGCCGAAACGGCGGACGCTTATTTTAAAAATATTTGTTTATCAAAACCACCTGCCACCGAAGCCGCATGGCGGGCAACAGCACCATCTGCAGCACCAGCAGCAGCACCTGCAGCAGCAGCCGCAGCAACATCTCGGTCTACACATTGCAAATACCTCCCTTCAGTGGGTAAGTACTCCAATATATATTCTATGAAACTAACAGGTTTAAAGTACCAATCTATGCCAAATCCTACCTACATTTACCGTTCCGAATACATCGGAATTGCTTATCTGATTCCCCGAAAGAATGATTTTAAATTCTCTGGCAAAATATAGCCGCTTGCACTTGATGGGTTCGAATTGGATGGATTATAAATTTCCTTCAAAACTGCATTGATAATCATAGCAACTGGCGGTTCATTATATACTTCGCCTTCATACTCCCAAACCCTGCAATCAACGTTATCGCCGCAAAGTTCCCCGCATTCCCTGCACTCTGTTTCCTTAACGTCAAAGGCTATATCCCTTCCGTTTATCCTAATTGTAGGTGAACTGACAAATTGATACTTGACAGCGAGCTCCTCTGAAGTGACATTTACTTTATTGACATGAATGTCGTAACCGGCGGAATTTAAAACGTTGGAAACCTCGTTGATTGCTTTTTCTAAATTTGTTTCCGTTCCTTGACATCGTTCACAGACTGTTAAATCAAGATAAAGAAAATCTATCCTGATCTCTTTTCTTTCAGTCTTAGGGGTACAACAGTCAAAACTCCCGCAGGAGCAGCATACAGATCTCATATTGAAATCCTCCTTACCATTTTTCAATTATTAGAATATCACATGGGAAGAAGGATTTCACCTGTTTGTGCAGCCTTTAACCGATAAATCTTGACGCAATTTGCTCAGTTTAGTATTTTCCGTATGTCTTAGCTTCTTCAACCATGATCTTGGCATAATTGAAATCCATTAATGCCGGATACTCGCAGCCTGTTGCAAGGATGAATCCGCCTCCTTTTTTGTAGGCGTCAATCTGTTTTCTGCACATTTCCCTTAACTCTTCTTCCGTGGCGGCGAAAAGCCAACCCGGCTCAATGTGACCGATCAGAGTTACCTGATCGCCGTATTTTGCTTTCACATCCTCCATATCCTTGCAATCCAAAGGAATATGCTGATAGGAAATCGCTACAGGATGCATTCTTTCAATTTGTTCTTTAAAATAAACGCCCGCACCGCAGTTATGAAGCATAACCATGGCACCCCTTTCTCTTACGAAATCGGAAAGCTCCTCCATATAAACACCTTCATTTTCATCCCACATTTTGGGACTCATAATGCTTCTTGAAGCGTACAGCGTGTCAAACATGATAGCATGACAGCCCGCTTCTATCAACGCAGCACAGAACTCCTTCAAAGTTTCCGTTATATTCCTGAGCGCTCCCTGCATTTTTTGAGGGCATCGGATCAAGTCCATAAACATTTGTTCCTGTCCCCTCATCATGCTCAGTATTCCCAGGGGACCGAATACGAAGCCGATTATGGGCATTTCCTGCCCCTTTGCCTCATAAAGGAGCTTCGCCATCTTAATGTGTTCACTCATTCTCGGGGTTTCTCTCGGGTTGATCACACCGATCTTGTCGTATTCATCGGCACTTTTGATCAATCGGTTATCCAAATCGGGGTTTGCCGCCAGATTTTCATGGTAGACTACTTCCTGCCCCCAATCTGCTGCCTCGACAGTCAGATCAACCAATGTGCAAATACAATCCGCTCCGATTTCCTCTGTAGCTTTAATGATTGATGCTGCGCATTTTTCAGCATCCTTGGCCCATTCTTCATATGTGATTCCAAGTGCTTTTCTTGATACGCTGTTCAACAGCGGATACACAGGTACCCGGTCCGCTTCCTTATGCTGTAACGTTAAAGCAATTCTTTCCATCGAATTCATATTAAAATACCTCCACAACAAAATAACAAATTAGATGATGCTTGATGTTCTAATTATATTATCCAAAGATTTATCATCCGGGGGTATTACTATCTTTTACGTTTTTGTAATTGCTATCGCAATAATTTTTTTAGTTATTGCCTAATTATCAGTTCTAATCTAAAATATATATATAAATTGTTAAAACTAATTGTAATTTATTTGGGTATAAAAATATGAATCATCACGAGAATCTCATTCAGCCTTTTTGTAACCTGACAAATGTACCGGTTACTTATTTTAACTTCAACTTAAACCCACAGTGGGAATGCTGCCCCGGCAGCAAAATCTGCTCCTTTCTCAACGGAGACCAGGATCATCTATGCAATTGCAAAAAAACTCTGTCATCCTCTGCCAATATGGCTGCACAGCTTGGCGAGCCCTATATCTTCCTGTGCCGTTCTGGCTTAATCAACATTGCAATTGCGTTGATGAGTAAGGGAAAAATGCAGGGGGTATTTATTGCCGGCCCGATTCCTATGGGTAATAATCGCGAAACGATTATAAAGAACATTTTGAAAGGATCTCGTTTGACGCCTGAAACATATCCGAAGCTGATCATGTTTTTAAGTCAAATGAGAATTTTCAGCCCCAAGGAGATCAGTGACCTGGCCTCATTATTCAACAGTACCGTTCTGTACTCCTTAAATACCTTGGATGAGTACAGGCAAATAAAAGAAAATTACAGCGAGCAGATACATTTTGGAGAAAAGATACAAAATTATAAAAAACGAAGCAGGAGAATCGACTATCCTCATGATTTGGAAGACCATCTCATTCAAAGCGTTAAAATGGGTGACGTAAAAGGCTCCGGAAAAATCCTGTCGGAATTGCTGGATAAAGTCTCCGTTATGGAATGCGGCGATTTATCCTTTATCAAAGTCAGGGCTCTCGGCATATGCGCGATTCTGACAAGGATTACATCCAAAAAAGGCGCATCATTTCAGGTTTCCTCCGAAGAAATTGAGAATTTGTATTTATTGAACAGGGCAGAGAGTTTTAAAGACCTATGCATGGTAACTGCAAAGATATGTGAGAATATTTGCATCGGAATAGCAAATCAAGGCTATAGCGGGAATTCATCCTTAATCTTAAAAGCATGCCAATATATTAATGAGAATTACAGGAATAAGCTTACACTGAAAATGGTGGCCGACGAATTATATATCAATGTGTCGTACCTTTCTACACTATTCAAAAAAGAACTGGGAAAAGGATTTACGGAATATATCAATGATATACGTCTCAAGCATACCAAGGATTTGTTGACGAGCACCAACTTAAACCTTATGGATATCTCTTCAGCTGCCGGGTTTGATTGCCAAAGCTATTTTGCAAAAGTCTTTAAAAATAAAACCGGAATCACTCCAAGCGAATACCGGAAAAATAATCAAAAACAGAACTTGTAAAACAGGTCCGGACTGGTCACCGAGCCAGCATGACGGCTGCGGTAGAAGGAATTCCCGGAATAAATATGAGCTTTAAAACAAATAATAAGAAACAGCATAATAAGTATTAGTGGAAGGAGAAAAAACATGCAGAAAAATTCAAGTATAGGATGTATCGTAACCGAGTGCAGGTTCCATTCTAAAAATCAAGACTACTGCACCTTGGACAAAATTGAAGTGGTTAAGCATTCCCAAAGAGCTGATTCAAAAGAGCATACAGACTGCGGTAGCTTTGAAAAAGAGTAGCAATTTAAAACAAGTTAGAGAAAGAATCCAGATCTCACCCGGGTTCTTTCTCACATTTTACAAGCAAGCTGCCGTAACAGAGAAGTGGAACTCACGCGCTATTGACATTTAAAAATCTGAGCATTATATTGTTTAAAAGGCTTGCAAGCTTTGAAATACAAGCTTGTAAACCCTATCATTATTATAGAAAGCTAATTTACATGAACCCATTGGCGAGATTGTAACAAAAAGGCGCAAGACCTCTTAATTGATGCGGTGGATATGTTTCCGACAACTGACAGGGCAAGGACATTTCATTTGTCCTCAAGCCATGTTGAAACGGTAGTCCTGATGCAATACCTTTTCAATGAATACTTTAGCGATATTCTCATCAAATTGGCTTCCCGCGTTATTTTTAATCTCCCGGACTGCCTCAGCTTGGCTTAATTTACGTTTATAGCTTCTTTCATTCGTCATTGCATCATATGCGTCTGCAATGCATATGATTTTTGACTGCAATAGAATTTCATCACCTTTCAGTCTCCTTGGGTATCCTTTTCCATCAATTCTCTCGTGATGATACAGCACATACTCCGCAATGGGGGCAAATTTATTGACCGACCTTAATATCTGGTAGCCGATTTCAGGATGGCGTTTTAACTCAGCCCATTCCATTTCTGTTAGCTGCCCCGTCTTATTTAAAATATTTTCATCGATGTTAATCTTTCCGATATCATGCAGCAGTCCGGCCATCTTAAGTTCGTTTAAATCTTCTGCCTTCATGTTTAAAACCTTACCGATTTTTTCGCACAGTTCGCTTACCCTTTCACAGTGAAGTTCTTCTCTTCTATTCTTTTCAAATAAGGTTTTTGTTATGACCTTGATCGTTTCGTTCCGCATGCTGCTGCTTTCGGATAATTTGTGCCGATACATCAGATCCTCAGCTATCATGTAAACAGAGGAGATCTCCTCGTTTGCCTGCTTTTTTGTGGCCCAGCCGAATGAGGCCGAACATTTTATATTCTTGATCCTTTTATTGGATAAGGACAACTTGATGCGCTCGATCAAATTCTTTGCACCGTTCAAATCCGTTTTAGGCATCAGGATCACAAATTCATCCCCGCCTATCCTTGCGGCGATATCATCAGCCCTGCATTCTCTTTTTATAATATCTGCAAAATTCTTTAGAAGACGATCTCCTTCAAAATGACCAAACGCATCATTAATTAGCTTTAATCCATTTATATCGACCATAACCAGGGTTATTGGCAGATTTTCTTTTGTATCAATCCTCTGAAGTACTTCTTCATAATATCTGCGGTTATATAAACCAGTTAACTGATCATAATAACTAAGATAAATAATCTCTTCCTCCACTTGTTTGCGTTTCGTGATATCCTCAATCATGCACAGATGACGTGATTCATAATTTCCATGTTTAAAAGGGGCAATCGTTACATTTGCCCATATAACTGACCCGTCCGGCTTGATAAAACGCTTATTTAAAGAAAAACCGGAAAGTTTATCGGAATTCAAAAGATTCATTTTATGCAGGTTTTCCTGGATATCATCACGGTGGGTATACTGATCCCAGCTCATGGACAAAACTTCCCCTTTTGTTCTCCCGACAATCTCAGAGAATCTGGAATTAACCTGGTATGCCTTACCTGTTATAGAATCGAAAATACCGATACCTAACGGTGCTTCCTCAAACATGGTTCTAAATCGTTCTTCACTTTCTTTCAGAGCTTCCTCTGCCTTTTTCCTCTCGGTAATGTCGATAATCAATCCTTCTGTGGCACATACATTCTGCTTCGAATCATATACTTCCTGATACTGTTCCCACACCCATTTAATATCACCGGATGCTGTCTTGATCGGATATTCATCCGGCGTAACGACGTTTAAATCATTTTCTTTTTTCCATTTTTCGAGTAAAGCGCTTCGGTATTCAGGGAGAATCAAATCATAGTAGCAAGGATTTTTCATGAGTAGCCCTTCCCGGGAATAACCGGTCAAACCATAACAGCCTTCGGAAATAAAAGTCATGGTTAGCTCGTCGTCATACGAGCAACGATAGGCTACTCCAGGAAGATTCGAGATGAGAACTGATTTGCTGCGTTCACTTTCGACAAGTGCATCGTTTACTTTTCTCCGGTGTGTTATATCTCTGGAAAAACCCGTCGTACCGATTAAATCGCCTGATTCATTGAAGACGGGTTTCTTAAATTCCTCTTTATATTTTCCCGGTTGATATTCAGCTTCATAGTAATCCTGCAGTTTTCCCCGAATGGTAGCCAGATCGCTAGCCACGTAAATATCAGCCTCCGCCTTGCAATAAAGATCATAATCACATTTTCCTAAAATCTCTTCCTTCTTTTTCCCAGAATAGCTTTCAAAGTTTTTATTCACAATCAGATATTTCCCCTCGGCATCTTTATACCATACATCAAAGGGAAAGTTGTCAATTATGGTTTCCATGCGGGTTAATAAATTAATCAGCTCTTCTTTGGTCATATTCATTGTTAAAGTCCTCTAACACTATTACTGCTATTATCCGACTCTTACATCATAATCAACTATTGCTATAATTTCAATTGATATTAATCAATCAGGCTTTTTATTTTTACAACAGAATACATGCTATATCCCTTACATCTTATATAATTCCCATCTGCAGTCGCTGACCAGATATTTCAGCTCATAAAGCTTCATGGCCCCGTCGATCTCGCTTTGGCAGCGATAGACAAAGGCTCTGATTCCCGCCGTTTTGATTTCGTCGACACTGATGATTTTATCTACGTTGACCTTTCGGATCATTCCCTCGCTGTCACTGTACCGGAACTTCACAGGATGAGGCTTTTCCTTTGATTTGAACCAGACTGCCGCTTCAATCGGTTCTGCTAAGATCTTCACTGCCGGTATCCTCCCATCATAATAAAGTCACTGTCGTTTGTTCCGCCTTGGATTGCATTGATGTTGCCGTTTGCAAACCGTCCGCGGATAATGGATCTTGTTCCGTATTTGGCGCGGATTTTGTCAACAGCCCGGTCAAGGGCCTGCAGCTTTTCCGCATCCCCTTTGTCAAAGATGGAATATTGCCTTGCATCGATATCCTGGAAGTCTGAAACGTGTACGCCCAGCTTCCGGATGGGCTCTCTCTTCCAGCACCGGTCGAAAAGCAGGCAGACGTATTCATAAATCTCCGTCGTCGTGTTGATACAGTTCGGGAGCTTCATCTGGTGACTGTAGTGGATAAAACCGTCAGTCTTAATCGACACAGACACAAGAGACGCCATGTAGCCCAGCCGCCTCAACCGCATTGCCACACGTTCCGTCAGAGCAAGCAGAATCATAAGCGCTTCGGTACGGTCCGTCACATCATGGCTTATGGTAGTGCTGTTTCCCACGCCCTTCTGGATGATATCGCTGTTCAGGGTAACTTCCATGTTATCGACTCCGTTTGCAAACTCCCAGACCAGAAGTCCCGGGGTTTTCAGCAGTGCCTTCATGTGGTTCGGATCCGCTTTCGCCAGATCGCCGATGGTGTTGATATTGATCTGCTGCAGCTTTCGGGAAGTGGCTCTGCCAACCATGAAAAGTTCTCCAACAGGCAGAGGCCACATCTTCTTTTCCATTTCATCCGGCCAGAGGGTATGGATCTGGTCCGGCTTTTTCAGCTCGGAGCCCATCTTTGCCAGAAGCTTGTTGCAGGACACGCCTATGTTCACCGTGAACCCCAGTTCTTCCTTGATTCTTTTCTTTATTTCAAAAGCTGCATCCAGCGGATCGCCGAATTTGCTTTGTGAAGCCGTATAATCCAAAAAGCATTCATCGATGCTGTATCGCTCGACCAGGGGCGAATATTCCAGCAGAATATGATACATGGCATTGCTGCAAAGCATATACAGATCGTAATTCGGAGGAAATACGGCGAGACCGGGACATTTCTGTTTTGCTTCAAACAGGCTCTGACCCGTCGCAATGCCATATTTTTTTGCCGGAATGGACTTTGCCAGTATAATGCCGTGGCGGTTCAGTGGGTCTCCCGAAATCGCGGCCGGAATTTCTCTGATATCAATCGGATAGCCTTTTTCCAACATAGCGGCGGCAGACCAGCTCAGGTAAGCGCTGTTTGCATCGATGTGAAAAATTGTTCTCACCATAATCACCTTCTTTATGTAAGATTATCATAGCAGAACATATGTTCTTTTGCAACAGAAAAGATATTCCAAAAATAGTAATGCACGCAGAACTGCAAAAGAAAAGGATTTAGGCCATATCCTGTTTCCTATAGCTTCCAGAACAATATACACTTAGAGAAATCTGAATTATACTAAGAATTAAAAATTCCAAAGTTGCCAGGTACCATTCTCCTAAGACTAATACTTGAAAAAATATGCTAATAAAGAATATACCGCCCATTAAAGAAGAGAAAAGCCACGGACGATTGCTATTTCTCTTGAAACTGAAAAATGCCGCCATAAGATTACCCAAGCCAAATACAATTATTGCAATTATACCAGGACCAAACCAACTTCCAAAAGGAACTTTTGGTATCCACTCCGGAGGGAATGCAGAAAATACCATTTTTGAACTTACCATCATTATCCCTGTACAAATAGCACCTAATGCTAAAATCAAATCAAAAATCCCTAACAAATTCATCCTTTTATTCACGTTTGCAATCCCCCTCTGTTAATATTACATTTCAGATTGTATTATTCTTTTCAATTATATGCCGTAATTTATCGTTTGTCAATAAACAATTATTGTTATACAATAAGGCTTCAGGAGGGTTCATCTCCCAAAGGTGAATTGGGGTGAATTGGAAGGCGAGATTATAACTCAGCAAGCTTTTGCTCATAATCCTTCACAAAATACTTCCTTCCCTTTTGTATGACGGTATGGCCCTCTGCTTCCAGCATTACTTTCTGGCCATCGATGCCTCCGGGATACTTTTCATTCAGTTCTCCGTTCTTTTTCAGCGTTCTCCAGTAAGGGGTTTCGTCCTTTTTCCTCTCTTCTGAAGCGGCTGCGGCAATATTGATGAAAATTCCGGCAGTAAGAGGACAGGTAAAATCCGCACCGTGCTTCCCGGCCAGGTAATTCCGGATTGCATCGGCTGTAATCAGCTTTCCGGAAGGCACCTTCTTCATGACTGCGTCATAAGAAAGGGGCGGAGCTATGAGCATTCTGGTGCCATGAAACCTCGCAATGGATTTCGGGTCTGCTATTTCAACGAGTTGCGGCATGTTTTTACTGTCATTGAGCTTTTCATTAAAAGTCTTCTTTGTCATTTTTTCAAACCTCCCTCCGTATATCACTCTGCCGTCTCATGTGCATTTACCTCTCTTTCCATACGATCAAGGTCGGGATGGTGATATCTGCCCTTCTTTCCCGTTCTCTTGCCGAACTGTATGGCGTGTGCCGGACATCGGTTGATGCACCCCAGGCACTGAGTGCAGTCCTTCCCCCAGACCGGCTTTTCGCCATCGGCTACTTTAATACTATGTACCGGACAGATTTTCTCGCAGATCCCGCAGCTGGTGCAGGAATCATCGACTCGAAAATGTCTGGTATTCAAAGCAAAAGTGTTGAACAGGGGATTGATAAGTGCCGTCCTGACTGCCGGCAGCCGTCCCGGGATGGTCAGATTCACATTCCGTTTTTTGAGACCGATGGTTTTGTTGATTTCTGAAAGCAGCAGGTCTGCTGCCTTCAGCTTAGCAACTTCCAGATCCTTGGGATCTACGTCAAATCCGACAATATAGTTGTTGGGCATCCTGACGGAAAACGCACCGTCTAGAACAACTCCCCGTTTGGAAAGTGCCTTTCGCATGATCTGCGAGGTATTCCCCTCTTCATTTCCGCAGGTGCAAAGGGAAAACACATACGGATCTCGGGCCGATCCGGCCTTAACACCTTCCTCCGGTTTTTCGGACACCTCCAGCCGTTCTATAAATTCAACCACTATTTGAGGAGGCCCCCAGGCAAACACGGGGAAGACAAATCCAAGCAGCTCGTTTTCCCGCAATTCATAGCGGTAAGAATCCTGCCGAAGGTCCATCAGTTTTGCAATGGAAAGCACCCGATCGCTCTGCGCCTCCGCAATCCGATAGGCAGCGTACAGGGAATTGCCCGTTCCGGTAAAATAGAAAATCATAAAATTTCATCTCCTTTTCCCAATCATTTATTCATGATCCGGGCAGCCGGCCTTTCAAAGCAGGCTGCCGGCTTCTTTTACTCAAACAAAGACACCTGATCGATTTTCAGAGACGATGCCGACCTGTCCGTTATGAGCTCCGTCCCCCTCGGAAATCCGGTCAGCAGGGGCGAGTTTGGGTCATGCTGCGCCAGTTTGCGTTTCAAGGTCTTTTCACTGGTCACGGCATAGCAGTAGGTACAGCCGTTCCCGCAGGTGTCATAGGCTCCGATGTCAATGCTTTCCATGCAGCGGCAGGCGGGCCGCTGCCCCGCGTCCTTTTTCGCAGCAATACGGCTTCCCGTCAGCTGTTCCACCTTTTTCTGATCGATGCAGCTTGCATGCTCGATTCCAAGACTGCTCAGGTCTATTTCCTCGGCGCAGGAGAATACAGGCAGCCGGTAGATCCCGGCGATTTGGGAGATTATTTCGGCGGTTTTCAGCATCTCCTCACTGCTGAGCGCCTTCGTCCGGTTTCCAGTATGTTTATATTCATCGACAAAGCTGATGATGCATCGTTCCGTATAATCATGGAGCTCCCTGCAGAGCCATTCAAACTGGTCGGCGATCCATGAATCTGAAACCTGCTGTTTTTTCATAATAGGATCAAAGCGCCAGTCCACACGGTAAGGGCCGATCTGGTCGCTCAGCCGCTTAAACGTATCCAGGACAGTCTGCTTTTCCGGCAGGTTTGGTTCTGCTTCCCTTCCATAGGCGGTGATGGTAAATTCGAAATAAGATGTGTAACCCATCCCGTCGATCAGGGGTAGTCTGTGCCTCATCATAGGCGCGGGGTTCTTCGTCCAGAAAACGATGCAGTCCACTTGCTGCGGCGACAGCTCCACCCTTCCCAGACGGTTTGCATTCCGCGGATTGGGTACCAGTACATAGCCTTCTTTTAACCGGTTTAACAGCCATTCCGAATAATAGCACGGTATGTCGGTACGCCTGCTGGCACTGATAATCATGTTTGTCTCTTCTCCCGTCAGTATTTCTTGTATCAACTATATCACAAACGCTCCCAATCAAAAAGGCTGACGAGGCATATGCTCGTCAGCCCAAACTTTAGGAATCTGTCTATGGTTTCACAATATTACTTGTCTGTTCGAATTTGCTGTGTCTTATTTCTTGTCTACCTTAAGAACTGCATTCAGCATTACGCTTGCACCTACTGTGCATTCTTCCACAGAAGTGAATTCCGGTTCACAGTGGCTGTGGCCGTCCTTGGAAGGAACAAAGATCATGGTAGTAGGCATCATATAGGACGCGAACTGAGCGTCATGTCCTGCGCCGGCTTTGATGTACTGGTTCTTAGTTCCAAGCTCATCAGCAGACTCCTTGACGTATTCAACCAGCTCCTTGTCGAAGTAAACGGTATCTCGCTGCCAAGCCAATGAGACTTCGCATTTGCATCTTGCCCATTCCTTCGTCTCCAGGCTCTTGACGATCTCAAGCACCTTGGCTCTCACTTCAGGATCTTCGTGTCTTACGTCGATGGAGAAGTCGATAAAATCAGGAATTACCGTGTGCACGCATGGGTGGCATACGATTTCGCCTGTGGTGTAAACCAGTTCCGGTCTGCCAAGCTTGTCGATTTCTTCGTGAAGGTAGCAGAGAGCCTGAGCGGCTGCGAAGAGCGCATCCTGTCTCTTGTGCATCGGCGTGGTCCCCGCATGATCGGCCTGACCGTAGAATTTAATTCTGTAGTTGAACATGCCCAGTACGCAGGTTACGGCGCCGATTTCATTTCCGGCGTCTTCCAGAATCGGACCCTGCTCGATGTGAAGCTCGAACATTGCCTGGTAGTCGTTGGGATTCAGTCTGTTCTTTTCTTCTCCCTTGTAAGGGCTCTTGTCCAAAGCTTCGCCAAACGTAGTGGTCTTATCCAGAACGCTCAGTGATTTCAGCATATCTTCCTTTTTAAATTTCTTTGCAATATCTGCAGGGAGATAATCGTAGCAAACGACTCCGGAGGACATCATTGCAGGAGGATACAGGGAACCTTCCTCGTTTGTCCAGATCATGGCTGTAAGAGGATGTCTGTGCGGGATATTCTCAGCAACTACAGTCTCCAAGACTTCCATAGCGGTGATTACGCCAAGGATACCGTCATAGTTTCCGCCATTTTTTACAGAATCGGCATGGGAACCCATTACGATTCTCTTCAGTCCCGGTTCGGAACCGGGGATCGTAGCATACATGTTGGCCATATCGTCACATTCGATTGTTGCACCGATTGCTTCCATTCTTTTTTTGAAATAATCTCTGGCCATATGAGCTTCCGGGGAAAGGGAGTATCTGGTGATTCCGCCGTGCCCTGCGTCACCGAATGTACTGAATGTGGAGATTTTTTCCTGCATTCTGTCTTTGTCACAAGTAAACATAATACTTACACTCCTTTTTATAATTTATTTTGATTCATTAAAAAAAAATCAACAAACTGATAGAAACGATTTCATGTTATTTACATTATAACACTGAATTTGTCGAAATGTTACTAGTTTCGTAAAACACAAAAAAAAGAGAATTTTTTGAATCTTTATTTTTTTCTTCGTTAAAAGCATACCCCCTTTTCTATATTACTGTCAAGCGGTCTTTTCCAAATTTGTCCGTCACAATATTCTGAAAACCATTTCCCTTCTTCAAGTTTCAATCTTCACAGCGGCATGTCAACGGTTAAACCACATATAATATGGGGGCATCCCCCAGCTTGGCACGGATCTGCTCCCGCAAAAACTGTTCTCCCTGCTCCCGCAGCGGAATACGGTAGCAATATTTTCCACGTCCCCTTCCTGTCATCTGGGATTGATCATACAGTTCCACGGCATTGGGAAAGGCCTCTCTGTTAATGGCTCGGTGCACAAAGCTGTAGGTCATGAAAATGATTTCAATAAAAATTTCCTTTTTCGCCCTGGCAGTCAGTTCGTCCGACAGCTGCCCGATCAACTCTTCATATTGTTTCATCCAGTCATCCACAAGAATAACCGGGGCGATGAGAAGTCCCACCTTGTATCCCGCATCACACATCCGGTTCAGCGCAAGGATTCTGTTTTTCAGCGAGGATGTTCCGAACTCCACATGCCGGATGATTTTGTCCGGATTTACACTCATCCGCATCAGGATTCTCCCTCTGTGATCCAGATCCAGCAGCGGCTCCACCATATCAAACTTTGTGGGAAAGGTAAGGAATCCCCTGCTGCTTCGGGAAAATTCCTTGATCGTCCATTCCAGATTTCCCGTTATGGTGTTTTCCAGAACGAGATCGCTGTTGCTTCCGATTTCAAAGGTCAGATTTTCTCCGGCGGCATTTGCCGTCTTCAGCAGCTTTCTCATCATCTGCTCCCGATTTACAAAAAGTCTTAAGTATGAGCATTTATTATAGTTGCAGACAAGATAGCAGTAAAGGCACGAGGCGCTGCAGCCGGACGAGGTGTACGGAACGAGAAAGTCGGACACCTTCTGGTTCGGCACATATTTGTGGGTTTTTCGGACGCCAACGATCAGGTGCCGTTTCATTGCGGCAAACTCTTGATTGGAATTGGAACGCAGTTCTTCTATATTGTTGTGATTTTCTATCTCGATCCAGGGAACATCTTCGTATTTATTCTTCAGAAACCTTCCCAGTTCATACTCCAACGATTTCGGCTCATAATACACTCTGTCGGGAAACAATCCATCATCTCCTGTAAAAAATCATATTGAAAATAATGTCCCCTCGTTTAACGGTTTTCATGTATGAAAAAAGCGGACTCGCCGCCTTTTATTCCGTTTCATTCTGTTCATCTTATTTCATTCTGTTTCATTCGGTTTTGGATCCGCCTTCTGTTCCTCTTTCACCATATTCATGAATTCATCCCATCTGCCTTCTTTCAGGAGAATGTCCGGGCAGTGTTTTCCCGAAAAATCCTCATGGGTTTTCACGCTGCCGAGATCCAGATCATAGGCCTCAAGCAGCATGGCAGTTAGCTTTGCCGTGTTCTTAAGCGTCTGTTCGTAGTCGTTCTCCGGGTTAATGCACATTTCAATGCCGATCCCGTTTCTGTTGCCTCCGTCCTTCGTCAGACCGTCACCGGCATGAAAGGCGATTTCGTTGTCCGGAATATGATAATATATCTCACGGGCGTCCACCGTATAGTGCCAGGATTTTCGCTGGTTTTCCGCCTCCCGATGAAGGTAAAGGTTATGGGATGATGCATCGGCGTTTCGTCCTGTGTTTCCGGTTTCGTGAATAACGATATACTTGACTTTTCTTTTTTGCCCGGGCCGTTCCATGGTACTCTCTGGAAGAAAGTCCGTTATGACGGGTATAGAGCCGACCTCTGTCACCGGTTCCCGCAGCGCGGTGGGTTTGTTTCCGATGTAGAATTGAAGCGCCAGAACGATTGCCGATATGACGGCTGCCGTAACAATCAAAAAAATTGCGGCTCTCCGTTTGTTGATTCGAAATCTCCTTCTGCGTTTCATACTTCTCCCCTTTTCAAAACCATAATATCACGCAACGGCATCATTTTCCGCGTATTTCTCGGTAAGAAATAAAATTATCTATGAGCCTTGTTTTTCCCACATAAACGGCTGCCGCCACAAGCACGGGTACTTCGATCCTGCCGACGGGGCGAAGGGTTTGCAGATCGACGATTTCGGCATACTCCAGCTTTGCCAGCGGTTCTGAAGAAAGCTTTTCTCTGAGGGCTTTCAAAATTTCCGCAGGGGATTGGACCCCGGCTGCGATCATCTTTTCCGCTGTCCGCAGGGCTTTCGGAAGAATCGCAGCAGCAATCCGCTCTTCCCGGGTTAAATTGATGTTCCGCGAGCTCATTGCAAGACCATCGGCTTCACGAACCGTTTCACAGGCAACAATTTCAAGATCCAGATTCAGGTCTTCCGCCATACGCCCGATTACGGCCAGCTGCTGTGCATCCTTTTTCCCGAAATATGCCCGGTCGGGCTTTACGATATTGAACAGCTTCATCACTACGGTGCAGACACCCCGGAAATGACCCGGGCGGCTCTTTCCGCAAAGGGACTCTGTCAGCCCATTCACATCCACAAACGCCGAAAAATTTCTGCCGTACATTTCTTCCGGTTCCGGATGGAAGATCAGATCCGTCCCTTCGACAGCACAGGCGGCGCTGTCCTTTTCCATGTCTTCGGGGTAAGACTCCAGATCCTCTTTCCTCCCGAATTGTAAGGGATTGATAAATATGCTGACCACAACGCGGTCATTTTCTTCCGCAGCCCGTCGGATCAGGCTCCGGTGTCCTTCGTGCAAACAGCCCATGGTTGGTACAAATCCGACGGTCAGTCCTTCTGTCCTCCAAGCTTTTACACAGGCGCGTACTTCTTGAACGGTTTTTACGATTTTCATTTTTTCCTCCTTTGCGGTGCAGTTTCGCAGTAAAAACCTGCAATCATAGCTTTTCCCTTTGCAAATTGAACGAACTATCAGCAGAATACCGCCCGCAGGAACGATTGTAGCATGTCAGCAGTTTGTTTTCAACAAGCTTGACTCTTTTTAATTCTTGAATTTGGAGATTCACAGGAATATAATTTTACCGTACAGCCGGCTTACGTTCCCGCCGGACGGCATACATTCCGGGCCTTCTGCCGGCTAAAATTGAAATGAAGACATAGATAGTGTTAACTAGTCTATGAAAAACATGGGAGGAAAGAAAAGTGGAAACAGTATTTCCCGAACCGATCCTGAATCTGCCTGAGGCGGATATCCCTTTAAAAGGGCTCCGCGCATATCTTTCCCAGGGCAGCGACCACCAAATCATCTTTATGCATTTTTCTGAAGACGTGGAACTGCCCGAGCATTCCCACGAAGCTCAATGGGGTATCGTTCTGGAAGGGCAGATCGAGATGACCATCGACGGAAAGACGGAAATTTACCGGAAGGGAGAACGGTACTTCATACCCAAAAATGTGAAACATTCCGGAAAAATTTTCTCCGGATATGCGGATATGACGTATTTCCATCAGAAAGACCGTTATCCCGTAAAAAAGAGGTAGGGATCAGGGCGGAGCCGCTCCCCGCCAAATTCGCGCCTCAATGAGACCGGCCCATATCCCTGATGTTTGTTTGGTCTGAATTCTCCAGAACAATATGATCACAGATGATCTTTTCCATTCGGTATGTTCTGACCGTAAAGCCGCATCTGTGATATAAATGGACCGCACTTTGATTATTCGCATGGACAGCCAGCTCCAGGCAGTCGGCATTCCATTCCTTCGCAATTCCTTCAATCACGTGAAGCAAGTCCGTTGCGATGCCAAGGTTTCGGCTATCTTCTCTGACGGCGATATCCTGGATATACACATAGATCCTGTTTTTCATCATAGGCAGATCAACTACAACCCTGTCAATTAAGGCATAGCCTGCGGTCTGGTTATTGATTTTAGCCAGCAGAGCAATATGATCTTCACTATTGAAATAGCAGTTTATAAAATCTTCCGTGAACAAAGTATCGCTGAATTGATACAAATGCGGTAAACTTTGGACAAAATATGCATGAGCCTGCTTTTTTATTAACAGCAAAGCTCCTTTATCCTCCGGCAATGCCCTTGTTATCTTATACTCCTGCATTATAATGGTTCCTCAAAATTTCTTTTTTTCTATTATTGCCTGATGAGGTTCTTTTCATTGACAAAAATCAGAACCATTTTTATTTTGATTAACAATTAAGGCTGATTCCCGAAAAATCGTCTGATTTCAATCTCCGCATTTTCCGGAGAATCGGAGCCATGGATCACGTTTTCCGTAGTGGAAACGGCAAAGTCACCTCTGATGGTTCCCGGCATTGCTTCTTCAAATTTTGTGGCTCCCATCAGCATGCGCATTCCCTGAATCACGTTCTCCCCTTCGACGATCAACCCCCAAACCGGGCCCGACATCATATAGCGCTCCATATGAGGATAAAAGGGCCTGTCCGCCACGTGGGCATAATGCTCCTTCAGAATTTCGCTGTCCAGATTCATTACCTTCACGGCAGAGATATGGTAACCCTTCGCTTCGATTCTGTCGATAATGCGTCCGGCCAGCTTTCTCCGAAGCGCATCAGGCTTCAGCATAATATAGGTTCTTTCCACATTACCCCTCCTGTAATCAGTTGTTTTATCAGTCGGTTCGGTTATTCATTTTTTTCTCTTGTTCTTCTTTCAGAATTCGTTTCATAATCTTGCCGGTGCTGTTTTTCGGAAGACTTTCCACAAACTCAATATGCCGCGGAAGCTTGTATGACGCGAGCTTTTCCCTCAAGAAATGGAACAGCTCTTTGGAATAGCATTCTTCTCCTTCCTTTAAAACGATGAACGCCTTGACATACTCGCCTCGCAGCTTGTCCGCCACACCGATGACGGCTGCTTCCTTCACCTTCGGGTTCTGATAGATCACTTCCTCCACTTCCCTGGGGTACACGTTCAGGCCCGCGACAATGATCATGTCTTTTTTCCTGTCTACAATATAAATATACCCTTCTTCATCCTTCTTTGCCAGGTCTCCCGTATGAAGCCATCCGTTGCGCAGTGTCTCGGCCGTTTTTTCGGGTTGGTTGTAATACCCCAGCATTACATTCTCTCCCCGGACCGCAAGCTCTCCGACCTCTCCCGGGGGCAGTTCCCTGTCCTCCATATCAACGATTTTGCATTCGACGTTTGGAAGCGGCAATCCGATGGAGCCTTCCTTCTGGATTCCATCCGGAGGGTTGAAGGAAACAGCGGGAGAAGCCTCCGTCAGGCCGTAGCCTTCAACAATGGGGAGCTTCATGATTTCTCTTCCCTGTCTGTAAATTTCCACCGGCAGGGCTGCACCTCCGGAAACCGCCAATCGCAGTTTCGGGAAGCTGATGTTCTTCTTGCCCGCTTCCAGCAGAACCACGTACATGGAAGGTACGCCCATGAAGATGGTGATTTCGTCCTTCAGCAATGTCTCAATCACTTCTTTCGGCTGGAAGGATTCCAGAATGGATATGGTCGCACCGGAACAGAGCGGCAGCAAAACACAGGCGGTAAATGCAAAAACATGGAACATCGGCAGCACGCACATGTAAATATCGTCAGGTCTTGCTTGGAGCCCGATATAGCACTGTTCGGAATTCAGAATCAGGTTTTTGTGGGTAAGCATGGCGGCCTTCTGCTTCCCGGTAGTGCCGGATGTGTAGAGGAATGTGGAGACCGAGTTCTCGTCGGCGGCATCCTCAAAGCCTTCCGTAGATATTTCCGAGAGCTGTGCGTTGAACTCTTCGTCCAGCACGATAAGGGTAACGCCGAGAGCCCCCTCAATGGCTTCCTTTGGAAGCTTTGATTTTTGGAGGATCAGCGGATGCATGATCATGAATTTTGCCTCGGAATCCTTGACGACATATACAATTTCTTCCATGGTCAGCAGCAGGTTGATGGGAACGATAACCGCACCGTTCCGCACGGTGCCGAAATAGGAATATATGAATTCTGGTGAATTGAGGCAGCTCAGCACCACCTTGTCTCCTGCCTTCACACCCGCCTTCTTCAGGTAGCAGGCATAGGCCAGGACCATTTTATCCAATTGTCCGTAAGTAACAGAGCTTCCCTTGTAATTCAGTGCAACCTTCTCCGGATTAAAATTTTTCTTATAGATATCTCCAACCATAATTTACTCCTTTGCACAATCGTTTTATCTTATTATAATAATCAACAGATTGGTTTGCAATGTAGATTATCCTTTTTTTAGAAATTCATCTCCCCGATTCCGTATTTTTTTACATAGTTCCCGAAATTCCACTTTTTTAGAAAGGCACTGCAGCTTTCATACCCCGAACGGTACAGTCTGAAGCGGTTTAGCGGAGAAAGATCAAAAGCGGTGGATTTCACCCCCAATGTAGGGATTGAAACCGTTCTCACGCTGTCCTTATCCCGGAGAAACCGGGACTGGTCCATCCCGATCATGGCTTCAAAAATATCGGCTACATAAGAGAACAGATCGGTCTTACCAAGAGAACAGTTGCTTGCTGAGGAATCGATCAGCCGAAACCCGAAGGTAGGCCATCGGGGTGTTCCCTCCGCGTCAAAGATCCAGACGGGAAAATTGCTCAGGATACCGCCGTCAACGATGTAGCTTTCACATTTCCCGTACCGGATGAGCACCGGTTTAAAAAACAGTGGAATGGACGCACTCATTCTTACAGCCTTTGAGATTTCAAATTCCAGGGGGTCCAATCCATATTTCGGAAGATCATCGGGGATAATCATGATCTCCTTTTTCGTAATGTCCGAAGCCACGATTTTGAGCCTGCACTCTCCCGCGATCATGACATCCCTGAATTTCTTTTTGCCCTTTTTTTCAAGAAGCTCCCGCATCCACGCTTCAATGCCGTCTCCCGAATACACACCCCTCTTTGTCAGAAGGCCCAAACCCGCTCCGATTAGAGGGATGGCCTGAATACCGTTCCGCTCCATTAACTGGCCGAAATCAGTCTCAGCAAGCAGGCTCAGTTCTCTGCCGGTGTATCCGGCGGCAAGAAGCGCCGCCATGACGGCTCCTGCTGATGTCCCTGCAAGTCTGTGAAATTCATAGCCCTTATCCTCCAGGCAGCATATTGCTCCGACAAAACTGAGCCCTCTTACTCCTCCGCCCTCAAATACTGCGTCAACCTTCATTTTCCTTTCCCCCTGACCGTTATGATAATAATAAAGTATGGGGCTGTCAGAAATAATGTGATGAAAGGATCAAATCGAAAACAAGCCGAAAATATTAAAAAGAAGAAAGCGGGGTGCTTTCTTCTTAATTGCATTCGGACTCGTCTTATAGGGATTTAATTTTCCAAAAATCGTCTCAGTATCGCCGCAGCCTCTGCGCGGGTGGCGGTGGCCTGAGGCTTGAGCAGGGCGTTTTCCTTCGTTCCTTTTATAATGCCCTGACTGCAGACCCAGTCAAATCCTGCCCGGTAATCCTGAGCTATGGCAAAAACGTCTGCATAATTGAAAATACCGGGATATTCGCCCGTGCTGACATCTTTTCCCTTATACTTTGCATATCGCCATAAGATATCTGCAAGCTGTTCACGGGTGACAGGGTCGTTTGGTCCGAAGTTCCCGTTTTGATAGACCGGGGCAATATCATTTACCAGAGCCCATGCAACAGCCGTCCTGTACCAGCCGGCGGCCGAATCATTCGGTATCGCAGCTTCAACTTCCTGTCCGAGCGTGCCTGCCAACCCGGGAGCTCCCGCCATACTGTAAAGCGTTTGCACCAGCATTGCCCGTGTCATTGCCTCCTTCGGCCCGAAGTTGTTTCCCGCCATGCCCTTCATCACGCCTTTTTCGTATACGTACATCACGTCGTCAAAATACCAGGAGGATTTGGGAACATCGGTAAACAGAGCGTAGGCCTTTTCTGCATCTATGTTCCGTGCCTCGGTGAAAAACCCGGACAGCCTGTCGGTTGTAAAGGTAATCATTCCGGTTTCCTTGTCATATGTGCAGGGTACCTTTTGAAGCTTGCCTGATGCATCCATATAATACAGATTGAGTGCATAGGTAAGCTGTCCGTTTTCCGGAGTATACGGCATGGTAACCTCAATCGCATTGCCGAACCCGTTGAGTGTTGTATCGCTCAGCGTAACATCAATGTCGAGCCGAATCTCAAAGGTTCTGAAAAACGGAGCCGAGTAGTTTGACAGACCGATCCTTCCGATGATACCGCACTCTCCGCCGAGACCCTTAAAATATCTGCAGTCCGTCAGGTTATCGATGATGTCGCTTACCGTCACGTTATATTCCGAAGTTTCCAGCAGTTTTTCCAGCTCTCTGTTGACGGTCTCCACCTGCTTGTCATCCTGATAAAAGTTGCTGGCCGACCAGCCGTTCGCGGCCAGGTATTCGTTGAAAATGGTTTTTCCGCCGCCCCGCTGGTAGCTGATATCCTTCATATAGGAAAAAATCAGCCCCTTCAGAAATGCAATATCCGCCTTGTCGCTGCTGTTGTCTCTGCTGTGCAGATAAAGATAGCGGGAGATGCCGTTCCCCAGCGCCAGCCCGATGGAATTTCCGACGGTGTTCCAGCTGCTGTAGGAGAGCAGCATGCTCATTTCACATTCCCGGATCATCCGGTACTCCAGATTGCCGCCGTATGCAGCCGGTGCGGAATTGATGACGATGGTCGGAATTCCCTTGGAGATATTTCCGTTGATATAGTCAATCATTCGGGTGATGTATTTCGAGTTGAGGATATTTTTCGAAGGCGCGGTCAGCACTACAATTTCAAGATCTGCTATCTTCGGATCCACCTGCTTTACGCCGATGCTGTCCAGATGGCTCTGCACATTGTCCCGAACCGTCTCCAGATCGTACTGAGAGCCTGATCCGGTCTTTTCCGTTTCACCGAAATAAATCGTTGCTGCCTTCACATTGTAGCCGTAATGGTCGATCATAAGGCTTAATACGGCCATCATCCCCAGTTCGTCGGTGCCGGAGTAGATCAGGCCCCGGCTGCCCATTGCCTTCTTTATGTAGTTAATTTCGTTGGTCTGTATGGTATTCTGTGAGCTGGAATCATCGATGCCGATAAAATATTTTATCCTCGCTTCCTTATCCTTTGACAGAATATCATCAATGAGTCTCAGCTTTCTTTCCCTGGTGCGGAGGGACGCTCCCACCAGACTGACATAGCTGGATCCCACCGGAATTTTCCGGTAGCTTGCATCTCTGGCATAGTCCCTGACGATATTGTCGATTGTCAGCCCTGCTTCCAGAATCACCGGCCTCGGCTTGATACAGTAGTCGCGGAGATAGTTATAGGTTTCCAGTGACGCGCCCTGATAGCCCACCGTGCAGGAGGCCAGCCGAACAACGGTGTCAACAATGTAGACATGGTTGTTCTTCGAAAGTTCCACGATGGCGTCGATCATCTTCTTCTCTTTCGCAATGCTCCGGCTGCTGATTGTACGGGAATTGACCAAACCTCCCGAAAGCAGCTGATCCAGCGATATGACAAAATAATCCGTGGATTTGTCCATCTCCAGGATCCATTCCAGAAGCCTGTCTCTGTCGCCGAACTGGGTTCCGTTGGAGTTGCGCGGCTGTCCGTCGAGGCGGGTCGTATACAAATCCTCCCCTGGCATCCTGACTGTAAAGCCCGCGGATTCCGCCTCATAAACCACCCGGTCTGTATTGACCGTGCGATTGTCCAGAGGGACATAAGCCAAAACCGGCTCCGCCGGCTTCTGCACATCTGTATCAGCAGTCAGTGGTTCTTCCGAGGCGGATTCCCCTGCTGTATCCGCCCATACGCTTTCTGCAAAACACGGCATCATTGTCAGTACCATCGTTACGCTGAGCAGGATGCTAATCGCTTTTTTTCTCATTTTCCTTTTACTCCTTTTGCCAAAATTCGTGATGCATACTTTATTTTTACACTATCCTTAACTATACACGATAAAACGGCCGTTGTCAGCCTGATTTCATTCCGACGGAATACCCATAAAAAAACTGCCCCGCTTGATAACCAAGAAGGGCAAATTCAAAATTTCGGATTACGCCGGCCTCTTTAATGCCATCTGCCGCTCCATATACTGATATCCCTTGTCAAACGCCTCCATATTGCTGTGCGCGGCAGGAATGGGAATATCCTTTTCGATGATCTCAGTGACTTTGGAATAATGAAGCCTCGGCAGAAGCTTTGTCAGCGCACCGAGCATGACCATATTGACTGCCTGCGGCCTTCCGAGTTCCTCCGCAATCTGTGTGGCCGGAATTCTGTAATAGCAGCGATTTTCCGCCACAATCAGGGTGCTGTTGATGAGCACAATATCGCTTTCATCCTGTCCGGTACAATATTTATCAAAACCGGTTTGGTTATATGCAATGAAGACATCCGCATCCTCCACTTTCATATAGTCGATCTCTTCATCCGAGACCACAACCTCCGCTTTACAGGCTCCGCCTCTGGCTTCCGGCCCGTAGCTCTGCGTCTGGGTCACATTGAAATTTTCTCCCAGCCCATAGGCTTTCGCCAACAGAACGGAAGATAAAATGACGCCCTGACCGCCGGCCCCCGCAAATCTCACATTTAGTCGCATACACAACTCTCCTTTTTTACAACATTGATTGCCGCATCAGGACACAATCTCTCACACAAACGACAGACGATGCATTCATTCCGAGCAAAAGGTTCCGGCGTCGTACTGCCGTAGCTGTTTCTCTTTTGTGAGAATCTATATACTTTTTTAGGGCAGACACAGACGCAGATTCCGCAGCCCTTACACAATGCTTTGTCAATACTGGTCTCCATTCCTGCACCCCCCTCTCATCTCGCATGTCCGGTAAACTGCCGGATCTTCTCATTCATCAGTTCGATGTATTCCGCCCTGTCGTTGTCATGTCTGAGAATCCCGCACTTTATTTTCCCGGCCGGATCCTCCACTCCCTCTTTATAGACAAAGCTGTTATTTTTTAAATACTCCATGATTACAGCGGCACTTTTGTCACCGTAAACCGCCTTGCCGCTCTGGGTCGGGCAAGGAGAAATCACTTCGATCAGAGAAAGCCCCTTATGCCTGATCCCCGCTTCAATGCTGTTTTGAAGCGGAACGGGATGGGCTGCCGTCCATCTGGCCACATAACTGGCTCCGAGACTGATCGCCGTCTCCGCTCCCTTCATAGGGTCTTCATAGACTCCCCAGGGAGAAGTCTTCGTGGCCGCCCCTTTGGGCGTCGCCGGTGATTGTTGCCCGCCTGTCATCCCGTAAATATGATTGTTGACAAGGATGACGGTCAGATCGATATTCCTTTTGCACGCATGCATGAAATGATTGCCCCCGATGGCCAGGCAGTCCCCGTCGCCGGTAAACACAATGATTTTCTTGTCCGGTCGCGCCAGTTTCAACCCCTGGGCGAAGGCAAGGGCTCTGCCGTGTGTGGTATGCATGACGTCCATGTCGAAATAACAGGGGATCCAGGAAGAACATCCGATCCCGCTGACAAAAGCCGTATCGTCCCGGATACCAAGCCTGTCAATGGCTGAAATCACTGCATGCTGCACGATCCCGTTGCCGCATCCGGGACAGAATAACGTCGGAAGCGCATCCAGCCTGAAATACTGCTCCATCAATCTATTCATTTTGCCCCGACCCTCCCGGCAACAAGTGCCAGCAGCTCTGAAGGGCTGTGAATTTCTCCGCCAAGCTTTGGCAGAGAAATTACTCCGCAGTTTTTCAGACACCGCTCCACCTCTTTATAATATTTCCCCATGTTCATTTCCGGAACAAACACATGGCTGCACTTTCCGGCAAGCCGTCTGACTTCCTTCTCCGGAAACGGCCATATGGTATTGATCTTGATCAAACCGACTTTTAGATGCCGGTAAGGGTTGTCGTCCCGATTTTTATTCTTTTTTAAAAGCCTCCCGACGAATCCCTGTTTTTTGTCGTTTAACTTCGTTTCCATCCGGATTCCCTTTGCGTATTTCACCGCGTTGAGTGCAGAACGGCAAACCGAGCCGTAGGCAAGAATTGCGATATCCGCATCCTCCATAAAAAACGCTTCGATGTCTGAGATTTCGTCCACATGCTTTAAAATTTTATCATGGATGCTCCTCAGAAAATCACTGCTCCTGGCCGCAATATGCCCTACCCGTCTGCCCTCTTCATCGTGGAGCTGCCCCTCCACCAGAGTATTATTTCCTGTAAAAAAGTCGTACTGAGGTGACACCACTGAATTGCGATATCCCCCGCGAATTTTTCTTTCGCCGTCAAAAATGGTGATTTTTTCTCTCATATGACCGACAATTTCATCGGAAAGAAGCACCACCGGTGTCCGGTATTTCTCGGACAACTCAAAGGCGTGAATTGTAAAATCATACATCTCCTGCACAGAGGAAGGGGAAAGGGCTATGATTTCATAGTCGCCGTGACTTCCGTATTTTACCTGATAAACATCCTGCTGGGAGGACATGGTCGGCTGACCCGTGGATGGTCCGCCTCTTTGCACATTGACAATGACCGCCGGCGTTTCCGTAACGGCGGCATAGCCGATGGTTTCCTGCATCAGGGTAAATCCCGGACCGGAAGTTGCGGTCATAGACCTGACTCCTCCCCAGCGTGCGCCTACGACGGCACAGGCCGATGCGATTTCATCCTCCATCTGGATAAAGGTGCCTCCGGCGCTGGCCATTTCGGAAGAGATCTGTTCGATAATTTCAGTAGAAGGGGTGATGGGATATCCTGCAAAAAATCTACAGCCCGCATAGATTGCTGCTTTCGCGCAAGCCTCGTTCCCCTGCAGGATAACCTTGCGTTCATTCCCGGACGAGGACTCGCCGTATCGTGACTTCATGAATGTGCTGCCTCCTTATTGCGATCCTGATATTATGATAGCAATGCAGCCCCAAAATGACAATCGATGTGCAGGAGTTAGACATGCATTATCGCTTATCAATTGTTTTTTGTATACATTTTACTCTTGTGCCCATGTTTCGCTTTTGGATTCCATAAGCCCTGTTCTGCTTTCAAACTTCGGGTTCTGTTCCATTTTCATGCTTTGCTCCGCTCTCTTCTGTGAATTTGACAAATGGGCTGAGAGCCGTTCCTTGGCCAGCTTCGCGTTTCTTTCACAGATCGCCTCGAATATGTTCCGGTGCTCCTCCAGAATCACCGGCAGGTTTTTACTGCAATATACAGTGGCTTTCCTGGTTTCCTCCACATATTCCTGGTAAGATTTCAGCAGCTGGGAAAGAAACCGGCTTCCCGAAGCATGATAAATGATCTGATGAAATTCTTTATTGAGTTCCAGGACCTTTTCACTGTTTTGCTTTTCCGAATAAAACTCCATCAGTTCAAAGATCTCACGAAGCCCCGCAAGCTCTTCCTCCGTGATCCTTCTCACAGCCCAATCGGCAGCCAGGACTTCCACCGCCGCCCTAACCGCATAAATATCCTCAATATCCTGCTTTGTCAGTCCCAGGACAAAGGCCCCCCGGTTGGGAACCGATTCAACCAATCCTTCTTTCTCCAGCTGACGGAGCGCCTCCCGGATGGGAGTCCTGCTTACCCTCAGTTCTTCAGCGATCTGGTTTTCGATCAGCTTTTCTCCGATGTGATATTCTCCTTTCAGTATCCGCTCTTTGATAATGTTTGCTACTTCAACAGATAAGGAGAGTGCATTCGTGCCATATCCTTCCATCATCAAACCATACAACCTTCCTTCATAATCATATCAGCAATTTAAGAATTCAAAATCTGCTGTACCATCGCCTGGATCTTGGTTTCCAAAACTCTGGCTTCATTCAGGCAGCTTTCAATTTTTTCTCCGGCGCGGATTCTTACCTCCTCATCGCGGATGCCGGGAAGATTTATTTTTACATTCAGGGCAGCGCCCTCTACGCCGGCAAAAGCCAGCAGCGCCCCGACTCCGATATCGGAAACGGCATTTTTATTGCCGTACAGCACAAACGGCATCTGGTGTTTTAAAATCTCAAGACAGTTCTGTGCAACCTCCAAAGGTACCTCCAGAGTATGAAGACTTGCTTCTTCCATAGCCTTCTCTCTCGCTTCCGCTTCCTCTTCCGTACCCTTGGGCATTCTGACGGCTTCCATATAGCGCCGGAACGCTCCGGTATCTTCATCAATCAGTTTCATGAGATCCCTTTGAAGCGTTTCCACCTTTTCATAATCCTGTATAAGCCGGTCTCTGCAATCCTGATCCAGTGCTTCATACGCTTTCTTTCCGAATGTGAGGTTACCAACCATCATGGTGAGGGAAGCGCCCAGAGCGCCGGACAGGGCTGCCGCGCTGCCGCCTCCCGGCGCCGGTTCCCTGCTCGACAGCTCATCACAGAAATCTTTTACTTTTTTATCAATCAGCAGATTCATCAGTTGAATTCCTTTCCTTATTCATTCATTCAAATTTGGTGTTATCACCAGCCGGCCCTGGTCAACGGCCATCTGTCCGTTTTTGATGACCTGATCCACATGGTTGACGCCGAAATGATAGACGACATAGTCGAAATTCGGTGCATCGAAGATAACCAGATCTGCTTTCTTACCGGCTTCAATGCTTCCGATCTCTGCAGCCCGGTTTAAGGCATGGGCTGCGTTGATCGTCATACACCTGAGGATTTCTTCCGGGAGCAGCTTCATTCCTATGGAGGCAAAGGTCATGACCGCCTGCAGGTTTTCCGTCGGACAGCTTCCCGGGTTGTAGTCTGTGGCCAGGGCCACTCTGACCCCCTTTTCCATCATCTTTCCTGCCTCTGCATAGCGGCCGAGCATTAGATAAAAAGAGGTTCCCGGAAGCAATACCGCGGTCACGCCGGAACGGCTCATGGCCTCGATTCCTGCGTCAGACGCGGCAACCAGGTGCTCCGCCGATACCGCTCCCATCTCTGCCGCAAGCTCCGCGCCGTGGAGTGGAACAATTTCGTCAGCATGGATTTTCAAACCGAATCCCAATTTTCTCCCCGCAAGCATCAGCCTCCTGGATTCTTCCACAGAGAACACGCCCTCTTCACAGAAAATATCCATAAATTCCGCCAGGCGGTTGTCTGCGATATCAGGCATAACCTCTCTTATCATAAAATCGATATATCCGGACGGATCGCCCTTAAACTCGGGCGGCACCGCATGGGCTCCCATATACGTACTGACGACATCGACAGGATGCTCCCGTCCCAGCTCGGCGGCCGCTCTGAGGCAACGAATTTCTGTATCAAGATCCAGTCCGTAGCCACTCTTGGCTTCTACCGTGGTGGTCCCGTGCAAAAGCATCTGGTCCAGACTTTTGCAAGCTTTTCTCTTCAGCTCTTCCAGGGAGGCTTCCCTGGTTTGCCGCACTGTGCTTAAAATCCCGCCGCCTGCTTTTAAAATATCGAGATACGGGGTCCCTTTCAGTTTCAGGGAAAGCTCATTCTCTCTGGAACCGTAATGGACTAAATGAGTGTGCGCATCGACGAGGCCCGGCGTCACCGTTTTTCCCCTGGCGTCGATGGATACGGTTTCATCCTCTATCAGCGCCTGCGGCGCGTCCCCTTCTCCGGTTCCCATGATCCTTCCGTCTGCAATCAGAATATATCCGTCCAGATTCTTCTTATCTTCTTTCTTTTCACTGCAAGTGACAATATTGTCCGATCGTATGATCATATACTTTTTCATGGCGCCTCCTATCATTCCAGAAGTCTGCTTTCAATGACCTGCTTCCTGTCAAAGTTCTCTATCTGCATATAGTACACAGCCGCATCGATCAAAGCTTCCATCGGAGTAAGTCCGATTATTTCACTTCCGACTACGGGCACACCATAGCGCCGCGCTTCAAATTTTACAGTTTCAAAAACCCGGTAAAGCGCCGTCTTTGTGTAGTCGGTCATGTTGATAGAAACCTGAACGATCTTTTTATCTTTCAGGTCAACGCCCATTGCTTTGGTATACCGGAATCCCCCGGAGATGTGGCGGATGCTCCTTGCGATTTGATTCGCAATTTCAAGGTTGCTTGTGCCAAGGTTGATATTGAAGGCGACCAGGGGCATCCGTGCGCCGACAGCTGTCGCTCCGGCAGTGGGATGAGGGCTCGCGGGACCGAAATCCGGTTTCCATTCGCTCAGCTTCATTTTTTCCGGCAGTCCTTCATATTCGCCCTTTCTGACGGCCGCCAGATTTTCTCTGGCAGGGAATGCGGCTGCCTTCTCATAGAGATAAACCGGAAGGTCATATCTTGCTGCAGCCTCCTCCGCGGTTTCCTTTGCAAGAAGGGCCGCTTCCTCCATGGTCATGCCCTTGATGGGAATGAAGGGCACCACATCTACCGCGCCCATCCGCGGATGCTCTCCCTTCTGTATGTTCATATCGATCTCACGGACCGCGATTCCCATAGCTTCCAGGATAGCTCTCTTCACGCTTTGGGGCTCGCCCATGACCGTCACGACAGCTCTGTTGTGATCCTTGTCTGCGGAGTAATCCAGCAGAGTGCAGTTCTTTGCGGATTTAAGGGGCAGGAGGATTCTTTCCAGCTTTTCCATATCCCTTCCCTCACTGAAATTGGGAACACATTCAACAATTTTATTCATGTTTATTCTCCTCTTTTACTCCTATCTTTTTCTGAATGCTTCGACCACCATTGTTTTGATCAGTCCTTCTTCCGGAATATTAGGTATGGTGATATGGGCAGCCTCCGCCTGCTTTTGGTTATATTCCTCGCAAACCTCCATTGCATGCTCGTTTCTTGCCCATGCCCGACGGGCGACGCCGCCCATGACATCCCACATCATGGCGCTTTTGATCACGGAGTCGATCCGTTCAGAACCGTCAAGCACCAGGCCGAAACCGCCGTTGACGGCTTTTCCGATTCCCACGCCGCCGCCGTTGTGGAGCGCGACCAGGCTCATTCCCCTTGCCGCATTTCCTGCAAAGCACTGCACTGCCATATCGGCCATAACATTGCTTCCATCCTTGATATTGGAGGTTTCCCGGAAGGGAGAATCGGTGCCGCTCACATCGTGATGATCTCGCCCGAGCATCACAGGTCCGATTTCCCCGCCGCGGACCATCTCATTGAACCGCAGCGCGATTCGGGTTCTGCCTTCGGCATCCTGGTACAGAATCCTCGCTTTTGTTCCTACTACAAGGTTGTTTTTCTGTGCATCCCGGATCCAGGCCCAATTATCCCTGTCCTGCCACCTCCGGTTCGGATCGATACAGGACATTGCCGCCTCATCGGTCTTGATCAGATCCTCTTCCGATCCGCTCAGGCAGACCCACCGGAACGGTCCGTAGCCGTAATCAAAGAGCTCCGGCCCCATGATGTCTTCCACGTAGGACGGGAAAACAAAGCCATCTTTTTCATCTGTGCCGTTTTTGGAGATTTCCTTTACCCCCGCATCGTAAACAGCCTTCATAAAGGAATTACCATAATCAAAGAAGTAGGTCCCCCGTTCCGCCAGAATTTTGATCAGCTGAAAATGCTTCCGGAGAGAGGCGTCCACGGCTTGCCGGAACTTTTCCCGGTCACGGAACAGAAGCTCCGTTCTTTCCTCAAAGCGCAGTCCCTGCGGACAGTATCCCCCTTCATAGGCGGCATGACAGGATGTCTGGTCCGACAGCAGGTCGATTTCTTTATGATGGTCCGCCGCATACTGAAGCAAATCCACAATGTTGCCATGATAGGCAATGGATATGGGTTCCTTTTTTCTCTGGTATGCTTCCGCAACCCGGAATACTTCATCAAGGTCGCCAGAAATCCCTCCGACCCAGCCCTGCTCATGCCGCATCCGAATCCGTGACAGGTCCACCTCCGCCACGATTCCCACGCCGTTAGCGATTTCGACAGCTTTTGGCTGGGCGCCGCTCATTCCGCCCAGGCCGGAAGAAACAAACAGTTTTCCCCTCAAGTCCCCGTCCGGCGGCACTCCGAGTTTTTTCCTTCCCGCGGCCAGAATGGTATTAAATGTACCGTGAACGATGCCCTGGGGGCCGATATACATCCAGCCGCCCGCCGTCATCTGGCCGTAATTGGCAACACCCATCTGCTCTGCGATTTCCCAGTCACTTTGATTGTCGAACATTCCCACCATCATTGCATTGGTAATGATGACTCTTGGGCTTTCAGGACTGGAAGGGAACAGCCCGAGAGGATGGCCCGATTCCAGCACAAGGGTCTGATCCTGTGTCATAACCTCAAGATATTTCTTGATCAGCCGGTATTGCATCCAGTTTTGACAGACCTGGCCCGTTTCACCGTAGGTGACGAGTTCATAGGGATAGAGAGCGGTCTCAAAGTCCAGGTTGTTGTCGATCATGACCTGAAACGCTTTACCTTCGATGCAGTTTCCCCGGTATTCCGAAATGCTTTTACCGTAAATTCTGCCCTTGGGCCGGTACCGATAGGCATAGATCCGTCCGTAGGCAGTCAGTTCCTCCAAAAACTCAGGGGCCAGAACAGCATGCAGCTCTTTTGGTATGTAGCGCAGCGCATTCATGAGCGCAATCTCCGTCTGGGCCTCCGTCAGCCGGAATCCCCGGTTCGGTGCCCTTCTGATTCCCGGAACAAAATCGGGATAATCGGGCAGTTCCCGATCCAGCGTTATGCCTTTACCCGGTTTCCTGTCGTCCCTGTTCATCATACTCTCTCCTTTCCAAGCTCGGCGGCCTCGAAGACCCCTTCTGTGAATGCCGGGTCTCTTACCAGCCCGGCTAATTTATTTATATCGGAATAAATGACTCTGTCTGTTTTTAACGCCGCCACGATTTCTCTGATCGCCTCATATGCTTTCTGTGTTCCTTTTCCCAGAGTACCTTCTCCCCGCAGTTCGATGGCCTGAGCGGCACACATCAATTCGATGGCCAACACCTGCCTGACATTCTCAATAATGTCCCCCGCTTTTCTCGCCGAAATGGCTCCCATGCTCACATGGTCCTCCTGATTGGCGGAAGAGGGAATGGAATCCACGCTGGCCGGATGAGCCAGAATCTTATTTTCTGAAACAAGGGAGGCTGCAGTATACTGAGCGATCATGTAGCCGGAGTTGAGCCCGCATTGCTTTACCAGAAACGGAGGCAGCCCGCTCAGCTGAGGATTGACGAGTCTCTCGATTCTCCTTTCGCTGATGTTTGCGAGCTCTGAAACCGCGATAGCAAGGAAGTCCAGTGCCAGTGCCAGAGGCTGCCCGTGGAAATTTCCTCCGGAAATGATTTCTCCCTCCTCCGGAAATACGATTGGATTGTCTGTGACCGAGTTCAGTTCAACGGTCAGAACCTGCTTGACATAGTTCATCGCATCGAGCGACGCTCCGTGAACCTGGGGCACGCAGCGCAGCGTGTAGGCATCCTGTACCCGGTTTGCCTTGTTAACATAAGTACTGCCTTCCAGAAGATTCCGGATCTCCCGCGCACATACCGACTGCCCCGCGTGAGGGCGAACCTCCTGAATCCTGGGATCCATTGCGCTTGTGATTCCCTGCATGGCTTCCATGGTCAGAGCTGCAGCAATATTGGCAGCAGCCATCAGCTGAAAGGCATCCTTGATATGCAGAGCGCCAAGGGCAGTCATGACCTGGGTTCCGTTGATCAGGCCGAGACCGTCCTTTCCTTCCAGTTCTATTGTCCGGATTCCGGCCTTCTTCATGGCGGTTTTGCCCTGATACTTTTTCTCTTGATAAACGGCCTCGCCCATGCCGATCATGACCAGAGCCACATGCGCCAGGTTTGCCAGGTCACCGCTGGCTCCGAGAGAACCCTTCTCCGGAATGACAGGATGGACCCCCCGGTTCAACATTTCAACCAGCGTCTTGACCACACCCGGATTTACGCCTGAATGGCCGTTGGCAAGGGTATTGGCCCGAAGGAGCATGATAGCCCGGGTAACCTCCTCGCTGAAGGGCTTCCCCACTCCGCAGGCATGACTCATGATGAGATTTTTCTGGAGCTGGGATGATTGAGTCTCATTGATTGCAATGTTGCTCAGCTTTCCAAACCCCGTCGTAATGCCATATACCGGTTTTTTTTCATCAATTTTATCCCTCACGGTCTGATAGGCCTTCAGGATCCGTTCCTCCGCACCTGCGGACAGCCGGACATCTCTGCCATTCGCCACCTGGACCACTTCACCCAGCGTAAGATTTTCCCCGGTAACAACGACCGCCTCGCCGCAGTCAAAATCAATTCTTCCGACCATTCGATTCTTTCCCTCCTATCGTGTGTTAAAAGCGATATCTCCTGACAAATAAAAAAGGGCAAAACTCAACATTTTTGAGTTTTGCCCCCTAACAGCTAATATCTATGGGCGTTCATTCAAAATAAAACATAGAATATGAATTTTTTGGATCCCTACTGTTATTTTATGCGATTCATTCCCCTTTTTCAATTCTTTTCTTTGTTCTATTTTTGTTTTTTGATTCAAACCGATTTCCTTTCCGGTTAAACAGGATTGATTCCCAAACCGATTACTTCATGCTCGTATCCTTTGGTGGGTGCTCCCATATTTCCGTATAACACGATGGCAATCCAGTCGCCGTCATCGGTATCGACCGCGCCATTCGGAAGTCTTGGTCCCCTGACAATGCTGAACGCCAGTCCGGCGCTTCTTAAAACATTCCCCAGGCCTTCCTGCCCCCGGCATATTGCGGTATATGCTTCCAGAATGGAATGGTAGATCGAATGCTCCTCTCTGTAAATGGGATGGATCAGACCTTCTTTTTTTGCCGCGGTTTCAACTGCTGCAAATATTTTTGCAGAATCCATGGAGCCGACGCTGCCCTTGTACAGTCTGTATCCCATTTCTGAAGCCCTTTTATGGATTCCCTCTGCCTCGCTTTTAGTGCTGATAGCATACAAAACCGCTATTTTTCCGATACTAAGCGCTTCCAACGTGAAATTCCTCCTGACATTCTATTGGCATTCCGATCCCTGAGAATCGCAGCCTCGTGAACCTGCATGAATTATATCATACATCCGGTATTGAAAGTATAACATATTGGTAAATTCTTACGATATCTGATTTTCATCGTAGCATGGTATAATAATTGAAAAAAGCGAAAACCTTTTACTATGGATAATGCAAGATCGGGAAACGGAGCATGAATGTGTCAGAGACCATGAATATAATATCAATCATCATAATCTGTCTTTTTTTAATGCCGGTAATAATAGGCCTGTTGAACCCTGTTTCAAAAGATGGGCTGCGGCATTCGCTGCTTTTCATCATAAGAGGCCTTAATTTTGTTTTGGGAATTCTCCTGGCCGGCTGGTTTGTGGGAGTGGTTTTTTCCGAAACGGAGAGCGGATTTTTACGATTCCTGAACAGGCACGCACCTTCCGCAGCAAATTTTATATCCCAATACCAACATGATATCGTCGCCTACGTTATCACCATGTTTGTTTTTATGTCCGTTCTTTTCTTTCTTCTGGATCTCCTGGTGATCCCTGTTTACAAACACTTAATCGCTCCTTTGGCGGACAGGCTTTCGTTGGCTCTTGATTTGGGGAATTCCAAAATAAAACGACTGTTCAGCGGATTATGGCAGCTTCCGAAATCCGCCTGCATGGTCTTGATTTTCACTTTGCTTCTGAACTTCTATACTAACTTTATCAATAACCCTCCCGCCGGCGAGTACATCAATGATTCCAAGGCATATCAGGCGGTTCATAAAAATATGCTGAACCCCATCCTGAATGCAGACCTGGTCAAAAGCCTGCCTGTACTGGCAGGAGAAGCGTTCCGAAAAGCCGCCGAGGACTTTACCCCTGCGAATGTCGACAACAGCGGAGACCCCAACTACTGGAAGCTTCCGGCTATCAAATATTTTAATGGCATGACCATCGATGAGGCGGTCAAGTCAAATTCTGAAATAGACGATATGGCGAAAAAAATCGTAGGAGAGGAGAGGGAAGATGTGAAAAAGGCCCGTCTTCTGTATGAGTGGGTCAGCAAAAAGATCAAATATGACAAGGCAAAAGCGGCTATCGTACTCCAAAATCCTTCCCGCGTCAATTCCGGATCTATCGTCACCTTTGAAGAAAGAACGGGCGTATGCTTTGATTATTCATGCCTGTACGTTTCCATGTGCCGGTCGGTAGGGCTGAAGGTCAGGCTGGTTTCCGGCCTCGGTTACAGCGGAGAAGCATGGGGCGAACATGTCTGGAATCAGGTTTACGATTCGAAGGAGGACAGATGGATCAACGTTGATGCAACCTTCGGAAACTCCGGATACGATTATTTCGACAATCCGGACTTTTCCTCAAATCATAAATATGACGTCGTACAGGCGGAATGGTAGCATTGCAGCGTTGCGGCATTGCGGCATTGCAGCTTGCGCTTTATAAACCGAGGTCTTACGCCTCTTCCCGGTACTGAAAAATCGGATCAGTGATATGCTCCTCCAGAAAGCGGACGAATTCCTCCATAGAGCGGGTCCTCTCAAACTTCAACGGGATTTTATACCGCTGGCAGAAGAGGGAAATCAGGGAGTCCAGCATGGACCATTGCACAGGCAGAAATTTCTTCTCCTGCTTCTGCAATTCTGAGATTACACCGTAGGAGTATTCCACCCTCAGATAGCCGGCGATGATCAGGTAATCAAAGGTATTTTCCCGGGCAATGCCCAAGGCCTGGGTCTTGTTCTCGGCAATGCCGACAACCTCGATTCGCCCGGTACGGCGAAAATAATCTGCAAGCACCTTTGCCCGGTCAACCAGGCGATCGGAAATAATCAGGACGCGGATCTTGCCGCTGACTGAAGAACTGTTCTTTCTCATAATCCTTCCCCTTCCATAAAATGTACTGAGCGTGGCGAAACATTTGACGTACACTCTCAGAATCTATTATAGTACTCTTTTAGTTCATTTTCAAGACCCAAAGTAATCTGTAAGATTACGGTTAAGGAGGCTGAAAGACTATGTCAATGGATAAAAAGACTCTCGGGGCGGCAATTAAGACGGCCCGTCTGGAAAATAGACTGACTCAGGAGAAGCTGGCGGAAATGGTCGGTATCGCCCCTTCCCACGTCAAGCAGATAGAGGCAGGCAGCAGAAGCCCTTCGGTGGAGGTCTTATATAAGCTGGCCCGTATCTTGAATTTTTCTGTGGATGATGTTTTCTTCCCCGCAAAAAGAGATGACAGAGATCTGCTGTATAAAATCGAACGGAGCCTGCAGGAGTGCAGCGTTCATGAATTGAAGGTCGTATACTCGACGATCTCGGCGCTGAAAGATAAAAAGAATGAGGATTAAAACAAAGGAGCTGTTCTAGAGTGAAACAGCTCCCTCTTATGCGCCTGCCAGGGTATTCTTCCGAAAACCGCCGCCTTCGAATGCTTCGCATAAAGGTGGTAACAGGTTTCACGGTTTTCTTCCAGAATACCCGCGGCGCGGCGCTGACATGATAAGGAGCTGTTTCAACTTCCATACAGCTCCTTTTTTCGTCATTCTTTTATCGTTACAGCCTTTGCCGAAATCCCCATTCCTCCCACTGCCAGACAGTAGTCCGGACGGGTGCGCCGGCATCTGCAGCATACCGGTCTTCGGATATCTTCCGGTACTTTCCTTCCTGAACAACCAGTTCATTTTTTCCGTCGCCGTCCGTATCACGGATTTCATAGGATACCATGGGATAATCAAGATCTGAGGAACACCAGACGGCTCGGAGGGTATTCTCCTCCAGTCGATATACAAACAAGTGATTCTTATAGCTGTTATCCTCCCCTGTCACCCAAAAAGGCCGTATCTGGCCGAAGCTTCCGGTTTTCCAAAGGCTGAGAGTCAAATTTTCCGTTCCGTCATTATCCGCATCCCCGATCACAAAGTGATCTACGGACCAGTCATCGGGAGTTTTCCACAGCTCCTGCTCTTCTTCCTTCACCGTAAGACAGTGGCCGGCCAGAAGATATTCCTCCATCCTCCCGTCGCCGTCGAGATCGGCTTCGGCGCGGATCAGCGAGCCGGCGCCCGCTTCGCCTGAAAACAGAATCCAGACGGCAGGGATCAGTGCCACAGCAAGAATTCCGGCCAGAAGAAAAATCCGCTTCCTCATGGATTTACCCGGTAGAGCTTTGTCCAGTCAGGCTGTCCGGGAGCAGTCCCGGTCTCCAGCATGTTTTTCCACTTTTCGTCAGTCAGCCGATCCTCTGCAGGCCATGGAAATTCGTAGAAGGAATAAACCGCACCCTTGGCAATGCGCAGCGTTCCGTCAACAGGCACGACTGCATAAACATGGCTGATAAATCCGGTTCCTTCCTCCAGAACCCATCCATTGGGATCCGTAGCAACGTCCGCGATCAAGGCCGCCGGATTTTCATAAACAGCGGAAGGATGGTCCACGCCTATGTCCCGCATAGCCTCAAGCCAGAAATGCTCCAGCTGGCCGCCAAAGCTCCGGATCAGCTCATATTCTTCCTCATCCAGCGGCTTCCCGGCAAGCTCTTTTTCTGATATCACTTTCAGCTTCAGGGCTAGCTGCTCCATTCTCTCCAGAGATTCGGCATCCGCTTCACTGAGCATATTTCTCTCTTTCAGCCCTTCGATGGTCATTCGCGTCAGAGCAGAAAGACGGGCATAAACGTACGGTTCCGGCTCTACATATCCTCTGTCGTCCTGGGGTTCCCCGCCTCCTCCCATTTCTGCGTAAACCTGTTTTGCATAGAGTATCGTATCGTGCTTTAGCTCCGTCCAGCTTCCCAGATAGGTTTCCAGTTGTTTTCTGGCCCATGCCCGGTTTTGCATAAACGAGGGGTAGCCCTTTCCCTTCTCTCTTGTAAGAGGCTCCAGCGTATGCATCCATGTCCAGTACAGGTTTTGGGTCCAGATTCCCGTATCCAGAGATGCAATGTCCTTCCTTAAATGATTCATATTCTCAGGATATCTTTCATAGTCCGTTTCACCCGTTTCATCAAGGATGGAATAAGCTTCCCGGGAACCGATAGCAGCCGGAATATCCAATCCTCTCGGCAGCATTCGGCGCTGCCCTGTGCTGTTTTCTCCGACTTCCCGGTAGATCAGGCGCTGGAAAATGGAAGCGTCGGGAGTGAACCGCTGACCCATAAAGCGGAAGCCCTTGACGGACTGTTCCCGGTCCGGCTGGATCTCTGCGGAATAGATGGGAATAGAGTTAATTGCGGGAGGATTTAATTTTTCAAGGCCTGCGCGGAAAGCCTCCCATTGCTTGGTGTTTTCAGTCAGCTGGTCCAGCGCAGGAACCTGGCCAAAGGACTCCTTTAAAAGCCGGTGATACTGAACGAACCCCAGGTCGTCGCTTTTGCCCACAAAAAAGTTGGTCGGCTCGTAGATGTGGTTCCAGGAATTGAAATCCTCCGGACGGCTGAGCATCTGCGTGATCAGCGCGGCTGATTTCGTTTCATCCTCATTAATGGCACGGAATGTCATTCGTCCGTACCACATCATAGCCTTGAAATAGGTTTTCAGCTCATTTGAAGCGCTATAATGACCGCGGGGCAGATACTGGGTGTAATCCTCTTTCAAAGCCTCAACCAGATTTTGCTCATCCTCATTCCCCATATTGATCACAGGTGATGGAGTAAAGATTTCCTGATGCTCATCGATCAGCTTCAGTTCAAGGTTGACTTCCCGGCTTACATAGGATGGAATTTTTGCCTTGGGATCAAGAATGCGAGCTGCTACAGAAAAAAATGCCACATTCCTTCTGGCCGCATTTTCCCAAGCTGTACCCTTTAGCTTCCGGTACTGATTCTGGCTTTCCTCCAGCATGGAACCCGTCAGGACTGCAAGGGTGTTCCGCAGCTTGTCTTTTTCCAGGGTCCGCAGCAGATGGCTGAAATACAGATGATAATTGTGCAGCATTGCATCGGTGGTAATGAAATTAGGAATCAGTTCATAACGGTTAATTTCATAAAGGCTGAAAAACTCCCGGTCTTCGCTGGATATGACGACAAAACCGTTTTGGGCAAGCAAATTCTGTGCTTCCCCGGATAAGAAAAATAGGTCTTTGTTTATCACATTGCTCAAATCACGGGCAACCTGATAGTCTTTCAATGACGGATTTAGATTGACCGGAACTTCTTCATACGGTGCAAACGTTGCATTTACCTTCACAGAAGAGATCGGAGGCACGTCGGCACCGGTTTGCTGCTGTTTTCCCTGCATGCCGCTGCAGCCCGCAAGATTTATCAGCATGGCTGCCGTCAGAGCAAGACAAGCAGCAGCAGTTTTTATTGGATTCATAAAACCAGCTCCTTCCTGCTTATTAGACGAAAATGAAAGGATAATGTTTCCATTGTTTGCGACTTCTTATTTCCGGATTTCCAGCAGCTTCTGCTTGAGTTCCCCTTCGATACGGCCCAGCTCTTTTTCAGCCTCGGCCCGTTTTTGGCGGCCTTCCTCCTGAATTTTGGTGACCTCCTCCAGCGTCGAAATCAGGCTCTGGTTGGTGCTCACCAGGGTTTCAATATCTACAATTCCGCGTTCCGACTCCTTCGCGGTTTCGATGGTAGCCATTTTTAGCGTATCCGCATTCTTGCGCAGCAGCTCGTTGGTCATATCCGTCACCTGGCGCTGGGACCGGGCTGCCTGCTGGGAATTGGCGATCCCTAAAGCAAGCACCATCTGGCTCTTCCATAGCGGTATTGTATTGACCAGTGTAGACTGGATCTTATCGGACATCAGAGTATCGTTGTTTTGTACCAAGCGGATCTGAGGCGCCATCTGGACGGAAATCATCCGGGTGAGTTCCAGATCGTAAATCTTTTTCTCAAAGCGGCTGCACATGGCTGCAAGATCATTGGCTGCCTGAGCGTCCTCCGGCAGCCCGCTGGCCCGTGCTTTTTCTGTCAGTTTCGGCAGCTCGACGCTCATCACTTCATTCAGCTTTTTCTTTCCTGCCAGAATATACATGGACAGCTCTTTAAAATAGACCTTGTTCATGTCATACATTTTATCCAGCATAGCTACATCCTTCAGCAGCTGAATCTGATGGTTTTCCAATACGGTGCTGATTTTGTTCACATTCACTTCTGCTTTATCGTATTTTACCTTCATAGCTGCGAGTTTATTGGAAGTGCGTTTAAATATTCCAAGAAGGCCCTTTTTGTCTTCATCACCGTTGAACCCCTTCAGCTCGTTAACCACATCGGTAAGAAGATTCCCCACTTCTCCCAGGTCCTTTGTCCTTACATTGTTCAAAGCCGATTCGGAAAATTCCGCAATCTTCTTCTGTGCTCCGGAACCGTACTGCACGATGAGATTGGAGTTGCTCAGCTCAATCTTTGATGCAAACTCATCCACCATTTTCTGCTCTTCCGGCGTCAGGGGTGTTTCCTCGACGGCGGTTGTCTGCGGTACGGCAATCTCCGGTGCAGCAGGCGCTGCCGGCTGCATGGCCTCTCCTTCCTCAAAGGGATCCAGCGTTAGGGTCGGTGTCGGCACCCCGTTCTCTTTCCTCTCGTCACTCATAATCCACTTCCTCCTTATCAGCATTTGTTTTTTATTTAAAGTCTTCCCCTGTCAGTCCCTCCTGGGCCAGTATCGTTTCCAGCGCGGATATATCGGAAGAAACATCCAGGATGTCCGCCTGCATTAATTTCTTCAATAAATTTTGATATGCCTTATTGATAGTACCGATCGTCCCCTTGATCTCCAGTTTTGTCGATTCGATCTCCGAGGTGCTGGTACCATGACGGTCAAACTTCTGATATGCATTGACCAGCTTCAAGGTAATCGGCATATAATAGCTCATAAATTTTCGGATTTCCGGCAGTTTTTCCGGATGCTGCTCCACATAATCGAAGATCTTCACGGTAACCAGCTCCAGTTGGTCCAGTTTTTCTGAAATCTCCTCCTCAGGCAATGCATCGTTCGCTGCTTTGATCATCCTGATATAGTTTTTCCCCTCATCGATGGTCTCTTTCAGTACGGCCCCGCCTTCGCGCTTCATCCACTTTTCCTGCTCCCGCCTTTCTGCCTCCCGCTGTTCCTTTGCGTGCTTCATCGTATTCACATACTGGGCATAGGTATTGTAATCGGTCATCAGGCAGGTTTCCTGCTCATCCAGATAGCCTCCTTCCGCAAACAGCCCCGCATGAATCATGCTGCGCAGGTCTTTGACAATATACTTTGCTTCGCGTCCGCTGGCCGCCGACAGCTCCTTCACCGTACAGTAGGTACGTCCGTTCAGAACCTTTTCATAAAGCCGGAACCGCTTGGCCCGCTTTCTCAGCCTTAATCCGTTAAAGATCAGTATAAGGGAAACGAGAAAAAGCACTCCGAAGATCGTTCCGATTGCCTGGGCGGCAGGAAGATTTCCGAATGTCGCTTCCAGTGCGATTCCAATCAGCATCGCCAGCCCCGCTGCGCCCGCTCCGATGGAGCCGAAAACCACAAACAGCGTACTGGGAACAAAACTGGCGCCTTTATGCTTTTTGCGATGAGGTCTTGCGGCCTGAGGTTCGTATGCCCTGTAACTTCCTTTCACTGCCTCATCATCCTTTGATAGCTTTGGAAAGCTGCCGCCGTACGGTCCTTCAAAGAACGGACCCCCTCCCATCCCCGGGACATTGCGCATCGTGCGGTTGATCGTATTCTTCAGGTCGTAGAAATCCTGACCGGTCAGTACTTTTCTGACCGTTCGGCTGATTTCCTCTCCAAAATCTATAAAATTGTCGTTTCTCATGGTCACCCTCCACACCTTGTGCCTCATAATCTTAATGGTGCGTTCATTATATCATATCGAATCCACAGGAGCACTATCTAATATGACGGCAATAGTAAAGAATGAAACCGCCGATTACAGCCATTGCGGCCCCGGCTATGACCAGCCAGGAAACCGGCGAAGATAGAAAAACTGATGTGGGCCCGTCAGCTCCCCCGATGATACCAATACTCATAATCGTCCTCCTTTTGTTTTGCTTGATACTGATTATTGTACCATAGAAAAAAAGCCATTGAAATACAGGCTTTTGTTTCTTTGGATGCAAGCATTACTTGATTTGAGGCACGCTTGATGGCAGCTTTGTTGGGGCTAGCCTGGTGGCTGCTTTACTGAGATAAGCCTTATTGGATTTGAGGCAGGATATATTGATTGATCAGCTCAAGTCTATCTCTGGCCCGGGGCTTGAAGTGGCAAGCGATGGCAATGACCACCTGTTCTTTCGGGTTGACGTAAATGGTGCTGCCGCTATCCCCGAGCGCAGCGAAGGTTCCGCTTCCGTCGCGGTCAAGGTTCCACCACAGGTAACCGTAGGATAATCCCTTCCAGCGGGTATGTTCTCTCGTACTTTCTTTCATCCAAGAGGCTGAAACAAGTTGTTTGTCATTCCAAGTGCCAAGATTCAGGCACAGCTGCCCTATCTTCGCCATATCCCGCGGGCATAGGGTCAATCCCCACCCAGTCGTTGGCAAGCCTTTGGGATCCACAACCCAGCCACTCACATATTGATCCATAAGGAAAGCGAAATGTGCTTCCTTGTTCGCAATGATTGCCGGTGCAGGCGCGCTGATTCCAAGCGGTATAAATAGGTTTTCTGCAGCGAATTCCAGCACAGACTTGCCGGTAGCATTCTGGAGTACTCCCGAGAGAATCTGGGCGCCGACAGTTGAATATTTGAAGTCACCGAGGGTACCTTTTCCGCCTAATAAATCCAATGCTGCTTTTGTCCAATCTTCGCTTCCGTATACTTTCGTGTAGGGTTCTGATTTATATTTGTAGGGAGCTGTCATGGTCAGCATGTTTTTCAAGGTGATGCTTTGAATGGTCTTCTCTCCCCTCTTGATGACGTAATCCGGGAAGAATTCCAGCACCTTCTGGTCTGTGCTCTTGATATATCCCTGATCGATAGCCATTCCAATGAGGATTGATATTATGCTCTTGGTTACGGAAAAAATGTGAATGGGATCTGTTTCCTTGTGTCCGTAAAAATACTTCTCATATATAAGTATTCCGCTTTTTAGTACTACAAGTCCTGCGGTATTGCTGTATTCTGTCTCTATTTTACCAATCAATTCCGTGTCGTTCATTGTATCGATCTCTTCCTTTCTGTTTGTTGATTCCATCGATCACGAACGATTGTATGTTGATTTAAAATGTTTTTCAAGGGGTATTTTAAAACTTTTTTATATTGTATCGATAACCTGGAAATTGTTCTGATAACCTGACAATAGATATTTCCAGGTACTTGTTTACAGGTACTTGGAAATGATGATTGAAACCCATTGGTCTCCGCCTCCGTCGTAAGCACTTATGGAGGCACGGCACTGATAACCTCTGCTGTCCCATTGATAAGACAGGCCGTAATCATGGTCATCTTCATAAAAATGTTCTGCACCGCTGTACTTGGAGGAGTAAAACTCCTTGAATTCCTCCTCGGTTGTATTGGTAACGAAAGTCTCAGTATAGATGACCTCAGGCCTGGAGAAATCCCTGACTTCGTATGTGGACTCGAAGAAGCGCTCCCTGCCGAAGGGTTCCACCAAATCTCGCGGATAATCGATGAAATATGGGTTATCCTTAACGTAATCTGCCGGATCCTGACCGATAATCAGGCTGACCGATGAATGCCCGGATCCGTCATCGTACAGAGTAACTCCTACCGGATGTGCACCGATTCTTCCCTGTATCATATCCGAGCCGCTGTATTCCTCATCAATCTCATCCATCAGATTCCAGTAATAGTCGTATACCGCATCCAAAGAAGCACTGGAATAATAGGAGACTGTATAGATATCCTTACCGAATACCCAGTTGGCATCCTGCCGTATGGAGAAAGCCGTGCTCTCTATTTTCGCGCTGTTGAAAAGTGGCAGTATATCTTCCGGGTAGCCTGAAAGCAGCTCCACACCTCCCGTCATAGGTTCCGGAGGCGAACCGGCAGGGTTTCCGCTCCCTCCGCATGCTGCGAGCCCCAATAGCAATATGAAAAGATAAATTCCCGTAATGATCTTTTGTTTCATTGATAATATCCTCTCTTTCCGCTTTTTTATCATTATAGAGAATTTTCTGTTTGCTTGCTATCACCCGAATAGGTGACCTGTAACATCAATTTCTTGAAATAGGCACCGGTACGCACAATTAGAGCCCGCTCAAAAAGAACGGACTCTAATTATATCGTCAGATGAGGAGAGGATCCATAAGAGAATTAATAATTAAAGTATAAACTGTTTCAGGTATTGTTTGGACTGCAAAATTGCCCTTTTACGGCCATCAAGGCTGTCTTCGAAGGAGTGATCTTCCACTTCAATAACCGCAGCACCTTTATAGCCGACTTCGGAGAGAGCACAGAAGAATTCGTTCCACTTAATATCGCCATATCCCGGAATTTTAGGCGCATGGTACTCAAGGGGTGTTGCAAACATACCCACCTTGTTGTACTTATCCGGGAAGAACTTCGCATCCTTTATATGAATATGGAATATCTTTTCTGCAAATGCGTAAATTGGTGCGATGTAATCCATGCGCTGCCAGACAAAGTGTGAGGGATCATAGTTGAGTCCGAACGAGTCACTGTCGATTACCGTAAAGATTTCTTCCCAAATCTGCGGGGACATTGCCAGGTTTTTGCCGCCCGGCCATTCGTCCATGGTAAAAAACATGGGACAGTTTTCAATACCGATCATAACGCCTTCGTTCTCTGCAAATTTTACAATATCCGGCCAGGTCTTTTTGAAGTCCTCCAGGTTCTCCGGGATACTCGTTTTGGGGTTTCTTCCGATAAAGGTGTTCATCTGATTGACGCCCAGCATCGCTGCTGCCTTGATGACCCTTCTGATGTGGTCGATATATACCGCACGCTGTTCAGGATCAGCATCGAGCGGATTGGGATAATACCCAAGCCCAGAAATCTCGACACCCTTTTCTTTCACATAGCCCATGATCTCATCAGCCTGGCCCTTGGTCTGCAGCTCATTGACGTTGATGTGGGTTACGCCGGCGTACTTTCTTTCCGCTTTTCCTACGGGCCAGCTGCACATCTCCACACACTGAAACCCGTGTTCCGATGCAAAATTGACAACCTCTTCAAACGGGAGGTCAGGAAGTATCGCACTTAAAAAACCTAATTTCATATCCAAACTCCGTTCTATACTTTTTTCCAACTCTCGTTTCTTGCGGAATCAACTATCACTTCACAAAGTTTAAGTTCTCTTGCACCGTCAGCAAAAGTGGGAAATTCCATCTTCCCTTTGCAGCCATTCAAAATATATGTGTATAGTTTTCTGAACAACTGCTTGGAGGTGTCCGGAAAGCCTTCGTTATGCCCGCCCGGAAAACTTGTGATTGCCCGTGCCGGTTCCAGCAGCAATGACGGATCTTTGAGGAGAAGCTCATTGTTGGCGTCCCTTCTGCCGATCCAGATTTCATTGGGGCGTTCCGTATCAATTACGACCGATTTTTTACTTCCATAGATTTCGTAGTAACAGCGGTTCTTTCTGCCCGCCGCAACCTGATTCACAGTCAATGAGCCATGTGCTTTTCTGTTGAATCTGAGCAGTACTGTCGCATAATCCTCTGTATTGATCGCAATATCTCCATAATCCTCGGGAGCAAGCATCTTTCCGGAATACGTCTCAACCGGCTTTAACGGTTTTTTTCGGATTGGATAGAATGTTGCAAAATCAGCACATACCTGTTCAATTTTCAAACCGGTCATAAACTCAATCGAGTCCATCCAATGGGAACCGATATCAGCAACTGCTCTTGATTCGCCGCTATACTCCGGTTCGAGCCTCCAGTTGTAATCTGTCTGATAGAATAACCAATCCTGCTGATAGGAGCCGTTGACCGCGAAAATCTCACCAAGCTCTCCGTTTTCAATCATCGCTTTGGCATGATGAACAACCGGATAAAAACGAAGGTTAAAATGGATTGCGTTGACAAGTCCTTTCTCATCTGCCAGCTTCACGAGTTCCTTTGCTTCCGCAGCGTTCATTGCAAGAGGCTTTTCACAGACAACATGCTTTTCTGCCTCCAGCGCCTCCCTTGACATTTTGAAATGCAGATGATTTGGTGTGCAGATATGTACGATATCAATATCCGGATTTGCCAGGAGCTTTTTATAATCTCCGTAATATTGTGGAATTGACAGTTCCTCCGCTTTATCCTTTGCAACTGCTTCATTAACGTCTGCCAGGGCGACGACTTCTGTCAGCCCCGTTCTTCTCAGTGCTTCAATATGTGCCGGTCCGATAAAGCCGGTACCAATGATTCCTGTCTTTAATTTTTTCATTTTATATCACCCGTCCATCTTATTTATTCTTCTGCGACTTGTTCCCCAGCGCCACCGCAAGGATAATGATGGCACCGCGGATAATTGTCTGCTGTGCAACGCTCAATCCTGCAATAATGAGCCCGTTGTTGATCATGCCCATCAGGAGAGAGCCGATAACCGCTCCCATAACAGAACCTTTGCCGCCTGCCATGCTGGTGCCGCCGAGAATTACCGCTGCTATGACGGAAAGCTCGTCGCCTTCTCCATATGTATAGCGCCCTGCCTGCATGCGTCCTGCGTATAGTATTCCAGCAAAGGCTGCAAACATACCGCTCATCAGAAATGTGAGATACTTTATTTTGTTCGTCTTGATCCCGGTAAACCGTGCCGCATCCTCGTTGCCGCCGGTTGCAAGTACTTTCTTTCCGAAAGGAGTTTTGTTGTAGAGCAGAAACCCAAGTATGAGGAACAGGAGTGTCCAGAACAGCAATATGGGAATACCGCCGATCTCTCCGGTTCCAAAGATGAAGTTGTAATTCTGATTCAGGATCGGAACAGCGGCCGTATTGGTGACCCACATCGCGAATCCCCGTATGATACCCATTGTGCCCAATGTCACAAGAAACGACGGGATGCCTACAGCCGTGACGAGGATCCCGTTAATCGACCCGATTAAGGCACCAAGGGCCAAGCCCCCAATCAGGGCCAGGGGGATGTTGTTTGTTGCTGATAAGATCAGGGCTGTGATCAGAGAAGACAGCGCAGTTACCGCTCCTACGGATAAGTCTATTTGTGCGGCGCTGATTACAAAGGTCATGGCAATGGCCATAATTGAAATCATCGCGGTCTGTCTTGTAATGTTTAACAAATTTGTTGCGGACAGAAATCCTTTATCCCCAAGAAACACTGCGAACAGTATAAACATGCCTGCAAAGGCAAAATATACGATCGCCCTGCTCCAGTCGATCTGTTTAAATATGTTGGTTGCGTTTTCATTATTCCTGGATTGCATGTTGAATGACCTCCTCTGATTTTATCTCTTCCCGAAGGATCTGACCTTTTATTCTGCCTTTATTGAGTATCAGGATCCTGTCGCATACAGCCATCAATTCAGCCAGCTCCGATGATATCAATACGACTCCGTTGCCCTGGTCCGCAAAATTTCTGATCAGGTTGATGATCTCTCCCTTGGCGCCAACATCGATACCGGCGGTAGGCTCATCTAGCAGCAACACTTTCGGCTCCGTTTTGAGCCACTTCGCAATGACAATCTTCTGCTGGTTTCCTCCGGAAAGAAGGCGCGCTGTTTTGTTGATGCTGCTTGTTTTTATGTTAAGTGATGCAACGCTTTCGGCTGCCGCATCGATTGCCTTTTTATCATCCAGAAGAATTCGTCTTCTTAGTTTTTTTAAGAGCGGCAGTGCAATATTCTGTTTGACCGAATGCATCAGGATCAGCCCCTGCCTGCGCCGGTCTTCCGGTACCAATGCAAGCCCTGAATCAATTGCGTTCTGGACATTTTTGATCGACACTCTTTTTCCGTCTATAATAATCTCACCTTTGCATCTGCCTCTGACTCCGAAAATGGACTCAACGATCTCAGTCCGGCCGCTTCCCATCAGTCCTGCAAAGCCCAGCACTTCGCCTCTTTTTAAATCAAACGAGATATCCTTAATGGTATCATTAACTTCAAGCCCCTTTACCACAAGCAGATTGTCTGTGCTTCCGCTGTAGTGCCTCTCCTGCCACTCAAATACTTTTTCTACCTGCTCTCCCATCATGTGATTGATGATGGCTTCAATATCGAGCTCAGCAGCAGAAGCTGTAATTACGTTCTTCCCGTCTCTTAGTATCGTCACTTCATCAGCAATTTTCAGGATCTCATTCATTCGGTGTGAAATATATATTATCGATACGCCTTTCTCCTTCAGCCGCCGGATAATATCAAACAATATGACGACTTCGGACTCGGATAAGGACGCAGTCGGTTCATCCATTACCAATACCTTGGCTTCCTTTGACAATGCCTTGGCTATTTCGATTAATTGACAATATCCCACGCCTAGCGTATTGACCGCTGTCTTTGGCGAAATATGGATTCCGAAACTATCCAAAAGATCCTTCGCAGCCGCCTGCATACCCCTCTCATCCAGAAGCATTTTTCTGTTTGTCTTCTCCTGATTTAAAAAGATGTTCTCTGCCACACTGAGTGTCGGAATAATGCTTAATTCCTGATATATCATTCGAATACCCGCATTGCTGGCTTCCCGGTATCCGTTAAAGTTCACCTTTTCGCCGTCCACTTCTACAAATCCCGCGTCGCGCAGGTACACTCCGGTCAAAATTTTCATCAGTGTGGACTTGCCTGCGCCGTTGCCCCCAACCAGTGCATGAACCTGACCCTTTTTTAATCGAAAAGATGCCTGATCCAATACCTTTACGCCATTGAAGGATTTGTCGATATTGTCCATTTTTAAGATATATTCCATACTAACCACCATAAAGCCGAAGGAGTCCCCCCTCTTCCGAGGGGGGATCTTCACTATTCACAACCTGTTTTTTGCCAACTGTCATTTGCGGATGATTCTGTAATTGCATCGCAAATCAATGCAATATTGTATCCGTCCTCAAAACTTGGTGAGTTTTCAGTATTCTCCGCAATTGATTTAATAAAGTCATAGCATTCGACGATCTTCGTCTCGGTATATCCGATTCCCAGTGCAGGTATCGGCCAAAGCCCTTCTCCATACGGATGCGCCGGGCCGGTGTAAACCGTTCTGAATCCGCGCCGGTCGCCAGGGTCATCCGCAAAGTAGACCTGAAGCTCATCTCTGCGTTCGTAGTTGAAATAAATGGAGCCCTTTTCGCCATGGAGCTCAAGGGTGATATAGTTGTTTCTCCCCCATCCGTTTCTCGTCGCTTCGATGCTGCCAAAGGCACCGTTCTTAAAACGAATCATGAAGCTGGCTTCATCGTCGACATCCACGGGTGCTTTTGGTACATCCGATCCGCCTTTGACTGTTCCGAGCTTGTCAATTGCTCCGGTCTGAACAGGCCGTTCGATTATGTAGGTTTTTAAAGAAGCAAACACTTCATCGAACTCTCCGACCAGATAACGAGCCATATCGATAACATGCGTACCGATGTCTCCTAAAGTACCTGATCCCGCGATATCCTTCTGGAATCTCCATGAGAGCGGAGAATTGGGATCAGCGGACCAGTCCTGCAGATAGGTCCCTCTGAAGTTCAGAATTTTTCCGATGGAGCCTTCTTCGATGTACTTTTTTGCCAGTGCAATCGCCGGTGTTCTGCGGTAGTTGAATGCCAGAGCATGTTTGACTCCTGCTTTCCTGACCGCATCCAGCATGACTTTGGCTTCTTCAGCATTTCTGGCAATTGGTTTTTCACAAAAAATATGCTTTCCCGCCTGCGCGGCTGCAACCGCCATTTCCATGTGCATATTATTCGGTGTACAGATATCTACTATGTCGATGCTGTCGTCCTCTATTACTTTGTGCCAATCCGATGTAGACTGACTGAAACCGAATCGGACAGCGGCCTCTTTTGCACTCTCTTCCGTCAAGTCAGCTATTATCTTTTTAACGGGAATCCCCGGTGCCGGCCAAAAAAACATCGGCATTCCCGCATAAGCGATTGAATGTGCTTTCGCCATAAAGCCAGCACCGATCAAGCCGACATTATATTCTTTCATGTTATTACTTCCCTTCTATATTTCTGCATTACTGATGTAAAGCCATATGGATAAAATTCTTGTATTTGACAAGGAATTCAGGTATCATTAAAAATGGCATTGGGGAGGTTTCGGGGGACACATTCGATCGCAAGTCAGTGCCCCTGAAACTTTCCTCTTTGTTTTCTTACTGCTTCGCATTTTTAATATTCGCCGGTGGTTCTGCATGGTAAACCGTCTTGTATGCTTCGAGAACATTGTCTTTGGTTACAGCCAGAGCCGGGACAGCCACATATTCCGGTGCTTCTTTTCCAAGCAGCGCGTATGCAGCCAGTGTTGCCTCGGCTACACCCTGATCATAAGGAAGCTGCGCACCAAGTCCCTTCACCATTCCGCCTTCCGCAATCATTCTTGCCACATTGTTTCCAAGGTCGATGGTGGTAATCACCAGATCGTTTCTTCCCGCCGCAATTGCAGACGCAACAACCGCTTCAGCCGGAACATCCCATACCGCAAAGATTCCATTCAGCGTCGGATTTTTTGTCAGCATCGCATCCGCAACTTCCGAAACCTTATTGGGATCCTCGAAACCGGATTGCTGTACAATCTCGATGTCAGGATAGTTTGATTCGATTGTTTTTACAAATGCTTCAACACGTTGATTTGTTACAAAGAAGTCCGCATCGTAATAGATAACGCCGATTTTTCCCTTGCCGCCAAGGTTTGCAGCCATGATCTCGGCAGCTTTCACTCCGTTTCCATAGTTGTCGGCAGAAACAACGCTTACGTAGTCAACGCCGGCTTTCATTCCTGACGGGCAGTTATCCATAAAGACGATTTTAACGCCCTTTTCAGCCGCCTTCTTGTATGCCGGAGCTGTTGCAACCGGATCTGTGGGAATGCTGACTATGATGCTGGGTTTCAGTGCAAGTACTGTTTCAATGTCAGAGACCTGCTGTTCCGGTTTGAAGTTGGCATCAGTTACCGAAACCACTTGGATTCCTAATTTCGCAAAAGTATCCTGCAAACCTTTCAGCTGAGCGGAAGACCAGTCATTACCGGCATAGTGGAAACAGATTGCAGCGGTGTATCCGCCATCCTTAATCTGCTGGATCTCCTCGTCCGTAAGGCTTAAGGTCGTTGCGGGCGTTGCACTTTCTCCATTTGGACCCGTGCTGAGAATTTCACCCGTTGCTGCGGGCACATCCGGAGTCGTATCACTTACAGCCGGCTCTTCCGCCGGTGCTTGTTCCTGGCCGCCGCAAGCGCCGAAACCAAGGGCTAATACGACCACCAATGTGATTAATAAGAGTTTCTTCATCAAATTTCCCTCCATAATTTAATATTTTTATTCGGTTTTACAACCGAAATAAAAACGTTAGAGCAGGTCGTTGAGATAGCGGTATGATACTTTTGCCGCATCTTCAGGGGAACCGGCGTAGCCGTCCGCTTCTACCGTATAGTCGACTCCTTTTCCGTACAGTATGCTGACTATTTCCTTAAAATTTATATCTCCCATTCCGAGCGGATAGAAACCGCCATCTTTATAGTCTTTCAAGTGCAAATATTTAATTCTGTCCTGGTACTTCCTGACCACTTCAACTGGATCTCCACCGCCTGCAGCAATATGGCCGCAGTCCGGACACAGGCTGATTTTTGTCAGAGGCATGAGCTTATCGAGCTGATCCGGGGATTGCACACATGTTCCGAGATGCGGGTGGTAGCTTGCAATGAGTCCGTAATCTGCAGCCAGATCCATTGCCTTGTCGAGACCTTTCGCAAGCTTCTCGTAATCTGCATCCTGGATCCCTTTTGAACGGACGGCACCGCCGCCGATGCACAGGTGCTTTGCACCAAACGCCTTTGCCATTTTGGCTGCCTGTTCCATCTTGAAGAATTCTTCCTCCAAAACATCATCATAAATGAAATCTGCACCGGTATATACTGCGAAGAGCTTTACGCCATACTTTTCCAGTATTCCGGAAAATTTCTGCTGATCTGCTTCATAGGCTGCAAGATTGCCGTCAAATATCTCAATGTATTCGAATCCGGCTTCGCTGATCGCCTTGATTGCCTGCTCATCGTCTCCAGTCGAAAGATAGTACAAATCCTTAATGGATGTGACGCCGCCGCAGTGACCTACTACAGCACCCCAGGCATTGGTCATATAACCGACTTTCATTGAATTTTCCTCCTTGATTTTTATTTAAAACGTACGTTTTTGACTGAGTAAAGATTGACATTGGTCAAGAAAGGTTACAGGTAGTGTTCGTTCTCTTTGATTGCATCAACCAGAACCTGCGGCTCTTTTGATTTAATGATATCCTTCCATGCCTTGATAAGATTCTTGCGATGTACGGAATAAGGCTGTACTCCGATAAAGGAATGTACTTTCTTGCCTAAGAACGCGTTCGCTGCAGCATAAGCCATCGCAACGCCCTGCTCATACGGCCGCTGTGAACTCAGTGCCTTAATGACTCTTCCTTTTGCCATATTGACAGCCACATCGAGATCAAGATCCGATGTGACGATGGAGATATCCTCTCTCCCCATATCGGAGAGTGCACGCATGGCCTCCACTGCCGGGCCTTCCCATGAAACATAAAGCCCCCGAAGCTCAGGATGTCTTTTTACCATATCTCTGCAAATATTATAGACACGACTTTCGTTGTAAAAGTTTTCTTTTGCAACGATTGAAATATTTCTGAACTGCTCATTGATCACCTGTTCGGCAGCGAAGTCCCTCTGCCGTGTCGCGAAGAAAGGAGCGCCGTGACAAATCAGACCGACCTTTACATTTTCCTCGTTCTTAAAGAGTTCTCCCAGGAGTTTTCCTGCGTTATGGCCATTCTCTCTCTCATTTACAGATACACAGGTAATGTAATCTCCAGGTTTCAGACCTTCCGGAACATTATTAATCAATACAAGACCGGTCTTGCTCTCCACGATTTTCCTGAAACTATCTGCCGTACGAACTTCATCCGTCGGTATGCTTATGATTACATCAGGCTCCTGAAGGAGAAGCCCCTCCAGTTGTTTGCATTGCAATTCCGCATCAAAGTGGGCATCTGTAATGGATAAGATTTTTACGCCAAGCTTGTTGAAAACATCCCTTATGCCCATTTCATGCAGCCGCATCCATTCTTTTCCGGAATAATGGAAGGAAATCGCTGCCGTATAATTACCTTGCCTGATCTGCTCGATTTCCTGCTCAGTCAGGTCAAGATCTTCGGGATTGCCGGCTTTTTCTCCAAACGGGCCTCTGCCGATTATTTGCGTGGACTTCCTTACGATAAGATCTACCGGAACTCTGTAAACCTCCCTGGCAACCGTATGCTCTTTAATTTGATCCAGTATAACTTGAATCGCTTTGATACCCAGCGCTTTCGGAGACTGGGATATCGTTGTCAAAGGCGGGTTGAGGATAGGCGACCATTCATAGTCTCCATATCCGATGATAGACAAATCTTTTGGACATTCTATGGCAAACTCATTTGTAAACTTGATTGCTCTGAGCGATAGGGTATTATTACCGCATAAGATTGCGGTGGGACGGTTGGGCATAGTCCAGAACTGATAAAACAGATTATCATTCTGCTGACAATCCTCGCTGAAGTTAATTACAAGGTTTTCGTCAAACGGTATCTGAAACTCCTCGAGGGCTTTCTGATATCCCTTCAGACGTTCTGTCGTCGTGGTGATTTTTTCACGCCATAGCGCCAGCCCGATCCGTTCATGACCGCTTTTTATCAGGTGAGTGGTCGCTTTATAGATGCCGCCGACGTTATCGGATAGAACCGAGGATACGTCGACATCTTCAATCATCCGATCCAGGAATATGTAAGGGGTATGTCCATTGTCCAATATTTTTAAGTCATTGGGATCCTGAGTGGTGGGTGCGATGATAATGCCCTGTATCCGTTCATCCTGCATGAGATAATTCAGATACTCCCGCTCCCGGTTTATATCTTCATTGCAGGAGCAGACGACCAAGGCAAACCCCTGGTTTTTTAAATACTCATCAATGCTTTTTGCTACGTCCGAGAAAAAACGACTTGAGATGTCGGGTACAAGCAGCCCGATTGCCGGGATCCGGTTTGCCTGGATATTTTGAGTCTTTTTACTCAGCTGATAACCGGTGGCAGCAATTGCTTCTTCAACGCGTTTGACCAGATCGGGGCTGACATATCTTGTTTTGTTTATTACGTGGGAGACAGTCGCTATGGATACATCGGCGACTCTTGCCACATCTTTTATCGTTCCTGACATAGTATTAATTTCCAATCTTGAATTATTTACGTAAAACGTACCATAATTTAATTAACTTGTCAATATGATTTTACATTATTTTAACATTTTCCGATAAGTCTGCGCGTCGGGATCTCTCTTTGTTAATTTTTTCTCAAGTTTAATCGTAATTTACGTAAATTCTATCACTGGCAACAAAAAACACCATCGAGTATAGATGGTGCTGCGTCGGACTGCAAAACATAGGATTCTATCTGCTCTCTCTATTTATCTCATTGTATCAGTTCGTTGTAATTTTCATAGGTGACCGGCTGCCCGAAAAGGAAGTAACCGGGTTCCAGATTCGTCGTGTAATAGGACATCATAAAGTGCAGATGCGGTCCGGTGGAGAACCCCGTGGAGCCAACCTCCCCGATCTTTTGACCCCGCTCCACCACTTCACCTTTTTTTGCCGAAAGATTCAGCAGATGATGATAGACGCTGAACAATCCTTCCCCGTGGTCGATCATTACCGTGTTCCCGGTCAGGATCAGCGATCTTGACAGAACCACCTTCCCCCGGTTCGCAGCCTTGACCTCCGTTCCGGAAGGCGCGGCAATATCCAGGCCGAGATGTCTGTATGAAGTCGGAAAATCATTGACATAGCGAGTTTCGCCGAATTCCGTGGTAAGACGCCCCCCGACAGGCAAAAGAAAGCCCTCCGTATAATACCTGGACTGCTCCGATTGATTTCTTACGGGAGTATAATATTTATGATATTCGGCGTATGCCTCATCATTTCTTGTTTCTTTTTCCGTTTTCGGATTAATGGTCAAATATTGAATATGATACTCATATTCAATAATTTCAAGCTCCTGCGTAAACTCCGTGCCCTTGCTTCTGACACCATACCTGATCGGGTAAACGCCCTGCTTTACATTGTAATTGGTAGGCAGATACCCCCTAAGAAGATCCTCCTGCTGAAACCATTTAAAATTATCGTAAACAGACTGCTCGAAAACGATGTCTTCAGGCCCGCCGGCGTAGGAAACCGTGACCTCCAGCAGCTGCCCCTGGGTAAGCCGCTGTGCGGAAAAGACAAATTTCTCAGGGAGATCCGCCGTTACAGGTATTTCAAGCACATATTTCCCACGGTAGGGATCGGCCTCCCCGGTCCACTCCAGTGTCAGTTCATAAAGGAAGCTCCCGTTCCGCGGCGGCAGCGGAAGATCGGGCAAAACCACCTGTTCCTCCGAAACAGCCCGGTTCGATTCCGACTCTGTTATTTTCAGGCTTGCTCGGTCAGGTTTCTTATCGACGGCCACCGACAATTTGTCTTCATGTGATATTGCGGCCGCACTGTGATTTGCTCCAAGACCGCTTGCCCCGTCGTTGTCCGGCTCCACTGGCGGTGCGTACCATTCTCCGTTGTTCTTTTGAATCATCCACTCTGTCTCAGCCACGTCAAATGACACCGGATTACCGTTGAGCATAACTGCCGGTTCCGCTTCAAGGCGATCCGGATAAATCCATCCGTAGAAACGGTCCAGTAAAAAATCCGGCGCTGCTTGATAAAAAAAGATGGCGGAGGAAAAAACCGCTACGAGCAGAAATAAGAAAACAACCCCAAAAAACTTCTTCATCATGTCTCCCCGATTGCAAATATGTTTCATACTATTCTTCTGGTAAAAAAGATATTCATTCGTTCAAGCTTTCTTGTATTATACTCGCTCCCGTGGGTGTTATCAATCCTTCTGCATGAATCGTACTATAAATCAACGCCAACAAAAGGTTCTGTTATTTCAGCCGCTGACTGATGTGAAAAAAATCATTCCACGGATCACCGCCTTTAATCCTGGAAAGCGCATCGGCCATATCGACGCCGTCGGGAGCTACCGTGTCAAGCTCTTCCCATGTTATGGGAATGGAGACCCGAGCCCCTTCCCTTGCTCTGATCGAATACGGAGCAATGCTCGTAGCTCCTCTGCCGTTTCGAATCCAGTCGATGAAGATCCTGTTTTTCCGGTTCGCCTTTCTGACGTTGCTTGTGTATCGGTCAGGCCATTTCTGTTCCATCACTTCAGCAATCCGTTTGGCAAAATCATGAAACGTCTCCCAATCCGCCGCAGGTTCGAAGGGCACGATCACATGATACCCTTTGCCGCCGCTGGTCTTGAGATATGACTTCAGCGAAAGCTGTTCCAAAATGCTTTTTACGTCCCTCACACCCTGACGCACCGTTTCCAGGTTCATCCCCTCATCCGGGTCCAGATCGAACACCATGATATCCGGATTTTCCAGATTGTCAGCGCGGCTTCCCCAGGTATGGAATTCAAGCGTGCCCATCTGGGCTTCATAGACAAGCCCGGAGGTGTCATTGATATAGAAATACTGCTCCGTCTCTCCTTTGCTGTTGGTGACCGGCACTGTAACGATGGCCCTGTTGTCCGGTCCGGGATGCTTCTTAAAGAAACAGGACTGGGAGATTCCCTTGGGGCAGCGTACAATGCTGAGAATCCTGTTGCGCACATAGGGTATCATACGCTCTGAAATCTTTTCGTAGTACCGGACCACATCCTCTTTCGTAATTGCAGGATTCTCAAAGATCATCTTGTCCGGGTTGGTGATCTTGATTCCTGCTATGATCAGTTTTTTTTTCGTTGTGTCCACTGGTCCCTCCATTTGGCCAGGGGGCAGCGCTTCTACCTTCGAACTTTGATCAGAAGAGATAATATCACCCGCGCGTTCTCTTTTGATCTCCTTAGGAGCCTTGTCTTCACGAAGTCCCTTAAAGCTTGCCTGTCTCAGTTGATTTTCCCCGGTCCATTCCGCAAACTTGATTTCCGCAATCAGCTCCGGCTCCAGCCAGATAATTTTCTCATTTTTCCTGGGCTTAGGAGCCTGTTTGAAAGGACTTTCGCTCCTTTTTATTCTGCTGAATTTTTCTTCAAGCTCCCGCATCATACGCTCGGTAAAGCCTGTTCCGGCCCGCCCTGCGTAGATCAGTTCCTCTCCTTCATAAATGCCAAGGAGGACGGAGCTCACTCCGCTGGTTCTTTTATCGGAAAGGGTATATCCTCCAATGACAAATTCCTGCCGCTTATCGCATTTCAGCTTGATCCAGTCGCCGCTTCTTGTTCCTCTGTAGGCGGAGTTGGACTTCTTCCCGATGATTCCTTCCAGGTCTTCCTGACAGGCCGCTCGGAAAAAATCCTTTCCGTTTCCTGCGATGTGCTGACTGTAGCGGAGGTTTGCAGGAGCATCCTGCATCAGCATCTCCAGCGTTTCTTTTCTTTTGATGAGCAAGTGTTCTCTCAGATCCTCGCCGTCCAGTGCCAGCAGGTCAAAGATGATATAGGTAAGACTTAGCCCCTTTGGATTCCTCATATAGTTTTGGAGCGCCTGGAAATCCGTTTTGCCTGATGCATCCAGAATCACCATTTCCCCGTCCAGGATCATCGCCCTTCCGGCAGTCCATTCGATGAGAGAAAATGCGACATCCTGGAATCGCCTTGTATAGTCATTGCCGTTCCGGGTTATGAGCCGGACGTTGCTGCCCTCGATAAAGGCGAGGATCCTGTAGCCGTCATATTTCAGCTCGTACAGCCAATCATCGCCTTCCGGCACAGTACCTGCAAGCTTTGCAAGCTGAACATTAACCTTATGGAAAGGATTCTGCGTGATTTTTTCATCCTCACCTTTTTCAATTTCCGTCATGGTACGCCCGGTCCGGATGCTGGTGGTAAAAGCTGCAACGTCATCTTCCGTTTTGGCGTATTCATCTTTTTCCTTGAGTAAAAGCCAGTTGTTCTTGGTCTCGCCCGCTTTCGGCTTCAGCCGGACCAAGGCCCACTTTCCCCTCAGTCTTCTTCCTTTCAGAACAAATTTCAGCGAGCCTGTTCGGAGCCCCTCCTCCACATCCCCCTTCGGTTCCCAGAAGCCTTCATCCCAGAGCATCATAGTCCCGCCGCCATATTCCCCCTTGGGAATTGTACCCTCAAAGTTTCTGTATTCCAGGGGGTGATCCTCCACTTGCACGGCGAGCCTTTTGTCTCGGGTATTATAGGAGGGCCCCTTGGGCACTGCCCAGCTCAAGAGAGTCCCATCCCATTCGAGGCGAAGGTCGTAGTGGTCTCTTCGCGCCTCATGGTGCTGGACGGCAAACCGAAGGTCTTCTCCCTGAGCCTCTGTCTCCCCTGCCGGTTCTTCTGTGATATTAAAATTCCTTTTTTGGCTGTATTCCTGTAATTTGATCGGCATTTCCCCGCCCGCCTTATTTTTCTATCATTTCCAGCATTTCTTCAACCGAATCGGGGATTTCAGAAAAGTCTCCCCGCATCATCTTTAATGCCATACGTTCATGATTGATTTCATCTGCGGTTCTGATCCCGAGTTTTCTGATAAAGGGAAGCGGCGGGCACCATCCCTGCAGCGCATGCTGCATAAGAAAGAAACTTATAATTCCCGGAATCAAGAAGACTCTGCTTTTCTTCAATCCTAATATGGAACTGATCAGAATAACAGCAGCGGCATTCGTCTCCAAAACTCGCTCCGTATCCCATTCCTTATCCAGATTTCTGATACAATGGTTCAGCACAACATTTCTTGCGTCCTTATATTCACCCAGTTCATATAGCTCTAATATGGTTTGTTCTTTGATTGATTGATTAACTTCGGGATTTGTATTCAACTGCACCCTTTTCCCCGTATGCGGGAGTGTTTTTATTATCATGGCAATATCAATCCTTTCATGCGTGAATCTAATTATAATTATTTACCGGCAGGCAAAAATAATACAAAAATGCCGTCCTAAAGGACGGCGCGATTGCTGTATGTAGGGCATATCCTCCATCATGGAGTCATAATATATTTTCACAAAAGAGCCTGGGCCGGTACGTATCAGCCATGCAAAGCAGAGATACAGTCGGAGCATTTCAAACGCCACCCGGTGAAGGGTGGCGCCTTGATGTACAATTGAAGCCGATATGGTTTTTTATATTTCTGTTTTCTCACCTTCTGTTTTCTTTGCGGTTATTTTAACCAGCCATACCGCAATAATTTCTGATAAATACCCCAGTACTGCGCCGCATATCAATGAAATTGCAGCCGCCCAGTAGTCCATCCCGGAACCGAATGTGGACGCACACCCTGCAAACGCTCCGGGAATAAATGCAAGATAACTGATATGTGCCTGCGCACACATGAAAAATGCGCCGACGATGACTGCGGCTCCGAGGGCAAACGGAAAACCGGGCATCAGGTTCATTATCGTAATAATGATAAATCCCCAGAATACTCCCGATAAGTTGGCAGCCACAGTCTTGGCCAGTCCGGCAGATTTCCCGCCGGCCGCATAGAAACATGCCCATGATACAAATCCTATCCAGGCCAGCAATCCGATATTACCGCAAAACTGGGCCCAGATTCCCGCAAGTACACCAATACTGATGCCTGCAGCTACAAAAAAACTCATAATAATTACCTCCTAATCCATTCTTTATTTCTATCACATCGGAACACCGATCCCGGCACGGGTACGGTATCTCCGTATGTTTCCAAAGGGTTAAACAATCGCCGATACCAGATCTTTCGCAGGAGCAGCAATCAGCACGGAACTGACAATGGATCCAGTCTCTTTCAGTTTCTCTTCACAGGACCGCAATGCTGATTCAACCGAAGCAAGCTCACCGGTAAGGATGGTAAATCCTTTCCCTCCCAATCCTCTGGCGATTCTGATTTCAATCAGTTTGACATTGCCTGATTTGACTGCTACATCGCCGGCCATAATGGAAGTAATGGCAGACATGGTCTCGATAATTCCAAGGGAACCGATATGCTCATAAGATACGCTTCCTGTCAGTGCAGGAAATACCTCCTCATTTACGTTAGGGATAATGTAGTCTTCGATCACAAAAATACCGCCCACATTGATACCTGCCCTGAGCGCATTCTCGACGGCACCGACTTCTCCGCTGATGATACTGATAAATTTGCCCGGACATTGAGGCGCTGAAAGAATGAGCGCGACGTTTGCCGCTTTCAGCATGGCATCTGTTGACTCAATTGCCTTGGCGATACTTCTGTACTCAATCATTCCTATTGCTCGTTTCATTTCACACCTCCACACAAAGTGAGATCACAACCGCATCTTTGGTTACGGATAACACAGTACCGCTTATGCTGGAATGAACAAACCCTCCCGTTTTTCCTTCCGGAATTTTCCCTATAATCTGCCCTTCTGTCACTTTGTCATCCACGGCCACCGCTGCATCGGCCGGCGCGCCAAGATGCTGCTTCAGGGCGATTGTGACCTCGCTTACCTTCAATTTGCCGGATCTGTCCAGAGGCGCTTCGACATTGTATTTTCCCAGGCCCAGTCTTTGAATCAGCCGCTTTACCGGAAATTTTTTGTATTCCCTGAAGGGCGCCGCATGTTCCGGATGATCGTGATACGGATTTTTAAGTCCTGCCGCGGCCATCTTGCTTTTTAAAACCTGATTCAACTTCCAGGGCTGCAGCCCCATGATGCAGGCCTGCTCACACAATCCGCATTCGGAGCAGAGAAAAGCCTCCTGCATCCTGCTGCTGTCTGCAAGGCTGTTGTATTGGGTCAGCCGCATCAGCTTGTGGGGATATATTCTATGGGACAGCAGATTTCTTGGGCATACCTCGGTGCACAGAGTGCATTGACAGCATGCGCCTCTTGATTCGCGAAGCATCGCTTCGACATCTTTTTTCTTGGATAGGATCAAAGGATGGTCTTTTGGAAGAATAATCAAGCCTTTTGTGGTTTTCTTAACATTTCCGCGATTACCCTCAGCGATTTTTCCCATCATGGGACCGCCGTCAATCATCGCATAATCCTTAACCGCCACACCGCCGGCCGCTTCGATCAATGAATCGTAACTGCTGCCGACAGGCACTTTGAGCGTAACAGGATTCCGTACGGCGCCTGTTACGGTCACATATTTTTCGATAACCGGTGTTCCGGACAATGCATTGTAAATATTCAGAAGCGTTTCCGCGTTTATGACCACAGTATTCACTTCGAGAGGGATGCCCCCTTCGGGAACAATCCTCTTCAACACTTCATATACGGTAACCTGTTCGTCTCCCGCCGGGTAAAAATCTCCCAGCGGAAATATTTCAATATTATGATTGCCGGCGACAGCGTCCGCCAGCTTGACGATCGCGTCCTGATGCTTTTTCTTGATCGCTATAATTCCTTTTTTCGCCTCGATCTGGAGAACCACTTCGTTCAATGCACTCACGATTTCCCGCGAATACAAAGCAAGAAGCTGTTGATCGACTCTCAGAAGCGGTTCACATTCCGCACCATTTACGATGACATATTCGGCCTTCGCATCAAGCTTGACATGCGTCGGGAAACCTGCTCCGCCTGCACCCACAATACCGGCATTTTTTATCAATTCAACAAGACTGCTCATAATTTCTCCCCGTTATTTAATTAAAAAGCCCCCGGCCAAGACACATCGTCTCTTTCTTGTAAAAGTCCTGGCTGAAGTCAGGCCCTCTCCCGTCGGACCCGCGATCGTAAACGTGGTATATCCTTCTCCTCCAAAGCCGATCCCCGCAAAGGAAGGAGCGTTTTTCACGAAAATCGTTGTCTGTATTTCCCTTGCGCATTTTGTCAGATGGTCGACATTCTTGGAGTGCATCACCGCGGTGTGCCTGTTTCCGTGCTCCACTTTCACCGCCAGATCGATGGCTTCGTCAATATTCTCTACCCTTACGACAGGCAGAATCGGCATCATCAATTCTTCAACGACGAAAGGATGTGTGCATTTTGTTTCAGCAATAATCAAACGTACCGGTTTTTCCGGATAAATCCCGATTTTGGACAGAAGGTATTCTGCATCCTTTCCGATGCAATCCCGGTTTGCGGTTCCCTCCTTTGTTATGACCAAAGCCTCCAGTTGATCGATTTTTTCCTGATCACCCAAAAGGAGTGCTCCATGTTTCTGCATATTGAAAATCAAGTAATCGGCCGCATTCTCCACAACGATAACTTCTTTCTCCGCGATGCATGGCAGATTGTTATCAAAGCTTGCTCCGTCGACGATATCTTTTGCCGCCTGCTCAAGGTCCGCTGTTTCATCCACAATCACCGGCGGATTGCCTGCCCCGGCTCCGATCACCTTTTTGCCCGAAGATAATGCCGTCCTGACAAGACCGGGCCCTCCCGTAGCAGTGATCATGTTGATTTTGGGATGTTTCATCAGGGTTGAGGCATTTTCCATCGTAGGATTGGCTATCGCTGTAACGAGGTTTTCCGGTCCGCCCGCTTTCCGGATGGCCTGGCTTATAATTTCAATGACCTTGATGGAAGTTTTTTTCGCAGTCGGATGAGAGCAGAAGACCACAGAATTTCCGGCTGCGATCATACCGATGGAATTACAGATGATCGTTTCAGACGGATTGGTTGCGGGAGTAATGGATCCGATCACTCCGAAGGGGGAAAGCTCCAGAAGGGTTAAGCCGTTATCTCCGGTGAAGGCTTCGGCTCTCAAATCCTCTGTGCCGGGTGTTTTATTCAGAGCAAGCTGATTTTTCCTGATTTTATCCTCCACTCTCCCCATTCCGGTTTCTTCCACCGCCATTTGGGAAATCAGACCGATATGGCCGGTCATCTCTTCCTTGATGGCTTGAATGATCCCTTCTCTCGCCTCAAGACCGTAACGTCTAAACTCAGCCTGGGCAGCCCAGGCAGCCTCGACGGCTTCCTCAACGCGATCATAGATACCGTTTCTCTGAATCTCGAAGGGTTTGCCTTCCAATTTACGGTTCAGTTCCTTTACGACTGCTTCAACGATCCGTTCCAATTCTTTTTGCTGTATTGTCACAAAGCATCACCTCGAATTCGTAATTTGACTATAAGATGGACAGCGCATGTCTTGCGATTTCCATATCCTGTTCAACGGTACCGCCGCTCACGCCGATTCCGCCGATCACTGCTCCGTCTTTAAAAACGGGATACCCTCCCCCGAACGATACGATTCTTGAACTGTTTGTTGTCGTTATTCCGTACAATGATCCTCCCGGATTCGCCGGCCCGCTTAGTTCATTCGTAGGCATTTTCAGGGACAATGCGGTATAGGCTTTATTTGCCGCAATATCAATACTCGCCAATAGAGAGTCCTCCATCCTGTGAAGCAGGATCAGATTACCCCCTGCGTCCACCACCGCGAAAACGATCGGCACACCCATTTCCGCCGCTTTTCTTTCCGCGGCTTCCGCTATCCTTTTTATTATCGTAAGAGAGAAATCCAAGCATGATATTCCATTCATTTTCAATTTGTCCATTACCTTTCTTTTTATTTCCTGAATCAGCACCCTTTCTTCCTCTGCCTGTGCCATGATGAAAAGAGTATCTGACAGCCTGTTGGCATATTGAACGACTTCCTCCCTTACGGCTTCTTCCTTCTTCAATCCCACGAGAAGCCGTTCAAATCGTCTGGCGGCTGTTCTTGATACATGCAATGCCGCCGAAGCAATCGTCCCGCCCGGTATCAGAAAGCCGTCTCTCGGAGTAACGTTTGCCTGGTATCGATCAATCGTCTTTTCCAGAAAAACAACGTCAGCATCGGTGATTCTCTCTTTCAGCTGATTCAGCCCGTTTTCGTCACTAGCCAGCTCGGCCCCAATTACGAACAGCCTTTTTTGAATCTGCCTCAGTACGATTTTCATATCCGCATTTTCCAGCAGGGAATATGCCAATCCGATGTGTGCGTTGACTTCATCCATTGTTCCGTAGCATTCAACCCTCTTGTGGTCCTTTGATATTCTCGCTCCCCCGTACAGATCTGTCTCTCCGAAATCTCCCCGCCTTGTATAAACCTTTCCCATCAGATCACTTCCTGACCGCCAGCCTCAATCACATCCGGCTCAATGCCACTCACTTCAATGGAATCGATAATGCCTACAATTGCTCTGTCGATAGGTGAATTGGTCACATCAAATACCTTAGAGGCAGAACTTCCGGCTGATATCAGAACAATTTCTCCGACGCCTGCGCCGACTGAATCCACAGCAACCTCACAGGCGCCTTCCGGCTGGTATCTGACATTTAACGGCTGGATAATCAAAATTTTTTTTCCCACCAGGTTGTCGTTTTTTCGTGTAGAAACCACAGTTCCTACTACGCTTGCGATAAACATAAAATTTCAACTCCTAACTCACAGGCTGTCTCTTCCGCATACGGCGTCACGATTGTGCCGCTGTCCACGAATATTTTTTCGGAACCCCCATTTCGGGCACTGATAATATCTTCTTTCGTGATAAGCTTTTTTTTCATGCCGTGATCCGTATTTTGTTCCCGGCTTCCGATGGACCGGGCCGCTTCGGACAGATTCCTGCAGGCTACCATAGTAACTCCGTACTCCTCGATGGTTTTCACATAACCGTCCAGCTTTCTTACATAGGCTTCCGCACGAATGCCGCTGCGGAAGTTATCGGTCCTGGCATTCCTCGGATTGGCGGCGTCTTTTGCCGCAAGAACCGGAATTCCGTTGATCAGTGCAGAGGAAACCAGATGCGTTGCCGGAGTGTCGGAAATTCCCAGGGCGATCTTTATTGCAGTATTCACGGTCATAACCGGGATCAGCAACAGGCAGATCTCTTCGAGGAAGCTTCGGTTTCTGTTGTCGTTTTCAAAATAAACGTTGAACCCTTCAAATCTATCCTGCAGGTATCCTCTTGAAAATACATTTTCAGCGCCGAAAGTAAATAAAATATCAATCATCCAGCCATCCAACCTCAGCTTGTGAACCTGCTCAACAGCCTCCTCGAATCCGCCGGTCCCGCCTGTAAATACGGCCAGGGCTTTCTTTCCGGGTTTGGCGATCCGTTTCATAACTTCCTCTATGATGATTTCCGTCAATTCCGCATGATTCAATGCACTCACCTCATTTAACCAGTTTTACATAATCTCCTGTTTTCAGATCCGATGCGTTGGCTTCGTCAGTGTCGACATGCAGCTCCGGTTTGAACTTCTCAGAAACTCTTACCAGTACATTGTTGAAGACCAGTCCTCTCTCCCCCTCCGCCTTCACCGATACCAGATCACCGTTTTTAACGCCGTATGTATCCGCATAATCCGGGTCCATATGAACATGCCTCTTTGCAGCGATCAGCCCGTTTTCCCTGGAGATTTTTCCCTTTGGACCTTCAATGATGATTCCGGGGGTTCCGTCGATTTTTCCTGACTCTCTGACCGGTGCATTCACCCCTAACAGAAACCCGTCTGTCCTGGAGATTTCAACCTGGGTGCGATCCCGAAGAGGTCCGAGAATCCTGACATTTTTAATCGCGCCTCTCGGCCCGATGATGGTTACAGTCTCCGACGAAGCAAATTCTCCCGGCTGCAGCAGATCTTTGTACTTTGTCAATTGGCGGTTTGGGCCGAACAGCGCTTCAAAATCCTCTGCGGACAAATGAAGGTGCCGGCCTGATACACCGACGATGATTCCTTCTTTCTTCACTTTGAGCTGACTGACCACTTCTTTCACAATTTCTCTTAAAACTGTTTCATCGATTCTTTCCATCACTCTCACAGCCCTTGCTCTTATTCATGTTTCTTCGGGAGCAAGCTCTCTACTTCGTTATGAGGCCTTGGAATCACATGAACAGAAACAATTTCTCCTACTCTTTGTGCGGCGGCCGCACCGGCGTCTGTCGCGGCTTTCACAGCGCCAACATCGCCTCTGACCATAACCGTGACCAGGCCGGATCCGATTTTCTCATATCCTACCAGGCTGACATTTGCAGCTTTGACCATAGCATCGGCGGCTTCAATAGCCCCTACGAGTCCTTTTGTTTCAACCATTCCCAATGCTTCGTACATTTTAAAATCCTCCTTTTAATTGTCTAAATAATGGATACACTTCGTTTTTAAATCGCCTTTCTCTCTTGTGCATCTGATATCGTTGCACAGGTTGCAGGTTGGTTCTTTCTTTTCTGCCTCTGCGGGCGGCTCCGCCGACTCCTTTTGCGCTGCCGGCTCTGCTTGTTCTGCCGGCTCCTTTTGCGCTGCCGACTCTGCTTGCTGCGCCGGCTCATCAGTCTCCGACACCTTGGATCCGCCTTTTATTGTTTCTGCCGATCGGATCAAAGGACGGACTTCGTCGTGAGGTCTGGGGATTACTTTTCTGCTGTACACGCGATTCAGCTTTTCCGCTGCGGCACATCCTGCCTGAACGGCTGCATTGACTGCCCCAACGTCCCCTTCCAGTTTAATGGTGACCAGACCTCCGCCTTTTGTAAGTTCATAGCCGGCCAGCACAACATTTGCCGATTTGACTGCTGCATCGGCTGCCTCAAGTGCCGCCGCAAGACCAACGGTCTCGATTAATCCAAGCGCCATTTTTTCCAAAAGATCACCTCCGTATTTCGTTTGACTCACTAAAGCTCTTTGAGAGGGAGGCCCTTGGCAAGGCGTGCGGCGTTCGTTCCCAAGGTCACATGACTTCGGCTGTTCGAATCATTGCCTGCCGTAAACAAAGGCTCCTCCTCCAGCCGGGAATAGTGGACCGCAATCCTTCGATCCGCTCCGATTCCTATTCCAATATCCAGCCTTGACAGCAGCGCCGCCTGATATGCCAGCTTGACTGCCGAATTCTCAGGATCCGTCCGGACTTCAAAAGGAACTCCTTCCTCTTCCATGCCACGGCAGACGTTATCCTCCGCTGTCGGGCCGGCCAGACTCTCCGATTTTATAACGACTATCGATGGAACGGGATCAGTCATGACGCATCATCTCCTCTCCGTATCCGAGAACCAGTCCTGTGGCCACTGCGTTTCGGGGTCCTTCGCAGCTCCTGATATTGCCTCTTCCGGCCACAACGCCGTATTTCGCCAGTGCACCGGTAATCATCTGCGGGATCTCGAAATCAAGAGCCGACCCGCCTACCATGACGACATACTCTATATCTCTGATCTCATGAGTGGGGCTGACTGTTATCAATGCTCGCAGGGCGTTTGTCACAAATACCTTTTCCTTCGCTTCTCTTCTCGCGCTTTTAATCTTCTCAACGGGAAGGTCCCCCGGGATGGGAATCAGCTTTCCGTCCTTCAGGAAGACTGTCCTGGCGAATATTCTGGGCTCCAGCGGTTTTTCAAAAAACTGGACACTTCCGTCCTCATGCCTGATGTGAAACAGGCTTTCCACCTTGGCCAGAGGATATTTTTTAATATCTTCGGCCAGTTCCATATCATTCAGGCCCAGTTCCGTATTGATCAGCAGGCTCACCATATTACCGGCTCCTGCAAGATGTATGGATTTGATTACTCCGGTTCGTGTAATAAAAGAAGCGTCTGTGGAGCCTGCGCCCATATCCAGAACAGCCAGGGGTTTTTTTGTCCCTGGAGTCGTCAAAGCGCCGCGGACCGCCATATCCGCTTCCACTCCGCCCACCTCTACTGTTACGTTGAGTTTTTGCTGCAGCTGTTCGGCAATCTTCTGCATCTGCAGTTTGTCTGCTTTTACCATTGCTGCGATACATACTGCATTTTCCATGGCGCATTCTCCTGCCAGCCCGCCGGTTACTTTTTGGGGAGCGAAGGTATCCACTGCCAGAATATCCCGGATCTTAATCTCTCCGGGATGTTTTGCAGTCAGCTGCGACATCACCTGCCGGATCCTCTCAAACATTCCTCCCGCATTGGTTCCCGGTTCTCCGCAGACGTCAAGGATCGGCCCGCTCGCCTCCAGTGCCAGCATAATCGCTTCCGCACCTTCGTCTACATTCACTTTTCTTGTCTTTTTTTCACCGGTCATCGTGATCTCACCCGCACGGATGATGCGTTCCTGTACATCTCCAGCAGGAGTTTTGATCACAACGGCAGACCTGTTTCCGATCAGTGATCTGGCTATGGGAACAATCAGTTTTGTCTCATCCGGATCCAGATCAAACACGGATGCGATTCCGTAGGGATTGGATAAATGCTCGATTACCTTTCCGGGAGAGGCGACCTCAATCGCCGCCTTCATTTCGAGAGGGACTTTATCAATCAAGGTAACCTCATCGACAATGGGTATTTTCTTATTCAGCCGGTTGCTGAGCAGCACGCCGTCATCCTTTTGTAAAATAGCCCCGCTTATGGATATACCGTTTTCGACAGCGCGGTTGATCAGCACGGCGGCATATGAAAAATCAATGGTTTCAGGTATAACCAGGATATACGAAATGTTCTTTTCAAAATTATTGATTCCGAGAATACCGGCCGTGAGCCCGACTCCAAGTCCTAATCCCCCGGGAGTCGAAGGGTTATGGCCGATCATCGTTGATTCAGTGATGACCGTTTCCGTGATCGTATCCATAGCCACGTCACCGATAACAGGCGCCGCCTCATTGATCCGAATCAAATCCAGTTCCTCAAAAGGGATCCCGCATTGATCGAGAGCCTGTTTGATGGATTTGAACACTCCGTTGATGTTCTGTTCCGTCCCTTTCAACCCTGTGGTCTTAACGAGCCCGCCGGAAAGATACTCCAGACCGTTGTCGTCCTTCACAAATGCAATTGCTGTTTCCGTCGTAGCGTTTCCGATATCAACACCAGCCAAAAGTTTCATCTCGTCCCTCCGTATATGTGCGATTCTTTACTCTGTCAAAAGCCTGCCTCTTGTCTCGTAGACGTCAGCCGCTTCTCTCACAAATTCACTGGTAATCCTGGCATTAAATACGCTTTCCAGTTCATCTGCAATGTCAAGAAGATTCTGTTTTGTTGATCGGTAGGGCCTTAATGCATTATAGATTTCCAATATCCGTTCATCCGGAATCAGCGTGAGCTCCGCAGCTCTTCGCAGATTTCTTGCGAATGAATTTCTTCCTGCGGATTCTGCGATCTGCGCCTGCATTTCCAATGTGGTGTCGGATATTTTAATATCCTGGGGTCTTATTCTGCCTGACAGGACCGATTCCAGAGTAATGTCGTTCATGCTCATATTTGTTAAGGTTTTCACCAATTCCGGTCTCTTTGAAGCAAGCGGATAGTCGGCTGATGTCAGACTGCCCGTTCTGCCGCCGTTTTTATTTTCTGAATCCCCGTCCTTCTTTGCCATAAGCGTTTGGCTTTCCGCATCCATTGACAAAAGGATTTCCTTTACGATCTTTTCGATCATCGTTTTCTCGTTCAAATGACTCCCTCCTTTCCCTAACTCAGGTTATATTCCAGCTCCTGCGTTTTCTTATTCTGATCAACATGTTCCGTTTCCTTGATATGCAGCAGTGCTGCAATTGCCTGGTATTTCGGCCTGGCCATCTGATCGTTTCTGGTCGGAACAGGACTCGGAGATTCGCCTTTAGCGTATTTCGCTGCGTTTTTTCCGATCTGGCGGTATATATCATAGTTCAGAACCGGTGCTTGCGGAAATAGCTCCAGGTTGCTCAGCGGAAATAAATCCTTCTGATGAATCAGGATTGTTCCCTTCGACTGTATTCCGATACCGATTCCCGACCCGCTCAGTTTGGCTGCTTCATGTGCGATGAACGAAACGTCAGATGTGCGGTATACTTTGATAATTCTCGCCTTCACTCCTTCTTCTTCAATCCCGGAAATGACTTCTTTCAGCACACGATCATGAGGGAGCCCGATGATGGTCTGGTTCTGATATACCATAAAAGCCGGCGCGACGCCGATGACAACTTCGTCTTTTTTGCTGCCGTTCTGTGCCGTCCCTTTTTCTTTCAACTGCAGCGAAGCACTGCTGTTTCTTGTCTCTAAGCTATTGATCGGATCGGTTTCTTCCCCGTTTTCAATCAACAGGTCTTTGATCACTTCTTCCACGATCTTTCGGATTGCGCTTTCCGTAATATTCATAACGATCACCTTCCTCCCTATTTAAAATCAGTTGAGTCTTTTGCGTTAGGGATGTTCTGAATTTCCTCCCAACGTTCTTTGCTGAGCCTATATCCGGTTCCCGGTCCCATATAATCGTTCCGGTCATTCACTGCGCTGATGACATTGAAGTCTTTGTCGATGATAGCAGACGTATGCAGATAATCTCCCGAAACCCTTTGTTTCAGCATGCTCAATACATTCTGCGCCACATCCTCAAATCCGTTTTTGCTTAAAGCCTTCACCACGTCCAATCCGGTAATGCCCTTTCCCATCATCTGCTCAATGGCCTTCAGGTCTTCCACCACGTTTCTGGGCGGCATGTCGTCGCTGCCGTGAGCATAGGTTGCGGCAGCCACTTCTTCGTCGGTTATTTCAGGAAGGTCGAGTTCCCGGAACACGGCCTGAAGCGCCCGGGCCGCTTTGTTCCTTATCTGAACGGCTTCCTCCTCCGTGATCGGACGTAAGCCTCCTTCGAGCATGAGATCTCTCTGCAGAATATTGTAATCATCAAAGTCCTCCGCATCGAAATTGGAGCCGGCGAACATATTGTCATAATTGGGAACGGAGCTGTATCCCGAAAAGATAAAGTCGGTTCCCGGGATCATTTGCATCAGCGCTCTCGCAGTCCTTCTGATATCGGAATGAGAGAAGGTCTGGTCGTTTCCTGACGCCACTTCCATATCCAGCATCGTCGTGATCAGATTCTCCGCCAGAACCGCCCGGATTCCCGACGGCACTGCTCCCGGCACACCGATGCAGCTGATGGATCCGTTCTGAAGCCCCTGGACGCCTGCGCCCTTGGCAATAAAGATGCATCTCGCTTCGAGATACAGCATGGATTTGCTTTCCGCGTATCCCATCAGCACTTCCGAACCGGTTCCCGAGGTAAACCTCATCTTCAAACCCCGAGACGCATATGCGGATGCCAGAAATGCTTTTGACCAGGGTGTATCGTCTCCGTCAACGAATACCTGCTCTGTCCCGTAAACCGATACGGTTTCCGCATAACCCGTCAATCCCCGCATACCCAGAATCAGCTCCGTGGCCTCTTCCACGGCACACTGTGTCAGTACGCCGCCCCGACCAGTCTGTGATCCTACCAGCAAGGCTAAGGCATTAAACGGAGCATATCTTGCGATCCCAACCGTTGTCTCCTGCTCGTCAAAGCCTCTGACAGCGGCTTCTGCAGCATCCGCTGCAATTTGCACACAGTTATCCTTCAAATTTGTCACATGACATTGATTGGAAGGCGTCCTTCTGGCTCTCATCTTCGTAAGTGCCATCATCATCTCCAATACGTTCATATGTCCGACGACTTCCACAATCTTTGCCGGAGTCATGGAGGTCGTATAAGGAATGATCTCCTCTCTGCAGACGTTGATATCGCAGAGCATTTTCGCCAGCTTTACAGAATCCATGTTCATGACCGTTTCCGCCATGTCAAGGTTGATGGCATAATCTGCAATAAACCGGTCGTTAAAATCGAAATCTTTTCTTAATTTCCCATCCAGCTCCTCAACGCTTCCGTTGATCACTTTGATACTGGGCTTTGGATCATAAGGGCTGTTCATTGCGATCAGCCCTGCTTCCGGCCATTCTTTTATAAATCCGTCCTGGTTGACGGGCCGGTTGGCCAGAACCTCAAATCGTTTCGATTTCATTTCTTTCCTCCTGTTCACAATAAGTTCATATCGGCTTGTTCACCTATCTTTTAAATATAAGGCGTGGTGGATGACAGTGCTTCCGCGTTACCCAGTGTTTCCAGGAGTTTCTTGCCAACCTCTCTGGCTGCGATGATTGCCTGCCTGACTGCTCCCGAATCTCCGCAGACGAAAAGGATTACTTCGTTTGTGTAGCTCGTTCCGCCGTTCGGAGATGCATACCCCAGCACTTCAACATTTGCCGCTTTGACGGCTGTATCCGCCATCACAACGCCAATTGCCGCAGGCGCTCCCACCATAAGTCCGAAGGCTTTTCCGACCGGAGCATTAAAAGCTTTATTACAGGCATAGCTTGCCCTGGCTGTGTATTGCAGCTCAATATGACCCGCATCGTTTGCATAAACGTCTCCAAAGGTAGTGTTTAACTCGCTCAGGGCCACTTCTACGGCCCTCCTTGCGTCAGATACGTCCTCGGAGCCGAATAGAATCAGACAGCCATGACCGGCACCGCCCTTTGTATCCCTCGGCAATTCGATAGCCAGTATTTCTGTGTTGGTAGCTTTAACCGCCTCATCCGCAGCCATAATCTGCGGGCCTGCTCCGGTTCTTGCTCCCAATATTCCTATGGAGCGATACTTCTTGTCGATCTTCATCATTTCATGAAGGGCAGGATCAACATTTGCGATAACAAGGCCGATGGTATCGCCGATTGCAGTTCCCACGTATTCTGTCAGTCCGCAGGCCGGAGTTTTCCTGTCATTGTTCTTTTGCTTTTCTCCTTCTCCTTCGACCTTCCTCATGACCTCTCCCACGATCTTATCCAACAATACATCATTCATCAGTGTACCTCCTCACCTATACCGTCTTAACAAGTATTCCTTCCACCTCTTTATGAGGTCTCGGGATAACATGAACCGAGATGACTTCGCCAACTGCCTTTGCCGCTGCTGCCCCCGCGTCCGCCGCGGCCTTCACAGCGCCGACATCTCCTCTGACCATGACTGTTACAAGGCCCGATCCAATTTTTTCATATCCTGTAAGACTGACATTTGCAGCTTTGACCATGGCGTCCGCCGCTTCAATTGCCGCCACCAAGCCTTTTGTTTCAACCATTCCCAATGCATCGCTTGTCATATAAACCCTTCTTTCTATCTGAGATTTTAGTAAAATTCTACCGCCTTCTTTTTCTTTTGACTCTGCACAGATTTGTCTTATACTGATATTAAATTGGCAGAATTATAAAACGGTTCCGGAAGGACATGATACTTTTTTGCTGCGCAACAATAAAAAAAGAATGAAGCGGTTCTACAGGAATGTAAAACCGCTTCATTCTTTGTTGTTGTATGAATCTGCTCTTCGAAGCTTTTAACGGGCGTTTCTCCCGAGTGCATCGGCAGCCAGTATCGCTGCATATACGCTCTCCGCCGTTACTTCAAACGGCATGTTGTAGATGGTTTCACCGGGAGCTGTGGCAGCTTTTGCAACTGCCATAATCTCGTCAGGCTTGATTTCCTTGATACCCATTTCCTCAAGCGTGACCGGAAGTCCGACAGAAATGCAGAAATTAAGAACTTCATTGATTTCTTCCATGGGGCAGTTTTCCATGACCAGCTGGACCAGGGTACCAAAAGCTACTTTTTCTCCGTGGAATAAGTGATGACATTCATGGAGCACAGTAAAACCGTTATGTATCGCATGTGCGGCGGCCAGTCCTCCGCTTTCAAATCCGATTCCGCTTAAATAGGTATTTGCTTCAATGATATTTTCCACCGCTGGAGTCACTACCTTATTTTCCGCTGCCAGCTTCGCCTTGTATCCATCTTCAATCAGCGTCTGGTAGCAAAGCTTTGCAAGGGCATAGGCGGATTTTGCAGGCAGAAGCCCGGCCATGTTGGTGGCCTTTGATCTATCGCAGGCTCTCGCTTCAAAATAGGTGGCCAGAGCGTCACCCATCCCGGATACCAGAAACCTCGCCGGCGCGTTGGCAATAATGTCGGTATCCATTAATACCACATCGGGGTTTTTAGGAAGAACGAGATATTCTTCAAAAACGCCGTCCTCCGTATAGATTACCGAAAGCGCACTGCATGGCGCATCTGTCGATGCTATAGACGGTACGATAATCCGGGGAATGTCCAAATAATGCGCTACCGCTTTTGCTGTGTCCAGAAGCTTTCCGCCGCCGATACCGATCACACAGTCGCAACCGTTGGCTTTGCAGATGTCCATCAGGCGATTGATTTCTGCCTTGCTGCATTCCTTGTTGAATACTTCGAAAACCAGTCTTTTATCTGTTCCTTTGAAGCTTTCTTCAACAGTTTCTTTTGTTCTTTTCATCCCCGATTCAGAGGCCAGAATCAGAAAGCAGCTGCCGAGACTTACTGCAAAATCACTGATTTTTTTGATTGCGCCGCCCGCTTGAATATACTTGTTCGGAGACATGATAATTTTGTTTGCCATATTCAATTCCTCCTTAAATAATACTTTACTATTATCTTAACATTTAAATCGGAATAAGCTTTACACTATTTTGCCATCCTCTTGCACTTATTTGCTTGATGCAGTCAAACATACCACTTTATCTCACTGATTTTTGAAACCGCTGCAACGGTCTCTCTTTTCTCTTCTCTGTATTTTGAGGGCGTCACGCCAACTGTCTTTCTGAATACCCTGGTGAAATAATTTGGTTCGTTAAAGGAGAGCTCGATGGCGATATTGACCACCGGCATTTCCGTATAGGTCAGCAGCTCTTTCGCCTTTTCGATTTTCAGATCGGTCAGGTAATCAATAAAATTGACTCCCGTATGTTTTTTGAAAATTTTACTTAGATAAAACGGACTGATGTTGATGTATTCCGCCACCTCTTCCAGCGTGATTTTTCTGTAATAATACTTTTCCAGATAGTTCAGGATCACGTTGATTTCATTATCCGGAAATCCTTTCTGGTCTAGGACGATCACATGAAAAACAGAATCAAGCACTTTATAGAGCCACGCTCGCAGAAGATAACTGTCGTTGATGCGCGCAATCTCGTTCAGGAATTCTTTTCTTCCTGCGGGATTCTCCTTGTTCTCAATATTCATTTGTTCCAGAGTTCCGATAATTTCCCCGGCAATTCTCCGGTATCTGGTTTTAAGGTCAATCAGGCTGCAGTCGGTTTCGCACCTTTGCTGCTCAATCAAACTGCCCAGAGCCTCCTTTGAGGCCTTATAATTTTTAGTTATGATTTTCTCCATAAGAAGCTTATTGTAATCCGGAAGTTCCGATTCCCGCTTTTCATATATCCGGAAGCTGATGATCGTATTAATCAGGTCGTTTTCCCGGACGGGCTTTTGGAGATAGGCTTCCCCTCCTAAAAAGATACAGTCGTGAATCTTTTCGGCTTCTAGATATGCGGTCAGGAAAATAATGACGCAATTATTTTTTATCTGCTTCATCCTTCTTGCGGCTTCCAGACCGTCGATCCCAGGCATTTTGATATCCATGATCACAATATCGGGATCTATTTCGCTGAATTTTTCCAGTGCGCTTTTCCCGCTGTCTGCCTCACCGATCATAGTTACGGAATCCAGCTTGGACAGGAACCTTTTCAGAACGATTCTTTCAATTGCTTCGTCATCGACCAATAAGACCTTGCACATTTGATCACCTGTTTTCCTTAATTGGATTTTGGTATTCTTACAGTTACCGCCGTTCCCTGCTCCCGCTTGCTCTTGATATTAAGCTTGTAATTTTCTCCAAAGGACAGTATCAGCCGCTTGTTCGTGTTCGCTATGCCGATCCCCGGCGTCGTGCTGTAGTCATAAGCAGTTTGCTTTGCATTCAGCAGTTGCTCCAGTTTCTTGGATGACATGCCCATTCCGTCGTCTATGATCTCAAAAACCAGATCGTCTCCGTCCTGATAACCGTTTACGATGATGGTTCCGTTGCCGTCCTTCGGCTCGATTCCATGTATCATGGCATTTTCCACCAGAGGCTGGAGAAGCATGGCCGGCATGATTTCGTGATATATGCTCGTCTCAATATTGGTAATGAATTTCAGCTTGTCTCCAAATCGGATGGATTGAATGTTGAGGTATCGTTCGATCTGGTTGATTTCTTCCGATACGGGCAGCATTTTGTCTGCGTTCTTTAAAACATATCGCAGCATTTCGGAAAACAGATAAGCCAGCTCCTGGGTTTTTTCAGCTTCTTCTATAATTGCAAGCCGGACAATCGTATTTAGGACATTGAACATGAAATGAGGATTGATCTGAGATTGGAGCACTTTAATTTCAGAATCCTTCAACGCTTTTTCAAGTTCCGTGCGCGCTTTGATTTCTTCCATCAGCTTAATATTTTTATTATTCAGTTCCTCCTGGGTGATGTTCAGCATGGCCTTTTCCACGATGTAGTTGGAGACTGTAAACATCAGATCTGCAGCGGCACGGATCCGGCTCAGGGGCATGATGGGTATATTGGCATATTCGTTTTTTATAATATCGTCATCGACCATGATTTGATTGGTTATGTAGGCGGCGCTGTCGCTTTCTTCCTCTGAGAGCTTGACCTGACCCGCCAACACCGAACCCAGGTACTGCCCGTTCACGATGATAGGAATAGCAAAATCGATCAGACCAAAAGGACATTTATAGATATATGGTTTTCCTGTTCGTGCCGCTTCTATTCCGCCGTGCGCATCTGACCGCAGACACCCGTTCATGCAGCTGGCACTGCTTCTGATCATACTGCAGAATTGAGAGAAATTGCTGTATTTCGTTATGGGCTTTCCCGCATAGTCAACGGTGATCGAAGCCAACCCCGTAGCGTCTGCAAATCTGTTCTGAATTTCCTGCAAAATCCCGATATCCACTATTTCTTTCAGATGATATAATGGCATAACGCTCCTCCTGTGAATCTCATATTCCCAGTCGCTTCTCTGATTTACAACATTATATCTTGACCCGGGAACCTTTTCAACTGAAATAAAACTGCAATAGCATTGTTTAATCGCCATAATTTCTTATATGATCTTTGGTTGGGTTACCAAAGAATATGGATCAGACTTTCTGCGGCCAGATTAAAATCAATAGAGCACTGCGTTATCATCCGGCTGTATTGCCAGGCCCACACGTTTCCTCCGCAATCAGGAGCTTTCGGCCGATAATACGGTGGATTGCGGGGACCGCTGGGTTGCACCTCAGGCTGCGCGCTCCATAATATATTTTGTGTGATAACTCTTTCATTTTCTTTTGCAGCACGACAAAAGGCTTCATTAAAATCACCTGTCACAGGGTCATAGTATAGACCGGTGTGGTATCCGCCTGCAAGAACAGCTTCTGTCCAGCCTTGAATCCACTCATCATCCACTTGAAAAAAATTCTCAACATTCGCGAATAACGGGGTTCCTTTTGTGATTCCAAGTAATCCGGCATAATTTACCGCATCCTCCGCTGCTGCTATGCCCTGTCCATATCCCTTTGCCTCTCGAAAATTATTATAAATCGGCAACAGCTTTACACCCTTGCTGCGGATCCATGCAATCTCCTGTTTTGACAATCCCTCCGAAACTGCGGGAACTCTTACGAGGTATCTTCCCCAAAATACCGGATATCCAAAGTTCAGCGCAACACATCGAAACAGGTTTTCCGTTACAATCTCAGCGGAATCAACTCCCCATCCGTAGATTTCCATTTGAAAAACCTCCTCCCGGAGGAATGCTCTGATCAAATTGAAATAGATTCTCCGGGTCGTACAACTGTTTGACCATCATCAGTCTGGAAATGTTCTCTCCGAAATATGCGACAGGCCAGTCAGGTATCATGGAGTCGCAATAGCAGCGGTATGCGCCTCGGGTATAGGGAAGCATGGATTGACGAAATTGTTCGATCCATCGGATGTTTTCCTCCGCTTCCGTATCCTGTGTCCAGTAAGATTGATATTGAAAGACGAAATGCGCTTCACGATGAACAAATGCCGTTGCGTCTGCCGGCACACGGCCGATCGCACCACCGTATGCGTCAAAGGAAACCAGGTTGGCTGTACCAGGAGCAGTCTGCAGGTTCTGGATCAATACGTCCAATGCCGCGTCAGGCAGAGGCTCATAGGCATAAGCGGAGGAGTTTTTAAATAATTCCTGCTTTACCGGCCGCCCCGCAAACAGGTGCACGGCTTCAAGCCAGGTAAGGGATTGGATCTCGACTGTCTTGGGCATGGTTCCTTCCTGTAAAGGCTGCAGAATCCTCCTCAGCTCTTCTTCCGGCCCGACAAATATACCGTTGGAACGGAGGTCACCCTGGTTTTGCGCAGGAAGGAGCAGCAGGGATGTCAGACGGGGATCGGCAGAGGGAGCCCATAACTGCCAATAGCCTACTACTTTTTTGAGATCGGCAAAATCCCACGCAAATCGGTAACGGACAACCTTCCCGATGGGATGGACACGAAAGGTAAAAGAGGTGATTACACCAAAGCTGCCGTCACCTCCGCCATGGCAGGCCCAAAACAGATCAGGGTGCTGATCGTATCCGGCGCGGATACGATTGCCCCGCGCTGTTACCATTTCCACCTCCAGCAGGTTATCACAGGTCAGTCCCATGGGTCTGGACAGCAACCCGTATCCGCCTCCCAGCGTCAATCCGGATATACCGACTGTCGGGCAGGTGCCGCCGGGGATGGTCACCCCATGATTCCAAAGCGCTTCATACAGCGGAAGCAAACGATACCCTGCACCGATCCGGACCGTTCCCTCCTCCCTGTCGAACCGGAACTTCAACAGCCTGCTGATATCGATGACGAGGCCTCCGTCGACAAGAGAATATGCCTCATAGCTATGTCTGCCGCCGCGGATCCGAAAAGGAATCCGGTGCTTGCGGACCCATAGAATTGCGTTGACCACATCCTGTGCAGACTCACAAAAATTGATTACGATGGGAAATTTATTGAAGCGTCCGTTATAGTTCCGCCTTGCCTCGTCATAGCCGGGCGCACCCTGCAGGATCACTTGTCCGGTTAATCCATCCGTGTTTATCATAGAACGGTACCTCCTTTTAAGGGTACGATGCGGAGCACCACCTGATACAATTTCTATGCAGGACAGAAAAAAAAAGAACTAATGGAGATTCATTTCATACCCATCCGGATTTCCCGATAACATAAAACTAACAAAGCTTCTTATAAGAAATCACAACACAAAAAATGAGGTTAAAAAACCTCATTTTTTATGTTTGTGCGGGTTGGTAACGATAAAAATATGTTCATTCATATGATCCTCAAATCAACATTTATTACTTAACATTATAATACGCAACATACCAGTCAGCAAACTTCTGCAAACCTTCATCCAAGGTGGTTTGGGGTTGAAAGCCTACCGTTTTGCCGATCAAATCGATACAAGCAAAAGTGGCCGGTACGTCACCTGGTTGAATGGGTTCATATCTTTTTTGAAACACAACTTCTCTTCCTGCCGCGTTAGAAAGAGATTTCTCGAGCTTCTGAATAAAATCCATCAGTCTGTCAGGCTTGCTGTTTCCGATATTCAATACGATATATGGAACAGCGCCGTTCGGCGGATTGCCAATTATCCTCAACACGCCCCCAACGATATCGTCGATATAGGTGAAATCGCGATACAGATCATTATCACAATCGCCGTTGTTAAAAATTTGAATCGGTTCGCCTGCAAAGTAACTGTCTGTAAAACGAAAGTATGCCATATCCGGACGCCCCAATGGCCCGTAAGCTGTAAAAAAGCGCAATCCGGTAGTTGGTATCTTATATAGATGGCTATAAGTATACGCCATCAGCTCATTGGACTTTTTGGTAGCAGCATATAACGATACCGGGTTGTCGACTGAATCAGATTCTGAAAAAGGCACCTTTTTATTTACCCCGTAAACGGAACTGGAGGATGCAAATACAAGATGATTGACCGGATACTGTCTGCAGGCTTCAATGATATTGTAAAACCCTATTATATTGCTTTGAATATATGCATCGGGGTTTTCCATGGAATACCGTACCCCTGCCTGAGCGGCCATGTTTACGACGATATCGGGCTGATACTTCTGAAAGGTTTGGTTTAACGTGTTCCGATCGGAAATATCTCCCTTGATGAATGTAAACAAATCAAATGGCTTTAGCTGATTTAAACGTTCATACTTCAGATTGACGTCATAATAGTCATTGATATTGTCATACCCCAGAACCCTGCATCCCTTTTCCAACAAGCTTTTGCATATAAAGTATCCGATAAAGCCTGCCGCGCCGGTAATCAGATATACTTTTCCCGTATCCATTTTGTATTCGCTTCCCTCTGCCCCAGGCAGGATGAAAGTTCGACCGCCTGTCTAATCATCTTCATATTCGTCCGGGATTTCCTCAGTTTCCGTCGGGATTTCCCCTGCTTCCTCTGGAGCGTCAGCTGTATAAACAACTTTTACTCTTAATGCGGTCTCACCCACTATTTCTGCTCCAAGCTCGTATTCTACCGTAGCTGTTACGACAGGTCCCTCTGGACTGTCGCTGACAGATGTCCCGGAACATTTTGGAGTTTTTTGGATCCAGGCTCTGACTTCCTCATTGTTGTAATGCTCGGCCTCTTGTCCATAAACCATTACAACATCTGAAAATTTCGTAATGACCTTCATCGCTTTGGTATCGCCATTCAGTGCATACCATAGATGCACATCAAATTTACCGTTTATCCTGACTACTTTTCCGTTTTTTATATTTCCTTCAAGTGCATAGCTTACTATCTCAGCATCGGTTATGATAATTCCCAGAACCTCTTTAGGCCTTTTCTCCTCATACGTGTTAATATGGATATCTTTGGTGAAAGTCTTTGTGTTTTGACCAAATGCCGCCTTCGCGATTATTTTTTTTATTTCCTCCATGATAATCCCTCTTTCAAAAAATTAGAGCCTTATTATGCCTATAACCAAACCATGCCTCTTCCATCATTCCGCTATTTCAACAACGAGTCTGGAATCTCCAATTACCTCTGCGGATATCTTTAACAATACTTCGACGCGGATTTTATTCCCCTCCAGCCTTACATCTGCAACTTTCGGTTCCTCATCCAGTTCCGCTGTAGCAGCCACAGGCCCCATCGGCCTTCCGCTCCTATTTATAACAGGTATGTTTTCATGATACACTACCGATGAATTGCCGACAGCCGTCTCATGGCCATTATTACAGGAATACCATGCGTAAATATCAAAAGACCCTTTTACAGGCACATAATAGCTGCTTTTCTCGGGGGCTGTACATTTCAGGGCTTTCGGATTTTCAACATTCGTAATAAAGCAGCCCAATATTCTATCGGGCATAGCTTCTTTTTCCAATTCAATATCTTGAACATACTCGATTTCTTTAAAACCGCTTCCGCAGGTGGTTTTTATTATTATCTCTCGAGTAGCCCGGGGTTTGGACTCCACCAAAATTCCTCCTTCCTTCGAATTTGTTTATCATCCTTACCGAGTCTTTCACCTTCGGATTATACTGTAATATTTTATTCGCAATACGATACGAATGTGACTCTCCTTTCGAATCTCTCCTTTTAAAAAGATAGAAACAAATGATTCAGATCCATAGCTACTCTTTCCCACGAATACTTTTCCTCAGCCAGCCTTCTGCCGGCCTTGCCCATCTCCCCCGCAATACCGGGCTCCTCCAGTAAATACGTTATGGCATCAGCAAAAGCCTGAGGTTGATTATATTCGCTGATAACAATGCCGTTGCCCTTCCCCTTGACAACCTCGGCATTTCCTCCCCTGTCCGTGGTGATAATCGGAATACCTGCAGCCATGGCCTCATAGTGTACCCTGGCGAGAGGCTCTTTCCACTGGGATGCGCATACAAAGACGTCTCCCAGGTAATAATGGGATACGACTTCGCTTGGAGGAAGAAACCCGGTCATGACAACATCTGTGTCCAAAGTATCCGCCATTTGCTTGACCTGCCGCACATAGCTGTCTTCCTGGTTTTCACCGTACCATTTGCTTCCAACGAGCACAAGTGCCGTATCAGGATGGCTGGATTGGATCTGATTGACCGCCTTGATCAGAATATGCGCGCCTTTTTTAGGACTCAATCTGCCGACAAAGAGGACGACCTTCTTTCCGGTCAATCCATATCGCTTCTTTAATTGATGCCTTATTTCCCTTGCCTCCTGAGACCAGACCGGTTGATATCGATTGACGTCGACGCCAGAGTAAACCGTCTGTATTTTTCCGGCAGCTTCCGGATAAAGCTTTTTTATTCCGGCCGCAATAAACCTGCTGACTGTGGCAATAAACTCAACTCTCTGAATACATTTCGCTCCCTCTGCTTTCGATATTTTTGATTCCTGGAACATCTCGTTGTGAAGACTTAAGCTTATCGCCGTTTTCGGCAGCTTTTCTGCAATGGAATTGACCCAGTGAGGCCGGTTGAAAACATGAATCAAATCATATCCGTCGTTTAACCGATCGATCACACCCGAAATATAGTCATGGGTATTGGCTGACTTGATATAACATATACTGCTGTTTTCCTGCTGTGACAGCTTCGGATCCGCAATGCAGAAAACCGTCATATCGTGCTTTTCCTTTAAATACGGCAGTACCGCATCGATATACTGCTGAATAGCACCTCCGCGAATCGACGGTACAGGCAGCTTCTCTGTACATATCATTGCAATTTTCATAAGACAGTACCCCCTAGTATCAAACCTCTCAAGGAATTCTCTTTAGACAATTCAATCTTTCCAATCTTTTCTATGCTTGCCGCTTTAACCGGTTTGTTTTTTGCGAATTGATTTTTTACGGTACCGAAAAAACTATGAGGGAACAGGGTATCGATATAAATTGTTTGTTTTTCCTCCATTGAAAGAATGTTTACCTTTTCGTACCAGCTCAAGATTTCCTTCATCGATTCCTGATGCCATCTCCCTTTATTTTCCATCGTTTTCAGGATGATTTTACGCAGATCCCTGGCTGCCAGCTCAAAGGTCACACCATCCATATCCAGAATCCATACGCCGGCTGCGGTTAAGAGTGCATTGCCCTTGCCGTAATCCTGATGGCATAATACGACCGCTTGCGAACCCGGAGCTGACAACGTACCATAACAGGAAGCTTCAAGGTATTGGATTGCTTTTTCTCCCAATGTCATGATCGGGTCAACCCATTTCAGATAGGCGGCATAGGTGGGCGTACCTGCTTTCCCGAGGGAAATGCTTTTCCATTCGTTCAGCTTGTTGAGCATGGAACGGTACTGGTCCGGCCATTTGGCAATCTTGGTCGATACCCTGGCACCACCCGGAGGTTCATATCCCTTGGAGAATTTATGAAAATGTGCGAGTCCTTCCATGGCTGCCATGAAATCTTCCTGCTTGTCAAAATTAAGCTGTTTTCCTTCTATCCACTCATACAAAACAAACAGCTCCTGGTTTCTATCCGTTATCGCTTCATGGGCCTTGTTCAAAATAACACTGGGCACATTCCCTTCTTTTGATTTAATATATCTCTGAGCCTCCACGGAAAACAGAGCCTTTTCCTTTGTCTGCTTCAGCCTTTTTAAGCAAAACACGCCTTCTTCGGCAAAAACTTTCCATACGGTCTTGATACCGCCCTGCTGAATCACTTGTATTTTTACCGGATCGACGTCATATCGCTCCAACACCGACCGGGCAATATCCGGAAGGCTTATATCCAGTGCATCCATCTTTCATCCCCCTATTTTCAGTTAAATTGTTATTGCAGAATTCTTTTTATGATTTCGTCATATTTTATAAGCACTGCTTCAAGAGACCGCTCAACTGTGAGCATTTCTTTCAGACGGCTTAAATATTTGCTTTCGGTCCAATCCTTTTCTCTTTGACGGTAATATTTATCCATTATCCCGGCAAACAAATGCGGAAAAGTCAAATCGAGTTTCAGTACCGCCCATTCGTTAATTGTGAGCGGATTTGATCTCTGATACACTCTCAGAATGTTTTCCAGCAAAACAGGGTCCCATTTCCCGTTTTTCTTCATCACTTTGTTCAACAGTTTTCGAATATCCCGGGCCGGCAAATCAATGGTAAGTGAATCGGTATCCAATATATACACCCTGTCCGCAGAGTTCAACAGGATATTTCCCGCAGCAAAATCCTGATGGCATAACCCCCCCTTGATTTCCGTTTTGCCGACCCATGCCTTATACTCAGGGCCGCCAAGCCCTGTTATGGCAGCTTCCATTCTCTGTAAAAATGAGGGGAATACCTCTGATACAATTTTCCCGAATTCTGTATGAACCGTTTTGTTTTTTTCTTCGTTATAAAAATTCCTTAACCGGTCGGCATCTGCGCTGAAATCCTGCTGCCAATTTCCGAGGTGCATCCGTACCTTGGATTCGTCCGGCGGAATAAAGCCGGTCGATGCAAGATGAAACCGTCCCATCTCCCGGACAAGGGTATTCAGTTCTCCCGGCTTCCTGTAATCCGGGTTGGCGCCCTCTACAGCGTCAATGAGGATAAAGCAGGTTTCTCCGATCTTTACATAACGACTGCCGTCAATTGTTTCATTGACCTTCGGGATATGAATGCCTTTGCTCTGTAAATGATCAATGGCTGATAAAAGAAAACGTAGCATCGGCTCCGAGTTGGGATGTTTTTTTAGAATTTTCATCCCTTTTGTAGTGTCAACCCACCAGACTCCTTTTTTTTGTTTGTATGATTCCGTTCGGATTCCATTGACGGTATAAGGATATTTCACTAATACTTCGTTTAACGGCTCGTTGTTGAAATTCATTATGTTTTTACCTCCCTCTTTTATCAATAATAAAAGGATGCTCTAGTTATGTAGAACACCCCATTATAAGGCTAATCTTCAGGCTATTCCAATTGGTATTTAAAGGTTCCATAAGTATTTCATCGTCTTGATTTGTCATTTCCACTGCTGCATTATGTTTTAAATACCCTTACACTAAGTACTGTTTCACCAATGATTTCGGCTTCCAGCACATATTCCAATTGTACTGCAACCAGGTCGCCTTCCTTACCACTGATGATTGTAGTATCAACGGATTTGGGCTTCTCCTTCATCCATACGCTGACCTCCTCATGGCTGAAGCGTTCAGTCCCTTGTTTTTCGATCTCAACAAGGTCCGATGAATTCGCATTGAACTTGGAAACCTTTGTATCGGTGTCGGTCCTATACCAGATATGGATCTCGAATTCGGTGTTGACCCTCACTTTTATGCTTTTTTTTCCTTCCCCTTCAATAAAAGCATTCAGTACCCTTGATCCGTTAATGGTGCAGCCTAAAACATCTTTCAGTTTTTCTGCTTCACCGGTCGCGATGCGGACGGTGTTCCGAAACGTTTGTATTCGATTTCCATATACGGCCTTTGTTATAATTTTCTTGGTGTCTTCCACAGGCTTACCTCCCGTCTATAATATAACTACCCGATAAATTTAACGTCTCCACCGGGTAGTCTTGATACTATCCTTGCATGAGATTATTCTTCTTCTTCCGGTTCTTCCTCTTCTTCCTCTTCTTCTTCCTCTTCTTCTGCTTCGGCATTCATCCAGGAAATCTTAATAGACAGGGATCCTTCAAATTCATCATTATCATATTTTACTTTATATTCCAGTTCTTTATCTTTCGGTATATCGACTTTTTCTGATTCAACTACAAGTGTATTCTGCAAAAATTGCTTCGGCAATTCTCTCAATTGAGCGTATATCTCACTCTGTGACCCCACATATTTATCGCGATATCTCATGTGGCATATCCATCCTTTCAAATTATAATAAAAAGTATTCTAAAATATTTTATTCACCAGGATGGAATATGTGAGTATTTCGTATAATAAAACTTTTTTCAGAGTTTATCGTCCGATGCCAAAGTAATGGAATCCCTTTCTTTCTATCTGTCGCCGCTCGAACATATTACGGAAATCAAAGAAGCAATTCCCCTTCATTGCTTCAAAAACCTTGTCCGCATCCATAGTCCTGAATTGGTCCCAATCCGTAAGAATAACCAGCGCATCAGCCCCATCTGCCGCATCATACTCATTCGTGCAAAATCGGATGCTTTCCTGAATGGACTCCAGTCTCCATTTCCCTTCTTTTTCGCCCTGAGGATCATATATCTTTAACCGGGCCCCTTGCTTAGCCAATTCCTGCAGAATGACAAGGGACGGCGCTTCTCTCATGTCATCTGTCTCCGCTTTAAAGGTAATGCCAAGAATGCCCAGGGTTTTACCCTCCAAAGTTTCCATTGCCTCTTTTATCTTTTCCACGATCCACAGCTTTTGCCTTTCATTGGCATCAATTGTCTGTTGAATCAGGGAAAGGTTCACGCCATGATCTTTTCCCATCTTTACTGCTGCACTGGTGTCTTTAGGAAAGCAGCTGCCTCCATATCCCGGTCCCGGCTTCAGAAAGTCAGGACCAATCCGCTTATCCATTCCGATCCCCTCAGCGAACAGCAGTACATCCGCTCCCACCTTTTCACACAGTTGAGCCATCTCATTAATAAAGGCAATCTTCATTGCCAGAAAGGCATTTGATCCGTATTTTATCAACTCCGCCGTTTCGATGTTGGTAAAAAGAAACGGCACTCCATTCAAGTATTGGCCTTTGTATACCTCCATCATGAATTGCTTGGCGTCTGACGATTCCACTCCCAAAACGATACGATCGGTATGAGTAAAATCAGAAACAGCCGACCCTTCCCGTAAAAATTCAGGATTGGATACAACATCAAAAGCATAGTCTGCTCCCCGTTCATTCAGCACGCATCGTACAGCCTCTTTTACTTCTTGCCCTGTCCCGATGGGAACAGTGGATTTAATAACGATGACTTTGTACCCCTCCATATAGCGGCCGATATCCCGGCTTACGTCGAGTACATGTTGAATATCCGCACTTCCGTCTTCCATGGGGGGTGTTCCTACGGCTATAAATATAATATCGCTTTCTTTCACAGCCGCATCCGTATCGGCAGTAAACCGCAGTCTGCCCATTCCGGTATTCTGTTTGATCATTTCTTTTATTCCGGTCTCGTATATCGGGATCCTGCCTTGATTCAACTCGTCGATTTTATCTAGATTATTATCTGTACAGATTACCATATTTCCCATATCAGCCAGGCATGTTCCTACTACAAGGCCTACATAACCCGAACCGATTACAGTTATCTTATTCATAAAGTTTTTCTCTCCTTAGACTCTGTTGTTATCGCCAAATTCTTGTCAGGATAGATTCTGAAGAGCAACAGTCAATAAACGGAACAAATCAAAATTTTTCAAAGCCGCACAGAGGCCTGATTTTTTATTTGTTCAGTGAACATTAATAAACACTCACTTTAATATATTCCTGAAATACAGTAACTGTGTTTGCCCACAACCATAAGAGCCGGAAACGGCTGACGCTTTGAACAAAAAAAGAAAAACCGCTCATATATATATGAACGGTTTGTTGCCGTGGTGGATAATCCAGCGGCTTCTCTGTTATAAAGACTGATAATCCTTGAGAAAGTGGACCATCAGATCTACGGTGGCTTCAATATCATCCATGTTAACCGTACCGACAGGCGTATGCATGTACCGCTGAGGAATACAGATACCTCCGGCCAGCACGCCCTCTCCAGCCATAGCCGCAGACCATGCGTCGGTTCCGCCTCCGATCATGACTTCACGCTGATAGGGAATGTTATATTTTTCAGCGATAGCAATCAATCTTTTTGTCAATTTTCTAGGTACATTGTTTCCGGTGGCTCCAAGCACCGGGTCCCAGTCGTAATATTTTATTCCGGGACCTCCTCCCATTACCTGGGAGCATTGGCGTTCCTCGATGCCCGGGGTTCCTCCGGTCAGCGTGACGTCCAGTGCGATCATCAATTCAGGCTTAAAACGGTTGACCATCGGGCCTCCTGCCCTTAAACCCACCTCTTCCTGTACGCTTCCCGCCATACATATCGTCGGTTCAATATCAATTCCCTGCAGCCTTCTCATGATTTCTACCATGGCGGCACAACCGGAACGATCATCCACCGATTTCCCGGTGTAGTATTTCCCTTCGTTCAGAATACTGCCCTGACGGCTATACCCCATGTAATCGCCAATCTGCACGCCCAAAGCCAGCGTTTCTTCACGGCTTTCCGTGCCTACATCCACAAACAAGTCTTCCATTTTGATGACCTTTTCATGATCCTCTTCGGTCATGATATGCGCGGGCTTGGACCCTGTCACACCGTAAACCTTCCTGCCGCTTTCCGTCTTTATAACCATATCCTGGCTGACCGCGGTCCGGTCGTCATGATAGCCGACCGGAAGAAATCTCAGAAGACCGTTTTCCTCAATGTAGTTTATGATATAACCGATTTCATCCATGTGGGCGGAAACGAGAACCTTTTTTTCTCTGTTCCTGCCGTACTTTACAAAAAACTGATTGCCGAGAGGATCTTCAAAGGCTTCGTCATACAACCCTTCCATTTCTTTTTTCAAAACCTCAGCAACTTCCGCTTCATCACCGGATACTCCGAAAGCGTTATCCAGATTAATAATGCTTTTCAGCAAAGAGTCATTAGCCATTTTCTATCCTTCCTGTTACATAACAAATCCTGCAATGAGATAGAGAATCAAAGACCCGCCTCCCGCAATCAAAGCATAAGGCAGCGTCGCCAGCATCAATTCGATGGGCTTGATCTGACAGCCCTGGGAGCATAGAATAACGCCGTCACCATATAAACAGGTGTTGCTGCCGAAAGCCGCACCGGAGAATACTGCTGCACATGCAAGAAGCGGGTCAACGCCCATTGCGTTTGCAAGAGGTACGACGATCGGCGTGATGATAGCGGCCAAATCCCAGAAACATCCGGTGGCATAAGCGTAGACGGCACAAACAACGAATACCGCAGCCGGCAGGAATGCGCCGTGCATAATCGGTTCCGTTACAGAAATAACGTAATCAGCAAGCTGCAGATCGGTATTTGCAGCTTGCACTGCAAATGCCAGAACGGATAGAATCATGACAAAACCCATGCTCATAACGCCGTCGTAGCAGCAGGTCAGCATCTCTTTCAGTGACAACCTTCTTTGTATGCAGTAAAGAACTGCGGCAGAAACGACACCTGCAAGTGCGCCGCTTAGAACATCCGAACCGCAATATAGAGTAACTGCGATCATGACGGCCAATGGAATCAGAAATGCCCAGGGCAGTGCCTTCTTTCCTTCCGGAAGTTCATAAACTTCCGATGACTGTATCAGAGACAAATCGGTACCTTCCGGATAAACCTCTCCGGTCAGCTCTGCACGACTGGCATCCTTTTTGATCGGACCGAGCTTCGGGATGATTCCCAGAATATGCAGAATCACAACCAGCACCGCCAGCCAGCCGTAAAACATGATTGGAATTGAGGAGGTATAAGCGGAAATTCCGGTTCCGTCGGCACCGACGATCCCTTCGTTCTCCAACAGGGCTCCGAAATAGACTGCCCATGAAGACAGCGGAATCAGAATACAGACAGGAGCGGCTACACTGTTAACTGTGTAGGCTAATTGTGTCCGCGGAATCCTCATTCTGTCTGTTATACCTTTCATCGTAGTACCGACAGCCAGGTTATTCAGATAGTCGTCAAGGAAAACAATAATTCCGAGCGCCACAGTCCCTAACAGAGCCTGCTTTTTTGTATGTATGAATTTACCCGCCCAATAACCAAAATCCTGTACGGCGTGTGACCGTTCAAACAGCATGATGAGCATTCCAAACAATGCGATGACAAGTACAAGCCATTGCAGAGTCTCATTTGTCATCGAAACATACAAATAATTGAACCATGTGCCTACAATACCGAAAACCCCTCCTGTCAGGATGAGTGCGCCAACCGATAACCCGCATACCATGGCAAAGAGAGTCCGTTTGGTTGTAACCGCAATGACCAGTATAGCCAAAACCGGCAGCACGCTAAGAAATCCATAGCCCTCCATAATTACCTCCTTAATAATCCTACAATAATAGTCCTACAATATAAAATGACTTAGTAAAATATATAGGCCCCCAGCCTATTCAGAACATATTATAGAGGCTCAAATTTTGATATTCAATTCACCCAAAGTTATAAATTAACTGTACGAAAGTTTATTTTGGTTCAAATTGTAACATAAAAGACTGTCGCAAATCGTATTTTACATACTATCTCAACAGTCTTTTGTTTTATAACGCAGTCTTTCTTTTTATCAGCAGTCTTTCCCTGGCTTATTGTAATATAATTCAGATCAGCATCTTTATTAACTGAATCCGGTTTTTTATATTAAGCTTATCATAAATATTATGAATATGTTTTTTTACCGTACCTTCTTCAATGAACAATCTGCGGCAGATTTCTTCATTATTCAGACCTTCAAATATAAAATTTACGATTTCACATTCTCTCGTGGTCAGGAAATATTCTGATTTAATATCGTCGATCCGGCTGCCGTAATAATTCTTCTTTTTATCATATTCAAAGCGTATCTTGGTGACCAAATGCCTGCGTAGCTGATTTAACAGGAATATATCCCTGTCGCTGAAATCACCCATCCGCTTTGAGCGAAACAATGACAGAGCTCCATAGCATATCCCGTCGTTTGCAATGCAAAGAGCCATTGGAAATTCCAATCCATTCGCTAAAAATTCATTATAAAATTCTGTGTTTTCACGGAATCTGTCATCAAACAAATCGGTTTCTTTGTAAGCAATAGGCCGTGCATTCTGATAAATCGGAATTGTATAATCCAATTTTTCACCGAAATCCAAATAATTCGTTACATCTCTTTGTGCCATATTCAGTACAACAGGATCAGAAAGCAGCTTGTCATCATGATCAGTCACATTTGCCAGATAGAAAGAAGCAGAAGAATTCGGTATCAAGACACTAAGCAGTTCTAATACGTTGGTTCTCATTTCGTTCAAATTTCTAGTATCATAAATCATATGGATAATTTCATTTAAGAATATCCATTCTTTTTCTTTTAAAACCGGCATTATCATTCACCTTATTTCCAAAAATCCCAGATTGTGATACTGTTGTTTTATTATACATCTGCCATGGAAATAAAACAATAACAGGAATCTTGTTGTTCAATCCATTCCCTCCGACCAGATAGCTATACAAAAATCTCCTCGGCACGATAGGAGCTTCTTACCAAAGGCCCTGAAGCCACAAATTGAAATCCCATCTCTAAAGCGATTCTCTTATATTCCTCAAATACATCGGGATGGATGTATTCTACAACCGGGTGATGCTGCTTCGTTGGGGCAAGATACTGCCCAACTGTCAGTATACTGCACCCGGATGACCTTAAGTCTAAAAATGTTTGAATTACCTCTTCTTTTTTCTCACCCAGGCCAACCATAATCCCTGATTTGGACAACATACCGCTTCTCAGATGTCTTGTATTATTCAACAATTCCAGAGACCTGCTGTAAGACGCCATAGGCCTTACCTCAGGATAAAGCCTTTCAACGGTTTCAACATTATGACTGATGACATCCGGTTCTGCTTCCGATACCTTGTTTAGAGCAACGATACTCCCTTTAAAATCTGGAATGAGTACCTCTATTATAACCTTGGATTCAAGCTTTTTTATCTCGGCAATTACCCTTGCAAAATGTCCGGCTCCACCATCGGACAGATCGTCTCTCGTAACCGAAGTGATAACAACATGCTTCAATCCAAGTTCGCTTACAGCTTCAGCAACCCGCAATGGCTCATCAGGATCGACACATTCCGTATTTCCCTTTGTAACATTGCAAAAAGTACAGTTTCTTGTGCATACTGTTCCAAGTATCATGAACGTCGCTGTCTTTCTGCAAAAGCACTCCATCAGGTTTGGGCAATTCGCCTCTTTACATACCGTATTCAGGGATAGTCTGCTTAATATTTGTTCCACCTGGCCTCTGCCAGGTCCGCCGCGGAGCTTTATTTTCAACCATTCCGGCTTGCGTCCGGCAATAATATCTGCACTTTTCACTTTTATTCTTTCTGTACTGCTTCCCATAAGTTCCTCCCGTCAATTATTTCCGGATTAAAATCAAACCGCTCACAGAAATAGTCCGCAATCACTATATTTAATCGATCAAGATCCTGAGGACAACCTAACAGCTTCTCCAGTGATGTCACTCCTCTGTCAGCAATACCACAGGGAGTGATCCATTTAAAATGATCCAGATCCGTATTTACATTAAATGCAAAACCGTGCATGGTTACCCAGTGCTTTACTGCAATACCGATTGCAGTTATCTTTTCGTCTCCGGTCCAGACACCGGTATACTTCTTTTCATCTCGGCGAGCCGCGATATCGAATTGGTTTTTCAGCAAACTGATAAAAAGCTCCTCGATCCCCCAGACGAAATCCTTTACACTCCTGTTGATTTCTTTTAAATCAATAATCGGATAGCCTACAATTTGTCCCGGGCCATGGTAAGTTACATCCCCGCCTCTTGCAACCTCGTAAATGCTGACACGGTTTGCTTTCAGTTCCTCAGCTGGGGCAATAATATTGGTGTAAACACCTCTCCGGCCAAGAGTTATGACAGGAGGATGCTCAAGCAGCAAAAGAGTATGATCAATTTTTTCTTTTGCCGCAGCATCAGTATCTTTCCCTGGAGATCCAGCGCTTCCTTATAATCTGTCTTGCCTAAAAATACAATGTTCAACTTCATAATACATCCCTCAGCGCGCTATCCCTGATTCTCTCATCGTGGGGAAACAAGCCCAGCAACCCTGCAAGAATCGCTTTATCTGTGCCATGACCTTTATAAGACCCCATTGCCTAAGCCCTATTACCCATCTTTTTCGGCAGCATGTGAATTGCTCTGTTGTCAATGCCCAAAACGGCCTCCATAATAGCTTCTGATAGTGTCGGATGCGCATGGATGACGCCAGAGATAGAGTCAGCTGTCATTTTCTTTCCCACAGCCAATACTCCTTCCTGGATCAAATCACTAGCATGAGGTCCCATGATATGAACACCGATAATCCTTCTTGTGTCCGCTTCCGCAAGTACTTTGACAAATCCTTCTTCCTCACCTAGAGTTAATGCCTTTCCATTGGCACCAAACAGAAACTTGCTCGAAACATAATCGATTCCCTTTTCTTTTGCTTCGTCTTCCGATAAACCGACGGACGCTACTTCCGGGAATGTGAAAACACAGCCGGGTACGGCATCATAATTCATATGACCCTTTGATCCCATGATGTTATCAACCGCAGCGATTCCTTCCTCAGCGGCCACGTGGGCCAGCATCAGTCCTCCGATCGCATCTCCGATTGCATAAATCCCAGGCACATTAGTCTGAAAGGCTTCGTTAACTCTAATACCTTTTTTATCATACTCAATTCCTGCCGTTTTCAAGCCAAACCCTTCTACTCGGGGAGCTCTTCCCACAGAAACAAGAACAGTATCGGCCTGAATTGAACCTTCGCCCTTTTTCCCTTCGGTTATAACATGAAGCAAGCCATCATCCGCCGAAATCTGCATTACTTTTGTATCGGTTTCAATGCTGATCCCCTTTTTCTTCAGGGATAATACCAGCTTCTTGGAAATCTCACTATCCATGTTAGCCAAAATTCTGGGCAGGAATTCGATGACGGTTACCTTTGACCCAAGGGCACTGAATATGCCCGCAAATTCGATCCCGACTACTCCTCCGCCGATAATGACAAGGGAATCCGGTATGTTTTCTATGGAAAGAATTTGATCACTGGTTAACACTCCAGGTATCTCCATCCCGGGTATAGGTAGCTTTGCTGGAACCGAACCTGAAGCAATGATGATATTTTTTGTTTTTATTTCCTTCTCATTTTCTTCGGAATCCGTAACCTTGACCGTTTTCTTCGAAACCAGACTGGCCTTGCCGTAGATCATCTCAATGGAATTTAATATAATCAGCTGCGCGATGCCCTCTTTCAAGCGGTCGACGATCTTTTGCTTTCTTTGCATTATCTTGGCAAGATCCACAGTAAAACCGTCAAGCTTTATTCCGAATTCCGCCGCATCATTCAATTCATTAATCATCTGGGCATTCTTATATAAAGCCTTAGTAGGTATGCATCCTTTATTGAGGCACGTTCCTCCTAGGCTTTCAGCCTCCACCAGCAGGACTTGGGCTCCAAGCTGGGCAGCCCTGATCGCTGCCGAATACCCACCTGGGCCGCCGCCGATTATTACGATATCTTTTTCCGTATTCATAAACTAAATCCCTTCTATTACTCGCAGATGGTGCTGCACTTCAACACCGGATTACGGGCAGCCTTTGCCTCATCCAGCCTCAGTACGATAGTATTGTGAGGTGCCTCCTTCAGCAACGCTGGATTTGTTTCCACTTCCTCGGCAATCTGCCGCATCGCTGCAATGAACTCATCAAGAGTTTCCTTGCTTTCCGTTTCGGTAGGTTCTATCATCAAGGCTTCCTTCACAATCAGAGGGAAATAAATTGTAGGCGGATGATACCCGAAATCGATGAGCCGCTTTGCTATGTCAAGCGCTGAAACTCCATTCTTTGTTTGCTTTTGTGCTGAGAGCACAACCTCGTGCATGCACGTTTTACCATAGGGCATGGAGTAATAATCCTGCAGTTTAGCGCGGATATAATTGGCATTAAGAACAGCTGTTTCCGAGGCTTCTCTGAGACCTTCCGCACCAAGCGTTCGCAAATATGCGAACGCCCTGACTACCACCCCAAAGTTTCCATAGAATGATTTGACCCTGCCGATGGACTTAGGACGGTCATAATCCAGGAAATACTCGGAACCGGTACATTCAACAACCGGACGGGGCAGGAATGGTACGAGATCCTTCTTTACTCCTACAGGTCCGGAACCCGGTCCGCCGCCGCCATGAGGCGTGCTGAAGGTCTTATGCAGATTGAGGTGTACCACGTCAAAGCCCATATCTCCCGGCCTTGTCTTGCCCATAATCGCATTCATATTAGCTCCGTCATAATATAAGAGCCCTCCGGCATTATGCACAATCTCAGATATCTCGACGATGTTCTCTTCAAACAGTCCCAACGTGCTCGGATTCGTAAGCATAAGACCCGCAATTTCATCGTTCATCACCGCCTTTAACGCGTCAATATCAACTCCGCCGCTTTCATTTGACTTCACTTCTATTACTTCAAATCCCACAACGACAGCCGAAGCAGGATTTGTGCCGTGGGACGAATCCGGCACCACGATCTTTATCCGCTTTGTGTCCCCGCGGTTCTCGTGATATGCCTTGATGATCATCAGCCCAGTCATTTCGCCATGGGCGCCGGCTGCAGGCTGAAGCGAAACGGCTTCCATCCCTGTAATCTCCGCAAGCATTTTACCCGTTGAATATAGGATCTCAAGGCAGCCTTGCGCTGTTTTTTCGGGCTGATATGGATGCACCCTGGAATAACCGCTGTACTTGGAAACCTCTTCATTGATCTTCGGATTATATTTCATAGTACAGGAACCCAACGGATAAAATCCCGAATCCACGCCGTGATTCATCTTGGACAGGGCTGTAAAATGTCTGACGGTATCGAGCTCGCTGACCTCTGGCAGTTCCGGGGACTGATCCCTTAAGAACTCCGACGGGATCAGACTGCTGACGTCCGTCTCCGGAACATCGCAGTCGGGCATCAGGCAGGCTTTTCTGCCTGGTACGGACAATTCAAAAATTATTGGTTCTCTTTTAACCACAATAGCTCACCGCCTTATCTACGAAATTGTCAATTTCCTCTCTGGTTCTTTTTTCGGTGACCGCCAGAAGCCATCTATTTTTCAGTTCCGGGTAGTTTTTCTCTAAGGAATACCCTCCAATGATCTTTTCTGACAGCAATTGAGTGTTCAAATCTTCCGTCGGACAAGTGCTTGTAACAGCGAATTCCTTGAAGAATGGAGCTGAAAAAACGGGCTTGAATTTGCCGGACTTAATCAGCTGTTCATTCAGGTAATGCGCCTTGTTGAGGCAGAGTTTTGCTACGTCCTGCAAGCCCTGCTTACCAATCGCCGTCATATATATGGTTGCTGCCAGTGCATTTAAAGCCTGGTTTGAGCAGATATTGGACGTCGCCTTGTCTCTTCGGATATGCTGCTCTCTTGTCTGCAAAGTGAGAACAAAGGCTTTTTTTCCTTCGCTGTCCGTCGTTTCACCTACTACCCTGCCCGGGATCTTTCTCATGAGCTTATTTGACGTTGCCAGGAAGCCCAGGCCCGGGCCTCCAAAACTGATCGGATTTCCTAGAGACTGTCCGTCCCCGACTACAATATCTACGTTCAATTCTCCCGGAGATTTCAATAGTGCAAGGGAAATAGGATCTACACTGGCAATGAGCAGCGATTTGTTTTTGTGAACGATTTCAGTAAGATTGCCTACATCCTCAATAATCCCGAAAAAATTTGGATTTTGTACGATTACTGCCGCCGTTGTGTCGCTTAGCCGGGATTCCAGGGTGTTCTCATCAATTCTTCCGTTTATGAATTCTATTTCCTCGACAGTTATTCCTTTAAATTTTGCATAGGTCTTCAGGACATCTCGGCTCTCGGGATGTAATGTATTTGCGACCAAAATCTCATTTCTTCCCGTCTGGTGACATGCCATAGTCACAGCCTCTGCAAGGGCAGTCGCTCCGTCATACATGGAAGCATTGGAAAGATCCATTCCGGTCAGCTCACAGATCATAGACTGAAATTCGAAGATCGCCTGCAGCGTGCCCTGGCTAATTTCCGGCTGATACGGGGTATATGCCGTGTAAAACTCCTGCCTTGCGGTGATGTTTCCGACAATGCTTGGGATATAGTGATCATATGCCCCTGCTCCGAGAAAGCAGGTATACTCGTCAAGATTGAAGTTTCTCCCTGACAAGTCCTTCATATAGGCCTGCAGCTCCATTTCCGACAAGGCCGGCGGCAGGCTGAGCTTACTTTTCAGGCGAACTTTTTCCGGGATGTCGGCAAAAAGATCCTGGATGGAAGCTGTACCTATCTCTGATAGCATAGCTTGCTGCTGCTCTTTCGTATTGGATATATAAGATGCCATTTTTCCCCCCCTAAAAAGTAGATTTTAATTTTTCCAATTGATTCATGATATCTTCGTCTTTAAAGCAATATTTCATATCAGTAAAGCTGCTTCTTAGTTTCTTGACATCTTGAATTACGGTTTTATCTTTTAATACAACATCAGCGATTAATTGTGCCGTCTGTGCAAACTCTTTCTGTCCGAAACCAAATCTGGTCATTTCAGCGACGCCAAGCCTGATTGCTCCTGAGGCTGTGAAGCCTTCTTCTTCAGGTGTGGCCTGATAGTTGACGATGATGTTATTGTCTTCGAGACGATTTGCCACATCAGGGCCAGTGCCGTAACCGACACGTACGATTACCTGATGCGTTTCGGTATAGGAAATCGAAGGATCTCCTGCTACACTAAGACCTTCTGCAGCAAGGCATTTTGCAAAATGCTTGGCATTGTCAATTACTTTTTTCTGATATTCATCCTTAAAGAAGTTCATTTCGTATGTGGCCATTAAAAGTCCAAGCAAAGTTCCCAGATGGTGGTTGCTGACGCTTCCGGGGAAAGCTCTCGTTTCGATGGTTTCCCACAAGCCGTATCTATAATCATCCTTGTCGTAGTTCCCGGCAATGATGCCTCTTTGCGTACCAAAGAAGGTCTTATGTGTCGAACCGGTTACAAAATCAGCACCTTCGGCAAACGGATCCTGGAAGTGTTTTCCCGCTAATCCAAGCACGTGGGCCATGTCATACATGATGACAGTATTGAGCCGCTGGTCCGTAACAAATTCTCTTATTACCTGTACCGGTTCCCTGTGCAGCACCATACTCTTTCCAAATATGATAAGCTCCGGTTGATACTGTTCAATAACCTTCTTTGTTTCCTCAACATCAATTTTAAAATTGTTTTCTTTTTCCACAGGGAAATTGACTACCGCAGTTTTTTCTGTGAACGGATCGACGGCGATATAGTCTCGTAAAGCCCCCATTGGTTGTGCGCTCAGATGTCCGCCCCTGATGATGTGATTGTTTAGAACATATCCCAAGCGTTCAGGGTTCTTTTTCCTGTTGACTCTGTTCTTGTAATCCATCAGAGCACTGAATACCGCAGTATTTGCCATCTGTCCGCTGATAACTCTTGTTTCTACCTCAGTGCATTTAAAATATGCTTTCAATTCTTCCATCAGAAGATGTTCCACTTCATCAATAAAGTCTGTGCCCTGATAGTAAAAAACATCATAATCATAGAACGATTTTGTTTTCTTATGTTCCGCATACCTGAAAGAAGGATCCATTACCGAAAGCATTCTTGCTGCAGGAGAATGGGATTGTTCCGACGGAATCAGGTTGATTGTCTCGTTTTGTCTCCAAAAGGTGTTGCTGAAACTTTTTTCCAGAAGATTAAAAACTTTTGTTTTATAATCTACCGGACTATTCATCTTACGGTCTACCTCGACACCGTAAAGAATGGGTCTCGCGAAAGGGGGTGCATCACTTTTGAGGTGATACGGAGTAACAACAGCATTTACCTTGTTTCCTCTGATTTCTACCTCAACATGATCGTTCAACTCAACATCACCGTCGATGAGCGCAAGACCGATTGCCCTCATTGCTTTTTCTTCGGTGATCTTGCTTTCAAGACCGATTCCTTCCGTCTTCAGATAAGGGACCATCGTGCCGCTGGTGATGTACCCGATTTCCCTATTTTCTTTGAAAACCTTACACCCTGCCCTCGCAACGCCCTTATCAACCAATGCGATGGGTCTTACAATCCGTTGAAGATCCGACAGATCAGAAAATTGTCTTTCCATGATTTTTTTAAAATCTTTATACTGCTTTGCAAGTGAATCTCTGCCGATATAGTTACCTTTCGCCTCGGCAAAGCTGACAGCAAACCTGGCTAGCGGGCATGAAAAAATCGGGATTTCATTACCGTCAATATCGAGTCCAAGTTCATGTCCATACAGGGGCAGACCGGCTTCCATTCTCAAGGTATCTCTTGCACCAAGACCGATAGCCGCGGCCCCGAGCTCAAGAAGACGTTCCCAGACAGCTTCTGCCTCCGAGGCATTCATAAATAGTTCAAATCCCAAAGGTTCTCCGGTATAGCCGGTCCTTGCAATTTTTATCTCTTTGCCATCTAAATGCAGAATCCCCAAAGCATTCTTTAAAGGTTCTGTAAGAAACTCACTTCCGATTAGCTTTTTGAGCATGCTTTTTGATTCCGGGCCCTGAATAGAGATCATCCCAAGTTCTTTTGATTGATCAACCAACTGTGCGTCGAATCTTTCAATTTCTCTGTTTAAATGCTCCCAGTCCTTGTCAATATTGGCTGCATTCACTACAAGCAGATACTCATCTTCATAAAAGCGGTAAAGATAAGCGTCGTCCAGAGCCCCGCCATTCTCGTTCGGTATCATGGTATATTGTGCCTGCATAATATCGAGCGCAAAAACATTGTTGGTCAAGACATATTGCAGAAATTCCACAGCTTCTCTGCCGGATATCACAAATCTCCCCATATGTGAAACGTCGAAGATTCCTGCTTTCTTTCTGGTATCAATATGCTCATCCACCATTCCGGAAGGATAGTTAATAGGCATTTCCCATCCGCCGAAATCAGCCAGAGTTGCGCCTGATTTCACATGGCTGCTATAAAGTATTGTTCTTTTTAAAGCGTGCATTTATTAACCCCCCATAATCAGCTTCCTTTATTCGATACAAATCTTTCTATACTCTGATGAATTCATGAGCCGTTCCAACTCATCCGGATTATCCATCTCTACACAGAGGACCCAGTTTTCAAATGCATCTCTGTTTAAAAGAGAAGGGTCATCAGAAACTGCTTCGTTGACCTTGATAATCGTACCGGACACAGGCAGAAAAACATCAGAGGCAGCCTTTACCGATTCAATCACTCCAAAAGCTGAATCCTTGCTGATCTTTGAACCGATTTCAGGCAATTCGACATAAACGATATCGCCCAGCGAATGCTGAGCATAATCGGTGATTCCGATATAGGCCGTATTGCCCTCTGCTTTGACCCACTCATGATCATTCGAATACTTCAGACCTTCAATAATTTTCATATCTATCATCCTCCATTAAATTTATTACCAATACCTATGCGATTAATTTTTTTTAATTTTCTGATTCAAACTTTTTCATGAAATCTACAAGTTTCATTACGCCTTCCGCCGGCATTGCATTGTATATACTAGCTCTCATCCCTCCGACTGATCGATGTCCTTTCAGCTCAACAAGACCGTTTAAAGCCGCTTCCTTAATAAATTTGGCATCCAATTCAGCATTTAGTGATACGAATGGGATATTCATCAAAGATCGATCTTTCTTCACCACAGTTCCTCTGAACATTTTTGATTCATCCAGATAATCGTATAGGATCCGGGCCTTTTCCTCATTGATCTTTTGAATCGCTTTCACTCCTCCCATTTCCTTGATCCATTCGAAAACCAGCTTGCATATATAAATCCCATATGTTGGCGGGGTGTTATACATGGATCCCTCATCTGCATGGATCTTGTAATTCAACATTGTGGGAGTGATATCCATTGCATTTCCAAGAAGGTTTTTTTTAATGATTACCAAAGTAACCCCTGCAGGCCCCATATTTTTCTGAGCTCCTGCGAAGATCAATCCGAATTTAGACACATCATATGTTTCTGATAGAATATTAGAGGACATATCTGCAACGAGGGGCACATCTCCTGTATCAGGAATCGTCGTGAATCTTGTGCCTTCAATCGTATTGTTCGTAGTGATATGGAAATAATCCGCATCGGGATTGCATCTGCTTTCGTTGAGATCGGGGATACAATTGAAGTTCGAATCTTCAGAAGTCGCCACTACATTCACTGAGCCGAATCTTTTTGCTTCCTTAATCGCCTTGTTCGCCCACATGCCGGTATTCACATAATCCGCAGTTTTATTTTTATTTATAAGGTTCAACGGAACCATAGCAAACTGAGTGGATGCTCCGCCCTGCAGGAAAAGTACGCTGTAGGTCTCCGGTATTCCCATGATATCTCTTAGCACACTTTCGGCGTCCTTGATGATTTCTTCATATACCTTTGAACGATGACTCATTTCCATTACCGAAATTCCTGAACTGTTGTAGTTCAGCATCTGTTTTTGTGCCTCTTTTAATACGCTGATCGGCAGCATGGAAGGTCCTGCCGAAAAATTATAAATTCTTTCCATAATTAAAGCCTCCTTTGCTTTCAAAACTATATTATTACGTCTATCAGAACTTATGGATAAACAGACCACTTCTGAGTTTGGGTTCGAACCATGTTGATTTCGGCGGCATAATCTTTCCTGAATCAGCAACTGAAATCAGGTCCTCTATCGTCGTAGGGCACATGACAAATGCCACTTTCATGTCCTGATCAGCCCTTTCCATCAGTTCTTCTAACCCTCTGATTCCGCCTACAAAATCAATTCTCTTATCTGTCCTGGGATCTTTTATGCCTAAAATTGGACCGAGAAGATTATTCTGCAGTATGGATACATCAAGTCTCTCAATTACATTATCATTGTCAAAAGATTGAGGTTTCGCTGTGAGTTTATACCATTTTCCCTCAAGGTACATGCCATAGGTGTGTTTTTCTCTCGGCTTATACGGTCCGGCCGACACTTCAACAATGAAATTCTTCCTTACCTCTGTAAAGAGCTCTTTCGAAGTGTAACCATTCAGATCCTTGACCAGCCGGTTATAATCCATGATATAAAGATCTTCATCAGGAAAGGCTACGGCCAAAAAGTGGTTGAATTCTTCTTCACCGCTGTAACGGCCTGCATCTTCTCTTCGTTTCAGTCCTACCTTCACAGAGGAAGCTGATCGGTGGTGCCCGTCTGCAATGTACAGATAATCCATTGTTTTGAAGATCTCTTCTATTGTTCTATTTACAAAGGCATCACTGATATCCCAGACAAAGTGAGAGATCCCGTCATCACTAGTGAATTCGTAGACCGGTCTGTTATTTTTAATCCAGTCATTAATAATGCTGTTTATTTTTTCATTCTTCCGATATGTAAGAAAAACCGGCTCCGTATGTGCATCACAATGATCAAAATTGTTTATTCGGTCTATCTCTTTCTCTACTCTTGTGAGCTCATGTTTTCTGATCGTGTCGTCCAGGTAGTCGTCAATGGAGGCACATCCTACTATTCCTGTCTGGACCCTGCCCCACATGATTTGCCGGTAGATATAAAATTTCGGCTCTCTATCCTGGATAAGGCTTCCACGATTCATTATGGAATCGAGATTCATCTTGGCTGTTTTATATACAATCTCATCATATGGATCAACTGAATCATCCAGATCGATTTCCGACCTTGCAATATGAAGGAAAGAATCAGCATTTCCTTCAGCCATTTTTTTGGCTTCTTTCCTGCTCATTACATCGTATGGTAAAGATGCAATTTTCTCTGCCAGACCTTCCTTAGGCCTCACGCTTTTAAAAGGCTTAAACTGTGCCATATATTCCCTCCTAATTCAGCCTGCTTTTTATTATTTCTACGATCTCTTTCCCAATCCTTTCCTGAGCTTCTATCGTCGAGGCTCCAATATGCGGAGTCAGGCATACTTTATCGTGCATGCATAATCTTTCGTTTTTTGTTGGCTCCTGCTCATATACATCCAGTGCCGCTGCAGCAACCTTACCGAAATTCAAAGCTGACAGCAGTGCTTCTTCGTCTACAACTCCACCCCTTGCGCAATTGACCAGAAAAACTCCGTCCTTCATCTTTTCAAACTCTTTTTGCCCGATTAAGGTCCCCTGTTCCTTGTCATAAGGAATATGCAGGGAAATGAAATCCGAATTTGCAAGGAGTTCTTCCATGGGAACATACTCAAATTCTTCACAGCCATCTTTTCTTCCCGAACGCGAATTATAAATAACCTTCATCCCAATTGCTTTTGCCATTTTGCCGGTTTCCCGGGCAATTCTGCCAAATCCTATGAGACCTAATGTCTTTCCGGAAAGTTCGATTCCTTCATATTTTTTTTTATCCCATTTTCCGTCTCGCATTGATACGTTGGATATGTAAATATACCTTGCCAGAGCGAACATATGGCCGATTGCCAGCTCCGCCACCGCCAGACTGCTTGCATTAGGGGTGTTGGTCACAGAAATTCCGTTTGCCTCGGCATAAGACACATCGATATTATCTACACCGACCCCCCCTCTGATGATCAGCTTCAGGCGCTTGGATTTAAGGGCACTGTCAATAACCTCCCTCGTTACTTTTGTAGCTGATCGAACAATCATTGCGTCAACAGCCTGAACCTGCCTAAGCAACTCATCGGGCGTACAAGACTTATCAACGATGACATGCCCCATTTTTTTCAGTTCTTCAGCGGCGCTTTTTTCAATACCGTCGCTTACTAGAATTTTTGCCATTTTATACCCTCCTTCATATTTCTTTCTCGCATTATTCTTTCTTTATGCTAACATCCTCTTACCGCACTACAACCAGTCATAAAAAAAGAAGACGATAAGAATCAATTATCATCTTCCTCTGTTTCTTTACCTGAGAGATTCTTCTTCCGCTGATCATGGAAAGAGTTGCTCCTTCGGTGCAAGTGGGTTGCTTTTCAGAGTTATGTCCGGATACGGTCCATTTACCTGAAAGTTTCATTGTAAATTATGATTGACTTACAACTTGCTTCTTCGGTGTCTTTGAAAGAACTCTCCCGTACCCATCATCCATATATTTATTTCATTTGCGTTTTAAGCACACACCTATCCTCTCGGAACCCATAACTGCTGTCATGAAATGTCCTTCAAACATTGATGTGTTGATCTGTGAGATTGCCTGCTGTATCAAAATACGGATTTTGAAAGAGCTAAGCAGTCCTTATTTCAATCAATTCCTTTTAATTTGAATTTTTCATATGGGTTGATACATCCCGGCCCCTTCGCAAAATACATTTCAATCTCTTTTCCTAGCCTGTAAATCACACTGCCGATTGTCATCCCATTATTCTCTGCAGACCCGTGACGGCAGATGCAGTTTGGCTCATGCTCATGGCTTGTAAGAATTGCTTGTATTCCTTTTTCATCAATGGAATAGTCGACTGTTTTTAAGCAGGTATCCGCCGTATTCAATCTCTGAGTGGTACTCTCATAAGAGCTTACCGGCATATTTACGCGGCCCGGAACAGAAATATCATCGTTTATTAACGGGTGGTTTGTATGAACCAGATACTCAAAATATGCGGTATTGCAAGGTTCAAACTGTTCTTTTCTATCTCCGGAACATTCCAGACTGATAATTCCGTTTCGGTCTCCAATTGTATAGTTCTGGGCTGCCCCATGAGTAATTCTTTTTACAAAACATGCCGACTGTTCTGCCGTATCCCTCTCCAATATTCCCCTAACAACTGCCGTGACAGGCATGCCTTTTGTATTATATTTCAGCGTCGTCAAGGCATTAGGTACAACTGCCACCGACCGGTTATTGACTCCGGTAAAGCCGAGCAGTCCAGGTATGGTGAAGATCAGCTGCTCCAGATCGCTGTTTTCATATTTTACGTGCAGGATCATCTGGTGCTTATTCAGATGGGCGCTTAAATCCAGGTTCTGTGCGATAAACACACCGCCGTCATGTTTTCTTTTGATTCCGATGCAGGTGCACTTGTCCGTAATACCGTTCTGGCAGCTGTAGCTCGAGATCTCGTCAAGGCTGTTTAATATAATCAGTTCTCTGACGTCCACACCGGAGCCTTCCGCCATACCCTCAACCTCTTCATAAAGCTCACCGGTGCTCTTTTTAAAATGATAAAAAATTCCCGTATCATAAGCAAATTTATACACCGTTTCTTCCCATTGTTCATTACGGAACATGGCCGGAATTTCTTGAGTCTTCATAATCTCCATAATATCTTTGATTTCAGCCCTGTAGGATTCCCCTATCATGCGGCCTCTGGTTCTGTATGTGCCTTCTGTATAGAATTCTTTCACGACACCGTTCTCCTTTATATATAACGCTTAAACTCAGCGACATTCTTTTCCCGGCGCTTTCACATACCGGCATGCTACAAAATGGCCTTTTTCGACTTCCACAAGAGGGAGATCGCAGCCGTAACAATCATCTTTAGACATGGAACATCTCGCTTTGAAACGGCATCCCGGCTTCATATTGATCGGGCTTGTCACTTCTCCTTTGAGAACTTCCAGTTTCTTTCCCCTGCTGCTGATGCTCGCTGCCGGGATCGCCTGAAGCAGTGCTTTTGTATAAGGGTGAAGCGGGTTTTGGAACAATTCTTTCGTTTGAGCTTTTTCAACGCATTGGCCGAGATACATGACCGCGATTTCGTCTGATATATGCTTGACCACAGAGAGGTCGTGTGTGATAAACATATAGGTCAGGCCGGACTCCTCCTGCAGATCCATGAGCAGATTGATGATCTGGGCCTGGATGCTAACATCCAGGGCACTGACCGGTTCGTCACAAACAATGAATTTCGGATCCAGCGCAAGAGCCCTCGCCACACCTATCCTCTGCCTCCGTCCACCGTCCAACTCATGGGGATATGCATTAACCAATCTTTCTGCCAGTCCAACCTTTTCCATCAGCGTAAATACCTTTTTGTTGATAGCATCCTTTTTTGCCATTATACCGCTTACAATAATCGGTTCAGCGATAATCTCGCTGACAGTCATCCTGGGATTCAAGCTTGCGTAAGGATCCTGAAATATAATCTGCATATTCCTGCGCAGTTCTTTCATCTTTTCTTTTTTGTAATTGAGTATATCATCACCTTGAAACAGAATCTGCCCGTCAGTAGGTTCGATCAGTCTCATCATAAGCCGTCCAAGCGTGGATTTCCCGCAGCCGGATTCACCAACGATGCCGATGGTCTGCCCTTTATTAATGGAAAGGTTAACTCCATCCACGGCATGCAGATATCCAGCGGGAGTCTTAAAGTATTTCTTCAGATCTATCGTTTGAATTAAAGGCTCCATACTATTCCTCCCTTTCGAAAAGAAAACATTTTATGCCGTGTGTATTCTTCACATAATATTCAGGCTGTCTTGTCCTGCATACTTCCATGCAGTTGGGACAGCGGGGGTGAAATTTACAGCCTTCTGGAAGATTCGTCGGATCGGGCATCATCCCATCAATGGGACTCAGCCGATCGGTTTCCTCATCCAATTTTGGAATGGATCCAAACAATCCGACGGTGTACGGGTGGTGGCGATCTCCCGTATAAATATCCTCGATCGTACCGCTTTCAATGATTTCACCGGCATACATGATTGCCACCTTATCGCAGGTCTGAGCGATGACACCGAGATCATGTGAGATCAGAATCATTGAAGTATTTAGTTTTTCCTTAAGCTCGTTCATCATCATCAGCACTTGAGCCTGGATTGTAACATCTAGAGCGGTTGTCGGCTCATCGGCAATTAGTAGCTCCGGATCACATGAAAGTGCCATTGCAATTACTACTCTTTGTTTCATTCCGCCGGAAAACTGATGCGGATATTCATTCTTTCTCTTCGCCGGAATGCCTACCAGATGAAACATTTCGTCAACCTTGTTATCGACATCGGCTTTGGTCATCGTATCGCTTTTATGGGATTCAATTACTTCTTCGATCTGATCTCCGACTGTCATAATGGGATTCAGACTCGACATGGGGTCCTGAAATATCATCGAAATCTTTCGCCCTCTGATGCTTCTCATGTCGGTATCTTTCATATCCAGGAGATTCTCTCCGTTAAAGATAATTTCTCCTTTTTTAACAAGGCCGATTTTATCGGGAAGCAGCTTGAGAATACTCAATGCCGTAGTCGTCTTTCCTGCTCCGGTTTCTCCGACCAGTCCCAGTGTTTCTCTCGGACTCAAATCCAGGCTGATTCCGTTGACTGCCATCACGGTTTCCTGATCCGTTTTATATATTACATGCAAATCCTTGATTTGCAGCACTTTTTTCTTATCCATATATTACCCCAATCTAAATTTCTTTTCTGTCAATTGGTTTCCTAATTCTTCAGTTTTGGGTCAACTGCGTCTTGAAGCCCGTCACCGATCAGATTCAAAGCCAGTATTGCAAGAACTATAAATAGCCCAGGGAAAACGATCAGATGCGGGAACTGTCTAATAAAGTCCTGTCCTTCGGAAAGCATGGTTCCCCACTCCGGCGAAGGAGGTTGAATTCCAAGTCCAATAAAGCTTAAGCTGGCTGCGGTTTTGATTGCATCGGCTACACCTAGACTGACCTGTACCACAATAGGAGAAAGAATATTCGGAAGGATATGACGGGTAATGATACGGAAATCGCTTGTCCCGACTGCTCTGGCTGCCTCGATAAATTCTCTGTCCCGAATCTGAAGCAAAGGTGCTCTGACAACCCTTGCAAAATACGGTACATAGCCCACACCCATGGCAATGATCAGGTTAATATATGAAGGCCCCAGAACACCTACCACCGCCACCGCAAGAAGCAGGGGAGGAATCGCTAGAAAAACATCTGTAATTCTCATAATGATTCCGTCTGTCAATCCGCCATAGTAACCAGCCAGACATCCGAAGATCAAACCGGCCATGAGGGAGGACAGAATCGTTATAATACCTATGGAAAGGGACAGCCTGGCTCCGTGTATGATCCGGTACAGGATATCGCGTCCGTAGGCGTCAGTACCGAGGAGATGTTTTTCATTCGGGGTTTGCAAACGCTCCATGTAATTCTGTTCGATTACCTTCGTCTGATAGTCGCAAATCAGATCGGCCGACAAAGCCATCAGAATTAGAACGCTTAAAATAATCAGCCCCATCATCGCCAGTTTATTCTTCCGGAACCGTCTCCAGATTTCTCTTCCCTGCCCTCTTTTTTGATATGCACTAATAGTCAGGGTTTCGCCCGTTTTTTTGCTGTCGGGCAGATCAGCATTCTGAAATATAAGTACCTGCTTCATGCTTCTACCCTCTTACTTCTGCTGTATTGTGCTTTTATCCTGGGATCCAGAAATGCGTAAAGGATATCCACCGCGAGATTAACCAGGCTGAAAGAGACCGCCAGCAACAGGCAGGATCCCATTACAATATTAGTATCGGAATTCCGAATTCCCGTAACCAGAAGTCTGCCGAGACCCGGTACAGCGAAAACCGTTTCCGTTATGACAGATCCGCCGAGCATATATCCAAACTGCAGACCGGCCGTGGTGATAACCGGGATCAACGCATTCTGAAATGCATGCCTCGCTATAACCGCCCGCTCTTTAATCCCCTTTGAACGCGCTGTTCTTATGTAGTCTTCCCTGAGAACTTCAAGGAGGGAAGCTCTTGTTACTCTAACAAGGTAAGTCAAGGTTATCGATGACAGTGTGAACGCCGGAAGAATATAACTTGTCCAGCCGTCAATTCCGTTGGACGGGAGCAGCCCAAGGCCAAGTGAAAAGATCAGTATTAGTATCAGGCCCAGCCAGAAGGGAGGTATGGATGTACCGATCAGCGTCAGAAGCGTGGCAATTTTATCAAAGATGCTGTATGGTTTGATCGCCGAAATGATACCGACCGGTATCCCGACAAATATCGCTATCATGATAGCAAAAACGGAAAGCTTTATCGTAACTGGAAATCTTGTACCGAATTCTTCTATTACCGGCCTTTTTGTCGTATAGGAAACGCCAAAATCAGCCTTTAAAACAACTCCTCCCATGTATCGGAAATATTGCACCGCTTTCGGTTGGTCCAGTCCCATTTCGTGCCGCAGCTGCTCGATACTCTCCGCCGTTGCTCTTTCTCCGAGAAGCATTTTTGCCGGATCACCTGGAGCAAGCTGCATGATAGAGAATATAATGATGCTGATCCCTATTACAACCGGGATCATAAGAAGAAATCTTTTAATAACATATCTTAACATCAGTACCTCACCTTTTGTACTCTTTCAATTCATTCTCCCTGCCGGAGGAAATTCCCCCGGCAGAGAGTAATCATTCGCTTACCAGCTCCAGTCATTATAGTAGTACATGCCGGTGGTAAGTGCCCGAATCCCTTTCAGATCTTTGCTTGCACCAAGATTTGATACAAAATAGAACAACGGAACTTCGACCGCCTGATCACTGACATACTGGAACATTTCCCCATAAATTGCTTCTCTCTTTGCTTTATCACTTTCCATTCTTCCCGCAGTAATCAGTTCATCGACCTTCTTATCTTCAAGCCAGTTGTAATTACCGGGATCACCCACAAATTTGCTGTGATACCTCATCCCCACAACCGGATCCGCATCCATTAAGGAATCGGACCAGGATCCAATAAAGGCATCAAAATTTCCTTTCCCAAGCAAGTCGTAGTAACCACCGCCTTCCAGCACAGATACGTTAACCTTGATGCCGATTTTACTCAAATCTGCCTGGATTGATTCGGAAACCTTCTTTGATACGGCGTCCTTGCAGATCAGGTCGAACTCAGTGGCAGTGATACCGGATTCTTCAAGAAGTTGTTTTGCTTTATCCACGTCATAGGTGTAGCCTGTCATGTTCTTCGGGTATCCAAATGCCTGATCGCTGATGGTGCATACCGCTTCCTGAGCGATACCGTCCTGCGCAATCTGGATGACCGCTTCTTTATTGATTGCATAATTGATCGCCTGTCTGAATTTTTGATTTTTGAAGGTTGCATTCTGGTTATTCATTCCCATGTAGCAATACTTTGCAGAAGGGGTTTGGAGCATAACCAGATTCTCATTTTGTTCAACGGAGGCAATATTGTTGGTTGCAATGCTGTCCGCCACATCGACTTCTCCATTTTCAAGCGAGATCAGCTTTGTACTTGGATCCGGGATGAATTTAACTGTTATATTCTTGATCGGAGGATTTCCTTCAAAGAACTGATCAAAAGCTTCCAATACAATTTTTGTACCCGGAACCCATTCCACTACTTTGTAAGGTCCTGAGCCAACCGGGGCCTGGCCGAATGCTTCACCCAGTTCGGTGACGGAATCTTCATTAATAATTCCGAGAAATGGTTCACAAAGCATATTCAGAAGCGGAGCATAGGGCTCATTTAAAACCATCTCGATGGTGTATTCGTCTAAAACCTTAAATTCCTCAACTGCTTCGACATAGTACGCAGAATATGGAGAAGCCTTCGCTCTTTCCATCGAATAAAGGACATCATTGGCGGTCATATGTTTTCCGTCATGGAATGTAACATCATCTCTTAGATGGAACGTGTATGTAAGATTATCATCGCTGACCTCCCATGATTTGGCGATATATGGCTGGACCTGATAATTCTCATCAAAGATAAGCAACGATGCATATATATTGGCACACATTTTTTCCGACATGTTTTTACTGGTATTGTGACAGTCTAGAGAGTCTGGTTCATCTGTATAAGCGATAACCAAGCTGTCCTTTTTCTGAGCATCCACTGACGCCGGTGCATCGTTCGATCCGCCGCATCCGCTCAATAACATCGAAAATGCTATAACTAATATCAATAGCATAATCAGGCTTCTTTTCATTACATGTCCTCCTTTTAATCCTTATTTCTCCATTTTACATATAGAGTATAGCATACCCTACTGATCAGATTTGTCATTTTTTCCGTTTTTTCTTATTTTTTCGACAAATAATCACGATTAACCCGCTGCTGTTCACGACAGCTGTAAGACCGAATTTATTCTGTCATCCTCATTTGCATTCCTCCTTTAATCTGAGAATTTTTGAATCACATCTATGATGCGTTCTGAAGTCAGTCCGTACTTATTTAAAAGGACATCATAGTTTTCCGCACTTGTACCAAACCGATCTTCCACTGCAACACATTTTACCCTTACGTTTCCGTCACAGGCCATAATTTCTGATATTGCACTTACCAGACCGCCGTATTTATTGTGTTCTTCCGCCACAACAACTCCTTTCGCCCCTTTTGCAAGGTTAATAATCTCTTTCTCATCCAACGGCTTGACCCATGGAACATTTACAACCTTTACAGATATGCCGGATTCGGATAATTTATTTGCAGCTTCAAGCGATTTATGAAGCATAATGCCGTTGGAAAAAATCACATAATCTTTGCCGTCCTTCAAAGTATAGGGCTTTCCGATCTCCAGGCTGTTTTCCGGATTCGTAATGACAGGCACATCAACCCTGTTGATTCTCAGATAAACCGGCCCTTTTATTCTTAGAGAGGCTTCCACTGCCTTTCTGGTTTCCTCCGCATCTGCCGGTACGATAATTGTCATATTCGGCAAACACCGCATAAGTGATACGTCTTCCAGTGCCTGATGGGTCGCACCGTCACCAAAATCTGAAAACCCGCATCCGGATCCGCATATCTTAACATTGAGTTTCGGCAAGCAAACGCTCTGCCTGATCTGATCGTAGTTTCTGCCGGTATTAAACATGGCAAAGCTGTTGATAAATGGCGTTTTCCCAGCGATTGCCAAGCCCGCTGCCATAGACGTCATATTCTGTTCTGCGATTCCCATCTCAATAAAGCGCTCCGGAAACTCTTTTTCGAACAATATACTCATCGTGCTTTTACATAGATCTGCATCAAGGGCAATAATGCTGCTGTCATTTTTCCCCGCTTCTACCAAAGCCTCTCCATAGGCCTTTCTTAAACTCACCTTCATCTGACTGTTTCCACCTCCGTTTCCTTCACCGCAAAAACTTCCAAAGCGATTTTGTATTGCTCTTCGGTCAGCGCGGAATTGTGGAAGCTTGGATTTCGTTCGGCAAAGAAAAGTCCTTTGCCTTTTATTGTATTTGCGATAATTACTATCGGTTTTCCGCACCTTTTTTTTGCAAAATGAAAAGCATAGTGGATTTCATTAAAGTTGTGGCCGTCGATGCAGATTGCTTCCCAGCCGAAGCTTTGGAATTTGTCATCAATGTTTTTAATATCAAACCTTTCCTCCATGAAGCCTACAGATCCCATTCCATTTGCGTCAACAATTGCAACTAGGTTATCCAGCTTAAAGTTTCCCGCACTCATTGCCGCTTCCCAGACCTGTCCTTCCGCCAGCTCGCTGTCGCCGAGGAGTACATAGACCGTATTTTCGATATCATCAAGCCTGGCAGCGTAAGCCATTCCGCACCCAATGGAAAGACCCTGGCCCAGAGAACCTGTGTTTGCCTCGATACCCGGAGTTTTATCGCGTTCCGGGTGTCCCTGGAGGATGCCGTCAATTGTTTTCGTTTTTTTCAACTCATTTCGGTCAAAAAACCCCAGCTCTACCAAGGCTGCGTACTGTGCCAGCACAGAATGCCCCTTGCTCATGACAAAACGATTTCTGTCCTTTAAGTGAAAATTCTCTGGTGTTATATGTAATTCTTCAAAATATAGATATGTGATGATGTCCGCGCAGGATAGGGATCCTCCCACATGCCCGGGATGATCAACCCCTATCATTTCAATAATGTTTTGTCTGATTTTTTTCGCTTTTCTTTCCAACTCTTTTAAATTGAAACTTTCTATGATTTTTGTCATGTTTTCACCTCGTCTCAAGAACAGCTGCTTTTAACCATTTTGATCGCGTCGATAAGACTTTTTTCAACTAAATCACACATTTCCTCGATTTCTTCTTCTGTAGAAACAATGGGAGGGGCAACCGCAAACCAATCCGGATCGATTCTCATAACGATTCCGTTTGAAATTGCAGTTTTTTTCAATGCTGCTCCAAGCTTGTTTCCGTCCGGGAACGGCCTGTTTGTTTTGGTATCCTCAACAAGTTCAACACCGATCAATACACCTTTTCCCCTGACTTCTCTCACGACTTCATATTTCTTCAGCTCCTCAAACCGCTGCACGATTCTGTTATTTAATTTCCTTGCCCGCTCTGCAAGCTTTTCCTCTTCCATAATATTAAGCACCTCGATTGCAACCGCATTTCCCAGCGGGAAGTTTGCATACGTATGACCGTGAGCAAACTGAACCTCATCTGCTTCCTCTCCATAGAATGCAGCGGCAATTTCTTCTCTTGCCATGAAAGCACCAAGAGGAACAACGCCGGATGACAATCCTTTTCCTGCGCAAATGATATCAGGGGTAACCCCGTAGGTCTGTGCTGCAAACATATCGCCAGTCTTGCAAAATCCGGTCAGTACTTCATCGAAAATAAGAAAAATGTCATACTTGCTGCAAATCGCTCTTATGATTTTGAAATATTCTTCTGTCGGAGTAATAATTCCTGCGGTATTACAGATCGGTTCAAGAATTATAGCGCCTATCGTATTCGGATTCTCCCCTAAAACTATTTTTTCGAACATATTAGCGGCAAATCTGCAAGCTTCTTCCCAAGTCTCAAAGTCATCCCGAATCTGCTTCGGCGATATATTTTTAATAAATCCACCCATATGTGGTTCAAACTTGACTTTTCTACTGGATCCGCCGACGGCCATGGCCCCGAAGGTTGCTCCGTGATAACTCAGATAATTGGATATGACCTTCATCTTGTCCGGTTTTCCCATTTGCTTATTATATTGTCTGACCAGCTTCAGAGCTCCTTCTACTGACTCGGACCCTCCGCAGAACGACTTTATGTAATTCAGGTTTTCAGGTGTTACCTTACCCATTCTCTCTATAAATTTCAGTGTGACATCGGATACGGCATGTAGCGGCGGTGCGAGAGTCAAGAGTTCTGCCTGTTTTTTTAATGCTTCTATTACTCTGGGGTGTCCATGTCCCAGCGATGCAACAAAAACCCCTCCGATTGCATCAAAATATCTTTTATTATCTACGTCCCAAATATAAACTCCCTTACTCCGGCTAATGATAACCGGCTGCTGCAAAAACGTCTTGGTCTGATGATAGTCCAGAAACGTCTTGCTTAACATATTCTCATAATATTCTCTGTTCATGGCTCTCTCCCATCGAAAAACTTTGCATATAATCACATTTTACTTGATTATATGCACAATGGTGTTTCTTTGTCAACACTTTTATTCATATTATTTGATTTATTTTCACATTTTTATTTTTTCTTCTACCAGGCAATCTGATTATTTTGTAGCCAAATCAAACGAATTACAACATTCTAAAAATTTAATTGCATTTTTAAATGTGCTCAATTATAATTGTAATTGACTTATATTCATTTCTTTCGCACGAGGAGGGGGTATATTGAAAAGAAAAATTAAAATACTATGGGTCGAAAGGGCTGAGTGGCCTCAAGGGTGGGGAGTAAGAGCACACACACATGAATACTACCATTTATTTTACTTTTTATCCGGCCATACCGAATTCATCGTAGAGGGAGTCGACTACCGGACAAAAAACGGGGCCTGCTTTATTGTACCTCCCAATACAGTTCATGAAATTCAAAAAGTTGCAAAGGATACCGTAACGTGTTATGAAATTAAATTCTCACTTTACGATCCTGTATCCATTGACTATTTAAACAACAGCGGATATGAATTTACCGGAAATTCTTTTCTTGAAGAACTGGTTTTATATATTGTAAACTACGGTTTGTCAAGAGTACCCGCTTATATCGATGCAACCGAATCGTTCCTTTATACGCTCATCACATACCTGACCCGCGATTTTTATGAAGCAAACAATAAGTCCAGAAACTCTCATCTGATCGATACTACGGGTTTTTCTGATGTAACGGTTTCCATCATTATTTACATTGAAGAAAACTATACCAAACAGATCAATCTGGAGATGATCGCAAAATCCATCGGATATAACAAAAACTATATCTGCTCCGCCTTTAAAAAAGATACTGATGTTTCTATCATCGATTACTTGAATTTTGTTAGAATCAGGCAGGCGGCAGTATATATTTCATACAGTGACATTGACATATCTCAGATATGCTCCCGCGTGGGATTTGCAAATGTGAGCCATTTCAATCGAACTTTCAAAAAGTTCCTTGGTTTCTCACCAACCACCTTCAAGAAAATGTATCCTCTAGACCTGAACGGATCCCTCGGAAACGATGAAAATATGACATCCATATTAGGAAACCAGGTTACGACCATCGCAGATGTATTCGGCATTTTTCAGATCCAAAACACGAATGATGAGAACCAGGCTTCAGCCGCTGAAATTGAAGGCAGCAAGTGAGTCGGGTGACGAAACAGCTAAAAAGACCGTCTCTGGATAGAATTCCAATGACGGTCTCTTTATGCTCTGGTATATTTCGGACTTGCTGAGCAATTCGAATCGGTATACAGTTCTATATCACAATGAATTATTCAGGCAGCATGTTTAGGAGCCCTCGCATTTGCTTGTGTTTTTATTTTCATTTCAATACATTATTTGAAAATTATTTTTTATTGTTATCATTTTTAGCTTTATTTTGAAAGTGAATTTGTCAAGCAATGTGTGCAAACAAAAAACAAAAGCGCCGTCCGTTTTGGACGACGCATTGTTTTTTGTGGTGAAGGTGGCGAGAGTTACACAGATTTGCCTTTTTTCATGCTTTGCAAATCTGCCGCCCGACGCCTCCCCTTTCGGTCGGCTGGGCCAGCCGCTGAAGAATCGTCCACCGGA
>JAVBVR010000064.1:0-11507 GCA_036677845.1 Anaerovoracaceae bacterium | reverse complement strand
CAAGCTCTTCTCCGTTGTCATAAACAGCCTTGCCCACAGCGCGGACAACCTGATCCACCTGTTCCTGGTTATAGGCTTCAAATGCCTGCTGTGCTTTTCTTCCCTTGTTTATGATGTCGGATACGTATTCAGTAATATTCATACTCCGCACCATCCTTTCCTTAGCTAAATATGTGATTACCCTGCAATTTCTGTCTGCTCTTGCTTTTTAATGGGTTTAAATATTGCTTTCACGCGCTCTTCTTCAGTGATGGCTTTTCTGTAGCTGCTGCTTCCTGCATAGAAGATGAGTCCAAGCGCCATCCATACAATACATATGGTAGTTGCGAGAGAGCCCATAAAGCTTGGCAACCCCGGTACGAAGGATATGACGATTACGATGCCGGCTATAAGAGCAGCGACCCACATCAGGGGCAGGCCTCCCGGCATCCTGAATGGCCGGGGCATATCGGGCGCACTATAACGAAGCTTGATGGCAGATATACAGGTGATAAACCATCCGACCACAAAACCGACGCCTCCGGCGGAAGTCATAGGATCGATGACTCCCATTCCCACAAAAGGCCCTGCCAGACAAGCAATGGCTACAAACATATTTGCCCCCTTCGGCGTGCCATATTTAGGGTGGATCGTCGCAAAGAATTCCGGAATCATCCTCCCTCGGCCCATGCCAACCAACAGGCGTGCAGACGCGATGTAGAATCCGTTCCAGGTAGTGAAAAGTCCGGCCAAAGCAGCTAAGTATGCCAACCAGTACATCGATACGCCGAAAAATCCCTTGCCGTAAAGCGTTGTAAACAGGATTGATATGGCAGGTCTCGGGTAGGTGGTATATTCCTGCCAGGGAATTGCCGCACCTGTTGAGAAAAGAATTAAAGAGTAGAAGATGCCTGCCGAAAGCAGCGCGAATATAATCACTCTGCCGAGATTTTTGAAGTTTATTCCAGCCTCTCCTTCCTCCGCGCCCTGAGGAATCGTATCAAATCCTCCCAGGAAGAACGGAGCTACGATTATCATCGCCATAACGCCTGTAAACATTGACGTGTGAGTGCCTTTCCCCACATTCTCGTACAGCGGCTGAAGATTCTCCGGATTAAACTTAGCAAAAGCAAAAACGATGGCCAGCAAGCCGACGATAGCTAGAAATGATCCCAAAGTCGTTTGTACCTTTCCGGCGATTCTTATCCCACGCCAGTTTATCGTGATGACAAATAGTGATAGAAGGATTCCAACAATGAGCCCGGGACCGTAAATGCCCACGCCGGCCAGGGTGTAAAGCGGCTCTCCTGCCGTTAATGCCGGAAAGACGAGCGCCAATATATTATTAATATAGATCGCCTCCCAGGGCACAATGATTACATAGGCCAAAGCCAGAGCCCAGCCGCAGAGAAATGACACGAAAGTTCCGAACGCCTTATAGGAAAAGGCTGCTTCTCCTCCGCAGACAGGCATAGCGCAGGTTAGCTCCGCGTAGCAGAACCCGATCGGGATTAAGGCGATAGTAAAAAACAGGTATCCCAGGACTGCGGGAATCGGGCCGCCGCCGGACGCCATCCAGCCGTTCGAGGCAACCGCCCAGCCCACGCCTACAATAGAACCAAAGCCCAACATAAAGAAATCGATTAGATTTAATCCTTTTGCCTTCTTTTTTTCCATTTTTTTCTCCTTCTGCTGCTGTCGCCCGCAGCACATCATAATAGCAGGAAAAAATGGTGCGCGACCTTCACCACCCAATACTTTTTGGTGATTGAGATAATTGTGAAATGTGCAGTCATCTATTTCTGGCCTCTTTTAATACTCTGAACGCGCTTGTTATGCCGTATGCCGCGATACCAAAATACGGCACCGCAATATAAGTAGTAAATTCAGGCGGCACAGGGTGGTTCATGATAAGCAATATCAATCCCACCGATACAAGAGAATTAATCAGGTTGGTCAAGAAATATGGCAGCCGAAAATTGGCATAAAACTCACTTCGTGCCCCCAGCTTTTTTATTACAACATGTTGAAAAATTGATGAAACTCCATAAGTAAAAAACCAAAGCACCAATGGAACGATCAATAAAGGATCATTCAAAGACTCTTCCTCCTTTCCCGGACTTTTTTCAGGGTCGGATCGTTGTACCGAATGAGTCTGGTGTCATTGTTTCCCTGCTGCATCCTCTACGGACGCTCTCAGAATCTCGACAGCTCTGTCACAGTCTTCCATAGTTGCAATGAGAGGGGGGATCATTCTGATGATTGTCGAGCCAATCGCCGTCACCAGCAGCCTTCTGTCTATACAGCCGTGCTTGATTTCCGCTGCACCACTGAAATCAAACTCGACTCCAATCAGCAGCCCCATTCCTCTGATCTCCTTCACGTGCGGCAGTGAAGATAATTTCATCATAAAATAATCCCCAACGTTTTTCGCATTCTCGTCCAGCTTTTTATCCAGAAGTTCCCTGACTTCGGCATAGGCCGCAGCACAGCATACAGGATTTCCGCCGAAGGTGGATCCGTGGGAGCCGGTATTGAAAGCTTCTGCGATCTTATTCGTCGTACAGAGTGCTCCGATGGGCATTCCCCCTCCAAGGCCTTTTGCCATGGATACCATATCGGGCTTAACATCATAATTCATATATCCCATAATTTTTCCAGTCCTGCACCAGCCGGTCTGAATTTCATCCATCATGAACAAGATTCCCTTATCGTCACACAGCTTTCGGATTCCTTTCATGAATTCTATTGTTGCCGGCCATACCCCGCCTTCTGCCTGGACCGGCTCCAGCATGATTCCGATGGTATTCTCCGTAATCGCTTTTTCAAAGGAATTCAGATTATTAAATTCGGCATAAGTAAAGCCCGGAAGCATCGGTTTAAACCCGAGTTGACAGGCATTGTCAGGCTGGCCGGTTGCAGACATCGAACCATATGTTCTGCCATGGAAGCTTTGTTTAGCTGTAATAATATGGTACTTCTCCAATCCAAAATGATCGGTTCCATACTTTCTGGCCAGCTTGATCATCGCTTCGTTTGCTTCGGTACCGGAGTTCTGATAAAAAATTTTGTCCATTTCCAGCGTTCTGCACACAAGCTCGGCAAGAACAGACTGAGGAATCGTATAAGGATAGTTAAAGGTGTGCATGACATCACCAACCTGGTCGCGCACTGCCTCAACAACCTTTTCATTGCAGTTTCCGGCATTGTTTACCGCGATACCACCGTAAAAGTCAAGATACGGCTCACCATTTTCATCATAAAGATACATCCCCTTGGCTTTAGTAGCTAAAAATGGGAACCTCTGGTAAGTCTCGATCATGTACTTCTGCGTTAAATCAATCACCTCCTGTGCTGTTAATTTTAGATTCTGTAACTGCATTTTTGATACTCTCCTTTCTTTATTTTGGTTTATTACTTGATCATTAGAAAAGCAAAATTGGAGCCAACTCTCATAAATCTCATTAGATATTTAAAAAATATTCTGAATTGTTTGAATGTCTTGAAAATAATAGCTTTTATAGGTGAGGAAGATAAATAGCATAATAGACAAAAAAAATACCGCTTGCTGCGCGGTATGTCGTGCTGAAAAAAACTGCAAAAACCAGTGCTAAATATTTCGCTGTCAGCTTTTAACAATCTCCTCCCTGGCATATTCCTCCCCGAACATAAGAAGCTCCCGTTCCGATTCAGTTATCCCCTCTTTTCTGAAAGAGATCATTGATATACTTGAGAAAAGTATGCCAATAAAGACCCATGCAAGAATAAGTGCCCATTCATGAGGCCATCGGAGCGCACTGGGGCTAAAGGGGGTATACCAGAAAAGGAAAAACACTGCGATAACTACTGCGCCCACGCCAACTTTTGTGCCTTTTCTAATATAATAAAGCCGCCTTAATCCGGGCTCTTTTCTTCTAATCTGGAGAAAGGAAACAGAAATTAAAAGATAAACGATAACTGTACCGAGAGCGGCGGCGTCAAGAAGCCAGATCAGGGCGGTTTCTCCAAATAAAGGAGAAATGCCACAGATCAGGCCAACGAACAGGATGGAAAACACGGGAGTTTGGTATTTCGGATGGACCCATCCAAAGAAGCTGGGCAGCATTTTAGCCCTGCCCATGGCAAAGAGTATTCGAGAAGCACCGACGATGAATCCATTCCAACTGGTTATAATACCGCATATGCCACCTGCAATCATGACCTGGGCCATGATGGGTGATTCGAATGCGTAAGCAGCAGTATCCGCAGCCGGCACAAGGGCCCCATGACGGAAAGAAAGAGGTGCGGAAAGAGCCGTACCTAAAATCATGAGAATATACCAGGCACCGGCTCCTACGATGGACAGTATCAACACACCTGCAATAGACCCTACCGGCATGTTCATTTCCTCAGCAGACTTGGAGATCATATCGAAGCCGAGGTACATTGAAGGTGCTACGAGCAGCACCATACCGATCCCGTTAGCATCCGTCATCACAGGTGTCATATATTCTAACTTGCCAAAGGCCAGACCGCCTAAAACAAAAATAATGCCGGCAATCACCATTACCATAACCAGCAAAATCTGGAAAACTGCAACAGGCTTCACCCCGGTCATATTCAGCAGCGATAAGGTAACCGCTCCGATGATCCCGATGAATGACCAGGAAAAATAGACGTCAAAACCCGCAACGTTCCACAGATACCCCGTTTTGGAAATCGGGAGTATATAATGAAAGGCGCTGGACAGGGCAATTGCTTCATAGGCAGCAATACCAATGTATGCAAAGGATATGGTCCACCCGGTAATCCAGGATCCCCAATAACCCATTCCGCGGTAAGAAAAGGCCAGTTCGCCTCCAGCCAGAGGAAATAACGTTGTGAGTTCCGCATAGGTTAAGCCGACAAGAATACACATGAGACCACCGATTGAAAAGGCGATAACCGCTCCCAACACCCCGGCGTCCGAGATCCAATTCCCCGGCAGCCGGATCCAACCCCAGCCGACCATGGTTCCAAAAGCCAGTGCGAAGACCTCAACCCTGCCCAAAGCCCTCTTTAACCGGTATCTCTCACTTTTCATCCCAGAAATCCCCTGGCAGTATGTCCCTTGATACCGTACTCTGACATTTTATAGAAGAGATGCCTCGTGCTGATGTCCAGATCCTTCGCAGATTTCGTGACGTTATATAAATTTCTTCTCAAAACGTTTTCAATATATTTAGCTTCAACTTCTTTGCGAAGATCTTTCAGGGAATAGTGAGCTTCGAAAAGAGCATTCAGGTCATCGAAATCATTTTTATTCTGTAGATTCGGTATGCTGTCTTTGTTGATATGCCCATCATCGGACAAGACAACCATACGGTCAATAATGTTTTTCAGTTCCCGAACATTACCCGGGTAGCGATAATTAAGAAGAAAATCCATTACATCCTTGTCGATTTCGACACTATCAAGGCCCAGGGTCCTCTGCACTTTTTCTGTGAAAAAACGAATTAAACAAGGAAGGTCCTCCTTTCTATGTCGTAGAGCGGGCACCTGAATAATAATCGTGCTCAGTCGATAAAAGAGATCCTCACGTAAATTACCTTCCCTGATTTCCTTCTCCAGATCTTTATTCGTCGCTGAGATCAGTCTGAAATCCACCTTTATTTCCTCATTGCTCCCGATTCTATTAATTTTTTTTGTCTCAATAGCCCTCAGTAGCTTTGCTTGTGTGGACAATGGGACGTCACCGATTTCATCCAAAAACAGCGTTCCGTATCGGGCAGCCTCAAACCGCCCGATTCTTGTGCTGAAGGCTCCTGTAAAGGAACCCTTCTCGTGGCCGAACAGTTCCGATTCCAGAAGGCTTTCGGAGAATATATGGCAGTTTGTTGCATGAAAGCTGTTCTTGTTCCGGCTGCTCTGACTATGGATGAATTGCGCCATTACTTCCTTACCTGCACCCGATTCTCCAAGTATGAGAATATTTACGTCACTTCTGGCAGCCTTGGAGGCCAGGTTCAGGACTTGCCGATACTCTCTGTTCTGTGTCTGCATGATAAAATTCACGCTCTGTTCCTCTGTATCCTTTGGTTCTTTGTTTTGTATCTGTTTCAGTTTGCAGATATTCTGGATTTCCTTCAGCAGTTCCACCGGATCTCCTCCCTTTATGACATAGGTAAACGCACCCTGCTTCATTGCCTGAACAGCGTTTTCGATCGTTCCATATGCCGTCAGCAGGATGACGGAAATACCCGGGCGAAACTTTTTGACGGCCTTTAGAAGTGATACTCCGTCCATTTCAGGCATGATCAGATCGGATATGATAAGATCAAAATCCTCCGTTTTCAGCAGATCGATCACTTCTTTCGATTTTGTACACTGTTTCACCAGATAGCCTTCCGTTTCCAGGACCATAGCAAGAACATCGCAGTATGCTTCTTCATCATCCACAATGAGAATCTTCAAATCCTTATCCATGGGATTCTTCTCCTCTCTCCATCGGTAGCTGAATTGTAAAGGTTGTCCCTGTTCCAACTTGACTTTCTACGGAAATCTTCCCATTTAATTTACTTATTTCGTTATAGACAATGTAAAGCCCAAGCCCTGCACCACTGCGATTCTCTTTTGTTGTAAAAAACGGATTAAAGATGCTGGCGCGGATTTCCTCCGAAATGCCTGTACCGGTATCCGACACCTTCACCAAAACTGTGTCCTCTGTTTCTGTACAGTCAATTAAAAGATCTCCCCCATTTTCCATGGCATCCACGGCGTTGATAATCAAATTGATCATAATCATTTCAAGTGATTCCAAGACAAGGCAGAGATTGATCTTCTCATCACAGTTTACTTTAGCACGAATATTGTTATTGACCAGAGTATGTTCTTCAAGAGACAAAATGGAAATGATCGCCTGGTTTAGATTTACACTGATCCATTTTTCATTGGAGAACCTGGAGAATCTTAGAAGGTTATCAATAATTCTACCGGATCGATCAACCGCTTTTTCCATCATCTCGATGGCTCTGCTTTTCAGCTCTTCATTATCGGGTGCAGTTTTTTTCAAAAGATGACAGTAATTTCTTATCAGTCCCAGCGGGTTTCTGATTTCATGAGCAACTCCTGCGGCAAGCTGACCAATAGCGGTCATTTTATTGTCCTGAAGCGTCTGCCGGTACATTGCCCGTACGTGGGTTACATCGTTGAGCATTAGCAAAACTCTCTTTAATTTATCCGATGTGCCTTGCATGGGGAAGGTGAAAACCTCAAAGATTCTTTTATCATTTTCTACTTCACCCTTTCCTGATGAGCCCTTTGAGAAGGTTTCGCTGACTGCTCTTTTTAGAACTTCCGTTGCATCGTGATGAAACTCAAGTGCAGAATCAAGGCTTTTTCCAATTATATAGTACCGATTCAGATCAAGGTACCTGCATACGGCTTGATTTACGTTCAGAACTGTATAGTCCGATCCAATTTCTATCATAAACATGGATACACTATTGTATGTGGTTTGCAGGTCATTTTTGCTTTCCGTAATCGTGTTCATTCTTTCGGTCATCTCGGAATACATGATACGATAAGATACATAAACAATATAGCAGAGACAAATAAAGGCGACGATGAAAATATATATTACAATTTCAATCTTTCTCGAATAGTCCGCCCCTTTTCCGCTTTGGGAATAATTGTAATATAACAATATTGAAACAGATGTGACAAGAAACAAAACAAAAATCAACTTTGCTTTCATTTCGGACAATTCCTTTTTAGAAATCACTGGTAACCACCCGCGCCGCGTGAATGAGACATCTGTTGCTGGTTCATTCATGCTTTAACAATAGCACCATCCTTATCCTATGACAACTGGTAATCTTTCAAGTATATTCTATAAATTTTAACATTAACTTACAGTGTTATAATCGCGATCCCCTAAGGGCTGAAAAAAAAATAACCATCACAAGGATGGTTATTTTTTGTGGTGCGCCCATAGGGATTCGAACCCCAGACCTTCGCATTCGTAGTGCGCTACTCTATCCAGCTGAGCTATGGGCGCGTATCCAACAGCGGCTGTTTATTCTGCGGTTGCAGTTTCAACTTCTCGCTTTAGAGTACGGTGTAAATTATATAACAAATCAAGGCGGGTTGTCAAAGAAAAAATGAATAAAACTCACACAATGATTCATTATGCGCAAAATTGGTTGATTTATACAAAAACAAGCTGGACCAGTGCCATATAACATATCGTTCCGCCCAGGATACTGAGCAGGTTGTTCCGTCGCCAGAGGTGCAGGGCAGCAACCGTTCCGACTGCTATAAGCTCGGGCAAGCCAAAGGATGCGTCGAGTACGGATACGTTTCTCAGGCAATAAACGATGAGCATCCCCATTACAGCCGGCGGAAGAGAATTGCCCAGATAAGCAATCACTTTCGGTGTTTCTCCCGTTTTGCTGAACAGTATGAACGGAGTCGCTCTCAATCCAAAGGTTATGGCTGCGATCACCAGAATGATCAGGATAGATTCTCCAATACTCAGTGTCATGGCATATGGTCCTCCTTTTCCGTCACTTCAGCGGTTATATCCTCGATCTGATTCCTTGCCAGCATCAGAGCTATTATGATCAGAATCATGGACGGGATGACAAGATTGCCCGGGCCGATGACCAACAAAACAGCAATCGTGCCGCCAAGCCCGATCAGGGCCGGTAAATGTGAGGGGTAGGCTTTCCACTGGTCAAGGAAGATGACGACAAACAAAGCCGTCATAGCAAAATCCATTCCTGTTGTATCAAAAGCGATTAAAGCTCCAGCGAGGGAACCGATGACTGATCCCAGGATCCAGTAGGATTGATTTAAAAAGGCTACACAAAAATAGAATTTCTTTTCGTCCACGCCGTCCGGAGCTTTCTTTCCGCAAAGCAGCGAGTAGGTTTCATCAGTTAATGCGAAAGCCATGTACCATTTTTTCCGTCCCATGTCGTTAAACCGGTCAAGGAAGGACAAGCCATAGAATATATGTCTGAAATTAACAATAAGCGTCATAATTGCTATCTGAATCAAACCGATCCCGCCGTAAAAAAAGCTGACAGCGATAAACTGCATCGCCCCGGCGTATACGATCAGGCTTGTGAAAAAAGCCCATATGAAGTTGTATCCTGCGTTCTCAAACAACAGTCCGAATGCGATCCCGATTGAAAGATAACCCAGAAGAACAGGTATTGTCACAGGAAATGCCGTCTTGATTGCTTGTTTCATGATCGATTTCACACTCTTTTCTTTGGATTTTTATGCAAAAATATTCTGCCTTATAGTATACTAAGGGTGAGATCTTTTTTCAATGGGTTTCTGAAGGGGGAGATGCATTCGATGAACAGGATAAAAAAAGCCGGCATTATAACAGGCGCTATTGTCGGAGGCGCAATCGGAGGGACCATTTCCTTTATCGGAAAGATGACCGATCAGAAATTTATCGATGAACTGGGTGAAAGCGTAGTGGATTCCACCATTCTGACCGGAGGCATCGCCGGCGGCATCGCAAGTGGGACAGTCAGCGTCATATCAGGGAAAATACAGAAAAGCCGCCGAAAAGTCGAGAAGGGAAAATGCGAGTTAAAATCCGCCGGGAAACAGGTGGTCAGAAATTTTGTAACGAATGTCCAAACCGTCGTCGACAACAGCGGAGAGATCCTGGAAGGCGTAAAGGATAAGGATCGGCGAAAGGTCATGAGAGGTGCGAAAACTCTCGTAAAAGTGGTCGCCGTTGGCGCGATTACCGTTGGCGCGATAAAAATCAAACCGGAAAGTGAAGACGGAAAAAATCAATGCAATCCATCATCTGATAAGTAAAAAAAGACTATCCTTCTTAATAGTATCAGAATAGTCTTTTAATATGTCGATTTCATGAAGAAATTATGGCAAAGTGTGAAAAATGGTCATTCCACCTTTGCAACGGTAAATAAGGAACGAAGGAGTTCCTGACCGGAAGGCCAGGGGTCCATGACGGTCCAGAATCCCACTCCTGCCAGACCATATTCATTGACAAGCTCCAGTTTGGCCCGCATGCTTCTCGCATCCTCAAACCAGACAATGTGCTGGCGCCCCTGCTCATCCGTATACTCATAAAACGGCGCCTGCGCCGTCTCGTCATACTGGATTTCTGCGCCAACCTGCTGTGCACGAGCAGTCGCTTCCGGAATAGAAAGGTTCTCTGCTACCGATTCTCCCCTCACAAATGGCAGCGTCCAGTCATATCCATAGTTCGGGATTCCCATTAAAATCTTGGATCTTGGGATCTCTGTCACAGCGTAGTCCAATACACGCCGAACGCCGTCTATCGGTGCGACAGCCATCGGAGGCCCGTATGTATAGCCCCATTCATAAGTCATAAGCATAACCAGATCGGCAACGGAGCCGATGCCGGCATAGTCGTGCCCTTCGTAGAGCTGGCCCGGCTGTTCTGCATATGTCTTCGGGACCAGCGCCGCAGTAACGATATATCCCAAAGGATTTACCCTGGCTGCAGTCTCTGCAATCAGACCTGTATACAGGTCCCGATCTTCCCGATTAACATATTCAAAGTCATAATCGACGCCGTAATAATCTTTTTGCTCCATTTCCGCCAGAATATTGGTGATTAGGCGTTCTCTTGCCGCAGGGTTATTTAATAACCGGCTCGCCAGCAAATTGCTGAAACGGCCTTCTTCATCCAACGGAGTCAATACCATAACCGGTTGAACATCATGTGCTCTGACAATTTCCAGCGCCCGTTGATCGTTCAACGGTACCAGGTCCCCTTCCGGAGTGAAACCGTAGCTGAAGGAATAATAATAGGTCAAATCAGGCATCCATGATTCCAGAACCCCTTGATTGATAAACGGGTAAGCATATCCGATCACGATGATGGACCCGTATTGTGATGCCCGAATGTTATACCAAGGCATATCTTCACCTCCCTTACCTACAGAATATGTCAGGTAAAAGGTATTTATGTCCTGATCTTTACGGGCATTTCCCCTATATATGTATTCCTTAATCCCACCAGGTTTCGAATGTAACTCCGGTTTCGGCTGCAGGCTTGCCGACATAAGCAAAGGCTGTGGCAGACATCAGTGCAAGCGCTACCAATACGATTGTTATTATTTTCAGCGTAATTCCTGTTCTCATTTTTTTGTCCCACTTTTTTCAGTACACCTTTTGTATTAATATGACGAGTTAACAAAGGGAAAAGTTCCTGCGAAAGCAAAAAACATAATGGAAACATTTTGCACCGATATCCGGGGAAGAGAAAACACCCGACAGTTCATGCCGGGTGTTTCTGGTTTTCTCTGAAGATTTGCCTGATCTCTAATCTTTGTGTTTGTCAACTTTTTTATTCCCGTATTTTGCCTTGCCTTGAATTTCCGGCACAGGTTTCTGGTCATTTTTCGGTATGTGGAGCCGATGGTTGCTTTCCGTACCATGAGGTTCTTCCGGATCAGGCCTTCTCATCCCTGCTTTTGCCATATCAAAGCCTCCTAAACGTCATTGTTTTTAATAGATTGTTTTTTTGCATTTCTGTTCTGATTCTG
>JAVBVR010000063.1:0-41575 GCA_036677845.1 Anaerovoracaceae bacterium | reverse complement strand
ACTCTGAAGTGGGCCCATGTTTCTCCTGCGGAAAATGACAAGCAGGCAGATGCGATCAATGAAATCATCGCAAAGATTGATGCCGATTCCAACGGCCGGATCAAAATCGAACACTATCCTTCCGGAGTCCTGGGAAACGAAGAAGAAATTTTTGAAGGAATCCAGATGGGCACCATTGAAATCGGGACTCTGTCCTGCGGCTCACTGGGCGGATTCTACCCGGGCGTGCTTGCAACAACAACACCGTTCCTGTTCCAAAGCAGGGAAGAAGCCTGGGATTTCTTTGACAGCGAAACGGCTGACTGGCTCGCGGATCAGGTTTTCCAAAATACCGGCGTGAAATGCATCGGCTGGGCTGAAAACGGATTGCGCTGTTTCACAACAACCAAGAAGCAAGTCAAGAGTCCCGCTGATTTTAAGGGCCTGAAAATCAGAACCCAGCAGAACCCTGTGACCATGGCCATGGTCGAAGCGCTTGGGGGAACTCCTCAGCCAATCGCTTTTGCAGAGCTTTATACCGCTTTGTCTCAGGGTGCGGTTGACGGACAGGAAAACCCGCCTTCCCTGATTTACACCCAGGGTCTTTATGAAGTACAGCCGTACCTGACTTTGGACTACCATGTATATGATTTCCTCGGTGTGTTTGTAAATCCGGCCGCCATTGAAAAACTGCCTGCTGATCTGCAGGAAATCTTCCAGAAAAATATCGATGAATTTGTAAAAATTGAAAGAGAAAAGTCCAGAGCTTATGACGAAAGAGACATCGAAGCAATGAAGAAAGCAGGAGTATCCGTTTATACTCTGACTGACGAAGAATACAAGCAGATGGTCGATGCCACGGCTTCCGTTGTCGATGTGGTCAGAGGAAAGGCCGGAAATGAGGTTGTGGATAAGGTTCTCGCACAGGTTGAAGCCTTGCGAAAATAATTCCCCTGAACTATCCAACTGATTTTAAGGCAGACTAAATAGCATTTGAGGAACAAGGGCGTGCCTGCCCCGGCAGGCACCCGCCTCCTCAAAACAGGAAAGGGAGGTTCGTTATGCCCTCGTTTTTAGAGAAGCTTGACAAGGGAATGGATTTGGTTGAACGCAACATCGTCGGCTATGCCACCCTGTTCATGGTAGCGATTTTATTTACCAATGTTGTTTTGCGGAATTTTTTTGAAAGCGGGCTGGTCTGGGGTAATGAGCTTAGCAGCTACCTCAATATTCTTGCAGTTTATATTGCGATCAGCGCCGGATTAAAATACGGGAGCCACGTAGGGGTTTCGGTCGTCGTAGACTACGTTGTTCCGAAAAAGCTCAGAAAAGCGGTATCCATACTGACTCAACTGATCGTTTTGGTTTTCTGTATCCTTGTCGCCTATCTGGCCGTCAGGATGACTGCGGCCCAGTTTGCTTCCGGACAGACAAGTCCTGTTCTCAGTTTTCCGTTATGGGTTATATACGGGATTGTTGTTGTCGGCATGAGCATGTCCAGCATTCGAATTATCATGGAAATATTTAAAATTATATATAAAAAAGAAGACGGAGGTGAAGCGGCATGCTGACGGTTCTGGTTTTTTCACTGCTCGTTTTGATCATACTCAATGTTCCCATCGGGGTATGTCTTGGCCTGGCGGCCGCTATCGCTTTCGCCTATCAGGGACAGACCGACCTGATGGTGGTGGTCCAGAGGATGGTGCGGTCGATTGATTCCACCACACTGCTCGCTATCCCCCTTTTCATTTTTGCGGGAAAGGTCATGGAGAGAGGCGGAATGTCCAGAAGACTGGTTGATTTGTCCTATTCTGTAGTGGGATGGATTCCGGGGTCTCTGGCAATCGTAACTGTTTTATCGTGCATGTTTTTCGCCGCATTGTCAGGATCTGCGCCCGCAACGGTAATTGCCATAGGCGGAGTCATGGCTCCTATGATGATCCAGGACGGATATCCTGCCAACTTTTCCGTAACCGTAGCGGCCGCGGCAGGCTGTATCGGCGTTATTATTCCGCCAAGCATCCCGTTTGTCAATTATGCGGTATTAACGGGCGTCTCGATATCCGATATGTTCATTGCCGGAATTGTTCCCGGTCTCCTTATGGGACTGGTACTGATTCTCTACTGCTTTTTCATGGCGAAGAAGCATAAATGGGGTGGTGAACTCAGACCATTTAAACTGCGTGAGTTTCTTCACGCCTTAAAACGCTCCATCCTGGCGCTGTTTATGCCCCTGATCATTCTGGGAGGTATCTATGCAGGATTTTTCACCCCTACAGAAGCGGCTGCAGTTGCCTGTGTTTATGGTATTGTGGTTGCGGCGCTGATTTATAAAGATATTCCGATCCGGGAGCTGCCCCGTGCAGCCTTTGAGGGTGGGCTGACAAATGCCATGATTATGCTGATCATCGGAACCGCCGCAATATTCAGCTGGATTCTTTCCACCCAGCAGGTGCCGGCGCTGCTGACGTCCTTTATCATGGGCATCACGGAGAACCCCATTGTCATTCTGCTGCTCATCAATGTGATCCTGCTGATCAATGGCTGTTTCATGGAGCTCACCGCGTCCACCTTTATTTACATCCCGATTTTATTCCCCCTTGTACAGGCTGCAGGGATCGATCCGGTTCAATTCGGCATCGTAGCAATCCTGAATATGACATTAGGTTTGCTTACGCCTCCTCTTGGTGTAAACCTCTTTATTGCCAAGGGCATTGACACAAGGACCGATTTCAACGGGATATGCAAATCTGTAATGCCGATGTTCCTTCTGCTTGTCTTGGTGCTTTTACTGGTCACCTTTATCCCCGCCTTGTCAACGGGATTAGTATCCCTTTTAGCAGGGAAGTAACTTAATCTCCTCAAATATATAGATAAAAAAGAGCGGCTTTTTTCAAGCCCTCTTTTTTATCAGATCCGATATTTTAAGTATGGAGGAATAAACATGTCTCAATTATTTATGAAAGGAAGAATCGGAAGGATGGTTCTGAATAACAGAATCATTATGACAGCATTGCACACCGGATTTTCCATGGAGAAAGAGACAGCATTTCTTGAAAGAAGAGTGAAAGGCGGAGCGGCAGCCGTGACCGCGGTCATGGGTGTTTCAAGAAAAGGTTCGTATCATAATATGAACGTACTGGAACCCGGAAATCAGGACTATCTGGCTCAAATGGCCAGGGCAATTCATAGCCAGTCGGGCAAATTACTGATACAGCTGTTTCATGCGGGAAGAAACGGAAGGCTGGGTCTCATGGCAGATCCGGATTTGGACCCGGTTGCTCCGTCCCCGATTCCGTCTCCGATCTATAAAGGGATTCCCGAAGAACTCTCCGTCGTTGAAATAGAAGAAATCGTGCAAGAATTCGGCAAGGCAGCAGAGCTGTGTAAAAAGGCCGGTGTAGACGGGGTTGAAATCAGCTGCAGTGCAGGATATCTTCTCTCTCAATTTTTTTCTCCCTTGACGAACCGAAGAGAGGATGAGTACGGAGGAGATCTTGAAAACAGAATGAGATTTCCTGTTTCGGTCGTACAAGAAGTGCGCAGAACAGTAGGAAGTGACTATCCTGTAATATTAAGAGTATCCGCAGGAGATATGCTTGGAGGATACGGAATTCGGGATACGATAACCTTGGTTCAAAAGACAGAAGCATACCTTGACGCGGTCAATGTGACCGGCGGCTGGCACGAATCGCCTGTTCCGCAGATTTCCATGTATCTTCCGGAGGGAGGCTTTGCTCATCTTGCCAGGGAAGTGAAGCGCCATATCCGTATCCCGGTTATTGCATGCAACAGAATCAACAACGGAGAGACGGCAAAGGAAATTGTTTGCCTTGGATATGCTGACTTTGCAGGTTGTGCAAGAGCATTCCTGGCAGATCCCGATTTTGCCAATAAGCTGAACCGGGGAGCGCCTTACCGCAGGTGCATCGGATGCAATAAGGGCTGCATTGAGAAAATCCTGAAAATGCAGGAGGTATCCTGTATCTTTAATCCGGTAACCGGCAAGGAATCCGAGCCCGCAGCCGTGAGGGAGCCGGGCCGGAAAACCATGGTGATCGGCGGCGGACCTGCAGGAATCGAAGCTGCTTTACAATGTGCAAAGCAGGGCGATTCAGTCCTTTTATGCACGGATGCGGATATGATCGGCGGCTTGCTCCACACGGCGGCAAAAGCTCCGTATAAGGACACGATTGCCAGAAATATCAAAGCAATGAGGACCGAGCTGGAAGAGAGCCATGTTCGGGTAAAATGCGGGCATATGGTTGACCCGGGCTGCATTGAGAAGGAAAAACCGGATTTTGTGATTGTCGCTGCGGGAAGCAAACCGATTGTACCTCCCATTCCGGGGGTAACCCAGGGTCACGTTTTCACGGCACAGCAGGTGCTCGATTCAGGAGATTCCCAGGCTGCAGCACTGAGAAAGGGTAAAGTAATCATTGTCGGAGGCGGGTCTGTGGGGCTTGAAACGGCTTTGTTCCTGGCAAAAAAACTAAAGCTGACAGAGTCGGGGCAGCGATTCCTGACCGATTTTGCAGAAGCAGATCTAAAAAAGAACCTACGGTACCAATCGGGCATTACGGTGGTCGAAATGGCATCAAAAATGGGCTCTGACCTGGGTGGCCTGCGGCGAACGATGCTGATGCAGCTGGAACAGAATGGCGTTGAGTTGATTACGGAAGCAACCGTTGAAGAAATCCTTGAAAGAGATGTGGTTCTCCGTGTAAACGGCACAGTTGTCTTTCAGGAGGCGCATACGGTCATTCTGGCAGCCGGATATAGATCTTGTGGGCAATCTCTGGTCAGCTGGCTGGAAGATAGCGGGAAATACCCGTACCGGGTGATTGGAGACGCAGCAAAGGTCGGCAATATCGGCAAAGCGCTGAGGGAGGGGTATGAGGCCGCTCGCTTTTGAGCGAGAGAAATTCATTTCCACTGAGCGGGAAATATATTTCTCAAATTTACAATCAATATAGAATTTTCTGACTATAAACCAAGGGTTACACGCTTTGGCACGTTATTTGCTCTTAAAAACCTCAAACGTCATTATCCAAGTTATAAATCAAGGAGGTTTTTTCATGAGCAATGAACCTGTACAACGTGAGAGTTTAAGTAAAGTGCTAAGCAGAAGAGACATTCTGGCCCTGGCCTTCGGAACGATGGTAGGCTGGGGTTGGGTCATGCTGACAGCCGGCTGGGTGGCCAGTGCCGGAGTGATGGGCGCTATCGTTGCATTTATAATCGGTGCGATTATGTGCATGCTGGTTGGAACTACCTATGCGGAACTGACTCCTGCCCTTCCTCTGGCAGGCGGAGAGCTGGTGTTTTCCTACAGGGGACTGGGATATTTCTGGTCCTGGTTTACCGCCTGGGCCATCTGCCTTGCTTATATCGGAGTAGCTGCCTGGGAAGGGATTGCTATCTCCACTGCCCTTAATTATGTTATTCCGTTTCCGCAGGCTGTTGAGCTGTGGACGCTCAACGGCAGCACGGTTTATCTGACCTGGTCTATGGCGGGGATTATCGGCGCGGCAATTATTATGATCATTAATCTCGTTGGCATCAAGCAGTCCGCAGTATTTCAGACGGTAGGAACTGCAGGACTGATCCTGTCCGGAATCGTCTTCATCACAGGCGGAGCGCTATTTGGAAGTCCTTCCAATATGGAGCCTATGTTCACCGGAATAACAGAAGGGATCGGGCCGATGGCCGGCATTCTCGCCGTCATGATGATGGCCCCCGGAATGTTTGTCGGATTTGATGTAATCCCTCAATCGGCCGAGGAGATGAACATTCCCCCGAAGCAGATTGCAAATGTAGTGTTTATATCCATTCTGATGGGAGCCGCCTGGTATATTATCATGATCATCGCAGCTTCCCTGTCCGCTCCGGAGGAAATCAGAAACGGCTTCAGCGGCGTACCGGTTGCAGAAATTGCAGCCTATGCCTTTGGTTCTCCAGTCTGGGGCAAGATCATGATCATCGGTGCATTATGCGGAATTGTAACAAGCTGGAACGGTTTCTTCATCGGAGCTTCCAGAGTAATCTTCTCCATGGGCAGAGCCAAAATGATTCCTGCGGTCTTTGGAAAGGTCCATCCGAAATACGGGACTCCCACCGCTGCTATTATTCTGGTGGGAATCATCTGCATGATCACACCGCTGATGGGAAGAAACGCACTGGTCTGGTTTGTGGATACAGCGTCATTCGGTACTGTCGTCGCGTATTTTATGGTTGCGCTTGCCTTCATTTCCATCCGCAGAAAAGAACCCGATTTAAACAGGCCGTACAGCAACAAATATCCCATGCTTGCAGGAGGATTAGCCGTAGCCAGTTCCCTGTTCTTTATTACACTGTACCTGCCGTTTGGGCCGAGCCATCTGGTATGGCCGTATGAATGGGCATTTATTCTGTTCTGGATCATTCTTGGCGTCATTCTTGCCGCTGCTGCAAAGGCATCCGTCGGACCGGTATCCCCTGCGGAAAGAGAATATCTCATCTTTGGTGAGGAGTATGCCAGAAAAGATATCCTGAAGGATTATCTGACAAAAAATAAAGTCGGTCAATAAGACGCTCATGATAAAAATTATGCCGCAGCCAGTTTGAACAACTGCGGCATATTTTTTTTGTTTTCTTGAATTGAATACTGTAAGTTTTCCACATTTTATGATTAAATGATAGTATCAGAGAATTCCGCAGGCGGGGCTTTCTCGCCGCTGAAAGAGATAGAGGACGTGACTGGATGAAGGAAGATGCGCACAGCTTTCAAAGAGTATTGGGAAGAACCGATGTATTGACCCTTGCCTTCGGCACCATGATTGGCTGGGGGTGGGTTGTACTCTCCGGGGTCTGGATTCATGAGGCGGGTATCGTCGGCTCTCTGATTGCCTTTGCCATCGGGGCGGTTGTCTGTATTCTTGTGGGGCTGACCTATGCGGAACTGACAGCCGCATTGCCCCTTGCCGGCGGTGAAATGGTTTACGCGTACCGTGCTATGGGACAAGGCATGGCCTGGCTGATCGGCTGGGCAATTTCCTTTGCATACCTCGGTGTGGCTGCCTGGGAGGGCATTGCACTGGCCACCGCAATCGACTATATTCTGCCGATCCCCAAGGTATGGCATCTCTGGGATGTTGCCGGGTATTCGGTCTATGGATCCTGGTCCGCTGTCGGGATGATCGGCGCTCTGGTTCTGCTGCTGCTCAATTACTTCGGAGCAAGACCGGCAGCAATCTTTCAGGTAATGGCGACTTCTTTTCTATGTTTGGTCGGACTGATCTTTCTCTTCGGCGGCATTTCCTTCGGCAGTGCGGAATATATCTCCCCTGGCGTAACCAACGTGAAGGGAATCATAGCAGTCCTTCTCATGGTGCCATCCATGTTCGTGGGTTTTGATGTTATTCCCCAGTCTGCGGAGGAAATGAATCTGCCGCTGCGGCATATCGCCAAGGTGTTTATCATTTCTATCGTAATGGCGGTAACCTGGTATTTTTTAATTATCATCGGAATCAGTATCTCCGCGCCGCCGGAAGTCAGGAATGCCGGAATGGTACCCGCTGCGGACGCAATGGCTTACTGCTATGGCTCCGGCGTTTTCGGAACCATTATGATACTGGGCGGAATCTGCGGCATTATGACCAGCTGGAACGGTTTTATCGTCGGTTCCACAAGAATTATTTTTGCCATGGGCAGGGCCAAAATGCTGCCGCCCTTCTTTGGCAGACTGCATCGCAAATACAAAACTCCATCGGCAGCGATCCTGCTGGTGGGGGGGATGTGCATCGCAACGCCTCTTCTGGGACAAAACGCTCTCGTATGGTTTGTCAACACAAGCGCATTCGGATCCGTGCTCTCTTACCTGCTGGTTGCAGTGTCCTTTCTGGTTCTGCGCAAAAAAGAGCCTGATCTGGAACGTCCGTTTATGGTAAAGCGCGGAAATTATATCGCGGTACTGGTAGCGCTGTTTTCCGTCAGCTTCCTTATTTTCTACTCTCCGCTGGGAGGGATTTCCAGAATATGGCTCAGAGAATGGATGCTGATCGGGATATGGGCATTGATCGGAGTGTTCCTGGCCTTATGGTCCAGGTGTGCCTATCGCAGGGTTTCTCCTGCAGAGAGGGAATTGCTGATCTTTGGGGAGGAGTACTCACGAAAGGAATTTTCAGATGAATAGGAATGTCATTTTCATTTTTCTCATCAGCATATTCCTATTGATGATGGGAGCATATCAAGCCGTCAGTTCCGGCATCTCAACGGACTGGGATTACGAGGAGAGGCTCTATTCTCTCAATGCTGTTCAGAAGAAATGGCTGGATCAAAAGGGAGAACTGGTCATCGGCGTTACCGACGATTCCAAGCCGTTCCTGGAGTTTGATGAATCCGGAAGCCCCCGGGGGCTTCTGAAGGACTACCTGAGCCGGCTTGAAGAAGACTACGGCGTTAAACTGAAATACATCCCGATTCTGATAAAGGATTTGGAGCCCCGGCTGAAAAACGGAGAGATCGATGCCGCCGTTACCATGAGGACCCTTGAAATGAATCAGAATCTGAAGTTTACCATGCCCATCATGAAGACAAAGGGTATCCTCCTGGTTAAGAAAGGTACGGTGAACACAGAACGGGGTAAGGGTCTGGCTATCCTTTTAGTGGATGAAAGTCCTGCATACAAGGCTTTAAGAAAAGAATTTCCGAATGCAGAGTTCCTGTATTGTGAAAGTGTAGAAGAAATCGCAGAACGGATCCGCTTGGGCGAAGGGAATGCGGCAGCAGGAAGTGAGCCTGCCCTGATCTCCTGCCTGGGCAGAGAAGAGCTGGAGAAAAACTGGACAAGGGCTTCGGGATACTTGTATGACCGGAATGAATGCCTGGCTGTGAAGGACGACAGCGCAATTCTGTTTGACATCCTGAACAAAGCGGTTTATCACACAGAAAATGAAAAAGTCATCGCGGCGCTTCAGGGGAAATGGACCGGGATTTCCTATCCGCTCTATATGGAAAACAAGCTGGAGGGCTTGGGAATCATCATCATCATTATTTTTACGGCTGTAATTTGTGTTTTTTTCCTGTTTTATCAGTCCAACAAAAGTCTTTATGAGGAACTGCAGCAGCGAATGGAGCTTCTGGTGGAAAGTCAGAATGAGATGCAGACCACATTTGACGGAGTCACCTATTATATGGCGGAGCTGAACCGGGACGGCATGGTCATCAGCATCAATAAAGCGCTGGCCCAGTATCTTGCGATAAAACGTCACAAGGCAGTCGGCCTTCCTTTTATATCTCTGCTTCATTTCGGGGATAATGAAAGGGAAAAACTGTCCGCCATCATCCGGGAAACCTTTCGGGATGAGAAGGAGAAAAATGAAGAAATCGTTATCGGAAGGAAAATATTTGAACTCCATACGTTTCTAATAAAAAACAATAAGGAACAGGTTCAGAAAATTTTAATGATGATGGTGGATGTAACCGAAGCGAGAAACAATGAAAGACAGCTGCTTCAGAACAATAAGATGATCGCCATCGGGCAGCTTGCCGCCGGCGTTGCACATGAGATCAGGAATCCGCTGGGCTTGATCCGCAATTACTGTTATGTATTAAAGGAGAGCGACTACGGAGGCTATATCAACAGAGATGAGGCCATTGCCGTGATTGAAAAATCAGTTGAGAAATCGAGCAGGATTATAGACAATCTGCTTAACTTTTCAAGGCTTTCAACGGACAAGAAAGAAATGGTCAATCTGCAGGCCCACATCAATGCGGTTCTGGAATTGCAGCGAAGTCTGCTGATTCAGCGGAAAATAGACGTATCCTATGAGTACGCGGGAGATCATATGGCCTATATCAATGTGGAAGCCGTCGAGATCATTCTGGTCAATCTGATCACAAACGCAGTAGACGCCATAAGCGAAAACGGTATGATTCGAGTAAGCTGCGAACAGAGAGGCCAGTCGGTCAGCCTGGTAGTCAGCGATAACGGCAAAGGTATTCCTCCGGATGTCATGGATGAAATCTATAATCCCTTTTTTACTACAAAAAAGAAACGGGAGGGCAACGGCCTCGGTTTATATATCGTGTACAACGAAGTACAGAAAATGGGCGGTGAGATCAAAGCGGAAAGCGAAGTCGGGCAGGGGACCACTTTTTATATCATAATTCCAAGTGAGGATGGGAGGAATCAGGATGAGCAAAAGAGGGCTAAAAATCTTGGTGGTAGATGATGAACAGGATTACTGCAATGTTATGAAAGTCATTCTGACTGCCAAGGGGCATCACACGGACTGTTCTGTTTCCGGAGCGGGTGCGCTGGAACTGATGAGTCAAAACAGTTACGATCTCGTGATCAGTGATCTGATGATGCCGGAAATGGACGGCAGGCAGCTTCTCCACGAAATAAAAATGCTGTATCCGGGGACCGAGGTCATTATGCTGACAGCATACGGCAGCATTGAAAACGCCGTCGAAGCCATGAGGGACGGCGCCTATTCCTACGTGACCAAGGGCGGAAATCCTGAGGAATTGATCCGGGAAGTGGCAAAGCTGCAGAACATGCTGAGCTTAAAACTGGATAACCAGCTGCTCAAGGAAAAGGTGTCCCAAACAGAAGCCATGCTGGAAAGCAATAATGCCGCGTTTCAGGGCACCCTGTCCATAGCGAAAAAGGCGGCAGCCAGCGACGCCAATATCCTGGTTCTGGGAGAATCGGGAACGGGAAAGGAAGTCATCGCGAGGTATATTCATCAGAACAGCGGCAGAAATACAAGGCATTTTATGGATCTGAACTGTCATGCCATCGCAGAAACCGTGCTGGAATCAGAGCTTTTCGGTCATGAGAAGGGAGCTTTTACCGGGGCGATCAACAAGCGAATCGGGCGAATTGAGGCAGCGGATCAGGGCACGTTGTTTTTGGACGAGATCGGAGATATTCCATTGTCCATGCAGGCAAAGCTGCTCAAGACCATCGAAAATAAAAAGCTGTATCGAATGGGGGGAAACGAGGAAATCGAAGTGGATTTCCGTTTGGTAACAGCGACGAATAAGGATCTGGAAAGGGAAATCGAAGAGGCAAGGTTCCGGGAAGATTTCTACTATCGAATCAGCACAATAACCATTGAAATACCGCCGCTGAGGAAGCGGAAGGAGGATCTTCCGCTGCTGATTGACTACTTCTTAAAAAAATCACAGGACGAAATGAAAAAAGTGATTCGCACCATTGACGGCCAGGTCATGGATTTTCTTCTGGCATACCACTATCCCGGAAACGTCAGAGAACTGAAAAATATCATCGAACGGCTGGTTGTTCTATCGGAAAACGGAGTAATCGATAAGGAATCATTGCCGATAGCGGGAAGAGAAGGAAGAGAGACAAAGGTTAAAAATACTGCAGCGAAGGAAAAAGGACTTCGCGATGTCAGGAGGGAAGCGGAAAGGGAATATATCCAGGACATGCTCCTGAAAAACGGGAATAATATGACCAAGACGGCGGAAATGCTGGGAATTACGCGCAGGCAGCTTTTCAACAAGATCGCCGAGTATCATCTGGATAAATAGGGATTGCAACATTGCCAAAACATCCTGATTTGCCGGAACATCTTGTTTTGTGTGTCAATAACATCCGAAAATGTCACCCCAAAGTCGAGTTAATTATCGGGCGAAAATGTCACCCCTAATCAACTCAACCAGGAGAGAGATAAATGAATTAAGCTAGCCTTTTGAGGAAGATTTCTTGCAGCATAGAAAGAATCTCGCTGTAAGTTTCTCCGTCGATTCGGCTTGTAGGAAGAGACTGCCCGTACTTGTAAGGATGACCATCAGGAACTCCGTGAGGGATGTATGGATTTTTTTGAGGAGCAGGCTTCCTTTTGGGAGGAATATAATCCAGTACATTGAAAACGATACCGCGATACTGTAGCTTAATGCCGAATTCAGGGCTAGTGAGTACCAGGCACTTCGCATTGGGCGGGATCATTCCTGAGTAAATGCTTTCCTCCACTTTGAAACTTTTCCTATGGAATGAAAATACTCCTCCAGCATCTACGGTTCGTTCTTCCTTAGCGCAAAGGATATAGTCAATGTTCATCCCCTCGGAAGGTTTATGGAACATGGAATCTGCAAGACTCGGCTCAACGGCAAATTGACTGTTGTAAGCATAGATGTACGTCTCAAGGAATTCATTTGCGCCGTCAATTGTAGAAATACCCCTTATGGAAAACTCCACGGGAAGCCTGCTTTGCAGCGTTCCCCAAAGGCGTTCGATCCGTCCTTTGGCTTGAGGAGAACGGGCAGGGATCAGTTCAACAGAGAGTTCTCTAAGACACCTTCCCAATTGAGTGTCATTCACCTTAATGGACGGATCAATAATAGCCTTCTCCTTGTTAGGGGATTGAAATATGGTATGCCTGTCGGCATACAGGCTCATAGGAATGCCATAATTACGAATTGTTCTCCTGAGCATTTCAAAGTATCCGTGAAGACACTCGTTCTTGCACATGTAAAGAGCAGTAATCTGGCCGGTAGCATCATCGATGGCCCCATGAATGGAATATTTCTTCCCATCACCTTTAAACCAAGCATAAGGGGTAGCATCAACCTGCAGCAAGAGACCCGCCTGAGGACGTCGTTTTCGCCTCCGGTGTGGTTTGAACCTCCGTCGCTTCATAGGAGAATTGATATTGGCGTTGGAAAGGATTCCGTGCAGAGCCGAATAGGAGAGTTCAATGCTGTGATGTTCGGAAAGAATCTCCCTGAAGTGGCAGAAGTTTGCGGCTTCATACTGGTCCGATTTTTTCAGTGAAACAATTTTATCTATGGTTTCTGAAGAAAGAGCATTATGGGCGATCTGTAAAGAGTTTTTGTGAACGACAGCTGAAGGGCCCAATTCCCTCACTTCCTTTTTCAGGCGCTGCACTTGCCGTTCCGACAGCCCTAATGCCGATGCTGCTTCAGCCACAGTAAGAAACCCTGCGTTGGCTTTGTTAATGATATCCAGTTTATTCAGTTGTTTTCGAGTCAAACTTATCACATCCTGTTTCATAAAGTAATTTTACAACAGGGGGTGACATTTTCGCTCGATAGTTTACATACTGACATTATCGCAAGATAACAACAGAACATCTTGTTTTGTGTTGAAATATGACGATGTTTGATGTAAAATACTTTAATACGGATTTTACTGTATCAGCTTGAGTGACCAAAGGGCTCAACAGGCCGAATAAAATCCGTTCAAAACAGCCAAAATCAGGACGAAGGCTCATTTTCGGCCCCTGATTGCACGAAAAACTCCAAAGTATTTTACGCAGACGGGAAGACGGCAATGCTCAATGAAAAAAGAATCAAGTCTATCATCGTGATATCACTGCTCGTGATTGAAATATTTGTCTGGACGGTCAACGGCGCCGGCAATTCCTGGTCCCTGGGGTTCCTAGGCGGCACGGGAGAATCCGGCCCCATCATAAGCGGGGAGGAAAGCGATCGTTCGGGAGAAGACGGGGCAGAAAACCCGGGAGGGGAGGACCCATCCGGAGAAGAGGACCCAATTGACAGCGAAAATCCGCCGGATGATAAAAACGCGAGTGAAGGTCCGGAACAGAACGGCGGTTTCGCACAAACCCTGCAGGAAGCAGAAGGTCGAGGGCTGCTTATCCTAGTAAACAAAGAAAGCCCGGTAGATCAGGACTACAAGCCCGTTGATCTTGTGAAGATCCGATACTTTGTCTCCGACCGGTCCGAAGCAGCCCGATACATGAGGGCTGAAGCAGCGGAAGCTTTTCACCGAATGGTGGAGCAGGCTTCCGAAAATGGTATCGAATTAAAAATGACGACAGCATACCGATCCTACGCATTCCAGAAAATTCTTTACGACAACTATGTGGCGAAGGAAGGAGAGGCGGCTGCCAGCAAGTTCAGCGCAAGACCGGGGCAGAGCGAGCACCAGACCGGGCTTGCAGTTGACGTTTCCTCACCGAGCGTCGGTTATCAGCTCACCAATGAATACGGAGAAACGAAAGAGGGGAAATGGCTTGCGGAACACGCGCAGGAATTCGGCTTCATTATTCGCTATCCGAAGGGGAAAGAAGACATCACAGGCTATCAATACGAGCCTTGGCATATAAGATATGTGGGACTTGCCGCAGCAAAGGAAATCCATCAAAGGAGCCTGACGCTGGAGGAGTTCTTGCAGGAATACGGTCTGCAATAAAATAATACGACAAAATCAAAGAATCGAAGATTCGTGATTTTTCAGCTTAATTTTACCTTACGCCGCTGAAGCGTCGGGCAGAATGATAAGGAGGATGATTAAAATGGCTTTTTATTTCCAGGAACCATCCCGCACCTTCAGCGAATATCTCCTGGTACCGGGGTATTCGTCAAAAGAGTGCAAGATGGAAAATGTCAGTTTAAAGACCCCCGTTGTAAAATTCAAGAAGGGGCAGGAATCAGAACTCACTATGAATATTCCACTTGTGTCTGCGATTATGCAGTCGGTTTCCGACGACAGGCTGGCGGTTGCACTGGCAAAGGAAGGTGGAATTTCGTTTATTTTTGCATCTCAATCCATTGAGAGTCAGGCAGCTATGGTTAAGCGTGTCAAGAGTCATAAGGCGGGTTTCGTTCGAAGTGATTCCAACCTTAGACCGGATCAGACCCTGAAGGATATTCTGGCATTGAAAGACAGAACGGGCCATTCCACGGTCGCCGTTACCGATGACGGTACAGCTGACGGTAAAATTCAGGGGATCATTACCAGCAGGGATTACCGGATCAGCAGGATGTCGCTGGATACCAAGGTGGCGGACATCATGACTCCCTTTTCTTCCCTCGTTTATGCCAACGAAGGAATCACGCTGTCCGAAGCGAACGATATGCTTTGGGATCACAAACTGAATGCCCTCCCGATCATCGATAAAAATCAAAGGCTGGTTTATTTCGTTTTCCGAAAGGATTACGATTCTCATAAAGCGAACCCAAATGAACTCCTGGATGCAGGAAAACGATATATGGTCGGAGCCGGAGTCAATACCAGGGACTTTGAAGAAAGAATCCCCGCCCTGGTCAATGCGGGTGCCGACGTGCTTTGCATCGACTCCTCGGAAGGCTTTTCCGAGTGGCAGAGAGAAACCCTTGCCTTTGTCAGAAATAAGTATGGCAACGATGTCAAAATCGGTGCGGGCAATGTGATCGACAAGGAAGGCTTCCTTTATCTTGCCGAAGCTGGCGCCGACTTTGTCAAGGTTGGAATCGGCGGAGGATCCATCTGTATCACGAGAGAACAGAAGGGAATCGGCCGTGGTCAGGCGACGGCGGTGATCGAAGTTGCGGAAGCAAGAAATGAGTATTTTGAAAAGACCGGCATATACATCCCCATTTGTTCCGATGGCGGAATCGTATACGATTATCATATGACGCTGGCTCTTGCCATGGGCGCTGATTTCCTCATGCTGGGCCGATATTTTGCCCGGTTTGACGAGAGTCCGACCAACAAGCTTAACATTAACGGAAATTATGTAAAGGAATACTGGGGTGAAGGTTCCAACAGGGCCCGGAATTGGCAGCGTTATGACCTGGGCGGTGACGGAAAGCTGTCCTTTGAGGAAGGGGTGGACTCCTATGTGCCTTATGCAGGCTCCTTAAAGGATAATGTGACCCTTTCCCTGAACAAGGTGAAATCCACCATGTGCAACTGCGGCGTCCTGGACATTCCGGAGCTGCAGAACAATACGAAAATTACTCTGGTATCCGCAACCAGCATTGTGGAAGGCGGTGCCCATGACGTCATTCTTAAGGAAACCGCCACGAACCAGGTAAGATAGAATTTGAAAGGATACAACAATGGATTTTAAAGGTGTTTTAGTAGTCGACTTCGGAGGTCAGTACAACCAGCTCATCGCACGAAGAGTCAGAGAGGCCGATGTTTATTGTGAAATCGTACCCTATACAAAATGTCTGGAGCAGGTAAGGGTAAGCCGGCCTATGGGAATCATTTTCACCGGCGGTCCTGCCAGTGTTTATGAAGAGGGAGCGCCGACTCTTTCGAAAGAACTCTTCGAAATGGGTATTCCGATTCTGGGGATCTGTTACGGAGCCCAGCTCATGGCCCACATCCTGGGCGGTGAAGTGCTGAGCCCCGATTACAAAGAGTACGGAAGAGTGAAGCTTCGTCACGGAAGCGGCGCAGAAAACCGAGATTGCAGCAGCCTGCTGTTCACCGGCATTGCGGATGAGAGCATCTGCTGGATGAGCCATACAGACTATATCAAGAGGGTTCCGGAAGGTTTTGTGGTATCCTCCTTTACGGACAACTGCCCGACCGGTTCCATGGAGCACGCGGGGAAAAAGCTTTACGCCGTACAGTTCCACCCGGAGGTGCATCATACCCCCTTCGGACAGAATCTTCTGAAGAACTTTCTGTACAACGTCTGCGGCTGTGAACCCACCTGGACCATGGCCAACTTCGCCAAGACCAAGATCGAGGAGATCAAGAAAACCGTCGGTGACAAAAAAGTGCTCTGTGCCCTTTCCGGGGGAGTGGATTCGTCCGTTGCCGCCGTCCTGGTGCATAAGGCTATCGGCGACAATCTGACCTGCATCTTTGTGGACCACGGCCTGCTTCGAAAGAATGAGGGAGACCAGGTCATGGAGGTTTACGGAAAACAGTTCCATATGAAGATCAAGAGGGTAAACGCTCAGGAACGATTCCTGGCCAAGCTGGCAGGGATTTCCGACCCGGAAACCAAAAGAAAAATCATCGGTACGGAATTTATCCGTGTCTTTGAAGAAGAATCCAAGAAGCTTTATGAAGAGGAGGGCGGTATCGACTTCCTTCTTCAGGGAACCATCTATCCCGACGTCGTGGAAAGCGGAACCGGTGAAGCGGCGGTCATCAAGAGTCACCATAATGTGGGAGGTCTTCCGGAGGATATGAAAATGGAGCTTCTTGAGCCCCTGAGACTGCTCTTTAAGGATGAGGTCAGAAAGGTCGGTGAAGAAATCGGCATTGCACCTGAGCTTGTCTGGCGCCAGCCCTTCCCCGGTCCGGGACTTGCGATCCGCTGCCTTGGCGATATCACCGAGGAAAAGCTTCACATTATCCGGGAGTCCGACTGGATCCTTCGGGAAGAGATCAGAAATGCAGGACTGGAACGGGAAATCTGGCAGTACTTTACCGTACTCCCCAACATCCGCAGCGTCGGCGTTATGGGCGACTTCAGAACCTATGATTATACCGTGGGCATCCGCGCCGTAACCAGCGTGGACGGCATGACCTCGGACTGGGCCAGAATCCCCTACGATGTGCTGGAGAAGATCAGCAACCGGATCGTCAATGAGGTCAAGGGAGTCAACAGGATTGTTTATGATATTACATCCAAGCCACCGTCAACGATCGAGTGGGAATAGGTTTTGTAATTTCAAGACTTTTCACGGCATGCCATAAGACGTTGTAATAACGCATTTCTTGGTCTTGCATACGTTCATAACTTGGCGCAATGTGGTGTAAATTTCCACAAGATTTCAAAACTTTTTACCCACAATTTTACCCACATAAACGGACAGAAAAAAGCCCCTGCTGACAAAGGCAGGGGCTTAATTTATTGCGGGCGATTATTCGTTTACTGCCACCAGTCTCAAGGGGGTAGGGCTTTGAGTCAGTCCGGCGAACGATGCCCCTACGATATCCATAGCAGCAGCCCGGCGTTCCGCGAAGCTGTGCGCGTAATGCTTGCTTATAATCTCGATGGTATCGCCTGCGAGGGCAGCAACATTTACAACGTCAAGGCCGTTTGAGATCAGTAGGGATACAAAGCTGTGGCGCATTGAATGAGCGTGGAGACCGCGGGGCAGTTCTTTCCTTGCGTTTAATATCCGCTTTACTGCTTTATTTGGAGTGGATTTGTCCATTAACCCGCCCGTAGTATTCGGGCACATTACACCGCTGTCTTGCCAGAGAGAGCCAAGCGACCGAGCATATTCATCTTGCCATCCTTTATGATCCAGAAGAATATCACGCAGTACCGGCGATAGAGGGAGTTTGCGTCGTGACCGCTTTGTCTTCAATTCGGTTAAGGCCAGTCCACCCAGAGTTTCACCACAATTCTTTTCAATACTGACTATGCCGTTATTAAAATCAACGTCGATCCAGCGAAGCCCGCGAGCCTCTCCGCTCCGAAGACCGAGCATTAACATGAGCATGAGAGCAACACGGATCGAGCTGTCAATATCAAGCGCGTTTAATGCGTCAAGGAATATCGGGATCTGCGTGTTGTCAAGGTATGCGGGGATATCCTGTTCCCCTATGCGGGGTTTTGTGGCGTTAGCAACGGGGTTTTGAAGCAAGACACCATTTTTAACACAGGCAGTAAACAGAGCGGAAAGGGTATAGGTTATTTTGCTCACATATGCCGCCGACAGAGGCTTTTCATCAGCTTTCTTTTCAAAGGCCGTAAAGAGCGAAACGCCGAAATATTTTGCGACCTTTTCCGCTATTTCTTTGTCGCAGTTATCCCCACGGCGAACACGGACAAAAGTATTATCAACACCAATACCAAGCTCACGCGCAACACGATTGAAGCCGCCCGCCGTTCTGGACGGCTTTTTCTCATACATAAGCTTGATAAACTCCGGCCTTGCAGCGTAGTATGCCCTGCCACCGCCACCGCCTTTTTCGAGCAATTCCGCGAGCAATTTTGTGATCATGGGTGATGTGATCTCCTTGAGCTTGTAACTGCCAAGGCGTGGGATGAGGTAATGTTCAAATATAAAGGTGTCCGCAAGTTGTGTACTCTCTCGCAATTCGAGCTTACGCATATTGGTAAACCATTCAACCGCTTGTGCAAAGGTGGATTTATCGCTGATGTCCCCGCTTTTTAGCTGCCCGCGCTCCGCACGCTCTTTGAAAGCGTCAACCGCCTTTTGCAATTCGCTTTGAAGCTTCTTTTTGCTTGTTTCTGTGGACTTATAATATTCACTGTAACGCTTGCCGTTTATCATGACGCTAAGCCGATACAGTCCGGGGCGATCTTTACGCGCCGACACACCCGAAGGTAAGCCGCTTTTTGTTTTATTTGCCATTGATTACACCTCCAGCCTCTTTTTCAAAAATTCCTTATATTCCTCAAATGATATTTTACCGCCTTGAGCCTCCTCCAATTTCATGCGGGCATTGTCTCTCCATTCAGCTAGGGCTTGTCTATATTGTTCTGTATTCTTAAATTTCCCGTGTCGGGTTTTCCTTTGCATTTCGGCATGTTTTGTTTTGTAGGCCGTATTGTAGGCCCGGAGAAACTCGTCGTTTTTAACTTTATTTATATAACCAATGTGCCTGCAATCATCACAGTAAATTTCTGTGCTTTTAACCGGAACGAAATATTTCCCACAATTTTCACACTTGCCGAGAGAAAAGTTTCTTAACAAGTTAAAGAATTCCATATAGACAAAAGTAATGATGTTTCTGGTATGATATGTTGTTTTGGTTTCCATTGTATCGGTTTTAACAGATTGACACAGATCATCAAAAGAATATTTCTTCATTTCGGACATGAACTCTTCTGCGGCATCGTTACAATTTTCGTAATTCCGAATGACTTTGTAAGAAACGTAATATTTCTTGCTATATACGTCTAGATCCGGAATTTTATCTTTATACTCACCGACGTAATATCTTTGGATTGGTGTTAATTCTTTTAAAGACCCTTCGGAGCATATGCAGAAGTCAACTACCTGCTTAAAACTGGCTTGCGCTTTGATTAAACTATATTTCGTTGCGTTATAAAAGGATTGGACAGTCTTACGGTAATCATTTTCGGTATATTCTACGTAAGCGTAATCAAGCTTGTGATGTTCTTCAATTTCTAAGAATCCAGGCAACCCCCAAACTGCAATGAACTTTTCAAAACCTTCCTGTGTCTCAAAATCGGCGTTAATAAAGGAAAATAGAAGTTCGCCCACGGGTTTTTTGTATGCAGGGGCATTATCGTTTAGAACATAATTTCCTTTCTCAGAAAATCCATCCTCGCTTGTTTCTTGCCTAAAACTTTCCGTGTAAATTGTGATGAGCATTTTAGAATTATCAATATTCATACTTAAATGCTGCTCATCCATCTCGACAAAAGCATTCATATCAAAACCTTCTTTCTGTTGTAGATTTTTTTAAAGCATGGTTTTTGGAATTTAGATGTATCTATGTATTTCGTCAGAACATCTATTTACAATCACTTAAATTATGATACCATATAGATATGAGATAGTCAATATATCAAATATAAAGTATCTATGAAAGGGGGCTGCTAATAATGCAGATCAACAAAGTCATTATGGAAAAAGGTTTAACAAAAGCAAAAGTCGCAAACATGGCGAATATCCCTCAAAACGACTTTTACCAAGCAACAAACGGAAAGAAAACCTTTTTCCCGGCATGGAGAAAACGAGCCGCAGAGGCCTTACAAATGTCTGAGGCCGAGCTTTTCCCGGAATACCAGGGCTCAGAAAAAAAATCGGAACGGGGTGAATAACGTGGAACAGACAATCATAGACAATAAACCGCGCATGCTAACGATCCCGCAGTTGACCGCGCTGGGTATTTTGCCCGGTAGGGCCATTAGGCGGCTCGTCGCAGAAAAAGAGATCCCCACAATCAAGGTGGGAAATAGACAATACGTCAATCTTTCCGTATTCGAAAAATATTGCGGGAGAACCGAGCAATGAATTCCTTTTCTGAATTTGTGAAAGAACATGGGAGCGAAACAGCAGCACTGGCAGCTAGCTTTAAAAGCTTTCCGATAAACGGAGAATTCCGAGAGCTGAAGCTATTCGTGAACACACATAGTTTCGGTGACGAATTAAACCTTGAATTGGAGCAGTTGCACGATCAATATTGGCTGAAAGAGGGTGGGGAAGACGGCTAGTCCACAGAAAGAAAATGGGTTCACCCCCATCGCAAATGAAATAATTGAACAACTTGCAAAGATCCCGCTCAACGGGACTCAATGGCGCATCATGGCGGTTGTATGGCGGTACACCTACGGATTCAGCAGAAAGGGCCACGAATTATCGCTGAATTTCATAGCAAATGCGATTAACTGCCCCAAGACTCAAGTTAAAAGGGAAATTGATAGGCTTATAGGCTCAAACATATTGACAATCGAAAAGGAAGCCAGTTTCAACCAGACGCGAACGCTATCTTTTAATAAGGACTATACAGTATACCAATTAGATGACAGTACGCTAATTAGAGTACAGGATACGCAGGAGAGTACAGAACAGTACGCTAATCAGAGTACAGAACAGTACGCTAATCAGAGTACCAAGAAAGAAAAAAGAAAACTTAAAGAAAATGTTGATTCTTTTTTTGAATCCGTATGGGCCATGTACCCAAACAAGAGGGGTAAAAACAAGGTCGGTACAGCCCAGAAGAAAGAGCTTCTTGCGGTTGGGATCGACGAATTGACGAGAGCAATCAATCGGTATAAGGCTGAACTGGCAAAAGAGACTTGGCGGTCGCCCCAAAACGGCAGTACGTTTTTCAATGGCTCATACATTGACTACCTGGACGCAAATTATCAACCGGGCGGCACGGGGATCCAAAAACCTGTTGTGCGATTTACCGGCGAGGAAGAAAGGCGCGAGATATGAAATCTATTCAGGAAATCAAGCAGGACGTAGGGCAGCAGGCTGAGTACATCATAGCCCGTGAATTGGGACTTGAAAAATCCGGCACAAAGTACCGTTGCCCAAACGGCGGCGCACACAAGCACGGAGACCGTACCCCATCCCTGTCATGGGACAGTACAGCATTGCAGTTTCATTGTTTTGCCTGCGGCTACAGCGTGGACATTTACGGCCTTTATACCGGCAAGGGGCTTGACCATGCCGCGATTGAAAAAGAGCTGTTTGGGACATCAGTAACGGAGAATCGTCCATCTGGCACAACGAGGGAAACACTGGACAAAAGGGCGGTCTTTGATTCTGAAATCAAGAAACTGTCAGACATAATGCCAGAGCAAATTACATACCTGAGAAGCCGAGGAATTGAAGAGGAAACCATTCAACATTTCGGGCTTATGAATTATAACGGATCAATCGCGTTCCCGTACTATGATGAGCGCGGCAGCTTGACAGGTGTTAAGACTCGGAAACCTGAAAAATACAGCAAGGACAGCGGCCCAAAATATCAAAGCATAACCGGGTCACAACTTGGATTATTCCATAGCCGCGAGGCGCAGACGGACAAGCCGCTTGTAATATGCGAGGGCGAAATAGACTGCATGGTTGTTTTCCAGTCCGGCTTCATCAATGCGGTTTCGGTGGGAACGGGAGCGAACGCGACAGGGCAGATTATAGACCGATACGGGGACTTTTTAAAGGGGTTTGATGATCTGATTATTTTCTCTGATAACGATCAAGCCGGGGCCAAGATGGACGCTGATTTCATGTCGGCATTTCCCGATACTGTGCGGCTCATAGACAAAAGGATCATGGGCGGCAGCAAGGACGCAAACGAGGTGTACTTTCGCGGCGGTAGCGAAGCCATCAATAAACTCATTGAATCCGCACGGCAAAAAATAGAAGGTTTCTTTGTTCCTGATACCGACGATAGCAGCATTCAAGACTTTTTTCGGGAGGGCAATTTTATACCCACAGGAATCACAAGCGTTGACCATTCATTGAATGATCTGGCTCCCGGGCTTGTTACTTTGGTCACCGGCAGATCAAACGGCGGCAAATCGACATTTATCAATCAGGTTATCGCAAACGCCATCGAAAAAAACCGAAAAGCGTTCATTATCTCCGGCGAGGAACCACAGGAGATAATCACAAACAAGTTGTACAGGGCAGTTATCGGGAATGATCGCAGTCTATACGAAACCGTGCAAATCAACAAGCGCATTTTCAAAGAACCGATTCCTGCGGTCAGGAAGCTGCTCAAACAGTGGCACAAGGACAAACTGCAAATATTCTGCAAAGGTGAGTCTGGCTTAAAAACAACAGAACAGCTTTTTACCCTTATAAGCCGGAAGATGAAGACCGAACACTATGACCTTATTGTGATCGACAATTTAATGTCGGTACTGTCCATTGAGAAAGTCGCGGAAAAATGGGAACGTCAGGCAGACTTTATACAACGGTGCTGTGATCTGGCGAAGCTGCATCACTGTCATATCATTGTCGTACTTCATCCGAACAAAGAAGTCCGGCAAAACCTACACATGACATTTGAGCAGGTATCGGGCAGCTTGGACATTGTGAACAAGGCCGACAACATCATTGAGGTAATGAGGCACTATCCGGGTGAAGGCGATCCCCCCGGCAGTCCTGACGCCTATATAACGATTTTAAAAAATCGCTATTTTTCCGACGGAGTGAATCGACACATACCGCTTCATTACGATATCGAAACGGGATTACTGCTTGAAATCAACAGCCGGGGGAATGCGGAAAGATATACATTCGATCTAAAGCGCACGAAACAGGAGCCGGAGGGCTTTCGGGAGATATTACCGTGGGAGGTGATGGATTGATGGGACTGGAGAAACAGATTTTTACAGATTGCTATAATTACCTACAACGCAACATACCACCGAGGGACGATCAATCATACTGGGCCGACCTTATCCAGCAGCAAACGGAGATAGAACAGAAATACCCCGGTGAGCAATTTGCACGAAATACACTGAAAGCCTGTACTGATAGGCTATGTGAGTTATATGACAAGGGGGCTTGATAAATGAGTGTTACATTTAGCATTGACAGGCTATATGAAGCCGAGAAGAAGCGGCTCCAGGACTTGAACCTTACATATGACGAGTACGAAGAAGCCCTGAAAAAATGGTGCGCGGAGCATGATTACTAGGAGGCGGCAGCGTGGAAGAAAAAATAATTGTCCCTCTTCATAAGCACATAGCGATATTGTACCCCGCTGAGATTCAAAAGCTGCTGCTGTCCGATCCAGAGCTATACATCAAGGCCATACAGCGCGGCAAAAGCGAGCGACGGTACAGAGCCAACGAGTACCGGCAAAACCGAAACATCGAAAAATAGAGCCCTCAGAGGCCACGAAATAGAAGGTTAATGAAAAGCAGAACGATTTATTAAGTCTGTGGTTACTATGAAAAGTAACGCAGTAACTACAGTTTAAATAAAGGGCGGTGTTTAAATGTATTGCGTGATCCAGGAAATTCAAAATAAAAAAGTCTCACATCGACCGACGAGCAAAAGGATTGAAGTAAACTCCTATACCGTTAAAGTCGGAGACCAGGAATCCTATATTCAGTATTGCTATTCCCGCAGCTCGGAGAAGTTCGACAGACCGGTCAAAACAGCTTACAAGATCAGCATTCACAAAAGCTACAGGGAAAGCGGTACCGTAAAAAAGAAGCAGACTTCAATATGCACAATGGGCTTCTATGATCTACTGGAATCATGGCCGGGCGATTTTTTAAACACCGCCGCATTAAAGAAAAAGCTTGAGGAATTGGGTATAAGCGAGGAGGCACTTTGGGATCTGGTTTATGTGAAACTGAATCCGCTTATTCAGAAAGTAACCGCGGAATTTAAGAAGACAGAAGAATATGCGGCTAAGCAGGAACAGAAGAAGATCCTCGAAGAGTACCAGGGCAATAAAAAAGCCTTTGAAAGCAAATATGGCGATAGTACATATGACCGCTGCTATGACGTGTTCGGAGAACTGCGAAACAAGGCTTATCTTGAAGAGCTGGAAAAGAATTACGAAGCACAGGAGCAGTACAAAAGTAGTTACCAAGATTATAAACATAGTAACTATGATTGGAGCAGTTTTACGGGAGCCAGTGCCATCGTTTACACGGAAGAAGAAAAGGGATTAATTGAAGAGATTGTATCACTGGGATTCAAGGCGGCAGCGAAAAAATATCATCCGGACGTTAATCCCGATCTTGAAAACGCCACCGAACGATTCCAGAGGCTGAACAATGTTAAAGACAAGCTTTTGAGAACAATGTGAGAGGAGGTTAATATATGAACGGAAAAGAACTGATTGAGGCACTCGCTACGGGCCTTATTCTCAAGGGCGAGGATATATCGGCTATTGAGGAAACGCCTGCAGAAGAGATCAAGGCGGCGCTTATTGATAGATTTAAGCGGCAATATGCTCTAGTTATTGCACGGGAGCAGGAAAGGAGAAAGAGCATTGAAAAATAACGAAAAGGCAAAATTGACGGCAAAGCAGCAGTTATTCGTAGATGAATATATGACAGACTTTAATGCTACGAGAGCAGCGAAAGCAGCCGGGTACTCCGAGGCAACCGCCTACAGCCAAGGGCAGCGATTGTTGAAGAATGTTGAAGTCCAGGAAGAAATAAATAAGCGTTGCACGGAACTAACAGCCGAGTTTCCATTGTTACGAAAAAAGATCGTCGAGAAGCTTCAGCGGGTGGCATTTAGCGACATAGCTGACTATCTGGAATACAAAACGGTAAAGACGGAGATTGCCAATATTGACGGTGAACCTATTTTGGGATATAAGACCGTTATCGAAATGAAGGACTCCGATCAGGTTGATACCGCCATAATCTCGGAAATACAGGAAACGAGGGACGGATTCAAATTCAAGCGCATGGATCCTTTAAAGGCGCTGGAACTGCTGGCGAAGTTCACAGGATTGGATCAATCTGACCGCGAGGAAATTCTGAGGCGGATAGATCGCCTTGAGGAAACGGCGGGAAAGGTAGGAAAGTAAAAAGATTATGAAAAGTATCGAAACCAGGCTTGAAAAGCTTGAATCTCGCTTTAACGTTAATGAGGAGGAAGACCTTTCTCTTTTGTCTGACGAAGAGCTGAACGCGGAGCTTGCCGAACTGTTCTATTGGAGTATCCGGGCAGAAAAACATGATGCCAGTGACATTTCCTTTCCCGATATCGGGTCGGAAGTAAAAGAAATGAACAGAGAAGATTTTATAAACATGTTTATCTCCATGGGATATGACGAGCAAAAGCGTTTGTATTTTGATCCGCTTGAGGCTTTTATAAAGAAGGTAGGGATTGAGGCATGACGCTGATAGTCAAACGAATTGAAAAACTTGAATCTGCTCTCCTGGGAGAAAAGGGCATAGAGTTTGAAAACTTAACCCCAGATCAGCGTCAACACCGGATAGCGCAGTTGATTTATAAGGGACTGTTCGACACAAACCCGGAAGTCGGCGAAATGACCGAGGAAGAGTTTGTATCCCTGTATATAAAAATGAGCGACGAAGAGAGAGAATACAGAGGATTTAATGCATCGGGAAAGCCTAGCGAGAAATCAACCGATAAGGGCGAGGGGAGCACTGAACTCCTCGAAAGTCTCCGGTCGGAATTGCAAAAGAAAGAGGGTTAAAATATGACTGTTAAGAAACGATTAGAGAAACTCGAAGAGGCGTTGTCCCCGACACTGAGGAGGTGCGCAGAATGAAGATAGTATTCGTGGTAGATAAAGGCTTTAACATCTACCGACAAAGAACCTTTTACAACCTGGTTTCCCTGATGGGGGATCGTCACGATCTCCAATATATCATGCCGCAGAAAAACCTATATACGAAGCTGCGAGAAATGGAGCCGGATATTCTATATCTTATTGTGGGAGGCGAGGAGCATGGTGAAATCGTTGAGATATTCAAGGGCAAAGCTATAACGGTTTCCGATTATGACAACGGCTGCGACATAACCATAAATGACGAGCCGGAGCAAGTACTCCCGGCATTGGTAGAGGCATTGGAAAACAGGAAAGACCTTTCAACAGTTCGGGGCATTAAATACAAGCATGAGACTGAATCAGCCGACAAATGGGATATGTCCGGCCTCAAACCTACAAGCAGAAACGATTCATTTCTGACCTACACAACAAGGGGCTGCAAAGGTAAATGCTCTTTCTGCTGTGTCTCACTGGAGCAAGGGGTGTTAAGGTTTAGGGATATAGCCGATATGATAACCGAGGTAAAGAGTTTCGCGGATATAAAAGGTTTCAAAAACCATTTTTGGTTTGCAGATACGTCCTTTGATAGCAACCCGCCGGAGCGTATGAAGGAGATTGCGCGAGCCATTATAAGGGATCTTCCGGGGCATACATACGAGGCCAATTTTAGACCAGACTTTCACACGATAGCCGATGAGGAATTGATGAACCTTCTTTTCGATTCGGGGCTTACATCGGTATTTATCGGGGCAGAATCCGGCAACGAAGATGATTTGAAGCTATACAACAAGGGAACAACAGTCTCCGATGCGGAAAAAACCTTTGAACTGTTCCAGCGTTATGATTGCTCCATTAGATGTGGGTTTATAATGTTCAATCCGTTTAGTACATTTGAACGGCTGCGGAAGAATCTTGGTTTCCTTAAGAAAAACTATCTTGCGACATTTGATAGCGTTAATTCACGTATTGTTCTCTCGCCGGGGTTATCAATCAAACAGACAATCATTAGCGAAGGCATGACATATAGCGAAGCATATGAAGCCCGAGATAAAATGACAAAAGCTTTGATGATGATTCTGGATGGTATACGGGAAAATCTGAACACAAAGGCCATAGAAATATATTCGTGTTTAGATACTAGAGTGGCTAAGATACAAAAGCGGATCGCATTAAGAAATGATGATGAAGAGGCTTACAACATAGCGGACAAATACGATAAGCTGATGGAAAGCATTGTAATTTGCGAATCCGAGTTAATAACAGAGTGGTTTAAAGGCATACTCGATATGATGGACAAGGTAAGACCGCTAACTGAAATCATGGCTATGTCAAACAGATATCTGAACGATGATAAGCTGAAAGTAACAATTAAATATTTCAAGGCACTGGAAAGTGGTATGTTCCAAGTATTAGACGAACTAAATGACAGCCGGGAAGAGGAAGCCCGATCATCCCCGTGTGAGCCTCTAATTTGACCGTACAGCCACGAAAATAAGATTTTGGTATAATCCATCGACAAGAACATACGTTCTGACAAAACGACGATTAAAAAAGCGCATATGAAAGAGAGAGGCTGTCCCGAGAGAAGAGAGACAGCCTCCAATCTAATTATTCAATAACAAAACTTCCTGAGCCAATCTTTTTACCATAAGCGTAAAACTCAACAGTGTAGCTGCCAGGTTGATATTTCTTAGCGTCAAATTGGCTAAAATACACATATCCATCGATAATGTTTAAAGTACTGCCTTTGGTAAAATCATATGTTGGTGTGAAATCAGCATAATAACCGTTAGGCATATCATATTTTATGTTAATTGGAATAGAGTAATCATCAGGGCAATTATCATAAGTTAAGTGGAGTTCAGTTCCTATCATACCTAGCGTGGGGCTCCATTTAAAGGTCGATGCGTACTCTCTGTCTGCATAAGCGATCCACTCGTCTTTTTCACCTGAATAGAATTTAATTTCACTAACTTTTACTGTACCCATAAAAGCCTCCTCGGCACTACTGTCAATAAATAAAGTAAAGCTCGATTGTCCTAATACTTCATTTCCAGACTTAATTACAATCATATAGCCATTGACTCGATCATTATCCTTCACCAGGTTACTAATTGAGATTTCTGTCGAGACATTTTTTGTGGTAGTGTCCTTATCTAATTTGATGCTTTCAAATTTTGATTCCAGTGTTTTCTTTTCTATTTGTGGACGAGCTTGAATCTCAAGTTTAATAGTGGCGTCATTTTCCAATAAGTCATAATTTACATCGAAATTTAAATATAAGGTATCGTCAATATTCCGTGCGTATTGATCTGATCTAACTAGTTTATTATCTACATTCCTATAAAAAGTTATGTTTTTGATCTTCAATTTTTCGGCATTGTTTTCTTGGCCTATTAGGGCATTGTATAATAATATAGCTGCGTTACCCCGGTTTATTACCCCATCCGAAGCCTTGACATTGTCTGTCAAGCCATGTTTTGAAGCCACATCAATATAATTCGTAGGCCAGTCTAGCGAAGGATTTAATTCAGATTCAAGCCCCAGAGTTCGCACCAACATAGTAACCGCCTGACCATAGGTGATTGTACTACCCGGCATGGCGTTACCTTTGCCGTCGCCTGTAATTATTCCTCTCTCAGCGCAAAAACCAAAGTATGGGATAGACCAACTATACCCTGCCATGTCTTTAAAGTTGGTTTTCGTGTAGCCTGTCAAAGCGGAGTCGGGGACTCCCAAGAATCTCGTTATCATGGCGGAAAACTCTGCCCTTGTAACGTTCTTGAACGGTTGATAAGTGCCGTCCGGATTGCCTCCGATAATACCCATACTAGAAAGTGTTTCGACGGCAGTTTGATACGTGGTGCCGGCAATATCTGAATATGAAGCAGCATTGGTTAAACTTGTCCCGCAGATTAGCATGATTAAAAGCAAAATTAATACCGTCAAATAGCGCAATACTTTACTTTTCATCTTACAATCTCCTTTCTTTGGTAACTCAAATATATTCCTGTAGTGTTTTAATGTCAATATTTACCTAGATATGTTGAAAAAATCCATAGATTGGCGTAAACTGATATCAAGGCTTATCTTGTGAACCCGAAGTATAACTGTACAGATTTGTATTATTAGGAGGTAATTTTAATGGCTCTTATAGTATGCAAAGAATGTCAAAAAAACTATTCTGATAAAGCCGCTGCTTGTCCGCATTGTGGTTGCCCAACTGAATTTAATAATCATCAGGAAACTACAATACCTGAAGTTGTGGATCAAGTGACCGAAGAATCTCCAAGCGAAAGAGCGGATCTGGAAACGCCAATTATTAGTGTCGCAGCTCCTAACAATGCCTCTTCGTTAACAAGCAAGAATAAAATAAAACTCTTTTCCATTCTCTTGTGTGCCCTAATTGTCTTAGTAACGGCTGGCGCTTTTATTTACTCAACTGTAAATTATAATGCTGGACAAGCAGCGATGGAAAATGCAGATTACGAGGCTGCCATAGAAAATTTTGGACATAGCTTTTATAACGGATCAAAAGAAAACATTCGATTGGCCGAGAAGCTTATAATTTCAAACAAAGAATATGCACTTGGTAATGAAATTTGGGATGCAATTAACCTGAATGTTGATATCATAAATGATAATGCTAAAATGGCAGAAGCATTACAACACTTTAAAAAAGTGATTTCGGAAGATGAAAACTATAAGAACGCACAGAAAGCGATAGAAGGGCTTAATACGTTTATTGAACTAAATAATAATACAAATAAGGCTATCCTTTTGGCCAAAAAATCACACGCCTTATCCGATTATGAAACAACCGAAAGTATAATAAATTCTTGGATTAAAGATAGTCAACAAATATACACCGTTTATGGGTGGAACGCTACTTATGCATATGATCGGAAAGCCGTCTTCTCTTCTACTGGAGCCATTAATAAATTTGAGCCGGATGAATCTTTATACTTCGTTTCATATGAATTTGACACAGACGCAGATATAGATAATGGATGCAGACTATACGGTTTTGAAGTTAATATTGAAACGGGAACTGTAATTAAAATAATTGGAAATAGAACACTGGAAAAGAAATATAGAGACTGGGGTTATATTGAATAAAGGGTATTCCGGATTTAGTCCTGGGGACTTTTCTACTTGCGGTTATTAAAGTATTCCCGTATAGGTACTGTTAGAAAAACCATTAACAAGGAGGATGACGATGAAAATTAAAAAGATTTTAGCCATATTTCTTGTATTTCTTTTACTAATCAGTACCGGCTGCGCCGTTGAAAGCGCATCGGAAACTCTACCACCCGCAACTGATTATGAATCTGATTATGTATCCGAAACAGAACTGGATGAGAACGAGGATGTAGTTGAGATAGATTATAACGATTTACTGGAATATGTTGATTCTAGCTGTTTTGAATCAGTGGGCTATGATGATTATGAAGAAGTCCTTTATGTCAGATTTCTGGACAGCGGATCAGTTTACGCATACTACAGTGTACCATACTACGAATACGATGAATTGGTAAACGCAGATTCTATCGGAGGGTATTATAACGATTACATAAAAGGACAGTATGATTGTGAACAATTAGAGTAACACTAAATCCTAATTTTATTGAAATGGGGCTGTGTTTTTAGGAGGTAAGATGAACGGTAAAAGCATATCAGTAAAACAAGCTGCCGAAATTATGGGAAAGAATCAGCAATTTATACGAATTGGGTTGCAGCGGAATCTTCTCCCGTTCGGAACGGCCTTAAAAACCAATGACAGAAACAGACGTTACAGCTATTACATATCGCCGGAGCTGTTTAAGCGGTATACCGGGGTTGATATTAACGAAATAGACAAGGATTAGTAAGGCGGCTCTATGTAAACTTACATTTCGTACACTTATTCTTACATTTCAGCCTTTTAATATTGCGCTGCAGTTGCCGGAATGGTAGTATTTGCATATGAAGTAAGGCTGTGAAGTGTAGGAGCGAGAGATACCGGGTTTAGTCTCGGTATTTTTTATTGTAAAAAGAAATTGCATTATAGCACAATTTGTAGTATAACATATAGTATAAGTTAAAGTATATGATTAAGGACAAGGAAAGGAGGTTTCTGTATGGTAGCGAATCCGGATAAGGTGAGGGAAAATAAAACGCGAAGGCACGCCGAAAGACTTGGGTTTATGCTAAAAAAATCAAGGGCAAGAAACTGGAATATTAACGACCAAGGCGGGTATATGCTAGTGGACATTTCAACAAACGTTGTCATTCAAGGGTCAAGATTTGATTGGTCGTTATCTGACATCGAAGGGTATTTGGATGATTATGAAGCCGACCTCAAAAAGCAGATGCAAGATAAGAACAAATAAAGAAAGTGAGCCATGCAACCGGCAAGTTACACAATGGCTCACGATTCAAAACTACCCACAAGGGGAAGCCTGTACCCCTATTATACATATTTACAGGCAGATGTAAATAGGAGGATTAAAAAATGGAAATGATCGAAAGAGCAGACAATTCAGTATTTGGCATTGTGAACGAAGTACTTGATACTATTTTTGACCCTGATTTACTACACGAGAATGAATCAGAAGAAGCTCGCGAATGCGAAGCCTATTTTGACGAACTTACCCGGCGGTTAGTAGATACCGGATTGACGGAAGCGCAAATGAAATTAGTTGGCATGATAGAAGATGTTCATACTGATTGCATTTTGGCTAATTCGGAAATGTCTATACTGCACGGCCTAAAGGTTCAATCAGCTTTTCTTAAAATAATCAATGATCCGGTGGCGGCTCTTAAAGACTATAAAGCCAAAACAATTTCCGTCAGAGATCGTTATGCGGGAAGGGAGGCTTGAATCATGAAATTTAACGAGCAAACCAAAAAGATTCTTAATCAACAAATGAACAGCGACGAGATTATGGACAATATTGGATCAATTATTGAAAACGAAAACTCCTTAATCGTTATAGCGTTAAATGCTTACCATCTAGGATTAATTAATGGCAAGCGGTCAGAGAGAAGCAGGAGAGCGCACAGATGAACGAAAAGAATAAAGAAATCAGCTTGGTTGATCTTAAGGACAACATCGGGCATTTGTCTGACTGTATAGAAATCATATACCGTACCCACTTAGCTATAGAGAACGGCGATTATGACGAAAGGCCGTCGATTGGGAGCATTATACTATTCGATTACCTCGTAAAGTCAAAGGAGATCCTCGAGACGATTAAGGACGTTATGGAGGGTGCAGCAATAAAGGCGGAGTTTCCACTTTAGAACTCTCAAATATAAAAATGATTAGGGATACCTGGTTCTACTGGGTATCTTTTCTTTTCCCGTCTGGGGCTTAAAATATTAATTGACGCAAATGTATTGTTGCAATACAATTAAATAAACTATTGTAGCAATACAGTGCTGAGAGGTATTAAAAATGAAAGAGCCATTAGATATTTTTAAACAATTCCATCTTTTTTCAAAAGAAGAAGCGCAGAGTTCTTTTGATTCATATATAGAACACCTTAAAACATCAAATGAAGAAGGTTACAGCGATGAAAAGCGCAGAAAGATATTAGAGCTTTGTGAAAGATTTAAGCTGAAATTGGATAATTGTATGCTACCTAAACTTCAAGAGAATTGGTGGTATTACGAATACTCTTTAACTAATGATGGAATAGAGCTTTGTTTAATGCATTGCGAAGATATGAGATGGGACAAGGATGGCTGGATAAGTTCGATGTCATCCACACCGCAAAGTACAATGATATGTGTTAAGTGTGATTACTTAACCACCGAACAATATGCTGCTTATTATGGGGTATCGCCCACAACTGTTCGTCAATGGATTAGAAGGGGTAAACTTAGAAGCGCAAAAAAGAACGGTAGAGATTGGTTGATACCATCCATTGCAGATAAACCAAGGAGAGGATTTGAAAACGTAACATATCTGTGGGAGCAATTGCCAGAACAAATAATAGATGAATTTCCATTTCTAAAAAATCATAAGTGTGTTTCAATAGATAAAGATCCAAATGATAAATCAAGGTTTATATGCACAATCGGATGGTTAACCTCAGATGACGTTTTTAAAGCATCAATAAGTAATCAGGAAAGAGAGAAATTGGAGTTAGCTTTAATTTCATCAGATGAAGTTGAAGTGGAAATGAATACAGGTATGTATATCAATATCCCGGGCAAATAGTTGTTAGTGCCCAACATATTTACTCTACACGGATCTGATTTGCCATTATCAAAGGCATGATAGGAACCTCCGGTAGGAGTCCAGTATACGCTCAAAAAAATCGAAGATAAGTAATGGAAAGGAGAAATATGGAAAACAATATTAAAGTAACAGACGCAGCCGCAATGATGGGAAAAAGACCGCAGTATGTAAGGATAGGACTCCAGCGTGGAATATTGCCTTTCGGATCGGCAGTAAAGACCGCCGGAAGATGGAGTTACCATATACCTAGAGCGAAATTTTATGAGTATATGGGAATCAGGAAGGAAGGAGAAATACAGTGAAAGCTAAAATGATAAAGGTTCCTATAGCCGCTTATTTTAATGGTGATGGTAGCGTAGAATATGAATATGCCGAGGTTCCTGTTTCGGTTTATGAACAGTGGCTCAAAAAATGCTTTGAACAGTTGGGTAAGTATTAGGGGAGGGCGCTACTGTGGGTATGGTTCAGGATAGGATCCCATGATACGACGGGGGGTTTTCGGAGCTTATAAAAAGAATACTTTCCCACTATAAAAAAGAATTTTGCGACCTCATAAAAGGCAGATGAAAAACTTTTTGTACCACAATTTTACCCACATTTCAGATTACAGAGGCGAGAAACATTGAAGTTAAGCCATTTGTTGACCGCCTCTATCCATTGAGTGGGAATAAGAAAAAGATATATTTGTAGTAAGGTGACAGGGCTGCGCACTAGTGATTTTTCAATCACTAGTGCGCAGCCCTGTCATTTGCAAGAGGATTTGATAAATTAGTCTTTACTAATTTTACAATAGACCAAAGGGAATTAACAGTTATTCTGTCGCTCTGAGGAATTTTGATAGGGTTCGTTTCGAGGATGGATGCGGTGTGCAGCTATGAGTCTCGGAGAATATGAATCTGGAATTCTCAGCCGGTAAAAACAATCTGGTTTAGATCCTAATTATGCATATCTACATGGCTCTTCTATTAGTTTTAGAATGTTAAACGATGTATCATCATAGATTGCCTCTCGTAAATTGGCAGCAGCTTCTTCGTTTGATTGTATGAGATTGGATATTCGGTTTAAGGCCTTCTGCAGTAGGCTATCGTTGTTAAAATTCTTAAACATACTTTTTTCTCCTATCAAAACTTTTCCATGAATTCCCTATTCAAAGGCGATGTCTGTTATGTATCCAGAGAAGTTGGTATGGGATTCAAAAAATTTGTATTTATTAATTACCACAAACGGGTTTTCTTTAAACATGTAAAAAAAATTGACGAATAATCACTTGCCGGCTCATTTCTTGACTACGGCCAAACACATCGCGGGGAATGTTATATGCATATTGATATCTTGCTATGACAAACAGCGATGGTGTACGATCATGAAAGTGAAAAAAATCGCAAGTTGCGACAAAACAAAACAAGAAATAACATAACAATATACTAGTTGTGTAGCATTTTTTGCAGTAAAAAAGAAATATGACGGGAATTGTGACCGAAATGTGACCGGGGAGCAGTATACCGATTGTAAGATATTAGAAGTTTGGACTTGCTTAGCCCTTTTTTGTGATATTATATTAATGCTTTCAAAAGTGCCTGAAAGCTAGTTCCAGTGCATCAATAAATCCTAAGTAAAACTTTATGGGTTTATATGTGTGAGGGCACGGTAAGCAGCATTGTTAATAACGCTTGTCTTTTGAAGTTTTACTCAAAAGACGGGCGTTTTTATTTTATATGTGTTTGAAATGTGAAGTAGGATAAAAATGGCGGTACCAGGGGGGCTGTTCCTGTAGACGGGAAAGAGTATAAGAAAGGCGATACGGTAACCGTATTAGCCAACACAGGCTCCTTAACGCTCTCCGGTTATTCCTTTATTGGCTGGAATACGGCTGCCGACGGCAGCGGAACCGGTTATACAGCCGGCACCACATTTAAAATGGGATCCCAAAAAGTGATGCTGTACGCTCAATGGGAAAAGAACAAAAACAAAAAGAAAAGTAAGAGTAAAAGCACCACCACCACGCTGGAAGACGAAGACGTTCCGGGAGCGGAAATCCCATTCACTGATATCGGTGGTCACTGGGCTTATGACAGTATCTTATGGGCATGGGAGCAGAAATACATGGACGGAATTTCCGGTACCTTGTTTGATCCGGACGGCAGTGTAACGAGGGCGATGTTCGTGACGGTCCTGTACCGGTTCAGCGGCGCATCGGCAAGCGGAGCTGTGCCTCCATACCATGACGTATCTGCAGGACAGTGGTATACGGATGCGGTGGCCTGGGCATCGGAAAACGGAATCGCAGAGGGATACAGAAACGGTGCATTTGGGGTTAATGACCGCATTACGAGAGAGCAAATGGCAATGATGATCTACCGCTTCATGGAAAAGTATAGAGCTGCGCATACCGGCGGTTCAATGAATGCACCTGGATATACTGATGCTTCTCAGATTTCGGACTGGGCGCAGGATGGTGTTGGTTACACCCATGCAACGGGTCTGATGACTGGCAAGAACGGAAATCTGTTTGATCCCCAGGGCAAGGCAACAAGAGCGGAAGTTGCTGTAATTCTTGAGCGGATCAGCGATTTATAGGTTTCATGTCAATTGCTTTGGAAATCTCCTGAAATCCAATAGAATCCAAATAAATTTCAACTTTTCGATGGGTAGAGAAATCTACCCATCATCTTATTGGCGCCGAATCTCCAAATACTTACTGTCTTTGTTTGAAACATTTTAAAGCATTGGGCGAACTTCCAAATATTTTCTACCTATGATATACTGGTAAAAATGCAAATAATAAGACATGAAATGTCTGTGCCTCTGGTTCAGTGTGCGTGTTAAAACAACGAAAAGGAAAAGAGAAAGGGGAATGCGGAAATGATCCCGATCGATGAAGTGGAAATCATACTGGATGAAATTGCTGCCGGACTGCCGCGTGAGTTCTACAAAGAACTTAATGGGGGGATTATTCTGCTGCCTGAAGAGAAAATGAACCCTGCAAGCAGGAAGAGAGATCTGTATGTTCTGGGCGAGTATCATCGAGGCGGAAGCATGGGAAGGTATATTGCCATTTATTACGGATCCTTTGAACGCGTGCATGGCCATCTGGACAGGGACGCATTGAAGCAACAACTGGCTCTCACTTTGAAACATGAATTTACTCATCACCTGGAATCACTGGCCGGCGAACGAGGCCTGGAGAAAGAGGATGAAAAGTTTTTGCAGGATTATTTAGGTCGAAAGGGCAGGCGGTGATCGGTTCTTCCGGATTCGGGCAGGCTGTGATCGGATCCTCCGGATTACGAGGGATTATTATTATGTATCGTGGTATAATGAAGGTATTACGGCGAAAGGAAGTATAGTGTTATGTCACAGGAAAAAGGGCGCATATTGATGAGTTCCAAAAACACACTGCTGGTATTTTTAGGCGGTGTTATAACGGCTGGCGTACTGATTTTGAGTCTCATCTGGAAAGTCATGGATTGCTGCAGCGGCAACTGCTCTGAAGCAAAGAAATAAGGAACGGAAACGGAGCGGGAAAAATGAGCGTAAGTATTTTTCAGGTTGCCGGACCGGTCATGATCGGTCCGTCCAGCTCCCACACGGCGGGAGCTGCAAGGCTGGCTGGAATTGCGGCAAGGCTTGCTGACGATTTCGATTTCGTTTCCTTCGGACTTCATGGATCTTTTGCCAAAACCGGCAGGGGTCACGGTACGGACAAAGCGCTGCTGGCTGGAGTTATGGGAATCCGTGAGGATGATGAGTCCATTGCCGGTTCCTTTGCGATTGCCGATCAGAAGGGGATCGGATACGAATTCCATGAGGTTGATCTGCCCGGTGCCCATGAAAACTCTGTTCGAATCTCATTTTATAAAAACGGAGCTCTGCTAAGCACAGTAGACGGCTCCTCTCTGGGGGGCGGGGCAGTCCTGATCAGCAGGATCGACGGCTACGAAGTGGAGCTTTCCGGAAATCTGCCGACCATTTTTATCCGCCAGCTGGATACGCGCGGTGTTCTCAGCCATATTACTAAGGTCCTTGCGGAAAGAGGCATCAATATTGCCACCATGAAGGTCAGCAGAAAAAGCCGGAGCGAGGAGGCAACCTGTGTAATCGAAGTGGATGACTTGGTTGAGGAGAAGATCCTGAAATGCATTGAAAATAACCCTAACATTTACTCGGTCAAATTTATTAAGCTTTAAAGGGATAGGAGGAAAAGTGATGTATCATAGCTGCAGGCAGCTGCTGGAAATGGCGGAAGCACGCAGGGTGCCGATTCATGAAATCGTCATCGAAAATGAAATGAAAAACAGCGATATCGGCAGAGCTGAAGTGATGCATAGTATGAAAGAACGGTTTGGCATCATGCAGGCCTCTGCTGAACGCGCGCTGAACAGGCCTCTTCCCACAGAAGGCAGCTTGATCACCGGAATCGCTTCGAATCACTATCGATATTCCCAATCCGGCGGCACCCTTTGCGGCCGGTTTATCAATACCGTTATGGCACGGGCCCTATCCTGCAGTGAAGTAAACGCTGCCATGGGAAGGATCTGTGCGATGCCGACAGCAGGTTCCTGCGGCATTGTTCCTGCGGTTCTGATCTCCGTGGGAGAGGAAACGGGGAAAACAGAAGAGGATGTTCTGAAAGCACTGATTACCGCATCAGGTCTCGGCGCCGTAGTGGTTGAGAATGCAACGGTGGCAGGTTCAGAAGGGGGTTGTCAGGCCGAGTGCGGAGTTGCAGCGGCAATGGCTGCGGCGGGAGCCGTTGAGCTGAAAGGGGGCACCCCGGCCATGGCCATGGAAGCTTTTTCCCTGGCCCTGATCAATGTTATGGGACTCGTTTGCGACCCGGTTGCCGGACTGGTGCAAATCCCCTGCGCGCAAAGAAATGCATCCCAGGCTGTGAACGCACTCCTCAGCGCCGACATGGCCTTAAGCGGCGCTCGTTTTCCAATTCCAACGGACGAGGTGATCGACGCCATGTACAAGGTGGGCAAGCTGCTTCCGGTTCAGCTCAGAGAGACCGCCATGGGCGGTATTGCAGCAACAGAAACGGGCAAGAAAATCGAGGACAGGATCTTTAGTGGCAGCCGTAATTCCAAATGAACAAAAAAGCCCAGCCGGGCATGAAATGCATGGGAGAAAAACGATGAGATACATGACTGCAAATGAAACATTTCGCAAGATACCCGAGGAGAAGCAGAACAAGATCATCGAAGCCGCTCTGAACGAGTTCGCTCAATACGGCTACAGTGAGGCGAATATCAACAAGATCGCAGAACGCGCCGGCATCAGTGTCGGTTCCCTATATAAATATTTCAACGATAAACAGAACCTGTACCAGACCATCGTCAACATTTCCACCGACACGCTCCAGGAAGCTCTGAGGCGGATCATCAGTGAAAATGATGATATCTTCGCAATCATCGAAAAGATCATCGGAGCGATCCAGGAATATGCCAGGACGCATCACAAAATGTACAAACTGTACAATGAAATGACCGCAGAGAACAATTCCGAGCTGACCTGGAAAACCGCCGGAAGCGTCGAAGGGGTTACGGCAGGTCTTTACTCCTCCCTCATCGAAAAAGCACAGAGGGAGGGCCGGGCAAGGAAGGATTTCGATCCCAGGTATTTTGCTTTTTTTCTGGATAACCTGTTCATGATGCTGCAGTTTTCCTATTCCTGCGAGTATTACAAGGAACGGCTCAAGATGTACGTGGGGGAAAACGCCATTCATGACGACGTGTTAATGTGTGACCAGCTCATCAAGTTTATTAAAGGAGCCTTTTGTTGAAGGCTCTTCTTTATAAACATTTCTTCTATAAGCATTTCTTCTATAAATACTTCTTCTGGTTCAGTGTCTTGAACGCCTTGGTGTTGTTCTTATAGAGTGACTTGAACACGGGAAAGTATTTGTCATAAATAGCAGCGTTTGCCGATCTGGGCGAGTACCGGCGTTCGACCGGAATCAGTTTCTTTCCATCCTCGATGCTGCTGATCAGTCCGAGTCCGACGGCGATTACCATTGCTGCGCCCACTGCACCAACGTTTTGCGGATGTTCTACTACTTCAACATAATGGTTGAGGACGTCGGCAAGGATCTGGCAGGTGAGGGGGGCCAGGGCTCCTCCGCCAACCAGTCTGATAACCGGGGAGGCAGGGACGTGTTTTTCCATGGCCTCAAGCTGCCACCTTAAATGGTAGCAGATTCCTTCCAGGACGGAATGGATCAGCTCCGTCTTACCGGTTTCCAGCCCGATGTTGAAAAAAATTCCTCTGGCGTTGGGGTCTTCAAATGGGCAGCGGTTTCCGTGGAGCCACGGTGTAAAAATGACTCCGCCGCTTCCGGGCGGAACCTCCTTGATGCTTTCCATCATGTAATCATAAAGGCTTTTGTGGATGCATTCCGGATCATCACAGACCTGTTTTGCATTGAGAAACAGGCCGATTTCATCAAGAGCCAGATGATCCCTCACCCATTCCAGACACTTCCCCGCCGTCTCCAGCTCCGCAAAGAAATTGAAATGACCGGGGTCGGCTCCCACGATGGAGGCCGTCATGCTTCGAATGCTCAGAATCTGCTTCTTAACCACAGTGGAAACCCATCCGGAAGTCCCCATATAGATATGCGTATCTCCTTCCGAGACCGCACCTGCGCCGACACCGATGAGCGAAGCGTCTCCGCCGCCGGCAAATACCGGAGTTCCGGGTATGAGCCCTATTTCCGAAGCGGCGTCCTCTCTAATTCCCCCGACTAAATCCGTCGACTTGCAGATTTCGGGAAGGTGATTCCAATCGACCCCCGTCATATTGCATAATTCCCTGCTGAATCCTTTTCTTCCCGCTCTGGTATCGTATAACAGCGTGGCAAACGCGCTGTCTTCTGACATAACAAACGTGCCGCATGTCTTATGTACCAGATAATCCTTAACGTCCAGCCACTTATATACTTTCCCGAACACCTCCGGCTCATTGTTCTTCACCCAGTTGTATTTCCATACGGGATCTTTCACGCTCGCAGAGACCGCTCCGCTTATTCTGACGGACTGAAAGAGCTTGCAGATATTTAATCCCGAAATTCGGAACCCGGTCATGATTCCGTGTCTTATCTCTTCGACAGCCCGGCTGTCCATATAGCTCATGGACCTTCTTACAGGCGTGCCGTTACGGTCAACGAGAACCAGGGACTGCATTTGAGCACAAAAGGAGACGCCTTGAACCGACTGCTTCGTTACAGAGGTTTTCTCAAAAATCTGCGCTGTGGTTTTGCACATGGCGCTCCACCAGTCGTCAGGATCCTGTTCCACACCACCGTCGTCCGCAAGATAGATCGGATAATCTGCAGCTGCGCCTGCGATTAGCCTGATTTGATCTGCAATCTCGAACAGGCAGGTTTTTACCCCGGTAGTTCCCACATCATAGGCAATTACATAGGCTGACATAAATTCTCACCTCTTTTCAGCAGCGGGGATTCCTTCATTCGCAGCGTCAATGGAATCTCTGCCGCTGTGACTGCAGCGACAGCAAGCATCGGCGGGATCATGGAATGGAACCCGGCCGCCATTGCCTCAAATAGTAGTACAAAGAGTACACCTGAAATCTGACCCATTAAAAGAATCGTCCCCAGAGAAGTGCCTTCCTGAGTAGGATATGCGACCTCCGATCCATGCTGGAAAAGGATCGGCGCCACACCCATGATCGTGAAGCCCGCAATTCCCGAGACCATCGCCAGGATCAGGAAATCCGGGACGAACGCCAATCCGAGATACAATGGAACCAAAAGCATGATGGAAACAATAAAGAAAGGAACCCGGATATGCAGCCGGTCGGACAGAATGGGCAAAACGATTGCTCCGAGTACACCGGCAACAACAAAAACAGCTCCGATGATTCCTGCTTCCGCAGAAGTAATTCCTCTCGGTGCAAGGATGGACTCGATGAGAGTCAGGAGCGTATTGAAGATCCCC